>NZ_JAPTYD010000034.1 GCF_026913015.1 Paracoccus benzoatiresistens
TCCTCGCCATGCCGGAACGCGTCGCCTCAATCACCTCACGCGATTGGGCGCAGGTCAGTGGTTAATGCCGTTAGTATAAGCTCTGGCGATTGACGAAGGACTGATCCGCATGACGAAACGGAAGCGCTATTCGGCCGAGTTCAAAGCGAAGGTGGCGTTGGAAGCCATCCGCGAGGAACTGACGACGGCCGAACTGGCCAAGAAGGACGACATCCATCCGACGATGATCACGGGCTGGAAGAGGACCGCGATCGAGAACATGGCTTCGGCCTTTGGTTGTGGCTCGCCCGCCGCACCGCAAATTCCTGCGGGTGAGGTATAAACCCATGCCAGAGCTTAGCGAGGCGGCAAACTCGTGGAAAATCCAGGACAACCTCTTAGCGTTCGCGGCGTTTAATGCTTGAGGGGAGGAGTGTCGCCGTGACTGAGGACGATGACGTCACCAGCAACAAGGTTGTGCAACCAGACAACTAGCTGCGCATAGACTCCACCTTGCTCCCGCCTCCGACGTTGACCCATGCTGAAACTTCCGTTGCGATCATGCTGCGCTTGGTCAGAAAGACCCGCAGGGCAACAGCTTCCCCCTCGGTGAGATCGACAAAGCCGCATCGCCGCAGGACCTCGATGTGCAGGAAGACGTCGCCCGTCCTGCCGAAGATATTTGCAAAGCCGAAGCCCTTATTGCGGTCGAACCACTTCACCCGCGCCGGTAGTAGCGGAAGCGCCGCGAAGTGAGCCTCCGACATAGCTGCCAGTTCGGCAATCGGTGCTGCAGTCTGGGCATTTAAAGGCGGAGGCGCAATGGAAAGCACCTCGACCGCCTGGCGTCCGCGCGCCGTCTGGATCGCAACGACTTCGACTAATGCATCCTCGGCAATCGAGCTTTGCCCGAAGCTACGCAACACGTTGCTGTGAAGAAGTACGTCCGCTCCTTCTTCTGCATCAGAGAGGAAACCAAACCCCTTGATCGGATCGAACCACTTGATCTGCCCTTTGATACGTTGGCCAGGCAATGATGTTTGATCCCTCATGCCAAGGGATGTTGTGGAGATGAACATGGGAATGAGGTCCTGAGATCACTATGTCAAGCGTCAAAAAGGTGCCGATTTGCTAGGCTATCAGTGACTAACACCGCACAGCTTGGAAAGAAATCCTGTCCTAACGTCATAAACTGCGGCTCCGCGGTCGGCGGGTCATGTCGCTTTTTCCGACCGGTTTCGGGCGTCGACTTCCCTCATATCTGGGGGCCGAGATCTCCTAGGCGGGAATGCACCTCCTTATTCTGCTCGAGCAGGCGACCGACCAGCCAGAGTGCCTCCAGCACCCGTCCGCGCAGCGCGCCGTCGGGAATGTCCTGCAAGTGGCGGCGCAAATCCCGGTGCACCCGGCCAACATAGCCCTTGAGCTGCCGCAGGGCCTTGCGCATGCGCTTGAACTGCCGAGCATGAGCATACCGTCCGACCTGGGTGGCCAGCCGCGGCGCAAGCCGCGCGTAGCTCTGGCGCAGATCGATCCCGGCCTTTCTCGCCGAGCCGACCAGCAATACGCGAGCGCGCTCGTAAAGCCGCGCATCCGTGGGATGGGCGATGGTCTTTTCCATCACGGTCGTATCGACAGCCACCTGCTTCAGGCTCTTGTCGGTGACAGCGCCCGCGGCTCGGCCTGCCTCGATGGTCTTGGTCAGCAGCCACTCCACCCCTTCCTCGCCGATCCGCTTGCGCCAGCGCACCAGCGACGAGGGATCGATTGGAGGATGGTGCTGGAGTGAGGAGGATCAGAAAACAGTCCGGTGGACTGTTTTCCCGACGAACGTCTCGCCAGTGAAGTGCTGGTAATACGGGTTCTCGACCCACCGGGCGACGACTGCCTCGTCAGAGAGCTTGAAGGCGTGCTGGAGATACATGAGCCCCGCCACCAGGCGTGGCGATGTCGCGGGTCGACCTGATGCGAAGGAAAGAAGCTCGCCCATTCCCGTTCAAAAAACTCTCAGTCGATCAGCGCCGCAAGCTTCACCAATTCGTGGCGCGCATCGATCATATCGACCAGTCGTGGGCGGAGCAGGTCATCCTGTTCAGGGGCGCAGGAATGAGGCTTCATCGGCGACCGGAAGTTGCAAGGTTTCTGGCCAAAGCATACGAAACCCGGCAATTCAAAGCGAACAAAACCGCAGCTTTCGGAGGTGAAATCAATGAACTACAAGTTGTTCAGGCCGGACTTTTTAGCTTCGGGTGACTAGGCTTACACTGAAACAGCAGCACAGAAGCTGCTATCTCGATCAGGCTTCTGGGAATTCTGTTGCGCCGTGGGCGTTGTCGAACACTGCAAGGATTCTTTGAGTACAGCGCCGATATCCAGCGGTTCCGGACGAAGCTTACCGTGTGCGTTCTGACAGATTTGAAACAAGGCAATCAAAGCCGGATCGATGATAGTCACTTTTCAGTATTAACCCAAAAAACCTTTTCTTTCTAAGGTATCTAGGCATAAAGGAATGTCTGCAAGCCTATCGTAGTTGCCGCTATAAAGAAGTTCGTTAGCGTAACACAACCGCCACAGGCGGCCATGCCGTTCAGTCAGCAGGCATCGGTCGCGGGCGTGGGCAGTTCGACTGATCCAGTCACGTCCGTCAATGTGGTGGAGATTCCGGGATTGCCTTTTTGAGGTCATCGGTCAGGCGGTCCGTGTTGATATGCGTGTTTCGCCTAATGACGGGCAGCAACGTCACGCGATGGCGGGCAGCGATTTCGCAGCAGCATGGCAGGCTTGGTCAGCACTCAGAGGATAGAGTTCCGCTCCTGAATGCAGGAGAGGGCCAGATGGAGACAGGACGTCTTAACATGCGCCGGATACGCGACGTTCTACGATCGAAGTATGGGCACGGACTGAGCGAACGGCAGATCGCAGCCTCGCTCCGGCTGAGCAAGTCCAGTGTCGGGACCTCCCTGCACCGGGCGCGGCAAGCCGGGCTGCGTTGGCCATTGCCGGAAGGCCTGGATGACGACGGCCCGGAGCTTCTGCTGTTTCCTGCAGCCCCCACCGTTGCCGACCCGAACAGGCCGGTGCCGGATTGGGCCAGTATCGATCGTGAACTGCGGCGGCCCGGGGTGACGCGGATGTTGCTTTGGGAGGAATATCGCGCCTCCTAACCCGAAGGCTTTGCCGGTACGTGGTTCTGCACCCACTACGATGCGTGGAAAGGCGTGTTCGTCCGACAATGCGGCAGACGCATGTCGGCGGGGAGAAGGTCTTCGTCGATTTTGCCGGGGACACGATCGCCGTCACTGGTCCGGAAAGCGGCGAAGTGCGGGCCATGAAGCTGTTCATCCCGGCCATGGGGGCGTCGAATTATGCCTATGCCGAGGCGGCTGCGACGGAAGGGCTGGAGGACTGGATCGGTGCCCACGTGCGGATGTTCAGCTTCCTGGATGGGGTGCACAGAGTCGTCGTCCCCGACAACTGGAGTCGGCGGTGCGAGAGAGGCCGATCGCTATGACTCCAGGCTGAACCAGACCTATGCCGACATGGCCGAGCATCATAGCATTGCGATCCTGCCGGCCCGCCCGTGCAAGCCCGCGACAAGGCCAGGTTCGGAGTTGCGGTGCAGGTGGCGCAGCGATGGATCCTGGCGTGGCTGCACAACCGGCGTTTCTTCTCGCTGGCCGAGCTGAATGCCGCCATTCGACGCTTCCGCGATGAACTGAACGTGCGGATCATGCAGGGCTACGGCACCGGCCGCGCCGATCTCTTCTCCACGCTGGATCGGCCGCATCTTCAAGCACCACCCGATATGGCCTGTGCCATTGCCCGCCGGAAGCGCGTCCGGGTGGCGCCTGACTATCCCGTCGTGATGGACAGTTCCTGGTATTCCGTGCCCTCTGGCGTGATCCGGGAAGAGGAGGATGTCCGGGTCTGTGGCGAGATTGTGTAAATCTTCCATGTGGGCCGAAGATTTACCAGCCATCTCCGCTGCCGGGGGCGCGAGCGGCCATGTGACGCTGCCTGACCACAGGGTTAACCAATCAGTCCGCGTCCTCTGTGCATCCTGGGCAACTTCGCTCCCTCAGAACCGCTTGCCCAGTCATGAGTTGTCGGAGAAGCTGAGATATTCTGCCGAGATCCCGCTCACGACCACTAGCGAACCGGTGAAAGCCGAATCATTGCCGCGATACCCTGAAGTGGGTGTGCGGCCTTGTTTCAGGGTTAATGTTCACGCGCTTTATGCAAAGTGGAACGGCTGGCGGGCTGGCTAGGGTGAGGACGAAGGGTAACTGAATGCTGGATTGTGTTCTGGCCCGCTGGCAGCCCGGGATCGGCGATCCGACCTGGCAAGGCTGGGCAACGGTTCTGGTCTATTTGGCTGCGGGGGTTTCAGCCTTATATGCCAGTCACACAGCTCTTCCTGCGGCAGCACCGGTGCGAGAGCGGCTCTTTTGGAATCTAACATGGCTGGTTCTGGTTGCCTTGGCGGTCAACAAGCAGCTTGACCTACAATCGGCGTTGACGGCTGGGGGGCGCTGCTTGGCACAAGCCCAGGGTTGGTATGATCAGCGGCACCTCGTACAAATCGGTTTTCTCATGGGACTTGCTGCCTTGGCACTGGTGTTTCTGACCATGCTTCTGGTGCTGCTACGAGGCAGCTTGTCCCGCAGCGCGTTGCCGATCATGGGTTTTGTCTTTGTGTGCACTTTCGTGCTGATGCGGGCGATAGGCTTTCATGATGCCGATCAGTTTCTGGGCTTGCCGGTTCTGGGCTTGCGAGCCAATACCATATTGGAATGGATCGGCCCGGCTTTGATTTCCCTTGGGGCCATCCGGCTTGCTCGATTTCCGGTTCGGTGATCTTTCATCCTTTCTCCATTTTTGTTCGATAACGTCCTGACCATGCGTTGTCGGCGCCGTTGTCACCAAGATGAATTGTTCTTCGCGGTGCAAAGGAGGTATCCGTGTTGATCAAGTGGGGTTTTCAGACCATTTCCGGCCGTCTCTCAAGAGCGCGTTGGCCAGAACGACGAGCTTTCGCATGATCGCGATCAGAGCAACCTTGGGCGGTTTCCCTGCTTTGACGAGCTGCTTGTATTTCTCCTTGGACTGGAGGTTGTGCCGGATCGTGCAGAAAGCTGGCATATACATGGCGCGCCGAAGGAAAGCGCGGCCGCCTTGGATGCGTTCCTTTCCCTGCCATTTGCCCGACTGGCGCGAGATAGGTGCCAGGCCGGCCAGGCTTGCAGCCTGTTTGCCCGACATCGCACCCAGTTCGGGCATCTCGATCAACATCGAGAAAGCTGTCGCGGTCGAGATACCGGGAATGCTGACGAGGATTTCGAACCTGACGCGCAAATCCTCTTCGCCTGTGATCATCTCCATGATGGCGCGGTCGACTTGATCGATGTGCTTTTCGATCTGGGCCAGCCGTTCCTTCAGATGCCGCTTCAGAAGAGTTTGCGTAATGAGTTGCATTCTGGTCCTTACGGTCACGCGGTCTTTGACCAGCCCGCGCCTGGCAGTCATCAACTTTCTGAGAATGTTGAGGTGCTTGGTGTTCGGTGCCCGCGCTTCGAGATCCAGAACGCTTCCCATCCTGGCCAGCATTTCCGCATCGACCTTATCGGTTTTGGCATTCTTCCCGGTCGCCTCAGCGAACCTTCGAGCCTGGCGTGGGTTCACCTTGGAATAAGGCGTCCGGCCGCAGCCAGGCTGTTTTCCAGGAGGCGGTGGTAGGCGCCCGATGCTTCGAACACGACCAGCGCCGTACCACTGGTTTCGATTTAGCAACCAAGGGATCGAAGAGTGCGTTTGTCATTGGTGAATTGGCGGTGCTCGCGTCTGGTCAGATTGAAGGCGTCCAGCTTGTCTTTTGAAACGCAATTCCAATGGCATCCTGCATTTGTGTTTTCCCAAGCTCGTCTTGTCATGCGGGCCTCTCGCCCATGTATCCGTTCAGGTTCAAAGAAGAGGCGGGGGTGATCACACTACTTTCCGGTCCCTGCTCGACCTGAAATGTCTCGATCCGTCCCCCGCCGCCGTCCGGCATTTTTGGAGTGCCGGTCAGCGGCTCCCTTGTCTCACGGGGAACCAGGGTCAGTCTAAGACAAGAAGTGTCACAAGAGCGGGTTGGGCGCAGTGTGGCACGCAAGGACCTCATGGATTGGAAACAACCATTTACAATCAACCACCCGGAATCAATGGCTGCAAAGACCGCTTTTCAAGCCTGCCAATATACTTGATACTGGATGGTAACCTCTTTCAGCTCGACTGAATTACAGGAGTGGATTGTTAGCTGGTAGCGTGTATCGAAACGGATCTTCCGACTTGGAGAACATAGATATAACCGCCGTGGCATCTGTGCCATGGGAGGCAATCGTGATTGGAACTGGCCTGGGCGGCGCTCATGCGGGTGCAAGATTGGTAGAAGCAGGCATGAAGGTCTTGTTTGTCGAGCGCGGGACAAGGGCCCTGAGCGATAACGCGCCTGCCCCGCTGGAACAGCTCGACGCAGAGGTGATGATCGATGGGAAAGGGGCCCGACGGGTTCCCACATCCATATCGGCAGTCGGCGGCACCTCGGTTGTCTACGCGGCTTCATTGGAACTGCCGGCGCGACACGACCTTGAGGATCTTGAGGGCATTCCGCATCCGACTGGTGGATGGATCGTGGGCTACGACAGGTTTATACCCTACTTCTCGGAGGCTCGTCGTCTTGTCGGCATTTCTGGAACGCCCAATGTGCTTTGCCCCGAGGATCGTGATTTGTTCGTCAGCCCGCCTCCGCTTTGTGCAGGCGATGCAGAAATCTGTGACGATCTGACCCGGCGCGGATATCACCCTTACCGCGCGCATCTGGGAATTGCCTATCAGCCACAGTGTCAGGAATGCATCGGGCGTGAATGCCAACAGGCATGCAAGGCAGATGCCCGGCAACCCCTCCAGCGGGCGCTGAGCACGGGCCGCTCGGCACTTCTGTCAGGATGGACGGCCCAGCAGATCGAGATCGATGGCGAAACGGTAAGCGGCGTCGTTGTAAGCCGTGCGGGACAGGAGCCGGTGATACTCGCAACCGATCGGGTCGTGCTGGCAGGGGGTGCAATCGGATCGGCACAGTTACTGCTTGCGTCCCGCAGCACCGAATGGGCGGACGGGATCGGAAATAGAACAGGTTTGCTGGGACGGAATCTGATGTTTCACCTGTCCGAGCGAATGGCCGTATTTCCAAAGCACCGGGCGCCCTTGGGATTTCCGGCAAAGTCACTGGCCCTGCGAGACCTTTATCTCCGGGATGGAGCAAGGATGGGAATGGTTCAGTCTATGGGATTGCAGGCAGATTATGGAAATATCCTGATGCACTTGCGCAGCCGCTTCGACGCAGGACGACTGCGCCGCGCGCGCGTGTTGCGGCCGTTCCTGCGAATTCCAGCCAAGGTCGCGGCGGGGGTCTTGGGAGAGGCGCGGGTGTTTGTCGGCATCCTCGAGGACCTGCCGTATGAAACGAACCGTATCCTGCCCGGCAGCAATCCACTGGAACCACCAAGGATCGTGTATGGGGTCGCACCAGAGCTTGCCCAACGCCGGCACCGTTTCCGCAATGCCATTCGAGAGATGTTCAGAGGGCGGCGTTTCTTCTTTCTCAATGACGATATCGAACTCAACTATGGCCATGCCTGCGGCACCGCGAGGTTCGGCCGCGACCCCCGCGACAGTGTCCTGGATGCCGATTGCCGTGTACATGGCCTACGCAACCTTTATGTAGCCGACGCATCCTTCATGCCCTCCTCCACCGGGGTGAACCCGGGCCTGATCATCCTGGCAAACAGCCTGCGTGTGGCCGACCGCATTGTGGCGGCACGATGAAGGTGAACCCGATTACAATTGACTCTGTGCCGTCGACACGCACCCGCCCTCGGATGCTTCTGGTTGCCGAAGCCGCAAACCCGGAGTGGGCGAGCGTTCCCCTAGTGGGCTGGTCACTCGCTTCGGCCATTGCGGCGCAGACTGATGCCCATATCGTGACCCAGGTCCGCAACCGGGAGGCTTTTCTACGGGCGGGACTGGTTGAAGGGGAGGACTTCACCGCCATCAATACCGAGCATATCGAGCGACCGCTTTGGCAGGCTGCCAAGCGCCTCGGACTTGGAGAGAAGGGAGGTTGGACCCTATTAGCGGCGATGTCCTCGTTTCTTTATCCGTACTTTGAGCGGCAGGTCTGGAAAAAGTTCGGTGATCGCATCCGCGCCAGGGAGTTCGACATGGTGCACCGGATCACCCCGGTTATGCCGACCGCAGCTGGCGTATTGGCCGAGCGCTGCCAGGCGGCAGGCATACCCTTCATGTTAGGGCCCATCAACGGCGGGGTGCCTTGGCCCAAGGGATTTGCAGACCTCCGTACAAAAGAGAGGGAATGGTTGTCGATGGTGCGCGGGTTCTATCGCCTCAATCCCACATGGCGGCGGATGCTCAAGGCGAGCAACGTGATCCTATGCGGATCAGGCTTTGCCCTCGCGGGCCTTCCAGAGCGATATCGTGCAAAGGCCATATTGATGCCTGAAAACGGGATCGACCCTTCCCGGTTTACGCGCGTGGCTGTCCAGGACGGCAGTCTGCCGCTGCGAGCCTGCTTCATTGGCCGACTAGTGCCGTACAAAGCCGCCGCATTGGCAATCGAAGCTGCGATCCCCTTCCTGGCGTCGGGGCAGATGACCTTCGACATCATTGGCGACGGACCGGAGCGAGAGGCACTGGAGGCCCAGGTCGCTGCGGCGGGCTTAGGGCAGGTCGTGACCTTCCACGGCTGGCTGGACCATCGGCAAGTGCAGGATGTGGCCGTACGAAACCAGATCCTGTTGTTCCCCTCGATTCGAGAATTTGGTGGAGGAGTCGTTCTGGAAGCCATGGCGTTGGGGCTCGTCCCCGTCGTTGTGAATTATGCCGGACCGGGCGAACTCGTGGATTCTGATGTGGGCTTAAAGGTGCCCATCGCCGACGCGAAGGAGATAACCGTAAGCCTCCGTGGGCTTCTGGGCGGCCTTATCTCCGATCCATCAGTTCTAGCGAAGAAGTCGGAAGCCGGGCGACTAAGGATCAAGCGCAACTTTCTGTGGAGTGCAAAGGCCACACGGATCATCGAGATCGCATCCTCGGTTGCGGCACGCGAAACCTCCCCGTAAGCTGAGCAGTACCATGGGCGATCACCTGAGGGTTGCCGTTCCCTTCTCTTCAGTGTCGGGTATGCTTTTGACCAACCACACCCTCGGCAAAGTCGATCCGTCCACTACGGGAATGGTGGCAACTGCGGCAATCATAGCGTTGTCCCGGTGGTTTGCGATAAGCGAAATCATTGTTAGTATCGGTGTGGGCAAGCGAGAGTGCCGCGCCGCCATCCGGCCCGGCATGACTGCAAAAGATATTAGCGACCTGCTGGAGTCATCGGTCCATACTTCCGCCCTCGACGATCTTCTGATCATTCCAGCACAGGCGGCGGGAACGCGTGACCTGCCAGGGCTGCGCGCCCGATGCGATGAAGGACTGTTGCGCTTTGACAGCACGGGTGCTGACAATGTTGGCCTTGCAGAACTCGCCTCGCGGCTATTTGTGGCGATAAGCAACCAACCGGCTGCAGAGCTGTCCGAACTTGCACCGGCCCGCTTTGCCCCCGTGGACGGACGCGAGCCACCCGCCTTGCACGGCCTGAACCGGAAGCTCACCAGTAGCTGCATAGACATGGCGACAGGTGAAGCGCTGACGGGCGAACAGTTGGAACGGCGAACTGTTGCTATTTCCCGACTACTTCTCGACCATGGGGTCGGGCCCGGCACCATCGTCGGCGTGGCACTGCCCCGTGGTGTCAACTCCATCGCAGCTTGGGTCGCGATCCTGCGCTTGGGGGCCGGGTTTCTCCATCTAGACTCGGAACTTTCCATCGAGCAGCGCCAGCAGATGTTGGAGGATAGTGCTCCTGCTTTCTTGTTAGTCGACAGTCCCGAACTTGCAGTACAGCTTGGCGGCCCTGCACGGGCCCTAAATCTTCCCACAGGCGATACAGTATTGCCGGCAGTGGTTTGCGACAGCGCTGGCCCAGAGGATCCTGCCTATCTGATCTTTACTTCGGGCAGCTCTGGCAAACCCAAAGCGGTCATGATTGGACATGGTGCTCTTGACCATCATTCCCGCGCCGTGTCAGCGGCGTTCGAACTCACGCCGCAGGATCGCGTGCTGTCCTTCGCGGCCTTGGGTTTCGACGTGGCAATTGAAGAAATCCTTCCGACCCTTCGCGCGGGCGCCACTCTCGTTCTACGCAGCGACGAGATGCTGAACACTCTCGAGCGCTTCGTGGACGAACTGCACAGCCAACGCATTACCGTCCTGAATCTTCCTACTGCCTTTTGGAGGTTGCTGACTGACAACCTCCAGCACCCGTCCTCGCGCGGCCTCCCCAGGGACCTCAGACTTGTGATCGTGGGCGGCGAGCGGGTTCCGTCAACCACACTTGAACAGTGGCGGACGGTAGCTCCTAGCGTGATCTGGATGAACGGCTATGGTCCGACGGAGACAACTATTACCGCTACCCTCCACGTCGATCAGGGCGCACCACTGGAAATGGATAGCGTGCCCATCGGTGCTCCGCTTGGTGCAGCGCGGCTTGTGCTGCTCGCGCCCGACGGCTCGCCTGCACCACCGGGACGGCCGGGTGAAATGTGGATCGGAGGCGTAGGGGTGGGTCTTGGCTACGTCAATCGACCCAACCAGACAGCGGAACGGTTCCGTGCTCTTCCCGGTTCACTCGGGCGCAGATATCCCGGCCGTTGGTACCGCACCGGGGATCGGGTCCAACCGACGAGCAGCGGGGACTTGGTGTTCATGGATCGCATGGACCGGCAAATCAAGTTGAGCGGATACCGGATTGAGCCGGCCGGCATCGAGACTGCGCTGACGAAAGTTCCCGGTGTGCGCGAGGCGCGCATCGCCGTCCAGCATGGCGCCCTTGCAGTGTGGGTCGCTGGCGAGGCGGACCCGTGCAAGATTCGCAGGGTTCTTCGGGCCGAGTTGCCGAAAGGGGTCTCGCCGCGACTCATGATCCTTTCCGAGATGCCGCGCAACGAACGCGGTAAGCTCAATGAAGCGGCACTCCGCGACATAATGGCTAGCGCCGTCACTCAACCAGGCTTCGTGGATCCGGCGAAACCCGCAGCTGCCACGATTGGCCGGATCATGGGAAAACTGCTCGGCCAGCCGCCACTGAATGCCGAACAGTCTTTCTTCGATCAGGGTGGAAACTCCCTGATGGCAATCGAGCTTTCGGAACACTTGGTGCGCGTATTCGGCCGTCGACCGACGGTGCCCGCGATCTACAATCATCCTACGCCACAAGCATTGGCTCGGATGATGGAGGCCGGCAGTGCGTTCGAAGACAGCCTGATTGCCGTGCAACCTGAAGGCGATGGGGTGCCGCTCCTGGGTATCCATGTCTTGGGGACCAATGGAGATTTCTACCGCCCCCTCGCTGACGCGTTACAGCCGCGGCATCCAGTTTGGGGTATTACGGTCGGTTTGCTGACTCCCGAAACCCCGACTGACATTGATGGGTTGGCAGAACTGTACTTCCGGCAAGTCCAAGAGTTTCGCCCTTATGGGCCCTTGGCGCTTGCGGGAGTGTCGCTTGGCGCTTTTGTTGCCTTCGAATTGGCAGCGCGGCTACATCGTGCGGGGCGCGACGTGGCGATGGTGGCAATCTTCGATGCAGATGGTCCTGCGCCCTCCCGGCGGTCTACCGCGTTGGATCGGCTTGGTCGGGCAACATCACTGATGTGGCACAATCCAGGTGCTGCACTGTGTCGCTATAGCGCGAGGGCGAAGGGAGAGTTGACGCTTGCGTTGCGGGTGATCTGGCTCCGCCTCGGCCGCCTGCTTGGGCGCAAGTCCGATCAGCACAACCTGGACGATTTCGTCGCAGCCAACATCGTCTCGGTTGCGGCCTACAAACCTGCTGTTTACCCGGGGCGGGTCGTTGTCTTCGCCGCGCAGGACGATTTGGCAAACACGGAGCGGGTGCGGAAGACTGCCTTGGGGTGGGCGTCCGTCGCGCCGGATCGGCGCTTCGTTTGTATCTCCGGCGACCATCTCGGCATTCTAAGAGAGCCGGGCGTCCGCGACATTGCGCGCGTGATCCAGGAAGAGCTGGGTAGCATCAGCCCTGGATCGTGACGCTTCTTGCGTCTCCGGCTGGTCACGGTTCAAGAAAAGATAGCCGCCCACCGTAATCGCAGCCAGGAAGATGGCTAGAGCGAGTCCGAAGCGTATTGTCTTTTGAAGCCGCCGCGCGGCTGAGGGCAGCAACGGCACGACCGCGATGGGAACAACGCCCAACTGTCTCTCTATAGCGAGTGCGTTGCGCATCACCGGATTGCGGAGTTCAAGCAGAAAGATCAGGAGAAGAGCGGCACCGAAGCTGAGCACCCCACCCATTGCTAGAGACCGCTTGCGGCTAGAAGCCATTGCGTACTCCGGTGGTTGTGCATCCTCCAGAACGATCATTCCAGCAGCGGCCCCGGTGTCTCGCATCGACTGCTGGCCCTGTGCCTGCGCCAACTGAAGCGCGACACCGGAAAGCTGCTGGACGAGCTGAGCTTGGTTGCGCGCAAGCCCGGCGAGTTCCTGTTCGACCATCGGCATCCGCGCCATGGCGCTTAAGATCTCCTGCTGGCGGGCAGAAATGACCTCCTTTTGCTCTTCGAGCGTACGGCGCTGTGATTCGATCAGTTCGGCCTGGCGATTACCGATCGCGTCACCGGCCGCGGCAGGGTTGTCACGTAAGGCTTGGATCTCTGCTTCGATCCGCTGGACCTCCGGATGATCAGAGGGCAAAACGCGGCGGCTTTGCGCAAGCTCGGAGTTGAGGCGGGACAGACGAGCGGCGAGCGAAACGTCGGCCTGTTCCGATCCCTCGGTTTCGGTACGCAGCTCGGCCGCAAGTTGGTCCCGTTCTAGGACAAGTACCTGGCGATCTAGTTCCAGTTGCAGCTCACGTAATTGGACAAGCTCGCTACGGAGAGACTCTGCCCTATCCGGTAGCGCCTCTTCGTTCGTGTTTTTCACCTCGCGGATTTTGCGATCAATCTGTTCAAGTTGATCATTCAACCGCCGGGCCTCGGCATCAAGAAAGGCTACCAGTTCCTCGATGGTGCGCGTACGCTCCCTGGCATCCTGCGCCATCAGGCTGGCCGCCAGGTCATTGGCCACCTGAGCCGCCTGCTGAGGATTGCCCGCCTGACTCGTGATCAGAAGCGCTGAAATCTGTGTGTCCGCGCCCGGTACCGCTCCGCTGGCGTCGATCATCCGAATTTGGTTCTGCTCGCGGAAGGCGAATAGCCGGTCGTCATCTGACATGGCAGGTTGGTCCGAGAAGAGCCCGTGCTTCTCGATCAGGGCCAGCACGTTTTCACGCCGCATCAGGTATTGTTCAATTCCCTGGACCCGCCGCGCGGCCGAAAGTGCTTCGTCCCCAGCCAGATTGGTATTCCGAAGTTGGATGAGGGACGTTGCCTCGTAGACGGAGGGCTGCGATAGAGCGTAGGCAAGAGCCGCCAACAGCCCGAGCGAAAGCACCAGTGTAAACAGGACGATCCTGCGCTGCAGCATCGACATGACATCGGCAATGGACTGGATAGGACCCATCTACTGCTCCGCGTCAACCAAGACTACGCCAAGGACCGGCGGACCGTTCTCGATAAGGCGGTCGCAGCGCCGCAGGTCCGATGGAATGGTGCTGGTGCCGTCTGATACCATCAGCAAAGTCTCGACCATGCCCAGTCCCGACAGCCCCGTATCTCCTTCAAGGATAGGCGGCAGCAGCAGAAGCGTCACATCGGGCGCGAGATCTTCGATCAATCGTGCAACAGATACGGCGGCGTTCGGCTCCTGCAGGGTTTCCGCGGCCAGAGAATCTTGCACGGTGTTGCCAATGAAAACAAGATTGTCACCAAAGCGGACAGCGGCAGAGCGGAGGTCAATGCTTTCGCGCAACGCTTTACCCAGGTTCGGGCCTTCGAATAAGCCGATCATCTGGATCAATCGCGGAACGTGTAAGTCCAAGTCTATCAGCACCACCCGGAGGCTCGGCCTGCGGGCAAGGCTAAAGGCGAGGTTTGCCGCGGCATACGCGGCCGTCGGTCTGCTAAGGGGCTGGGTCAAGCCGATACGGCTCCAACCCCTTTTCTCGCTCACACTCAGCATCCGGGTCCGAAGCACGTCGAACTGCCTGGCCGCGGCAGAGTTTGGCGCCATTGCTGCCGGAAGCCGGCTTTGCAGTGCTCGGGCACTTGGTAGAGCTAGTTCCCGAAGGCTCGCCCAGTCGATTTGGCGCGGTGAGGGATCAGACGGATCAGATGAAACAAAGCCAGGTTGAGGCGTTTCAGATGGGATCGCACTGATGTTCATTCAGATCTCGTTCGAAGCGTCTGGCTGGACGGGGTGGCTGGATCTGATCATTATGATAAAATCAAAGTTAGCGACAGCACAACTGACACATGCAAACTGAAGTTCTACCGCCTCCCACGACTGGTGCCGTGGCCATCGGCCGGAATGAAGGCGAGCGCCTGATGGCTTGCTTGAGTTCGCTGGTCAGACAGGTAGACCGGCTGGTCTATGTCGATTCGGGTTCGACGGATAATAGCGTGCAGGTGGCTAGGGAAATTGGAGCGGAGGTCGTGCAGCTTGACCTTTCGCATCCATTTACCGCCGCTCGTGCACGAAATGCTGGGTTTGCACAGCTGACGGGAAACGGGCGGTGGCCTGTCTTCGTCCAGTTCGTTGATGGAGACTGCGAGGTCGTAGAGGGTTGGATCAAAACGGCAACGGAACGGCTTGCTTCTGATCCGAGTCTTGCCGCAGTGGCGGGGCGCAGACGGGAGCTTCGGCCCGAGGCCAGCCGTTACAACCGTCTTATTGATGCCGAGTGGGCGACACCTGTTGGATTCGTCCGCGCCGTCGGAGGAGATGCCATGTTGCGCGTCGATGCGCTGATGGAAATCGGTGGCTACCGGGAGGACCTGATCGCCGGCGAAGAACCCGAAATGTGTTTACGTCTCTTGCGTGCAGGATGGCGAATTGAACGGCTGAATGCAGAGATGACGCGCCACGACGCCGCGCTGCTCCGTTTTGGCCAATGGTGGACTCGCACGCGGCGTGCAGGTCACGCCTTCGCGGAAGGTGCAGCCTTGCATGGTCGCGGTCCCGAACGACACTGGGTGGCAGAAACTCGCCGTGCGCTCATCTGGGGTGCGGTGCTTCCGGCATGTGTGCTCGCTTCCATGGCGCTCACTCCGGCGGCCGCCGCGCTGCTGATGGTCTATCCGCTGCAAGTTGCCCGTTTAAGCCGCCGGATAGGAGCCGAACAGGCGCTGTTCATGACGCTCGGTAAGGTTCCCGAGGCGATGGGGGCAATCGAATACTACGTGCGCCGTACGCGGCTTGGCCGTGCGCGCGGATTGATCGAGTACAAATGACCAATGACCGAGTTTTTCCTCAGCGTTATCATTCCGGCGAATAACGAAGCCGCACGGATAGCCGGTTGCCTTCGCTCGCTGCTTTCCCAAAGAGGACTGGAGGATAGGCGAGTGCAGGTCGTCGTCGTGCCGAACGGATGCGGGGACGAAACGTCCGGCATTGCTCGCGCGCATGAGGATGAGTTTGCAAACCGCAACTGGCAGCTTACCGTGGTGGAATTGGCAGAGGGAGGAAAAATTCAGGCCTTAAACAAAGGCGACGAAGAGGCCGGCGCCTCCGCGCGACTTTATCTCGATGCCGACATTCTCTGCGGTCCCGGTCTGCTCGCCGGGGTAATTGATGCACTCGACTGCCCTTATCCCGTTTATGCTGGGGCAAGACTTCAGGTTCCGCCTCCGGTTTCAGTGATCTCACGGCGTTATGCAGGATTCTGGCAAAATCTGCCCTTCTTGACTCGCGGAGTCTCTGGCGCCGGGCTGTTCGCGGTTAATAGTTCCGGACGCGGACGTTGGCACCGCTTTCCTCCAATCATTGCCGATGATGCCTTTGTCCGCGGTCTTTTTGCACCTGCAGAGCGGGTTCTGGTAAATGCCGCCTATTCCTGGCCGATCAGTGAAGGGGTTCAGGCATTGGTAAAGGTGCGAGGCCGCCAGGACGACGGCATGCGCGAGCTTGCACGGCTTTACCCTGACATGATGCAGAACTTCGACGACCGACCTGCGTGGTGGGAGCTTGGCCGTCTTGCGGCAGCCGATCCTCTTGGCTTCATGACTTACTCGGCCGTAGGACTCGCTACGCGGTTGCGACGCAGGCGGGGTGGTTGGGCTCGAAACCGCTAAACGCAAGGGCGCCGGAGTCTGCGTGCTTGATCTTGGCCCAGCTGCAGGCCTCCTCGACCTGCTTCTCCCTCTGGCGCAACAAAGGTTGCGCCAGAGGAGGGGACGGGCCCGAAACGACCGGCTTTCGTGTTCTCTGCAAAATACGGAGTCCCGGTGGTGCCGACAGGGATGCACTCACCAGATCACACATTCTACCTCTTTCGCAACGTGATCGAGTGGTGCCTCGACAAGCCAAAGAATGCCGTGGAGTCGCTGTTTCTCCCTTATCATCACGTTGAGGTTAGCGATTTAAAGAGAGCAGGCCTGCTCCGGCATCTACAACTTCACAAACGGCTTCTCTCCGTTAAACCTGAAATTGAAAAGTTTCATTATCCTTTCTTTAAGATTGAGGGTAATGAGGTGGCTGCCGAAAAGAATATACGAGGATCTAGTTTGCGGGCTTCCAAAGAACGCCTTGATATGTAATCGTCCTCAAATTACAGTCGGCCACAAAGCCGAATTTAGTTAGTCAGTGTTTCAGGAGTTCTCGGCGATGTTTCACCCCTCTGAGTTGCAATTTCCGGATGTCACACCGCAGGCAACTCACGCCAAGTCGTTCTCACAAGAGCAGTCGTTCTCTCCAGGACTCTATCGCCGAGCTGGCAAGCGCGCCTTGGACATCACAGTTGTTCTCGCCGCCGCACCATTCGTCCTGTTGCTCATTGCAGTACTGGCGATCGTCGTAGCCAAAGATCGATCGAACCCGTTCTATAGCCAGGACCGGGTCGGCTACAGAGGTCGAACGTTCAGGCTGTGGAAGCTACGCACCATGGTGCCAGATGCAGACGCCTGCTTGGCCACTCACCTGGCGACAAACGAAGAAGCTCGGGAGGAGTGGCAATTGACGCAGAAGTTGCACAACGATCCAAGGGTTACACCTTTTGGACGATTTTTGCGCCGGACTTCCCTCGATGAACTGCCACAGCTTTTCAATGTCCTGCGGGGGGACATGAGCCTGATCGGGCCGCGTCCCATGATGGTCGAGCAGCGCTCAATGTATCCTGGGTCCGAATACTTCCTCCTCCGTCCGGGTGTAACGGGCTTATGGCAAGTATCGGAGCGGCATAGCACAACTTTTGCCGCTCGGGCTACATATGATGCCGAATACCACGCGACGCTCTCCCTCGCGACCGATTTGCGGACTCTGCTCCGGACGGTGGTCGTCGTCATGCGCGCAACCGGAGTTTAATCCTCTCCTCGGGACCTCTGCAGGCCGCAAGAGGTGTCTAAATCGCGGAACGGCCGCGGTTCTCCGGCTGCTCGCGAGTGCATCGCGCGCGGATAGACCCAAGCACCAGCAGCACAAGAGCCCCACTGAGGATATAAACGATCACTCCCAACCACAGACTCAAAGCCCATGCTGTCAACGCACCTGCTGTGATGGCGCATACTGTTGCAGCCAAGAGAAAAGCCACCGTCATAGCTGCCCGCATCTACGATTGCAAAAAAGACGGAACTGCCCTTTTATTGTGTTATATTACGGCAAGAATTTTCCTGAGAACATAGAAACTGTCTTTTGCAAGGCGTTTCGGCGAAGCGCCGCTTATCTCTGGGCTTGCCACCTTTCAGATCAACCAGACCATGGCTGCTACAGTGAGCCCGAACAGTCCAAGCAATAAGTCTGATTTTGGTTGCCAGGCACCATAGTGCCGCACCATGATTACCGTAAACGGATACATGAGCAACGAGGCAGCTGCCTGACCAGCAAGAGCCCCATAAAGGCCCCAAAAATGTGCGCCTGTTAAGAGACAGGTCATATAGATTATAGATCGAATTGCCTGCAGGACGAAAAGCCGGTGAGAGTCACCTTTAGCCAAGGCAATGACATCGTAGCCCAAGATGACAAGAGCTGGTATCTGGATAAGCGCAATCAATTTCACCAGGATCCCTGCAGTAGCATAGCGGGGATCATACAGCAGATCGACCAGCCTTTCTCCGCTGAGGGCCAAGAGGGCCACCATAAACAGCAGGCAGCCCGACAGGTGCATTCTAATACCGGCGATGCGATGCGCGTTGGCGGGTGACTCTGCAGGCGGAGAGTCACGGTAAAGGGGAATGAACAGCCGCCCCGAGATGGCCGAGCCAAGGAGCATTGGCATGCTCCCCAAGAAGTAAGCGATATTATAAATACCAAGCTCATCAAGAGACAGGTAACGCCCGAGCACCAACCGGTCGCCGTTAAAGATCAGGAATCCACAAATCGTGCTCAGAAAAATCCAGCGACCAAACCCACTTAGTTCCTTCAGTGGTTCAGACGCCCAGCGAAAGCTATTGGTGCGACCGCCCAGACCGTAACGCATGACCGCCACGTTGATTGCGCTGGCGATTACCCCACCCCAGACCAGCGCCCAAACCGATCTCAGCACGGCCGCAAGCGCAACGGTGACGGTGATGCCCAGCAGCTGAGTCAGTAGTTCCAGGCGCGTCAAACGGCCGACCTGCAGGTGCCGCATTGCCGTATCCACCGAGGTGGGTGTGAAGCCTCCGATCAGCAGGGAAAGTGCTGCGATGGGAAAGACTTGCGCAAAGATTGGGTCACCGTAAAACCACGCCACGGGCCACGCAATGACAGTTGCGAGTATTGTCAGAACAAGGCCACGCACGACTTGAACCGTCCAGACTGTATCCAGGAAGTCCGGTTCGTCACCGTTCCTGCTTTTCTGCACGGCCGGACCGGTTCCCATGTCGCTGAACATCTGCAGTCCGACAATGAGTGAGGTGACCAAAGCCATGACCCCAAACGCCTCGGGTACAAGCAGACGCGTCAGGATCAGGTTCGAGGCAAGCCTCATCCCTTGTGACATGACATAGCCGACGCTGGTCCATGTCGAACTGCGTAGCGCCCGGCCACTCAGGCTGTCCCGATGCCACATCATCGAAAGGCTGGAAATAAGCTTCATCAAAGCGTTCAATCAACTATGCGGGATTGAGTGTCCAAAGGGCAGAGCTAGTGTCTGGCGAAGCGGCTTCTATGGACTTTGCCGCTTTCACCGTCGAATATAAAATTGCAACTCTCTGAGGACCAAGATGACTTGCCGAGACCGTCCTGCGATCGGATATGTAATCAATACCTATCCTCGGCCTTCGCACAGCTTTATCCGGCGCGAGATTTTGGCACTTGAGGCTGCAGGCTGGGCGGTCCACCGCTTCGCGATGAGGGGCGACGCAGCCCAATTGGTCGACCCCGGCGACCAAGCCGAACATGCTCGGACCGAGCGCATCCTGGAGGCAGGCCCGATCCGCCTTGGGTTCGAGTTCACGCGTGCAGCAGTCCATGCTCCCGATGCGACCCGCGCGGTGCTGCAAGCCGTGCGTCGCAGGGGCGTTCGGCATCTCGCCTATGCGGCGGAGGCCGCGCAGGTCGCTAAGCGCGTGCGTGCGTTGGGCATTCGACACCTCCACGCACATTTCGGGACCAACTCTACCGACGTGGCGCGCTTTGCAGCCCGGCTTGCGGGTATTGGTTACAGCTTCACGACACATGGCCCTGAGGAGTTCGATGCCCCTCTTTCCCTCCGTTTGGGCGAAAAGCTGGCAGATGCCCGCTTTGCCGTGGCCATCAGCAATTACGGGCGCAGCCAGCTTTGCCGCTGGGTCGATCATCGCCATTGGGAGCGTATTCACGTTATTCATTGCGGGATCGAGCCGGCGCGGTTTCCCGATCCTCCGTCCTTTCCGGTTGCCCGACCACTCCGCTTGGTGGCTATTGGACGTTTCTCCGAGCAAAAGGGTTTCCTGGCTTTGCTGCCGGCACTCGCCGCAGCCCGCCGCCACGCTGACATCCGACTGACGCTGGTTGGCGAAGGAGAGTTGCGCCCGGCGATCGAGGTCCTGATCACCACTCATGGCCTGCAGGATGCAGTAACGCTCACCGGCTGGCTGGACGAGGCGGACGTTCGCAGCCAGCTTGCTGCCAGCCATGCGCTTGTGCTTCCCAGCTTCGCCGAGGGATTGCCGATGGTCATCATGGAAGCGATGGCGCAAGGCCGGCCCGTCTTGGGCACGGCAATTGCCGGCGTGCCTGAGTTGGTTCGTCCAGGAGAAACCGGCTGGCTCGTGCCCGCCGGCGATGAAGTCGGGCTTTGCGAGGCGATGATTGCCCTCGCCGCAACTCCGGTCGAGGTGATGGCTCGAATGGGCCTGAACGGCCGCGCGCGCGTGCTTGCACATCACGATGTGACGGCCGAGGCAGAGAAACTGGGCGCGCTGTTCACCGCCGCCTGCACTCGGCCAGCAGCCTGAACTCGACATCCTCGCCTGCGGCGCGTCCGTCAAAGCTGGTGTACCTGCTGGCGTAAGGCACGGCGGCGGGCCATGCCCTCGGCCTGACTGGTTGGCGGAGGCGCCGGTGTCGGCAACGCTTCCTGCGGGGCAGGGGTCTTCGAGGCTTCGCTTTGCAAGAGCCGTGGTGCGGCGCCATTCGCCGGAACGGACACTCTGCCACTCACATGTGCGGCAAAGTCGCCGAGGACCGGATAGCGGAAGATGTCCGTGATGGAAAGTCGCGGCAGGTTAAGGTCTGTCTTCATGGTTCGATGCACCTGCACTGCCAGTAGCGAGTGACCTCCAAGTGCGAAAAAGTTGTCGCGTGATGATACCCGTTCCAGACCTAGAGCCTTTGCCCAGATCGCGGCCACCCGTGCTTGGAATTCCGTAGGGTCTTCAGACCGAGGAGAATCGACAACCAGAGCTGAGATTTGTGGAGGCAGACTGGGAGCCGTTTCCCGAACTGCGATTGACGAAACCGGCAACTCCATCCGCGCCAGTGTCTTGCGATCCAGCTTGCGATTTGGGGTCAAAGGTAACTCAGGCAGGACGATGATTCGTGATGGAATCATCACTTCCGGCAGAACGCTCCGAAGCGCCTTCCGAAGTTCGGCCGGATCGAGGCTGGGCTCGCCGGTAGCAAAGGCGACAAGGGCAATGCTGCCGGCTGCATCGGTGCGCGCCACGACCGCCGCTTCGCGCACGCCGGGCTGCACTTCCAGGCGGGCCTCGATCTCTCCCAGTTCGATGCGATGACCGCGCAGCTTCACTTGCTGATCCACGCGGCCCAGGAATTCGAGGACTCCCTCCTCTGTCCAGCGAACAAGGTCGCCTGTGCGGTACATCCGGGTGTTGTCATCGAGCACGAAAGGGTCCGGCCGAAAGGCTGCGGCGGTTAGGTCGGCCCGATTCCAGTAGCCACGCACGACGCCCGCCCCGCTGATCCACAGTTCTCCGGAAACGCCGGGCGGCATGAGCCGGCCGTCCTGGTCCAGCACGTAGAGGCGCGTATTGTTGATCGGCCGCCCCAGCGTGACATGCTCGTTGCCAGCGCCGAGTTCGGCGGTGGTGGACCAGATCGTCGTTTCGGTAGGACCGTACATATTCAGGATGCGAGCGCCGGTGAGCGCCTGCAGTTCCACCAGCAATGCCGGCGGCAGCGCCTCGCCGCCAAGGAGCAGCGTCTGAAGCCTGCCGATAGCCTGTGTCGCCGCCGAGTCGGCGACCAGCAGCCGCGCCATGCTGGGCGTGCACTGCAGATGCGTCACCCTATGGCGGCGAATCTGCGCAGCGATGGAAAAGTCGTCATGCGCGGGCCCGGCGGTTGCATTCACCCGCTGCACCAGTTCGGCAAGGGGCCGCAGGCCCTCCAGCACCGTTGCGGTGGGAATGCCGTAGTCGATCAGGCAGGCGATTTCAGTTACGCCAATGTCATGAAGCTCGGTTACGCGGGCGGTCGCGTCCTCGATCGTTCCGAATAGCCCGCTGTCGTTGAAATAGCGCAGAAACGCGAACTCGAGAATTCCTTCCAGTTCATCGTCGGTCAGCATACTGAGATCGATCGACATGGGGTCGCTTAGCCCTGCCGGCTTCTTGAAGGCAGGAAATGCCCAAGCGTACTGCTTCACCAAGCCGGCCGCAGCGCGCAGATAGTCCTTCATAGGTCCGCGCGCGATTTCCATAGCCGCATCACGCCGATCAGTTAGGAAGGTGTGTAACATCAGGGTGACGGTGAAATCGGCTGGATCATGTCCTGCCTCGCGCAGAGCCGCATGATATTCGGTTATCCGCTGTTTCACGTCGGCGATGCTCTGTCCCAGGAGATGGGTCAGCACGTTTGCACCATGTCGACCTGCTTCGGCCCAGGTGGCCGGGCTTCCCGCAACAGTGACCCAGACGGGCAATTCCTTCGACACCGGGCGAGGCTGCGTCACCACGCCGAATGTGCCACCATTCGCAGTCGGAAAATCGATCGTCTCGCCACGCCACAGGCGGCGGACCTGGTCCATCGCTGTGAACATCGCCTTCTTGTTGGTCGGAGGCGTGTTCTCGGGACGCAGCACAAAGTCGTCCGGCTGCCAACCCGAAGCGATGGCAATGCCGGCCTTGCCGTCGGTCAGGTTGTCGATGACTGCCCATTCCTCAGCAATCCTTGCCGGATGGTGGAGCGGCGCCACGCAACTGCCTGCCCGGACGGCAAGGTTCTTCGTGACCGCCGCAACCGCCGCACCTGTCACGGAGGGATTGGGATAGGGGCCGCCGAAGGCGTGGAAATGCCGCTCGGGAGTCCATACCGCCTTGAAGCCATGGGCATCCGCAAAGCGGGCACCTTCCAGCAGCAGGTCATACTTGCGCGAGCCGACACCGTCGTCGTTGCCCCAGTAGTAGAGGCTAAAGTCCATGCCGCCACTCTGGCCATGCCCGCCCACGGCGCCTTTCATGGCATCGCCTGCCAGCACCACGGTAAAGCCGCGCGAAAGGGTCCAGAAGATTTCCAGGACCGAGATATCGAAGGACAGACTTGTCACGGCAAGCCAGACGCCACCATGCGCATGCGGAATTCTGTTGTCCATGCCGGCAAATAAGTTGGCAACGTTACGGTGCTCGACCATGACTCCCTTGGGCGTTCCAGTCGAGCCTGACGTATAGATCAGGTAGGCGAGGTTTTTACTGGTTGCATCGTTCTCGGGTGCGGTATCCGGTTGCGCCGCAATTGTGGGATCGCTGAAGGTTAGTATCCGGGCCGAATGGGCGGGAAGCTGTCCTGTCAGGTCTGCGTCCGCCAGGATCACCGGAGCCCCAGAATCGGTGAGGTAATGGGCGATACGATCTGCCGGATAGGTGGGGTCAAGAGGAACATAGGCTCCGCCCGCCTTGAGAATGCCGATAGCACCCGAAACCATATCAGGACCGCGGGCGGCGAACAGTCCTACCGGGCGGTCTGGCCCCACACCAAGCGCCTTCAGCGCATGGGCGATCCGGTTCGAGAGGCGGTCGAGTTCGGCATAGCTGAGCTTGCGATCTTCGAAGATCAGCGCGGTTGCCTCTGGCGTCTTCGCCACCTGGGCGGCAAAGGCGGTGTCGATTGTCACGGGATCCAGGGCGCTCGCTGTGTCGTTCCAAGGTCCCAGAATGCAGGCGCGGTCCTCCTGGGTCACCAGCTCGGCCGAGCGAAGGGGCGCATCCGCCGGTATGGCGGCAAGACGGCTCATCAACCGCGCGAGCCTTTGAACCGTATGGGGCGCAAGCCGGGCCGCATCGAAGGACAATGCAAGCCGGTCGACTCGACCGTGAGGCAAGCGGAGCGTCAGGCCTGGGGCATGGATCGTGGCCCCTTCAGCGGCAACAGAGGCAAGCGGGCGCTGCATCGACGCAAGCTCAGGCACCCGCAAGGGCAGGTCTGCAAGCCAGCCCGCACCCTCCAAAGTTGCGCGAGTCGCAATGATCTGCTGAGCAAGCCCTTCCAGCGTCAGCTCAGGATCGCTGGTATCCACATGCAGCGGCACCCAGTCGGAAATGTAGCCTGCGACGTCTGGGTGCACGGCTCGGGCAAACGCCAGATCATGTGCCTCCAGATCAGCTGTACGCGCAAGCGCGGCGGCGAACAGCGCCACGGCCTCGTCGCCCCGGATCGCCCGGGGCAAGAGGACCTCGAGCTCGCGCGGCTGCGCTTCCTCGGCTTCGGGCAGAAGCTCCAGCATCGCCGGCGTGATCCGGACCAGTTGCTGGCGCCAAAAGCCTTCGCGCACAGCGGCCTTCGTCACGGCCTGATCCAGCGCCTTGGTGTCGGCTTCTCCCGGCGACGGCAGGACACGACCGGGCGAGAGAGAAAGCTTATTCTTGCACCCGTCAGCCGGGACAAGCCGGTCCAACCGCACCGCACCGTCGCCACAGGCGACCAGAATGGCGTCGTCGTCGCAGGCTAAAATCGTTCCGGGCATGCCCGCGCCAGACGCGAGTTCGATCGCGCCGACGGCGACGACCCGCCCGTCCAGAGCGATCTTTGCTGTCAGCAGCGGGTTTGCATAGGGTCCGTGGTCAAGGCCGCGCACAAGCGCTATCAATTCGGCCGCAGGCCGGGTGAAGTCCAGCCGCCCGGCCGCGCGGGGCCGCCTCGCCCGTTGAAAGAGGCTGCGCTTCGACAAATCTTGCGGTATGCCCAGTGCGTCCGCCTCAAGCGCACCCAGCAGCTCGGGGAAGCTTTCCCGGCCGGCTTCCCAGGCCTTGGCATTTAGCGTCAGCGCCGTGTCCTCGGGATCTATGGCAAAATGGCGCTGGACAAGAACGCGGCCTTCGTCAACGTTTCCTTCGATTCGATGCCATGAAATGCCATGCTGCCGCTCATCCGCAATCCGTGCCCAAGCAGGAGCATTGAGGCCCGCGTAGCGTGGCAACGGCCCGTCGTGGAAGTTTACCGCTCCCCTCCGAGCGAGCGCCAGGACCGCATCCGGAACAAGATTTAGGTTCGCGATACTCAGGATCCAGTCCACGTCCAGGCTCAAGAGGGAGCCGTCACGCAAACTTGCCGGAGCATGGACGGAAATGCCGGCCTGGCGCGCCCAGGTGGCAGTTCCCGGGTGACGGGTCACGACTCCGGCGATCCGATGCCCCCGTGCCTCAGCCAGCAGGCCGCATTCCCGAGTCAAAGATTCATTGCCGATCAGCAACAAATTAAGGGGGGTCATGATTACCTCTTGCATCGGGGTGAGAAACCGTGCCGGACGATGGCACTCAAATGTCCGGGGCCATCGTGCCCCTGCCGCCGCTCGATCCTGCAGCGCAGGTGAAACAGCAGGCTTCCAGCGATATATGCGAGGTTTGCCGCCAGAGCGCCTCCTGCCCCGAGGTTCTTGCGGAAGTAGTGCTGGCGCGAGTCGAACCAGTAGTTCGGGGGCCGCGACATGGTTTTGAGCCCGGTACTGGCCGAGCCGATATGCGTGACGACGCTGTCGGGCACAAAATGGGTGGGCCAGCCCGCGCGCCTCGCGCGACGGCAAAGGTCTGTTTCCTCGAAATAAAGGAAGAACTTCTCGTCGAAGCCCCCAGTCCGTTCCAGCATGCTGCGGCGCATCATCAGGCTGGCGCCTGCTGCCCAATCTACCTCGGTGGCGCTTTCGGGCACCGGCAGGACCACGACATAGCGGCTTAGCAGGCAGGTTATGGGCCCGGTACGGCTTGCGCCCTCAAACTCGCTCACCACCGAAGGAAAGCGGAATGCCGTTTCATGGATTACTCCGTCCGTCCCTACGATCCTGCTGCTCGCAAGTCCCACATGGGGATGGCTGTCCAGATAATCCCTCAGTTTTCTGATTGCATCGGGTTCGGGAAAAGCATCGGAGTTGAGAAGATAGACGTAGTCCGGCATGCCGCCCTCCGGCAGCGGGTTGAACATCGCGACGTTGTTTCCGGCCCCAAAGCCGCCGTTGTGTCCCGATTGCACGACATGGACTCGTTCGAAGTCTGCGGCGGTTGCATACGAAGCGATCCGCTCGAAGCTGCCATCGCCTGAGTTGTTGTCGACGACCGTAATCATGCCCTCGACAGATTTCATCGCGGCAACGGCATATTCAAGCGCCCGGATCGTCATATCGGCCGTACGCCAGTTCAGGATGATTGTGTGTACGGTTCCCGGCATCTCAGGCAGCCCCTTGTAGCAACGGATCGGAGCCGCTGTTCAGAGCGTCGACAGCCTTCAGTTGCTGCGCGATACGCGAGGCAAGAATGCGGACCGATGGCTCCAACACCATGGAGTCGTGGTCGCCCGGAACCTCGGAAACCTCGAGTTGCGGCATCCAGGAGCCCCAATCATTGTCAGCCGAAACATATTCCCGTGCCGTGCTGACCCAGCGTCCGCGAGACACCTTCCAGCGACGATCCAGTCGCGGACGGTAAAGCGTCACCGGCCCGTCCCAGACCCGCATCTGGAAACCCGGCAGCGCGGCCAGGAAGGCGGCATGGATGGCATCGTTATGGAAGCTTTGCGCGCCAAGCTGTGCCTGTCCAGATGCGCGGCGGCGCAGTTCGCTTCTCCATTCGCGGCGCTTGCGAAGATACTCGCCAACGAACCCCCCTTTCTGCTCTCGCATCTCCCCCAGCCGGATCAGCAGCCGGTCGCGGCGGCTGAGCACCGGCCGTAGCGGGATCGGAGTATCCAGAAGGATAAGGCGGCCTATGTCCTCGCCCTCCGCAGCGAGCTGTCGGGCAATTTCAAGGGCCGTCAGACCGCCCCCTGAGAAACCGCCGATGAGCCAGGGCCCTTCAGGTTGCACCTGCCGCATTTCCCTGATGCAGCTGGCTGCCGCATCGGCAAAGCTTTCATGCGGCGCGTCTTCACCATAAAGCCCCCGTGCCTGTAGCCCGTATACTGGCCGGTCGGCCGAAAGTCGTTGAGCCAACGAGCGGAGGTTCAACACGTTGCCGAACATCCCAGCGACGATGAAGAACGGCAGTCCAGGCCCCGGCGCCCCCCCGTTCATTGGCACCAGATGCGTAAAGCGGGAAGCAGGCGCGACTGCGACAAGACGCGGCCGTTGGTCGACCTGTTCATCCGATGTGGGATCGACACCTGTCTCGGCAACGAGTCTTGCGGCGATCTGTGCGATAGTCGGAGCCTCGAACAGTGTTGAAATCGGCAGGTCAGCGCCATAGTTGCGGCGGATCATTGCAAACAACCGAACGGCCAGGAGCGAGTGCCCTCCCAAGTCGAAGAAACTATCCTCAACACCCACGGCTGACACGCCCAGAAGCTCACGCCAATAACCGGCGAGTGCGCGTTCGAGATCGTTGCGTGGCTCGACCATGGCATTTTTCAGGTCGGGCCGCTCGAATCCCGGCGTGCCATTTGAAGAGGCGCTGGCGCGCGAAGCGGCGTCAGCCTCGGCCCTGAGTTCGGAAAGATCCATGCTGGACACGGCAATCACATTGTGACGCGCCGCGAGCGCACGGCGAAATGCCTCGGGACCACGCTCCTGCGAGATACCCTGTGAAAGGCTATGGGCCAGTCGCCGGCGGCCTGGATCCTGCTCGAGGCCAACGGCGGGATCGCGGACCAATCGACCGGCGGCCGACAACACATCGGCAGCATTGCTGATCCGGCGGAGCGTCAGCCCCTGGGCTTCGACCAGCACCTCGCCGTCCGGGTTCGCGATGGTGATGTCGAAGCGAGCAAAGCCGTCTTCGGCATGGTTCCGGTCGGCATTGCGTACCCAACTTACGACTTGGGCGGGAAGCGACGCACGTACGATGACGCGCTCATAGGATACTGGAACCCACAGCGACTGTGGCGACCACCCCTCGATGAGTTCCATTGCCCAGCCCGTGGCGATGTCCATCAGCGCCGGATGGAGTATCCAGCCTGCCGCGAGATCGGCTTGCCCGGCTTCGGAAAGGGACAGCCTTGCCAGCCCCTCCGACTTTCCCAACCGATAGCTGCGAAGCACCCTCCAGCGCGCGCCAAAGTCAAGGACGTCTTCCTGCGCAGACCTAAGAGGATGCCCACGATCCGCGACTTCGTGTGGCATCCGCGCCGCCAGTACGGCCGGTTCGATGCGAGGCACGGCAGGCGCCTCGACACCCGTAATCCGCCCCCTTGCAGTGCGGAGGCGAACGCCAGTCTCGCTGGTCGTGCCGAGAATTTCGAAGTGCTGCCCGTCGCCCTCTGGCACGAGGTTGATCCGCAGGCCTCTGCGTTCGCCGTCGGCCAAGGCGAAAGGGCTGAGGAACGTCACATCCTCCAGGGAATAGGGGGCATGTCCTCCGACAGCTGCGACAGCTTCTGCCGCGATCTCGAGAACCCCAGTGCCGGGCAGCAGGGCATGGCCGCTTGTACGGAAGCGGTGTTCCCCAATGATCCAGTCATCAGCGGAAAGTATAATCTCGAAGCTGGTTGCGCTCTGCTGATCGATCCGAGTGCTCAGCAATGGCGAACCTGACACCAGGCTGCGCTCTTGTTTGGTCGTGCGCGAAAGCGCGGCTGCGGCCATGCCTGTATCGGCCCAGATCCCCCAGTTCACGGCAACTGTGTGGCCAAAGGCAGCAGGCTGAGCAGAGGCCAGAGCGTTCAGGTATTTGTTTGCTGCCACGTAGTCGACCTGCCCGGCGGGTGTGATCGTCGTGCTGGTCGAAGAGAATAATACCGTCAGCTTCAGCGGCCTTGCTGCAAACACATCCAGCAGCGCCCGGCTGCCATGAACCTTAGCCGCGAACACGTCCTCGATCTCGCGCTCGGTTTTGGTCAGCAGCGGGCCATCATCGACATGCCCTGCAGCATGGAGCAACACCTCGACCGGGCCAAGCCGCTGTTCAATCTCGCTCACGGCGGCTGCAAGCGATTCTCGATCTGCCACATCGCCAGTGACGGTAATCACCTCCGCCCCTTCGCTTCGCAGATCGCGCAAGGCCGCAAGGCGGAGCGCGAGCGTCGAGGCTGGGTCGACCCCAACAAGGCTCTCCCATTCTGCTTCGGGCGGAAGCGACGTCCGGCCCAGCAGCGCGACACGTGCGCCTCGCCGTCGAGCGAGGTCCGTGCCAAGCGTCAGGCCGATGCCTCCCAGCCCTCCGGTGATCAGAACCACAGCGCCCTCCGGCACCTCGTTGTGGTCGTCAACCTCGGGAAGCGGCGCATGGACCCAGCTGCGCGCAAAGCGCCTTCCACCCCTCCAGGCAGCAATGCGCGGTCCGTCACTGGCCAGCAGATCCTCAACCAGCCGATCGGCCAAATCCTTGAAGCCCGCAGTCATGTCTGCGGCACAGTCAATATCGACCAGCCGCGCAGTCAGCCAGTCGAACTCTCGCGGACCGACCGCCACCGGACCGAACGCCAAGGCATTTTCCGGGAACGGTACCGGTTCCTTGGTCACGGCCAGCGCGCCAGTGGTCACGACGACAAGCTGCAGTGGCTTTTCTGCCCCTTCGTCGCCCAAGGCCTGCAGCAGGTAAAGGAGGTTGTAGAAGCCCAGCTCAAGGTGGCGGTGGAACAGGCTCGATCCTGCACGTGCCGTTTGGCGAGGATCGGCCAGCCAAAGATGCGCCACCCGGTCTGGCAGGCGATTTTGCAACATCAGCGCAGCGATCAGCAAATCCACGTCCCGGCGACCTAGCTCTGGCGAGATTTGGAAGCGGTCCGGTCCAAGTTCGGCATAGCCATCACCTGCAACAACTTCCACAACCGATTGGCCATGGGCGCGCAGCCGTTCCACCACCGCTTGGCCTAGGCCCGACTCGTCGATGAAGACCAGCCAGTTGATCGCAGCGCCCGTTGGAACGGACCTGCCGTCAGGACCGATCTCGATGTCGGGCGCGCTTTGCCGCCAGACCGGCCGCCAGCCCCAATCAGCCAGATCCTCGCGCCGCATCGGCAGATCCGCACCCTCGTCCACTCGGGGAGCGGACGCTTCGATGAAGTAGCGCCGCGATTGGAAGGCGTAGGTCGGCAGAGGAAGGCGATTGCGTGCAGCCTCGCCCCAGAGCGGCGTCCAATCGACCGGAACTCCGGTTGCCCAAAGGCGTCCCAGTGCAAGCACGAACCACTCATCATCTGCAATGGCATGATCACGATGCCGCAATGCGCTGATAACCCTGTTCGCGGGGACACCATTGGCTTGGGACAGCGCGCTCATCGCGCGCCCCGGCCCGACCTCCAGGATGATCCGTGCGGGATCCTCCTTTAATGTGGCGGCGCAGGCCGCAAAGTTGACGGTGCCGCGGAGATGCGCCACCCAGTATTCCGGATCGGTCGCCTGATCCGCTGTCAGCCATGTTCCGGTTTGGTTGGAGACCACTGGAATCGTCGGTGCTGACAGGGGGATCGAGCAAAGAAAGGCTCGCCATTCCTCGAGGATCGGCTCGAGCATTCGCGAATGCGCAGCAATGTCGATGGCGATGCGCTGGCATTCAATCTCTCGCCCGGTCAACAACTCCTGCAAGGCATCCACATGCTCGAGCGGGCCTGACAGAACGCTGAGCGAGGGTCCATTAACCGCGGCCAGGTCCAGTCCCTCCCCTGCCTCGGCCATAGCCTCTGCGGCGGGGAGCGAAACGCTGAGCATGCCACCGGCCGCGACACGATCGAAGAGTTGCCCACGGAGCAGTACCAGCCGGATCGCATGCTCAAACGAAAACACGCCTGCGAGACAGGCTGCCGTGTTCTCGCCCATCGAGTGCCCGCCCAGAGCCGAGGGCTGAACACCCCATGACATGAACAGCCGGGCCAGTGCGTATTCGGTTATGAACAGCAGCGGCAACTGAACCGACGGCTGGGTCAGCGCGGTGTTCGCTTCCGGCTCCTGCCCGTGATCGGGCAGCCACAACGGACGAGGATCGCTGCCAGTCAGCCCTCCCAGAGTCTCGAGTCCCTTGTCCATCCAATCGCGAAATTCCGGTTCGGTCGCATAAAGATCGCGCGCCATCCCCGCGTATTGCGCGCCGCCGCCAGGGAACAGGAACGCGACGGACGCTCCCCCGCTTGCAACAAGGTCGTGGTTGAAAACGCGCCGGCTGTCGGCAGACTCCAGCAACTCCGCCGCGCTTGCCGCATCGCGCGCAACCAGAACCCGGCGCATGTTGAAATGGCGGCGGCCTTCTTTCAGCGTCCAGGCGACATCGGCGAGATGCACTTCGGGATTTTTACGCAGATATTCTGCCAAGGCGGCGGCATTGCCATCGAGCGCCGCTCGGCTGCGACCCGAAAGCACGAGCAACTGGAACGGCCAGTCTGACTCTGTGCTGTCCTGGCGGGGCGGGGCTGCCTCGAGCACCGCATGGGCGTTGGTCCCACCGACCCCCAGCGAATTCACTGCCGCGCGCCGTGGTCTCCCATGGTCGGCAAAAGGCGTCAGCTGGTCGTTGACCGTGAAAGGCGATGCCTCGAAATCAATCGCCGGGTTTGGCGCCTCATAACCGAGACTGGGCGGCATCTCTCCGTGATGCAGCGACAGGGCCACCTTGATGAGGCCGACCGCGCCGGCGGCCGTGTCGAGATGGCCGATATTGGTCTTGACCGAGCCAATCCGCGCGCGGGCCGGCCCGCGCGCCGTTCGTGCAAAGGCCTCCGTCAGGGCCGCAACCTCGATCGGATCGCCGAGCGCCGTCCCGGTGCCGTGGCATTCGACATAGTCGATCCCGTCACCCCCGATCCCGGCGGCATGATGCGCCTCGACGACAGCCTGAGCCTGACCGCCGACACTGGGCGCAAGATAGCCCGCCTTGTCTGCTCCGTCGTTGTTGACGGCCGTGCCCTTGATGACGGCCCAGATATGATCCCGATCCCGGACAGCATCCTCCAGTCGCCGGAGGAGGACGGCAGATGCACCACTCCCGAACACTGTTCCCTGGGCGCGGTGATCGAAGGCATGGCAATGGCCGTCGGGGGACAGAATCTCGTTAGGATTGTAGATATAACCGCGGCCATGCGGCAGTTCGATGGTCACCCCTCCTGCCAAGGCGGCGTCGCATTCGCCGTTCAGCAGAGACTGGCAGGCCTGGTGCACCGCGACAAGTGACGTGGAACAAGCCGTCTGCACGTTTATCGAGGGACCGCGCAGGTCGAAGATGTGGCTGACCCGGGTGGCGAGGAAATCCTTGTCATTGCCGGTATGGCGCAGCAGGAACGTGCCGGTGTTGTCCACCAGCTCACGGTTTGTCATCACGTTGAAGTAGAAATAGCTTCCCATGCCGCAGCCACCGAAGACGCCGGTCGGGCCCAGGCTTTCCGGCGTGTGGCCCGCGTCCTCGATTGCCTGCCAGCAGCATTCGAGGAACTTGCGGTGCTGCGGATCCATGATCGCTGCGTCCTTAGGGCTGAGCCCGAAGAAATCTGCGTCGAAGCTGTCGAATCCTTCCAGAATGGCAGAGGCAGGCACGTAGCGGGGATCGCCAATCCGGGCATGCACCTCTCCGCGCTCGAGCAATTGCGCGGGCGAAAGGCGCGTGATCGATTCGACACCGTTCCGCAGGTTTGTCCAGAATTTACCGGGGTTCAGGGCGCCAGGCACCTGGAGCGCCATGCCTACAATCGCAATATCACCAACGGAATTGAGGGAAGAGGAGGAATCGGAAATCGTCACTTGAATTACCGCACTATAATAAAACGCAGAGAGCGCGCCTAACGTAACCTCATGCGCGACGTTTCACCAATAGTCGGAAAGGACAAGTTTACAGGATAGTTTGCAGTCCCGGAGCCCGGCCGACGGCAGCTGGCAAAGCCTTTGGATCGGACTCGACGCCAGCGCGCTTGGGGGCGCTTGTCGCCGACATGTGGCGCAACTGCTCCACACGGCCGACAATCAATCCGGACAGCAGGAAGGTCAATGGCGTGATGGTCGCATTCGGGATCAGGTCGATCAGCATCAAAGCGTGCATCAGCACCAACGACGCCAGCATGGGCTCGTCCCGCGCCGCACGCGTGCGCCAGGCGGCGATAACCGGAAGTGTGAACAGTCCGAACTCCGCGATGTAGCCTGGTAGTCCTGCAACGCCGAGTGTGATGATCCAGCGGCCATCCGCAATCGTTTCATACGCACCGCTTATAGGGTCGATGAGGAGATTACGACCGTACCCTCCCCACCCTGTCCAGAGCTTCTCGGCCGCCCGCTCCAACAGAATGCCTTCATTGTGCAAACGGAAGATCAGTGATGCAGCCCTCTCAGCGTCAATCGCCAAGGCGGCGGCCGTCACCTGCTCGACAGGTATCAGACCAGCCAGGCGCAGCAGGGGGAACACCAATACCGTCGCGGCAAGCACGGTCGCCACGGCAAGCATCAGCCTGGGCGGGGCCAGAAGCAAAAGGGGTAGGGCGATCACCGCATAAAGGATCGGGGCCATGCTTTTGCAGAGAAGCAGCATCACTCCAAGCCATACAGCCGCGAGCAGCATCTTGCGACGGAAACCATGGTTTCTCGCCAATGAGGCCGCAGAGGCGAGCGCCGAGAACGTGAACAGTGCAACCCAGAGGCCATGATTCATGAACACCATGGGGCGGAACCCACCATAGCGGATCATCTGACTGAAGTCGTGCGCAAAATAGCCATAGATCCAGACATTGATCTGAGGACTTAGCCTCACCTCGACCAGCATGGGTAAGGAATAGACGAGCCCCCCGATCATGAGTCCGCGCAGCATCAGCCGCTCGCTTCCCGGCGAGCACAGAACGCTGCGGGCAGCCAGGAACGGCAGTAAGATGAAAGCCTGCCCGATCATGGTCGAGAGCGTATCATAGGGTGTCAATCCTGGGCGATAGCTCCTGCCCTCCACCAGCGGCTCGGGATTTCCAAGCATCGTCACCCAGGGCCACAGGATGAAGACGGAGATCATTACCTTCAGCATCGGACTGCGGGGCAACCCGAAGACGCGATAGCCTGCGACCATCGCCAGCAGCGCCGCCGCTCCAGTGGAAATGGAATCCTTGCCAAGATCTGGAATGACCGGCAATGCAATAGAGGTCAGCGGCGAGAGGAGCATGTAGGCACCGAGGATCGACCAGATGAATGCCCACCGTGTCTCAAGACGCTGAAACAGAACCGCCGAGACGATCGGCCAGCTCACCAGCATGAGGTAGGAGAAGGCATTTCCCATGGTGTGTGCCGTGTTGTCCCGCTTGCGAGTGATCATGCTATAGACTGACTACTCGAGTAAGGCGAGCAGCCAGGCACGTCATCTTTGCAGTCTTCGGGCGGAGAGATGGAATTGAGTTCAGGGCCCAGCGAGAAGGTTTGTCAGAGCCTGCGCAGGAATGGTTAACCCTGTTGCCTCATGGAGGCACCGGACCTTGGGGTCCAGCATTTTCCTCTTGCAACATTGAGGGTAGTTCACCTTGAAAGGCTGCGTCGCCACGAGGATTTCCGAACGTCTACGCCGCGCCTGCTCGCGAAGTGGCTGACGGAAACCCAATCGTCTGGCGTTCACGTGTTGCTTGGCGTCCAGTTGCGATGGCGCCCGGCCAGAACGGGCAAAGCCTATCGCTCGAATAGCAACGAGTCAGAAGCAGCATAATGCTGACCGCAAGCAGCGATGCTGCAGACCGGAAGGCCTGAGCGCATGAAAGGCGTATCAAACCGGCGTCAAAGGTGACCTGCATTTTCCGTGATTCTTCGGTTCGGTCTCGTCGAAGCGAAGTCCTGGATCTGGACGAACAGATCCGTGATAGCGGCACCCGGCCCTGCTTTGTCAACGTCGGAGCCGCGCGCTCGGTACACCTCGCGACCTTTGGCGCACGCGCCTTGAAGTTCGTGGATGGCATCTGCCTGCATGGCAAGAGTTTCAGGCGAGTGCTGGAGGCGCATGACTGGACAGGGTCTTCGTGAAATATCGACATGCTTTTAGCCGGCTTATCTGCCTCTCTGGACCTCATGCAGGGCTTTCGTGATCCAGGAAAAAACTGCCTTGACGGCTTAGGACGCCCGGATGCATATCTAGTGACATCATCCGGAATTGCGCCTGCTGGGACCATGCTCCCCTCGCGGGCGTGTCCATGACTGCTGGTTCTTCCTCATTCTCTTGCGTGCGAGGGGTGGTCCTAATCGAAAGAACGGATCGCTCAGCAGTCATGGATCCGGCCGGGAGGGCCAGTCACAACTGTGCATGGCAGAGCGGGGCTGGACCGCCAGGGTTGTTAGGAGGGGAGGCGAGATGAAGGCTGGATCCCCTTAGCCTTGGCCAAATGCTCCAGTCGCGCCAAGAGTTCGCGGTACTCCAGATTGTGAGAGTAAGCACCTATCGCTGAGATGATCCGGTTCCAGTCATCTGGCGAGATAGTGGGATGAGTAGGAGAAACACGTTTACACTGGCACATTGAAAACACCCACAAACAGCATTGAATAATCCTGTGGTACCCTGAGGTTGTTCAGTTAACAAACTAGCCTTTTTGGATAGGTTAATAAGAGCCTCACCCGAAATCAGCACGTTATGAAGGTTGCCGTGCCTCCAGCCGGGTTCAAATCTGATGTCCGGAGCGGCAGCAGGTTATGGCAGGCACGCGGGTGAGAGGCGCGCGCGGTGGCGGATCACCATTCCTCGAATCTGTTTGTCAGCGATAAGAGTTCGGCACCCATGTTGCCGGTCAACACTTGGCCGTTTTCGTGGACCATCCGCACGTCAAATGTACCGTCTTCCTTGTTCGGTTTGATTGAGCCAAGCCGCCAGGGCGGGTTCACAAGGAGATGGACGGTATTCGTTCGAGAATCACTAAGGACAACACGCGTCATAATGGGCAAAGCGTTGTTCGCCAAAAGTATCGGGGCAACCAGGTAACCGATAAGACGACGGAGCGGCTGTGGCCCAGTTATCCGTACATCGCCAAAACAAGCATTTTGCTTTGCTTGGTTCCATTGGTCAGGCCGATCGTAAGCATGCGCCGAGGGCCGTCTTTGGATGAAAGGGTCGGCCAGTTACTGCACCGTCTATAATGAGCTCCATATGGACGGTGCATGGAATGATGGAAATATTGGACGTGACGAACACGGGCCGCCGTCGTCGGTTCAGTGTCGCGGAAAAGATCCGGATCGTCGAAGAGAGCCTTGCGGGTCCGAACCTCGCTCGGGCTACGGCGCGTCGCCATGGGATCGCACTGTCTGGGCTTTATCAATGGCGTCGTCTTTATCATCGCGGTGAGCTTGGCGGCTCCGTGCCGAGCTTTCGGCCGGTTGAACTGTTTCACGAGATCCAAGCCGAGGCGGCTCTGACTGCCCCCGGGGGCAGCGAGAAGGTCGAGATCGTATTGCTGAACGGGCGCCGGCTCGTGGTTCCGGCGGCAATCTCTTCCGACGCCCTGGCACGGTTCATTGCCGTGGCGGAGCGGGCATGATCGCGTTTCCGGCGGGCACGAAGGTGTGGATTGCGGGCGGGGTGACAGATATGCGCTGCGGCATGAACAGCCTGGCGCTGAAGGTGCAGGCCGGCCTCGGGCGTGACCCTTTCGGGGGCGAGCTCTTTTGCTTCCGCGGCCGCAAGGCGGACCAGGTGAAGATCCTGTGGCATGACGGGGTCGGCATGTCCCTTTATGTGAAGCGTCTCGAGGCAGGCAAATTCGTCTGGCCAAGTTCAGCCACAGGCGAGGCTCTGGCCATATCGGCGGCGCAGCTAGGTTATCTTCTGGACGGGATAGACTGGCGAAATCCTCGCTGGACCCAGAGGCCTTCCAGTATCGGATAATCGTTCGAAAACACCTGTTTTTGTTGGCGTTAAGACGCTGTCATGGTAGCAATGGCCATGTCAGATCCACACCTCCGAACTTGCCCTCATGCGGGCCGCGCTTGCCGCGGCCGAGGCCCGTGCAGCAACGGCGGAAGCCGAGCTTTCGGCGGCGAAGCTGGAACTGGTTCAGCACAAGGCCGTGGTCTCCACCTCCGAGGCGGTGATCGCAAGACTCAAGCTGGAGATCGCCCTTCTCAAGCGCGAGCGATATGGCCGGAGTGCCGAGCGCACGGCGCGGCTGCTGGATCAGCTGGAACTGCAGCTCGCCGAACTCGAAATTGCGGCCAGCGAGGATGCCATTCGCGCCGAGGAGGCTCGGCGCAAGACGAGCAGGGTCGAAGGCTTTGAGCGCCGCCACCCGCTGAAGAAGACCTTCCCGGCCGATCTGCCCCGCGAGCGCGTTGTGGTCGAGGGCCCCATCGCCTGCAGCTGCTGTGGCTCGGGGCGCATCGTGAAGATGGGCGAGGATATCACGGAAACCCTGGAGGTGGTGCCGCGGCGGTGGAAGGTCATCCAGACCGTCCGCGAGAAGTTCACCTGCCGGGATTGCGAAAGGATCAGCCAGGCACCGGCCCCCTTCCACCCGATCTCGCGCGGGTGGGCCGGCCCCAATCTCCTGGCGATGATTGCCTTCGAGAAATTTGGCCAGCATCAGCCGCTGAACCGCCAGGCCGAGCGCTATGCCCGCGAGGGCGTCGATCTCAGCCTCTCGACCCTTGCCGATCAGCTAGGTGCGGTGACCGAGACGCTGCGACCGCTCTACCGGCTGCTCGAGGCGCATGTGATGGCCGCCCAGCGGCTGCATGGCGATGACACCACCGTGCCGCTTCTGGCGCGTGGCGGCACGAAGACAGCGCGGCTCTGGACCTATGTCCGCGATGACCGACCTTTCGCCGGAGCGTCGCCGCCTGCCGTGGTCTTCCGCTTCTCGCCCGATCGCGGGGGCGAACATCCGACCGCGCATCTGCAGGGTTGGAACGGTATCCTGCAAGCCGATGCCTATGCCGGCTATAACCGGCTTTATGATCCAAAACGCCAGCCCGGGCCGGTGACCGCTGCGCTTTGCTGGAGCCATGCCCGGCGGAAGTTCTTCGAACTGGCGGATGTGGAAAGCAACCTGCGCAAGGGTAAGTCGCCCAAGGAAATCTCGCCCATTGCCCTCGAGGCGGTGCAGCGCATCGATGCGCTCTTCGATATCGAGCGTGACATCAGCGGCCAAGCCCCGGCCGCCCGGCTCGCGATGCGCCAGCAGCTCTCTGCTCCCCTGGTCCTGGACCTGGAGGCTTGGCTGCGTGGTCAGCGGGCCTTGCTTTCCAAACATGCGAAGGTCGCAAAGGCGATCGACTATCTGCTGTCGCGCGACCACTGGCCCGGCTTTACCCGTTTCCTTGAGGACGGCAGGGTGTGCCTGACGAACAATGCCGCCGAGCGGTCGCTGCGAGGGGTAGCGAGGCGGGTTTCATTATGCACTCCTTATTCAAGTGTCTGTAAACATTGGAAGTGTGTCCGAGTCGATGATGCGACGCGGGCGACCTTTTCGGGCCGCGGCAGTTCTGACCGCCTCCGACGCCAAGTCGTCGGTACGGATCTGATAAGGCGCACCGGGGACAACCTGCACGGCCGGAAGGATGCCGGACTTGATAAGGCGCCGTATCGCATGGTTTGTGACGCCTAAGGCCTTTGCCGCCTCCGTCATGGTGAGCCATTCGCCATCCTTTTCAGCGGATCGGTAGGCATGGATGCCGCGAACACGGCGAACGGACGCGACGCGGCGCGCTGTCCAGGTTTTGCCTTGTCCGGTTGGCAGGCCCATCCGATTGAGCGACGCGGCGATATGCTCGTCAGACCAACGGCCCGCCATGCTACGCATCACCGGTGTTTATCAAGGTAGTTGTCCGCCGATTTCATGCGACGTCTCTGATCTCAGGGACGCTGGTTTCGCGGTCAGGG
>NZ_JAPTYD010000035.1 GCF_026913015.1 Paracoccus benzoatiresistens
GCCACCTTCGCATCGCCGACCATGACGGGAACGATCGGATGTTCGCCCGGCAGCAGGGCAAAGCCCGCATCGGCCAAACCCGCCCGCCAGTAGTGCGCGTTGTCGAACAGTCGCTCGCGCAGGTCGTCCGCGCGTTCGACGACATCCAGCGCGACAAGGCTTGCGGCGACCACCGACGGCGGCAGGGCGTTGGAAAACAGATAGGGCCGCGCCCGCTGCCGCAGAAGATCGATCACCGGCTGCGGACCCGCGACATAGCCGCCAAGCGCCCCGCCCAGGGCCTTGCCCAACGTCCCGGTCAGGATATCGACCGACACGCCGTGATGGGCCGGCGTGCCGCGCCCTTGCGGCCCCATGAAGCCGGTCGCGTGGCAATCGTCGACCATCGTCAGCGCGCCGTACCGTTCCGCAAGGGCCGTGATCTCGGGCAGCCTGGCCAGATAGCCGTCCATCGAGAAGACGCCGTCGGTGACGATCAGCACATGCCGCGCCCCGTCAGCCCGCGCGGCCTGCAGCTGCGCCTCGAAATCGGCCATGTCGGAATTGGCATAGCGGTACCGCCGGGCCTTGCAGAGGCGAATTCCGTCGATGATCGATGCGTGGTTCAGCGCGTCCGACACGACCGCGTCCTCGGGGCCCAGCAGCGGCTCGAACAGGCCGCCATTGGCATCGAAGCACGACGCGAAGAGGATCGAATCGTCGGTTCCCAGAAACCGGGCGATCCGCGCCTCCAGCTTGCGATGGATGTCCTGGGTTCCGCAGATGAAGCGGACCGAGGCCATTCCGAAGCCGTATTGCTCCAGGGCCTGATGCGCCGCCGCGATCAGTTCCGTGTCGTCGGCAAGCCCCAGATAATTGTTGGCGCACAGGTTGAGCAGCGGCCGCCCATCCACCGAAACATGAGCCGACTGCGGCGAGGTGATCAGCCGTTCGCGCTTGCGCAGACCGGCTTCCTCGAGACTCGCAAGGGTTTCACCGATATGATGCAGAAAGTCGACGCGCGACATGGGTGCCTCTCAACCTGGAGCGTGTATCGTCGTCGCAATGGCGCCTTTCGTCAATATAAAAGATACTTGTCCGTTATTACGGAATCGTAGTCGGTTATCACGGTTGGTCGGTGGTTGGACGTTCCTTTGTCCGATGGACAGCCCGGCCGCCCGTCAGCAACCGATCTGGGTTGTCCACCGGTTCAGCGTTGCCGATCTGCCCAACTCCTGCGCCAGGCAGGACAGGTCGGCTTGGCCGTCGTCCCTGAGGACGCAGTAGACATTTCCATTGGCGCCTGCCTTCAGCGTCACCATCCGCAGCCCGGCGGCCTCCAGGATCTGACACAGCGCGGCAAGGCTTGCGAGGCCGGGACAATCGAGTTCCAGATGAAAACTGATCTGCGAACCTGGAAAGTCCCGCCTGTGCTGGGCAACTTCCTTGATGGGCACCGTGACGGCGGTGATTGGGGCTTGGGTTGCCACGTCCTTCATTGGCCTCTCCTTCTGGCAAAAGCATTCTTGCCAGGCGTTCTGGAAGACGACCGGTCGGCCTCTTCGCTTTAGCTGCACTTGTTTCGCGCCCGCAAGCTGATGCTCAAATCGGCGCGTTGGTGATTTCCCATATAGCGGCAATAATTCCGCTATACAAGAAAACACTTGCCGGCTGCACGGACGGTGGCCGGTTGGTTGACTTTTATCGAGTCAACGCACCGCTCCGGTTCCTTGAAGCTGTCCGCAAAGGGGCTGCTTGTCAGCTTGTGACCGGCAGCATCCGGCCTGCCTCATAGCCCCGATCCGCAGGCAGCCAATGCCGCGGCTGGCTTTGTCAGGTTTGTCCAGGCATCGTATTGCGACAGGAAGACGCGGCCGTTCAGGTGGTCCAGGAAATGTGTCTTCTTCAGGCGGTCCATGACCGGACCCTTGACCTCGGACAGGTGCAGGCCGATGCCGGTCTCTTTCAGGCGGTGGTTGATCGCCTCGAGGCTTTCAAGCGCGGAATAGTCGATCTCGTTCATGGCCGAGCACATCAGCACCACATGCCGGACCGCGCGCCGCCTTGCCACAAGATCCTGGATCAGATCCTCGAGAAAGCGGGCATTGACGAAATAGAGGCTTTCATCGACGCGCAGGGTCAGCACCGCAGGGTCGGTTATCACGTCGTGCCGCAGCACGTTGCGGAAATGATTGGTCCCAGGCACCAGCCCGACCTCGGCGACATGGGGCCTTGAGGTCTTGTAGAGATGCAGGCCCACCGACAGGATCACGCCCGAAGCGATGCCGGCCTCGACGCCCCAGGCCAGGGTCAGCACGATCGTGGTGACGACAGCGGCAAAATCGGCGCGCGAATAGCGGAATGTCCGAGCCAGGATCGCAAAATCGACTAGGCTGAGGACCGCCACGATGATGGTTGCGGCCAAGGTTGCGGTGGGCAGGTAATGGATCAACGGGGTCAGCAGCAGTGCAGCAATGGCCAGTCCCACGGCGGTCAGGACACCGGCGGCCGGGGTCGCGGCCCCCGCGTCGAAGTTCACGACCGAGCGGGCAAAGCCGCCGGTGACGGGATAGCCGCCGGTGAAGGCGGCGCCGAGGTTGGCCATCCCCAGACCGATCAGTTCCTGGTCAGGATCAATGCGCTGGCGGCGCTTTGCGGCCAGGGTCTGCGCGATCGAGATGGATTCGACAAAGCCGATGATCGAGATCAGGATGGCGGGGGCAGCCAGCTGGCGGATCAGATCGGGCATAAGGGCTGGCATTGTCAGAGGTGGCAGCCCCTGGGGGACCGCCCCGACGATGGCCACGCCGCGATCGGCCAGGCCGAAGGCCCAGACGGACAGGGTCGTGACCACGACCGCCGCGACGGGGCCGGACTTGGCCCCGATGTCGGCCAGCAGTGGTCCGGCCCCCATCCGCCGGAGAATCGGCTTCAGCCCGCGTCGAACCCAGAAGAGGAAGGCCGTGGAAAGAACGCCGATCGTCAGGGTGATCGGGTTCGTCTGCCCCAGATGGGCCAGGATGGCGGGGATCATCTCGATCAGGGTATGGCCACCCGCCTCGATCCCCAGGATATGCTTCACCTGGCTTGTCGCGATCAGGATGCCGGATGCGGTGATGAAGCCCGCGATGACCGGATGGCTGAGGAAGTTGGCCAGAAAGCCCAGGCGAAAGACGCCAAGCGCCAGCAGGAACAGCCCCGACAGCGCCGCCAGCGTCAGCGCCGCCGCCGCGTATCCCGCCGTGCCCTGTTGCGCGACCTGCCCGACGGCGGTCGCCGTCATCAGCGACACCACCGCCACGGGTCCCACGGCCAGCGTTCGCGATGTGCCGAAGATCGCATAGAGGAGGAGGGGCGCAATCGAGGCATAGATCCCGGCCTCCGGTGGCAGGCCGGCCAGCATCGCATAGGCCAGCGACTGCGGGATCAGCATGATCGTCACGATCACCGCGGCCACAAGGTCGTTGGCCAGCGCCCTCCGGTCGTAGCGCCGGCCCCAGTCAAGAACCGGAAGAAAGCGGGCAAGCTTCGTGCGCATCGGGATTTCCTGTTTGACGCTGCCGGGACAACCGCGGCGCCCTGTTCGGTGGGGCTGGAGGCGGCCGGCGGCTGGAAGCCCACCATCCGTTCCGGTCCCCGGCACTGTGACACACCGGCAGTTCCGCAATGACAGCACATGCCTTTTGCGGATGCGCGGCCCTTCCTCAAAGACCGTTGATCGGCACCTTCAGATAACGCTTGCCGCTGGCGTCGGCTGGGGGCAGTTGGCCCCCGCGCATGTTCACCTGCAGCGACGGAATGATCAGCCGGGGCATGTCCAGCGTCGCATCCCGATCGTTCCGGAGCTTGACGAACTCCTCGCGCGTCCTGCCGCCGCCGACATGAATGTTGTAGGCCCTTTCTTCGGCCACGGTCGTTTCCCAGCGGATTTCCCGTCCGTTTGGGCCGTAATCGTGGCACATGAACAGCCGCATTCCGTCCGGCAGCGCCAGCACCTTCTGGATCGAATCATACAGCGCTCCGGCGTCGCCTCCCGGGAAATCCGCCCGGGCCGAACCGCCGTCGGGCATGAACAGCGTGTCGCCGACAAAGGCCGCATCGCCCATCACATGGGTCATGCACGCAGGCGTATGGCCGGGTGTGTCCATGGCGAAGGCTTGCATGTTGCCGATCATGTAGGTGTCGCCGTCCTCGAACAGCGCGTCGAACTGCGATCCATCGCGTTGGAACTCGGTCCCTTCGTTGAAGATCTTCCCGAAGGTTTCCTGCACGACCTTTATCCCGGCACCAATCCCGATCCTGCCGCCAAGCTGCTGCTGGATATAGGGCGCAGCGCTGAGATGATCGGCATGGACATGGGTCTCGATGATCCATTCCAGCCGCAGGCCCATGCCGCGGACCGCGCCGATCAGCGCATCCGCGTGGTCATGGGCGATGCGCCCGGCGGCATAGTCGATATCCATCACGCTGTCGATGATGGCGCAGGCTTGCGACGTCGGATCCCTGACAATGTAGCTGATCGTATTGGTCGCCTCGTCAAAAAAGGCATGAACCTCGGGGTGGAGGGTCATATCGAGGGGAGAGGCGGACATGCGGATCTCCGAGGTCTGAAGGCGTGGCAGGCGAAGCCGATCAGATCATGAATCGAAAGGATTGTCCGCATGCCTCTTTGCCCGGATGGCCACGCCGGTGCTGATGCTGGCCTGTTGCTGCCGGCCGTCTTCTGCGCCTAGCAAGACCGGCCGTGATGCGTTGAAGGGCCATGCGCAGGCCCCATTTATCCTGTGAGAGGCCGAGACAGGCCCGAACCCACCGGATCACAGGCCGGACCGGCACGACCTTATGGCCAGTTGCACCATGATCTGAAGCATCGCCCATGAAAGCAGTTGTGCGGGCTGATAACGCACTTTGGACCTGCAGGCATTGTCCTGCCTGCAGGCACCGATCGCGCAAAAGGTGCCGGAGACTAGCCCGCGAACGAAAGCTGGACCTTCACCGCGTTGCGGCGATCCTTTGCGATGCCGAAAGCAGCTTCGGCATCGCCCAGGTCAAATGTCGATGTGATGATCGGCCTTGCATCGATAATGCGACGGTCTATCAGTCGCACAGCCTCGGCATATTCCTGCGTGAAACGATGGGTTCCGGCGAAGGTGATCTCCTTGCCGACGATCAGGTTCAACGGAATAGCAGTGTCGCCTGCAACGCCGACCGCGATCACCGTGCCTTGCGGACGCGTCGCCATGACGGCTGTCCTGATCGCCGAGGGTGCTGCGGAACACTCGAAGGTCAGGTCGAAATGCCCTTTGTCCGCCATGAAGTCGTCCAGCCGCGCAGCATCGGTCCTGATATTCACGGCGTCGGTCGCACCCATGCGACGGGCCACCTCCAGGGGATAGTCCTCGAGGTCCGTGATGATGATCTGTTCAGCCCCGGCATGACGCAGCGCAGCGACGGTCAGCGCCCCTATGGGACCGGCACCCGTCACCAGCACGCGCTTGCCCGCAAGGTTGACCGCAGTTGCCCCTGCACGGTTCAGCGCGTGAAGGCAAACGGCCAAAGGCTCGGCACAGGCCGCCTCGGCCAGCGTGACATCAGGGTTTTCCAGCCTCACGCATTGCGCGGCATCCACGACCATCGCATCGCGAAATCCGCCCTGTTCGTGTGGGAACCGCAGCGCGGAGCCGAAGAAGCGCATCGTCAAACAATGCTGCTGAAGCCCTTGGCGGCAATAGATGCAGTTGTTGCAAGGACGGCTCGGGTTCACTGCGACACGATCACCAACGGACAGTCCCTCGACGCCATCGCCCAAGGCGCGGACGGTGCCCGCGATCTCATGTCCCAGGATGATCGGCTCCTGCACGCGGATGGGGCCGAAGCCGCCATCCAGCCAGTAATGCATGTCCGATCCGCAGATCCCGCCCGCGCCCATGGCGATGAGAACCTCGCCCTTCCCGGGAGGCGCGACCTCGATTTCCTCGACGCGGAGATCATCCTTTGCATGAAGGCGGCAGATACGGGTCTTCATGGCGTGGTTCCCATCAGGGTGGTCGGCAGCCAGGTCGCGAAAGGCGGATAATACGACACCAGGAACAGCACGATGATATTGGAGATGAGGAAGGGCACAACCGCCCGGATCACCCCGGCCAGCGGCACCCGCGCGATGTTGCAGGCGACAAACAGGCAGACCCCGACCGGAGGGGTCGTCAGCCCGATCATCAGGTTCAAAACCGCGAAGGTGGCGAAATGCAGCGGGTCGATCCCGACGCTGGTTGCCAGACCCAGGAGCGGCACGAAGAGAATGATCAGTGCCGCAATGGTCTCCATGAACATTCCCACGATCAAAAGCAGGATGTTGATCAGCAAGATCACCAGGATCGGGTTGTCGGTAATCGTCAGGACCGAGGTGACCAGAAGCTGCGGAATGCGCTCGGATGCCAGGATGGACCCGAACACGTTCGCAAAGCCGACAAGCGCAAGGATGCCCGCCGACGAGACAGCACTGTTGATGACGATGCGCGGCACGGCACGAACCGGCAGTTCCCGATACACGAATGCGCCGACGACGAAGGCATAGACACATGCGACAATGGCGGTTTCGGTCGGAGTGGCGACGCCCGTCAGCAGACCGCCGATGATCAGCGCTGTCATGGCAAGGGCCCAGAAGGCCCCCAGGAAGGCTGCCAGCAATTCCCCCCAACCCTGCCAGGCCTGCCGCGGGAAATTCCGGCGCCGCGCGATGACGAAGCAGGCGATGCCCATGCCCAGGCCCATCAGGACGCCCGGCACTGCCCCTGCGAGGAACAGTTGCCCGACCGAGATCCCTGAAAGGGCGCCCACGATGATCATCGGGACGCTGGGAGGCAGCATCGGCCCGACGGTCGAGGAAGCCGCCGTGATCGCTGCCGCGAAATCAGCAGGATAGCCCGACTTCTTCATGCCGGGAATCATGACGCCGCCGGTCGCCGCGACATCGGCCACCGCGGTGCCCGACACGCCGCCGAACAGCATCGAATCCGCGACGTTGGCCATGGCGAGCCCCCCTCGCATCCAGCCGACAAGGGCATTGGCCAGCCGGATGATGCGCTCGGTGATTCCGCCGAAGTTCATGAGGTTTCCGGCCAGGATGAAGCCCGGAATGCACAGCAGCACGAAGACATCCATTCCCGCGTACATTCGCTGCGGGATGATGACGACCGGCAGACCGGCCGCCAGGATATAGGCCAGCGACGAAAGGCCAAGGCAGACTGCCACCGGGACGCCGATCGCCAGGGTCGCGAAGAACGTGGCAATGAGCAGGAAAAGCTCCATTATTCGATGTCCTCGACATATTGGGGACGCCCGTCATCGACACCCGACAGCATGGCGATCATGCGCAGCAGTGCGAAAAGGCAAAGGAAGACGGACAGAACCAGGACCGAGGCGTGGATGATGTCCATCGGCCAGCGCAGGCTTGGGGATTGCTGAAAGGCACCGATCTTCGTGAATTTCCAGGCCGGCCAGATCATGATCGCGCCAAGCACCCCGGTGCAGGCAGCGGCAAGGAAGCGCATCACCCAAGCGGCCTTCTCCGATACGGTTTCCTGCAAGAGGTCCACATTGACCAACTCACCCGTGAGCAGGGACAGCCCGACCCCGAATGCAACGAGGTAGAGAAGCAGATATCGCGACAGCTCCTCGGTCCATACGGGGGAAGGAAGGCCGAATGTTCGCGTGGTGATCTGGGTCATGACCACAGCAATCAGCGCGAAGAACAAGAGCCCCACCGCCGATCGGCAGACAAGCGCAAGCATGCGCTGCAGCAAAGCCAGAGTTTGCATCGGATGATGTCCTTTGTCGGCGGCCCCCGAGAGCCGCCGGTGCGGGAATTAGTTGGCGAACATTTCCTGAACGATCGGGCGGATGCTTTCATCCACGCCGTCGATCACCGCCTTCTGGGATGCTTCGGCAAATGCAGCCTGATCCACTTCATGGAAGGTCATGCCCTTTTGCTCCAGATCGGCGCGGATCAGGTCCTCGTCCTTCAGGAACTGCTCACGCTCGAACTGCTGGGCGACGGCCGCGGCTTCCAGGATGTGGGCCTGGTCTTGCTCGGGGATCTGCTGCCAGACCTGTTCGGCCACCGTCAGGTAGATCCATCCACGCACATGTTCCGTCAGGTTGACGTGGGACTGAACTTCGTTGAAGGAGGCGGACTGGATCAGCGCGAGCGGGTTTTCCTGCGCCGCAATGGTGCCGTTCTGCAGCGAGGTGAACACCTCGGAGAATGCCATCGGCGTCGGCTGGGCCCCAAGCGCGCTCCAGGTATCCACGAAGAGCGGAACGTTCGGAACGCGCATCCTTATGCCAGCCAGGTCGGCAGGCGTGGTGATGGCCTTGTTGGCCGTCAGGTTGCGCGGGCCCCGTGCGAAATAGGCGATCGGACGAACCTGTGCACGCTCGATGATCTGAGCTTCGATCTGGTCGCCGATCTCCCCGCTTGCGACAGCATCCATCTCCTCGAGCGACGCATGGGCATAGGGGATCGCCAGCAGGGCAGCCATCGGAGCCCAGTTTTGCAGGCTTTCGCCGGTGATGGTCATTTCAACGGTGCCAAGCTGCATGCCGTTGATCAGGTCGATCTCACGGCCCAGCGAGTCGTTGGGGTAAACCTCGACCGCGATGCGTCCCTCGGTGCGCTTTGCAACCTCCTCGGCAAACAGCATCGACGCCTTGTGCCACGAATTGGCCTCATTCGCGAGGTGGCCGAGCTTAAGCGTCATGTCCTGCGCTGCGGCGCCCAGTGGCAGAGCGATTGCCGCCCCGGCCATCAGCATCTTCAATGTGCCCATAGAAATCATGCCATCTCCTCCTTTGGCAGATCAGCCGGCGCGGGATTGCCGAGCCGGAACAAACAGGTCCGGACGTGCTTTCGCTATTTCCGGCATGGTCTTGAGAATTTCTCGCAGATGCGCCCGGATCGCCGCCTCGGCGCCGGCGACGTCGTTCTGCATGATCGTGTCTGCAATGCGGGCGTGCTGCTCGATCAGCACGCGGATATGGTCCTTCCGCACGCTCAGATAGCGCACGCGGTCCATCTGGGCCTTCACATCCTCGACGACGCGCCAGGCATAGGGTTTGCCTGCCATCTCGGCGAGCGTGCGATGGAACAGCTCGTCCAGCCGCACGAAGGCCTCGTTATCGTCCTCGGGCAGGCGCTGCTGCGCCGAAATCTGGTTCTGCAGCTCTCGGGCCATGGCGGCGTCGCAATGTTCGGCCACCAGGCGCACGACGTCGGCCTCGATCGCCTCTCGGACAAACCGGGCTTCCATGACCGCGCTTTCGGCGATGCGGGTGATCATCGTGCCGCGCTGCGGGCTGATCTGGACCAGTCCCGCCTCGGCCAGCTTGATGAAGGCCTCGCGTACCGGCTGGCGGGAAACACCATAGGCCTTGGCGATTTCGGACGCGGAGATCACTTCGCCGGGCAGCAGATCGGTACGGACGATCCGGTCCCGCAACAGCTGGCAAAGCTGCGGCACGATGGCCGAACCCGCATCAAGGTCGAAGTTGCCATTCATCCTGTTTCCCCTCCTCACCCTTTTCTAACATACTTACATACTAGTCAACTTTGTATTACGCCTGGTGTCAGGCAAGAGGAGAAAGCATATGCGCCAGACATGGAGATGGTTCGGACCGCATGATCTGACATCGGTTGATGACATGCGGCAGGCAGGGGTCGAGGGGGTCGTCAGTGCGCTGCACCACATCCCCACCGGCGCCGTCTGGACCGGAGCAGAGATCGCGAAACGCCAGGCGGAACTTGCCCCCCATCTGGCGTGGGAGGTGGTCGAGAGCCTGCCCGTTTCCGAAGACATCAAGAAGCAGAAGGGAGACTGGCGCACCCATATCGCCAACTACAAGAGCAGCCTCGAAAATCTCGCCGACAAGGGGCTGGAGACGATCTGCTATAACTTCATGCCTGTCCTGGACTGGACGCGGACCGATCTTGCATATCGCGTGCCCCATGGCGGCACCTGCATGCGGTTCGATCTTGTCGACTTTGCCGCCTTCGACATCTTCATCCTCGAACGACCGGCCGCCGCAGCCGACTTCGGGCCCGAGTTGGCCGCTCAGGCTGCCGAGCGGTTCGCCGAGATGAGTGATGGTCGCAGGCAAGAGCTTGCCCGCAACGTGACCATGGGCTTGCCGGGCTCGACCGAAAGCATGTCGATCCCGGACGTGCGGCGCCATCTGGCCGAATACGACAACCTCGACGCGGACCGCCTGCGCAGCAACTTCATCGCCTTCCTGGAGGAGGTCGCGCCGACCGCCGAACGCCTGGGGATGCGGCTCTGCTGCCATCCGGACGACCCCCCTTTTCCGCTGTTGGGCCTGCCGCGGATCATGTCCTCGGCCGCCGACTACCGCGCTATCCTGAACGCGGTGGACAGCCCTGCTAACGGAATGACACTGTGTTCCGGCTCGCTCGGCGCGCGGCCCGACAATGACCTGCCCGCGATCATGCGTGAATTTGGCCCCCGGGTGCACTTCCTGCACCTGCGCAACGTCACGCTTGAACAACCCGGCATGCCCGCATCGTTCCACGAGGCGGAGCATCTGGGGGGTGGCACCGACATGGTGGCGTTGATCGCGGAGGTTCTGCGCGAGGAAGCCCGCCGCAAGGCTGAGGGCCGCGGCGATCATCAGATCCCGATGCGCCCCGACCACGGGCAGGACATCATCGACGATCTGGGCCGCAAAGGTCAGCCCGGCTATCCCACCATCGGTCGTCTGAAAGGTCTGGCAGAACTGCGCGGGATCATGACGGCGCTGTCGCATCCTTCGGTGACGTTCTGATGTAAGCTTGCCGCAAGGTTCGGGTGCTTGAAGGGAGATGTTCAATCACCGCAACAAGGACCTTACCATGCGCCTTGCCCTGATCCCCGCCGTCGCCCTGACGATCGCCGTCGCCCTGCCCGCGCTGGCCGAAGACCGCTGCACCGCGCCCGAAGCCGACTGGCGCCCGCTCGAGGAGCTGAAGACCGACCTGACCGCCAAGGGCTGGACCATCAGCAACGTCAAGACCGAGGACGGCTGCTACGAGGTCTATGGCAAGGACGAGAAAGGCCAGAGGGTCGAGGTCTTCTTCGACCCCGCCACCTTCGAGGCCGTCGGTTCCGATGACTGACAGGGTCCGGGTCTGGGATGGCTTCGTGCGGCTGTTCCACTGGTCGCTGGTCGGGCTGATCGCCGGGACCTGGCTGACCGCCGAGGGCCCGAAGCTGTGGCACGAGAGGATGGGCTATGTCATCGCGGCCCTGATCCTGGCGCGGCTGGTCTGGGGTCTTGTCGGCCCCCGCCATGCCCGCTTCGGCGACTTCGTGCGCGGACCGGGCACTGTCGTGGCCTATCTGCGGGCGCTGCGCGCAGGCTGCGAGCCGCGCTATCTGGGCCACAATCCGGCGGGCGGGGCGATGATCGTGGCGCTGCTGCTGGCGGTCTCCGGCACCGTCCTGACCGGCTGGCTGCAGACCACCGACGCCTTCTGGGGATCCTCTACGATGGGGGACGTCCACGAGGCCTTGGCGACGCTGATCCTGGTGCTGGCCGGGATTCATGTCCTCGGCGTCATGGTCGAAAGCCTGCGCCATCGCGAGAACCTGGTCTGGTCGATGCTGACCGGCACCAAGCGGCCGCTGGCGGCGAACGACCGCCGCTGACTCCTGCCTGACCTCAGGCCGCCGCCGGGGCGTTGCGTCCCGGCGGAAAACGCAGGGTCACGGAAGCCGCGCCGTCGGCCATCGCATAGTCCGCGACGATGCCCTGCGCCTGAGCCACCCGGGCGACGATAGCCAGCCCCAGCCCGGCGCCCTGCGATGCGGCTGACGTGTCGAACATCCCGTGGCGGAAGCTCGCCTCCGGCAGAACGGGATTGCTGACCGTCAGTGCCGGTTCCGGCGACAGGACGATGCGCGGCGTGCCCGTGCCGTGGTCGGCCGCATTGCGCAGCAGGTTGCGCACGATAAGGGCCAGGGCATCGGGATCGACGGGAACCGACAGGGTTTCCATCTCGCCGTCGTCGAACAAGACCGGCGTGCCCAGATCGGCAACCACCATCCGCGCAACCCGCACCAGATCAGACGGCCCGGACCCGCCAGCGCTCGCCTCGGCGCGCGACAGTTGCAGCAGCCGGTCGATCAGGTGGCCCATCCGACCAAGCGCGCCTGCCAGTCGTTCCGGCGCTGCGGCGTCGGCCAGCCCGGCGGCGATCAGCTGCGCCTGCCCCGAGGCGGCGGCGACAGGCGTGCGCAGTTCGTGCGCGGCATTGGCGGCGAACTGCCGTTCGGCCTCGATCCGTGCCCGGATGTCATCCAGATAGCCGTTCAGCGCCTGCGGGATCGGCGCCAGCTCGACCGGCAGGTGACCTGCCTCGACCGGGGACAGATCCTGCGCCGAGCGGGCCCGCAGTGCCTGGGCAAACCGCGTCGCCGGCCGCAGGGCCGAGGCGACGGCACCCCGCACCGCAAGAAGTGCGGCCAGCAGGACCGGCAGCATCAATGCCACCAGCCAGGCCACGCTTTCCAGCAGCTCATCGCGGCGCCATTCGTCGCTTTGGCCCACCTCGACGACGACCTGCGACTGCGGATCCGTCAGGCGGAAGACCCGCCAGCCGGGCACGTCATGACCGCCGTCCCGGGACAGCGGCGGCCAGGGGGCGTCAGCCACCTCGGTCCCCGCCTCGACGATGCGGATGGTGCCTGCGGACCGGGCCAGCGCCTCGGCATCCCCTGCCCCGCGATAAAGGTCCAGCGAGAAGCGGGCGGAGCCTTCCAGCGTCTCGTCCATCAGCTCCGACATTTCGTGCCGGATGACCAGGGCGGCGAGGCCCACGCCGGCAAGCCAACTGAGGCTGGCGCCCAGCACCACCCGGCGCACCAGCCTGCCGCGCAGGGACCAGGAGCGGCCGGCGGGAAGGCTCATGGGATCAGGTATCCCAGGCCGCGGCGGGTCTCGATCGCATCCGAGCCGAGCTTGGTGCGCAGGCGCGAAACGTAGACTTCGACCGCGTTGCCCTCGATCGCCTCGTCGAAGGCATAAAGCCGATCCTCGAGCGCCTGTTTCGACAGCACCCGCCCGCGCGCGGAAAGCAGCGCCTCAAACAGCGCCCATTCCCGTGAGGTGAGGCGGATTTCGTCGCCGTCGCGGAACAGCCGCGCGCCCGCGCGGTCCACCGTCAGCGCGCCGACCCGGCTTTCCGGGGACGGGTCGCCCGAGGCGCGGCGGGCATGGGCGCGCAGGCGCGCTTCGACCTCGGCCAGGTCATAGGGCTTGACGACGTAATCGTCGGCCCCTGCGTCAAGTCCCGCGATCCGATCCAAGATCCGGTCACGCGCTGTTGCGATCAGCACCGGCACCCTGTTGCCACCGCGGCGCTGGTCGCGCAGCAGTTGAAGCCCGGAGCCGTCGGGCAGCGCCAGGTCCAGCAGGATCGCACCATAGTCCGCGACATCAAGCGCGGCCCCTGCCGTTTCCAGGTCGGCGGCGTGATCGACGGCATGGCCCCGGGCGCGCAGGAAGCGCAGCACCGCGTCTGCGATATCGGCCTCGTCCTCGACCAGAAGGATCCGCATGAATGTCCCCATGATGACGGGCCAGACATGCCGGGAAGAGGCGGGCCGATCAACGACAAACTTCACCGCGAAAAAGCGCACCGAGGCTGTCCCGATAACCGGCATGTGGCTGGGCACCGCCCTCGTGGCACCCGGCTGGCAACCTCGGTGCTGGTGGCGGTCGGCGTCGCCATCTGCCCGGCCTGCAACACCTCGGTCCGCCCCACGCTTCCCGGGACATCCTGCCCGGACGTCAGCGCCAGCCTGCGGCGGATTTCCAGGCCTTGCCGGGTCGGGCAGGTCGCCTGCCGGTATAGCGCGCATTCACATAGGCCTGCGAAATGGCGGTTCCACAAAGCCGCGAGGGGGATGGCTAAAGGACTGACGCCGCATCGGCTCCGAGGCTATGGCTTTTGCGGCGTCAGCAGAAACTTCGCGCCCGTGGACTTGCGGACATAGGCGGCGACCGTGTCGGGCTGAAGCGCCTGCTCCAGCGTGATCCGAGCCGTATAGTGGCTGGCGAAGGTGGTCGTCATCTCGGCCAGGACCCGCTGGCGCATCCTGTCCACCGTTGCCGGATCAAGGCGCTGCAGCGCATGGAACAGCAGCCAGCCACCGACGCTCCAGCTAAAGCCGAAGCCGCGCCGCAGGATCGAAGGGCCGGTATCCAGCGCGCCATAGATGTAGCCCTGCTTCATCACGGCCGAGCCATAGCGGTCATAGCTGGTCATGCTGCGCATCGCGACCGCTTCCATCGCATTCAGGACGATGCTGGTCGTCTCGCCCCCGCCGATCGCGTCGAAGCACAGGGTGGCGCCGGTCGCCGCGATGGCCTCTGTCAGGTCGTCGCGGAAGCTGTCGGTGCTGCTATCCGCGACATGGACTGCGCCAAGATCGCGCAGCATTGCCGCCTGTTCCTTGCTGCGGACGATGTTCACCAGTCCGATGCCATCGGCCATGCAGATGCGGACCAGCATCTGGCCCAGGTTGGATGCCGCAGGGGCGTGAACGATCGCCTTGTGTCCCTCGGCCCGCATCGTCTCGACAAAGCCCAGGGCGGTCAGGGGATTGACGAACAGCGCGGCGCCCTGCTCGGACGAGGCACTGTCGGGCAGCACCATGCAATCCTTGACAGCGATCAGCCGCAAGCTGGCATACATCGCGCCGCCCAGCATCGCCACGCGCTTGCCGATCAGGTCCTGCCGGTCCGGCCCTGCCGCAACAACGGTGCCCGCCCCTTCGTTGCCGATGGGCAGCGGCTGGTCGATGCGGGCCTTCAGGGCAGGCATGGCGCGGTCGGGAATGCGCGCGGTCAGCGCCTGCCCCTCGACCCGGAGGCTGTCCATGTCGGCCGGTCCGAACATGAGGCCCAGATCCGAGGGATTTATGGGCGCCGCCTCGACCTGCACCAGCACCTCGCCCGGCCCCGGTTCGGGCAGGTGCACCGTTGCAAGCTCAAGCCGCAGCGTGCCGTCTGCACGGACGGTCGATCTCATTTCCAGGCTGTCGCGGTTCATGTGCCCTCCGTTGTGGTTCACGCAATGGTTCCGCACCCGCGGGTGGTGCTCGCCCTTGCCCATCATGCCGACGATCTCGGCCTTTGGCTACCAGGGTTGCTTACAGGGCTGCGGTCGCGGCATCGTCCCGGCACATCGAGCAGGAGGCGGCGCGAGTGGTAATCACTTGCGAGCGTCAAGCCAGCGACGATCCAAGCGGTCGGATCAACTCGCCAAGGCCTGGCGGCGCAGCCGTGGCCGGTGAACGCGGTCCCGGGAACGATCACAATCTGCACAGGGCGCGTTCTTGCGGATATTCCGACAGGCGCCTGCAACCTGCCTGGCATACACAGCGGCGCGTTGCACGGATTACCCGTTTTTCCGTGACCGTTCCCGAAGGTCCGTCAGGGTACGATTTGAGCCAACGAACGTCGCCCCATCTTGGATGCACAGTTCTTGTCGTCCAGACGCTTCCGTTCGCCGCCAAGGCTTTCTCTGGAACCATCCTCGATCCCCCATGTTGTCAGAAGTCTTGGGGAGGACGACCGACGGGTGGATGTTGCCGGCACTGAAGCCGTGCAAGTTCCAAGCCGCCGCCGCAGCCTGCCTGAGTGAACAGACTTCAGCACTCCAGAGGAGATGACAATGAAGACGCTTTTCCTTTCTGCAGCATTTGGCCTCGCCACCATGGGTACCGCTTGGGCGCAGGACATGACTGCTCAGGACTTCGTCACTCAGGCTGCCAGCGGCGGACTGTTCGAGGTCCAGTCGAGCGAACTTGCCCTCCAAAGCTCGCAAACCGCCGGTGTTCAGGAATTCGCCACCCAGATGGTCACTGACCATACCGCCAACAACCAGGAACTGATGACGATCGTCCAGGCCGAGAACCTGACCATGCCGACCGAGGTCGCCGGCGTTCATGCCGAAATGATGGCCGCGCTGGAGAGCAGAAAAGGCGAGGCCTTTGACGAGGCCTATGTTCAGAACCAGGTCGCGGCCCACCAGACAGCAGTCGCGTTGTACCAGAGCTATGCCGCAGGCGGCGACAACGAGGGACTGAAGGCTTATGCTGAAAAGAGCCTGCCAGTTCTGCAGAAACATCTGGAACATGCACAGGGTCTTTTCCAACAGTAACCGTCAGGCTGGCAAGGGCTGCCCGTTTGTCGACGGGCAGCCGCCGCCCAGCATCAGAACGCCAAGAGCAGTTCCTGCCATGAAGGCAGCGTCTAAGCGAGAGATTACAAACCGGCGAGGTGCCGACCCGGCAACTTGACGCGGTGCATCCTGATTTCTGCACGGCTTGCTCGGTGATCCCCCCTCGATACTCGCCAGACGGCGCGGCCGACGCGCTTGAGCGCCTCGTCATACGCCGGCCGACTCCTGGCCTTGCCTGTCTCGGCGAGGCTCCGCTCGTGCCATCCAGCCGGCACGCTGGACCCACCCGATGAATTCCCACAGAGCATCCGTGCAACAAAGCCCTTTGTCTCTGCGGGCTTACCCGGCATCATCTGGTCAGCGCAGATCCTCGGGCAGGAGTTCTTGCGGGAAGTTCTGGTAGCTGACGGGCCGCAGGAAGCGGCGGATCGAGAGGGTGCCGACGGAAGTGGCGCCGAAATTGGTGGAGGCGGGATAGGGTCCGCCATGGACCATGCTGTCCACCACCTCGACGCCGGTCGGGAAGCCGTTGACAAGCACCCTGCCCGCCTTGCGCTCCAGCACCGGGCGCAGCTTCTGCGCGTCCGCCAGATCCGCGTCGTCCATGTGGATCGTCGCGGTCAGTTGGCCCTCGAAGCCGCGGGCCAGGTGCAGCATCTCGTCGGTGTCGCGAACGCGTACCACCAGGCCCAAGGGGCCAAAGACCTCCTCGCCCAGGGCATGGTCCTGGAGGTAGGCCTCGGCCGTGGTCTCGTAGAGGTTCGGGCTGCCCTGGCGGTCGTGGCTGTCGGTTGCTACCACCGGGGTGACCGAGTTGCGGGTCTCGAAGCGGTCCTTGCCTTTGCGATAGGCGCGGGCGATGCCGTCGGTCAGCATGGTCTGCGGACCCACGGCCTCAAGCCCGGCCTTGGCGGCGGCCAAGAAGCGGTCGGCGTCAGCCCCGTCGGTCACGACCGCGATGCCCGGATTGGTGCAGAACTGGCCCGCGCCCATGGTCAGCGACCCGGCCCACCCACGGCCCAGGTCCTCGGCCCGCGCGTGGGTGGCATGGGGCAGCAGGAACATCGGGTTGACCGAGCCAAGCTCGCCGAAGAAGGGGATCGGTTCGGGCCGCGCGGCGCAGAGGTCGAACAGCGCGCGTCCCCCGGCCAGCGATCCGGTGAAGCCCACGGCCTTGATCAGCGGGTGCTGGACAAGCGCGGTGCCGACCTCGCGCCGACCGCCTTGGATCAGGCTGAAGGCGCCGGGATGCACACCGGTCTTCGCGATTGCCGCATGGATGGCCTCGGCCACGATCTCGCCGGTGCCGGGATGGGCGGAATGGCCCTTGACCACCACAGGACACCCGGCCGACAGGGCGGCGGCGGTGTCGCCGCCAGCCGTCGAGAAGGCCAGCGGGAAGTTCGAGGCCCCGAACACCGCCACCGGGCCGATGGGCCGCTGCACCATGCGGATCTCGGGACGCGGGGCGGGCTGTCGGTCGGGCATGGCCGGATCATGGCGGCGGTCCAGGAAGTCGCCCTTGCAGATATGGTCCGCGAACAGGCGCAACTGGCCCACGGTCCGGTTGCGCTCGCCCTGAAGCCGCGCCTCGGGGAGGCCGGTTTCCCGGGTGCCGATCTCTGTGATGGCCTCGGCGCGCGCCTCGATCTCGTCGGCGATGGCGTCGAGGAAGGCGGCGCGCGTCTCGCGCCGGGCCTGGCCATAGGACCAGAACGCCTCCTCGGCAGCCTCACAGGCGCGGTTCACCAGCTCGACCGTGCCCATGCTGAACTCGTGGACAGGACCAAAGGCTGGCTCGTTGGGGAAGCGGGCTTCGGTCCCGACCCATTCGCCGGCGATCAGGTGCTTGCCATGGGGGGTGAAGGTCATCGGGTTTTCCTTTTCGAACACGAGTCAGGCCGGATCGTTGTCCGCGCCTTCGAACATGCGATGACGGGCGTTCCGGATATGGCGCGCCATCGCCTCGGACGCGGCCTTGGAATCGCGGTTGCGGATGGCATCCAGGATCTGGGCGTGCTCGCGCTGAACCTGCATGGACCGCGCCGCAGGACGAAGCAGGGACAGGTTGCGCGACAGGTTCATCCCAAAGCGGATATTGGCGTCCAGCGACTGCTGGACCGAGATGTAATAGCTGTTGCGTGTCGCGCGGGCGACCGCGCGGTGGAACCGGGCGTCCGCCTCGACGGCCAGCTGGCCGCCAGTCAGGCCTTTTTCCAGGTCCGCTGCCGCTGCCTCCAACTCGGCCATTTCCTCGGCCTGCCAGGCTGTCGCGGCAAGCCCCGCTGCACCTGCCTCGAAGCCGATGCGGAAATCGTAGCACCGCTGGATGTCGCTGACCGAGCCGATCTCGACGAAGCGGAAGACATTGGCATCGGGCTTGCGCGTGACATAACTGCCCGATCCCTGCCGGGACTGGATCAACCCGTCGTCGCGCAGCCGGGCCAAGGCCTCGCGGACGACCGGGCGCGAGGCGCCGAAGCGACGGCCAAGCTCGGTTTCGCTGGGCAGGCGGGCGTTCTCGGCGAATTCGCCGTTGGCAATCAGCGCGAAGACTTCGTCATAGACGATGTCGCCCAGCTTGCGTTCTCCGCTGACCCGGTCATGTCGCATCGCAAGCCCCCTCACGGCATGTATTGCCCGCCGTTCACGTCGACAATCTGTCCGGTAACATAGCCCGACAGGTTTTCCGAGCACAGAAACAGGAACGGTCCGACGCAGTCCTGCGCGGTGCCAAGACGGCCCATCGGGATGGAGGTCCTCAGCGCAGCAAGCACGTCAGGCGGGGTGGTGTCATGGAACGGGGTGGCGATCACGCCCGGCGCCACGGCGTTGACGCGAATGCCGAGTGGCGCGAACTCACGGGCCATCCCGCGCGTCAGCGTATGGACGTATCCCTTGGCCGCCGCATAGAAGCCCGCGCCGGGTCCTCCGCCATTGCGCCCCGCGATCGAGCCTGTGTTGACCACCGCCCCTGCGGACGAGTCTTGCAGCCAAGGCAAGGCCGCGTGGGTCACTCTGACCAGAGAACGGCAGTTGAGATCGAACACATGCGTCGCCACGTCGCCGCCCTTTTCGGCAAACCGCCTGCGGTCGCCCATCGCTCCGGCGTTGTTGACCAGGATGTCGATGCCCCCGAGTGCCTTGGCCGCGTCCCGGACCAAGGCGGGCGCGGCGGTGTCGTCGGACAGGTCGGCCTGCAGCGCAACGGCCATGCCGCCCGACCGGTTGATCCGGTCTGCCAAGGCCCGTGCGGCATCGGCGCCACGATTGAAGTGGATCGCAACCGCCGCCCCGTGCCGGGCAAGCGCCGCGGCCACCGCATGACCGATGCCCGAGCTGGCGCCCGTGACCAGGGCACGGCGGCGCTGGAAGCCGAAGACATCCGCCATTGCTCAGGCCCTCCGTGCTGCCATCTCGGCGGCCAGAAGGTCGCGGGCGGCCGCCTCTATCCGGGAACGCAGGGTCTCGTCAGCCGGTGTCAGGAACGGTAGGGTCGGGCCCATGTCGGCAATGCCCGACAAGCTGACGGCGGTGTGCAGGACACGGATCGGATCGCCGCGATCGCGCAGTTCCTCCAGCGGGGCAAAGCTTGCCAGGATCTGTTCTGCCTCGGCGAAACTGCCAGCCTTCAATGCGCGCAGGAAGGATTGCGAGATCGTCGGTGCAATGCAGACGCAGCCCGCGGTAAAGCCCGCAAGACCCTTGTGGCGCAGATGCGGCAAGGCCGGCGGCTCGCCAAAGCCGGACACGATCCGCTCGGCGCCAATGGCCGCGATCAGGTCGTCCAGCACCGGATCATCGGCGGCATCGGCCCGAGGGATCGCATACTTGACCGAGAACAGGCTGCCATCCGCCACCAGTTCCTCGATGCTGTCGATGGCCAGATAGCCATCGGACTTGATGTAGAGGATCGCCTGCGTGCCCGATGCCTGCACAAAGTCGCGGATGCCGCGCGCCAACCCCTGGTCCGTACGCGGGCCCGTGAAGGGCAGGAACATCGCCGCAGGATAGTTGCGCGCGGCCAGCAGCGCCGCCTGATCCGCGGCCTTCCCGCCGTCCGGCCCGACCGAGGGGATCAGCCAGGTCTCAGCGGCCACTTGACCCGCCAGAAGATCCAGCCATTCGCCATAGCGCGAAACAGGCCAGTTCTGGACGTTCGCATTCCCGCCGTAAAGCAGGGTCGAGACGCCACCCGCCTCGATATGCCGAATCAAGGCTCCGTTGGCCTGCGCATCCGCCTGCAGATGCGCAGTTGCTGCCAGCGGGGGAACAGCGATCACAGATGCCGCGAGATCGTCCAATGAGACATGAGTTTTCATGCGGGGCCTTTCGAGCAGTGCCAGCGTCTGGCGAAGCGGTAGTTTGCTTTACAACCATTTACAAGCGGCAATGTCTTCTGCTTAAAAAAGTCCACGACAGTTTGTCAAACCAAGAGAAAATAAATTGGTTGCATGCAAAACTTGTATGTGGTTGTAAGACATGAGTGCGGCACCAGGGAGTGCGGCGAGGGGAGAGTTTCATGAAAAGACGCGGTGTTCTGGGCGCTTTTGGCGCCATGGCTCTTGGAATGTCCTGCGCCACGGTGGCGCTGGCGCAAGCATACCCGGAACGGCCCATCACGCTGATCCTGCCGTGGAGCGCGGGCGGCGGATCCGACGCCGTCGCGCGGATTGTCGCCACCGGGCTCGAGCGGGAACTGGGACAGCCGGTCAACGTCGTCAACCGCACCGGCGGCAACGGCGTCGTGGGCCACCAGGCCATCGCCAGCGCACGGCCCGATGGCTATACGATCGGCCTGATCACGGCCGAGATCAACATGATGCACCGGCTGGGCCTGACGAACCTGACCTACGAGGCTTATCGCCCGCTGGCCCTGATCAATACCGATCCGGCCGGCATTCACGTTTCCGCAGACTCTGAACTGGCTTCGGCCCGCGACCTGATCGAGGCGATCAAGGGCGGCGAGACATTGCGCTTCAGCGGGTCCGGGCAAGGCAGCATCTGGCATCTGGCAATGGCCGGGCTTCTGGTGCGCGCCGACTTGGAGCCAACCGCCGCGGTTTGGGTGCCCAGCCAGGGCGCCGCCCCTGCCATGCAGGAACTGGCATCCGGCGGGGTCGAAGTGGTCCTGTCGTCGATCCCCGAGGCGGACGCCATGGTGGCGGCAGGACGCGCCAAGACGATCGCGGTCATGGCCGATCAGCCCGATCCCAAGCACCCCGAGATCGGCACCCTTGCCGACCAGACGGGCATCGACTGGACCGTCGCTTCGTCCTGGCGCGGCATCGTCGCCCCAGCGGGCACGCCGGACGATGTGGCCCAGCGGCTCGAGGCGGCCCTGAAGGTTGTCTATGACAGCGCCGAATACCAGGACTTCATGGAGCAGCGCGGCTTCGGCTTGCTGTGGGCGGATGCGTCCGGCCTTGGCGAATGGCTGGCCGACAAGGAAACCCAGTTCGGCGAAGTGATGACCGCAGCCGGAATGGCGACCCAGTAAGACCCGTGAGGCAGTCCTGGAAGATCCCGGGATTGCCCGTGTTGCCTGAAGCATAAGGAAGATCGACCTTGCTGAACGCGGATCGGATCGGCGGCCTGGCGCTGTCGGGGTTGGGAATCGCCTGCATGGCGGCATCGATGCAACTGCCCCGGATACCGGGACAGCCCGTCGGACCGGCCGTGTTTCCGATCGTCGTCGGCGCGGCGCTGTGCCTTTGCGCGGTGCTGATCCTGCTGTCCGCCGGAGCCGTTCCCGACGAGGAGCCGGTCGGTGACGACCTGCCGCCCCGGCATCCGCCGGTTGTGACTGCCGCGCGGCTGCTCCTGCCGCCCGTGATCCTGGTCCTGTATGTCCTGGCGGTCGAGCCGCTGGGCTTCCTGATCGCGGGCTTCAGCGTCATCCTGGCGACGGCTCTGCTTCTGAGGGGCCGGCTGGTCTACGCGGCACCACTCGCGGCCGTGATGACGGTCGCGATCCATTCGGTCTTCGGCACCCTTTTGCGCGTGCCGCTGCCGGACGGGTTGCTGGCCCTGCCCTGGTAAGGAAGATTCCCCATGGATACCCTGATTGCATCCTTCCAGATGATCGCCTCGGTCGAGGTCATCGTCGTCATTGCGCTGTCGTCCCTTTACGGGCTGACGATCGGCTGCATCCCCGGCCTCTCTGCCACGATGGCAACCGCGCTTCTGGTGCCGATCACCTTCTACCTGTCACCCGTTGCGGCGGTCGCCGCGATCATCTCGGCCTCGGCCATGGCGATCTTCTCGGGCGATATTCCCGGCACCCTGCTGCGCATTCCCGGCACGCCCGCATCCGCCGCCTATACCGGCGAGGCCTATGCCTTCACCAAGCGCGGCGAACCCGAGGTGGCCCTGGGCGCGGCCCTGTGGTTTTCGGCCCTTGGCGGGATCTTCGGCACCTTCGCGCTGATGTTGATCGCGCCGGCGCTGGCGGAACTGGCGCTGCAGTTCTCGTCGTACGAATATTTCTGGCTGGGCTGCCTTGGCCTGCTCTGCGCCACGCTGGTGTCCAGCGGCTCCAAGCCCAAGGCAATGGCCGCCTTGATGCTGGGCCTTCTGGTATCCTGCGTGGGCATGGAGAATGCCGCCGGGACGCCACGCTTCACCTTCGGCTCGATCGCGCTTCTGTCTGGGATCGACGTGATCGCGGCGCTTGTGGGCGTCTTTGCCGTGGCCGAGGTGATGCGCGCGATGAGTGCGCCCCCTGCCCCGGTCATGCCCCGGCGCAAGTTCGGATCGATCCTGGCCGGGCAATGGGCGCTGACCAGGCGCTACAAGCGGCAGATGATGCGCGGCAACGTCATCGGCGTGATGATCGGCGCGCTGCCCGGCGCCGGATCGGACATGGCTGCATGGGTGTCCTATGCCATCTCGGCCCGCTTCTCGAAGACCCCCCAGAAGTTCGGCACCGGCCACCCCGAGGGTCTGGTCGAAGCCGGGTCCGCCAACAATGCCTCGCTGGCCGCAGGCTGGATCCCGTCGCTGCTGTTCGGCATTCCCGGCGACACGATCACCGCCATTGCCATCGGCGTTCTGTACATGAAGGGACTGAACCCGGGCCCGACGCTGTTCACGCAGAACGCGGCATCCATGTATGCGATCTACTGGGTCTTCATCATCGCCAACATCATCATGATCCCGCTGGGCATCATGATGATCCGCGGCACGACCTATATCCTGCAGGTGCCGCGTTGGGCGATCATGTCCGCGGTGCTGCTGTGCTGCGCGGTGGGGGTCTATGCGGTGACGAACAGCATGGCCTCGGTCCTGATCGCGGCAGGCTTCGGCGTCGTCGGCTACGCGCTGGACCGTTACGGCTATTCCGTCGCGGCCTTCGTCCTGGGCATCGTCATGGGCCCGATGGTCGAGGAGAACTTCGTCACGTCGCTGATCAAGTCCGGCGGCTCGATCACGCCCTTCTTCGATCGCCCGGCCGCCGCCGTGCTGGCGATCCTGACCCTGGCCGGCCTGTTCGGCCCGCTGCTGTTCCGCCTGGCCGGCGGCATGCGCCGCCGCTCGACAGCCCACTAAGCAACAAGGAAGACCAATGCTTGATCCCGTGACCAAACCCGTGCTGCGCGTGGGCATCGCCGGCGCCGGTGCCATCAGCCCGTTCCACCTGGTCGGCTGGCAGCAGGCCGAAAGGGTCGAGATCGTGGCCATCTCGGATCCCGACCGGGCCAAGGCGCAGGCATTGGCGAATCGCTTTAGCGTCGGATCGGTCCATTCCGACACTGCCGAGATGCTGGCTCGGGCCGATCTGGACGTTCTGGACGTGATCGCCCCGGTGGGCCAGCATGCGCCGCTGGTCCGACTGGCCGCCGATCACGGCGTCCATGTCGTCTGCCAGAAGCCGATGACGCCAACCGTGGCCGAAGCCGAGGCGCTGATCGCCGAGGTGGGCGACCGGATACGCTTCTGCGTCCACGAGAACTACCGTTTCCGCCCGCATTATGCCGAGGTGCGCGACTGGATCGCGGCGGGCCGTATCGGCGATCTTCAGCACGTGCGCCTTGCCATGCGTTCCGCATCCATGGTGGCGCCCGAAGGCGAGGTGCCCTTCCTGCTGGGGCGCCAGCCCTATCTTGCGCATTTTCCGCGTCTGCTGATCTTCGAGATGCTGATCCATCAGATGGACGCCCTGCGCGCCATGGTCGGAGAGATGGACGTCCTGTCGGCCGTCGTGTCGCGCACCAATCCGGCCCTGGAGGGCGAGGATGCAGGCATCATCGTCATGCGTCAGCGGGACGGCGGGGCCACGGTCGTCCTGGACGGCAACATCTCGGCCATGGGCTATCCGCCGCTGCCGACCGACCGGTTGGAAGTGGTGGGGTCGCGCGACACGCTGATCCTTGACCGCGACGAGATCTGGCTGGTCAGCGATCCCACGGCACGCACGAAGCACGATCTGGCGGCAAACTACCAGGCGTGCTTTTCGGGCCTGATCCGATCCTTCGTGACAGGCTTGCGAACCGGCGCGCCGTTTCCAACCGACCGCCTCGACAATATCGAGACATTGCGCCTGATGGAGAACGCCTATGAAGCCGCGGGTTGGCGCGCCTGACGCATTCATGACCGGCGCGGCCTTTCCCCGGTCTCGCCACTTTTCGACGATGCAAACTATCTCAGCAGGAAATACCGGCACGGCGGTCTGACCGACTGCCGTCCCGATCTTCTGCCATGATTCCCAATTCAATCCGGATTTTCTCGCCAAATATAACGCAATAGAATTGTAAAATGTCTCTCATTATATGAAAATCAGTTAATCAATATTAATTTGTTGATTAATAAGTAACCTCAGGTTATATTATTATAGAGAGCACGGTTATTCAGATCATAATCGCATAGATCGCAAAATCCTGCTTCTCAACCTTTTCCTTCGGGCTCCAGATCGAGGCGCCCACTCCTCTGGTTGACCGTTCTTTCCCTCTGGGCTGTAACGAGGAACCGGCACCATGTCACGTTTTCGCATTCAATCGCTGCTTGCATCAACGCAGCCCTTTTCAGCAACGTCATTCACCACTCTTGCGGATCGTGACGTTTTTTCCGCGCCCGACCTGAATGACAGGCTTCAACAGATCCGCGACTTCATGGACAGGGCGGATGCCCTGTTCGATGCCGTCCCCGTCGCGGAACGATCCGACAGCCCCGGGGGCGCAACAGGGACGGCGCCTCCGGGTCCTGTCCACAACGGTTCCGGCGACACGGCGGTGGCGGTTAGCGCCAGTGGCAACCAGGGCATAGACGGGCTTCTTGCCGGAACCCGATGGGCCGATGGCTATATCACCTATTCGTTTCCGGATGCTGTCGCGGACTATGGCACGGGCTATGCCGAGCCGCTGAACAATTTCCAGCAGATCAACGCCGCACAACAGCTTGCGGTGCATTTCGCGCTGAACTCGGTTGCCTATACCCAACCTCTGGCCGCTACGGGCTTTTCCGTCGAAGGCTTCACCAACCTGACGATCGACTTCAGTTCGGCCGACGCCAGCGGAACCCTTCGCTATGCGAACACCTCGGATCCGGGCACGGCTTACGCGTATTATCCTTACAGTGGGACAACCGGGGGCGATTCATTTTACGGCAATTCCGGCCGTACGCCGGTGATGGGAAACTATCACTGGCACACCATGTTGCATGAGACGGGGCATGCCCTGGGCTTGAAGCATGGTCAGGAAACCAGCGTCTTCGGCGCCATGCCGAGCTATCTGGATGCGATGGAATACACGGTGATGACCTATCGCAGCTATGTCGGCGGTCCCACGACGGGCGGATACACCAACGAAGAGTACGGCTATGCCCAAACCTACATGATGTATGACATTGCCGCCTTGCAGTACCTGTATGGCGCAGACTTTACGGTGAATTCCGGCAACACCACCTATGAATGGGATCCGAGTACCGGCAACACGGTGATCAATGGATCTGCCGCGATAACGCCGGGTGCCAACCGGATCTTCATGACTGTCTGGGACGGCGGCGGGATCGATACCTATGACCTGGCGGATTATACGACCGGGGTGACCGTCAACCTGACGCCGGGCGGCTATTCCTTGCTGTCCAGCACCCAGCAGGCCCACCTGGGCAACGGCAACTATGCCAAGGGCAATGTCTACAACGCCCTGCTGTTCAACGGCGACACCCGTTCCCTGATCGAGAACGCCACCGGCGGTAGCGGCAGCGACACGCTTTTCGGCAACCAGGCGGCCAATGCCATGACCGGAAATGCCGGCAGCGACTATATCTGGACCAGCACCGGCGATGACACGCTGTATGGTGGCGACGGCGACGACACGCTTTATGGGGCCGAGGACAACGACTACAACGAGGGCGGCGCCGGCAACGATTACATCTGGGCCTATATCGGCAACGACACGCTGCACGGGGCGGAAGGCATCGATTCCCTGTACGGTGGCGACGGCGACGATTACCTCAGCGGCAGCTGGGGCAGCGACATCGATGCCGTGATGGATGGCGGCAATGGCAACGACACGCTCAGCATGTCCTTCCTGACCGTCGGCCATGTCTTTGACTTCGAGGCGGGCCAGGCCCGCACCAAGGGCGGCGTGACCCTGGGCACGCTTGTCTCGATCGAGACTTTCTATGCGGGCTCGGGCAAGGATATCGTCATCTCGGACGGGGATGGACATCTTTACTACGGATTGTCCGGCAATGACACGATGGTGGCCGAGCTTGGCGCCGAGACGCTGGATGGCGGAGCGGGCTTCGACCTGCTGGATACGGCGCGCTGGTGGGGGGACTATGTCATCGATCTCGTGACCGGCAGTTCCAACTATCTCGGCGAGCTTTACACCAACTTCGAAGCCGCCGTTCTGGGCACCGGCAATGATTCGGTCACGGGCACGGCGGATGCCAACATGCTCAATGGCGGGGGCGGCAACGACACGCTGAGCGGCGAGGCGGGCAACGACACGCTTTATGGCGCCGACGACAATGACAGCCTGCTGGGCGGTGACGGCAACGACAGCCTTGTGGCAGGCACCGGCAGCGACACGGTGACCGGCGGGCTCGGCAACGATGCCTACGTGACCAATGGCGGCGATATCGTCTGGGAAGCGGCAGGCCAGGGGAACGACATCGTCTTCAGTTCCGCGTCCCACACCCTGTCCGCCTATGTCGAGCGTTTGACGCTGACGGGCACGGCTGGCAATTCAGGCACCGGCAACGCCCTGAGCAACCGCATCACCGGGAATGCCGGAAACAACTTGCTGAATGGGCTTGCGGGCGACGACGCGATGGTCGGAGGATCGGGCAACGACACCCTTCTGGGCGGCTCGGGCAGCGACACGCAGCGCGGCGGGGCCGGATCGGACCGGTTGGACGGCGGCCTGGGGGGCGACGTGCTGTGGGGCGACGCGGGTGCGGATACGCTGATCTTCCGCAGGGGCGGCGACCGGATTGTCGACTTTGCCAACAACATCGACACCATCGCCCTTGATGACGCGCTGTGGGGCGGCGCGCCGAAGACCATCAACCAGATCCTCGCCATGGGAACCGAGGTCGGAGGCGATGTCTTCTTCAACTTCGGCGGGGGAAACACGCTTCTGGTCGAAGACCTCAACTCGCGCCTGCTGCTGGCCAACGATATCCTGATCGTCTGACAGCAAGGGCCCGGCCCGACAAGGGGCCGGGCCGATCGCCAGGAAAGGAATGCGCCATGACCCGGCTTGCCCTGATCGCCACGTTTCTGACGGCCGCTTGCCTGGCGGAACCGGTCCCGCTGGTGGCGGCACCCGATGATCCTGGCGACGGTCCGGGCCCCCTGCCCATCCGGTCCGATCCGTTGCCCCCGCCTGCCCCGCAGGGCGTCCCCGAGTCCCAGGAGGCCGCAGCTGCGCTGGCTGCCGGGGACAATGCCTCGCTGATCCTCTTTCTGGCGCGTCATCCCGCCGATCCGGCGGCTCCGCGGGTGCGCGCGGCACTGGCTGGACGGCGCACGCCCGTCAGCCCTGCCGCAGCGACCGCCGTCGCAGGAGGAGAGGGCGCAGTCATCGCGGCCTTCGATGCGGCGCGCCTTTCCGGCACCGACCGCGCGTGGACGGACTTCATGACGCGCTATTCCACCCATCCTCTGGCGGCCGAGGCTGCTCGGTGGCAGGGCCGGTGAGGGTCGCTGCGGGCGCGAAGCGTTGTTTTCTCGATGACCACCGGTTGGTCGGCGGGTCTGGAAAGCCTCAAGAGGAAATGAAAGCGAAGCACGAATGACGCCTGCATCTTGACCTGCTCCAAGCTTATTTATAATCGAACGTTCGGATATCTTGGAGAACGAAATGGGCCGCAGGCGTACCATCGACCGGGATGCTCTCATGAATGCCGTGGAAAATGTGGCCCGGCGCGAGGGGGTCAGCGGTCTCAGCATTGATGCCGTCGCCAAGGAGGCCGGCATCAGCAAGTCGAGCGTCGTTTATGACTGCGGAAGCAAGGCCGCTTTGCTGACAGCCTTCACGCGTCACCAGCTTTGCCAGTACCAGGAGCGCTTTGACGAAGCCTTGCGGGCTCATGCGGGGCAGCCGAACGCCTGGTTGCGCGCGATGATCGACATGGGGCGCGAAGCGCCAACAGACGACGACGTGGCGATCACGATGCTGATCAGCGCCAGCCTGGGTGAACACGCGGAATGCCGCGACCTGATGCGCGAGTCCCTGGCCGAGGATGCCCGCCGTGTCGCGGCGGATGCCGAGGACCAGGGAAAGATGCTGCAGGTGCTTCTGGCCGTCCACGGCCTGTTCTTCCTGGAATGCTTCGGCCTTCACCGCTTTGACGAGATCACCCGCCAGGAACTTCTGGACGGGCTCATGGACACCCTTGAAACCGATGCGGGGTCGTCTCCCGCTACCTCTGCTTCTTCCGACGACACCTAACCCCTCCTTTCGAAAGACCGATCCATGCACAGATCACAAGTTCTGTCCGGGCTTCTTGTTGCGATGCTGGCCCTCCCGCTGGCGTCGCGCACCATTGCCCAGGACATGCCTCCGACGCCGGTCAGCGTGCTGACGATGACCCCGCAGCCCTTGCCCATCGTGAACGAGCTTCCCGGCCGAGTTGCCGCGACGCGCACGGCCGAGGTCCGGCCCCGCGTCGGCGGCATCGTTGTCGAGCGGATCTTCACCCAGGGATCGGTGGTGAAGGCGGGCGATGTCCTCTACAAGATCGACCCGGCGCCCTATCAGGTGCGCGTCGCCAGCGCCGAGGCCACCCTGGCGCGGGCCGAGGCCACCCGAAAGAACGCACAGGACCAACTGGCCCGCACCGAGGCGCTGCGCGAGCGGCGCGTGACCGCCGGGGTCGAGCTTGAGAATGCCGCCACCACTCTGGCACAAGCCGATGCGGACGTGGCCATCGCGAATGCCAGCCTGCAGGAAGCGCAGCTGAACCTTGGCTATACTGACGTGACCGCCCCGATCGACGGCGTCGTCGGGCGCGCCCTGGTGACCGAAGGCGCGCTGGTGACGGCGCAGACCGACATCCTGGCCACCATCCAGCAGCTTGACCCCGTCTATGTGGACGTGACGCAGTCGTCCTCGCAGTTGTTCGCGCTGCAGCGGGCGCGGGCGGCGGGCGAGCTGATGATGACCGCGCCGGACGAGGCGCAGGTGCAGCTGTTCTTCGACGACGGGTCGGAATACCCGCACCCCGGCAAGCTTCTGTTCTCGGAAGCCAGCGTGGACAGCTCGACCGGGCAGATCACGCTGCGGGCCGAGTTCCCGAACCCCGACGGCATGCTTCTGCCCGGCCTTTATGTCCGCGCCCGGCTTGAACAGGCCGTCCGCGCGAACGCGCTCAGCATCCCGCAGATGGCGGTTCAGCGCGACACGAACGGCCAGGCCTTCGTTTATGTGATGAAGGGTAAAGATACCGTCGAGCGCCGTGAGCTGACCCTGGGCCAGACCTCGGAGAACGGCTGGCTTGTCGAGGACGGCCTGCAGCCGGGCGACCGTGTCGTCGTGGAAGGCGCGCAGAAGCTTTATCCCGACGCCAAGGTCGTTCCCGAACCCGTGGACGCCCGGCCCCAGACGGCCGCCGAACAAACTGCCCCGCCTGCCGCGCAGGCCGCCAACCACGAGGGCTGAGAACGCAGCATGGCACAATTCTTCATTGTTCGCCCGGTCCTGGCCTGGGTGATATCGATCTTCATTGTCATCGCGGGGCTGATCGCCCTGCCGCTGATGCCGATCGCGCAATATCCGCAGGTCGCGCCGCCGCAGATCCAGATCTCGGCCTTCTATACCGGCGCCTCGCCGAACGAGATGTACCAGTCCGTCGCCCAGCCGATCGAGGAGGAGCTGAACGGCATCCAAGGCATCCAGTACTTCGAATCCACCTCGGACGTGTCGGGGGCGATCTCGATCACGGCGACCTTCGCGCCGGGAACGGACGTGGGCACCGCCCAAGTCGATATCCAGAACGCCGTCAGCCGGGTCGAGCCCGTGCTGCCGCAGACCGTCGTCGATCAGGGCGTCACCGTCGAGGAGGCGGGCGCGGGCTTCCTGATGATGGTGTCGCTGATCTCGACCGACGGGTCGATGGATGACGTGGCGCTTGGCGATTACATCAACCGCAACGTGGTGGGCGAAATCCGCCGCATCGACGGCGTCGGCCGCGCCCAGGTCTTCGCGTCCGAGGAAGCGCTGCGGATCTGGATCGATCCCGACAAGCTGACCGGCCTGAACCTGTCTCCTGCCGATGTCTCGGCAGCCATCCGTGCGCAGAACGCCCAGGTGGCCGCGGGGCAGATCGGGGCCGACCCCAACCCGGTAAACCAGCAGCTGACCGCCACTGTTCTGGTCAGGGGTCAGCTGACCCGGCCCGAGGAATTCGGCAACATCGTGCTGCGCGCCAACCCCGACGGTTCGACCGTGCGGCTGCGCGACGTGGCGCGAATCGAGGTGGGCGCGGATACCTACAACTTCGCCTCGCGCCTGAACGGACAGCCGACCGCGGCCGTGGGCATCCAGCTGTCCTCGACCGGAAACGCCCTCGCGACCTCCGAGGCCGTGCGGCACACCATGGAGGAGCTTTCCGGCTTCTTCCCGGAGGGCGTCGAATATTCGATCCCCTATGACACCGCGCCCTTCGTGGAAAAGTCCATCGAGAAGGTGATCCACACCCTGGTCGAGGCCGTGGTCCTGGTCTTCATCGTGATGTTCCTGTTCCTGCAGAACTTCCGCTACACGATCATTCCGACCATCGTGGTGCCGATCGCGCTTGCGGGCACCATCGCGGTGATGCTGGTCGCGGGCTTTTCGATCAACGTGCTGACCATGTTCGCGATGGTTCTGGCCATCGGCATCCTCGTGGACGACGCCATCGTGGTCATCGAGAACGTCGAACGGATCATGGCCAGCGAAGGGTTGCCCCCCAGGGAAGCCACGCAAAAGGCCATGGGCGAGATCTCGGGCGCGATCATCGGCATCACGCTGGTGCTGGCGGCCGTGTTCATCCCGATGGCCTTCTTCCCCGGATCGACCGGCATCATCTATCGCCAGTTCGCGCTGACGATGGTGGTGTCGATCCTCTTCTCGGCGTTCCTGGCGCTGACGCTGACGCCCGCCCTTTGCGCAACCTTCCTCAAGCCCATCAAGGGCCATCACGAAAAGAAGGGCTTCTTCGGCTGGTTCAACCGCAAGTTCGATGCGGCCACCGAACGCTATGGCCGGGGCGTGTCGATGCTGACCCGGCGCACGGGGCTGGTGATGCTGGTCTATGTGGGCATCGTGGCCCTGACAGGCCTTGGCTTCACCTCGCTGCCGACGGGCTTTTTGCCCGATGAGGACCAGGGCTTCATCATCTCGGACATCCAGACGCCGCCCACGGCCAGCTCGCAGCGCACCGACGCGGCCATCGAGGTGATCGAGAACCATTACGGCCAGAACCCGGCGGTCGAGAACGTGGTGGGCATTCGCGGCTTCTCGTTCTCGGGACAGGGGCCGAATGCGGGGCTTGCCTTCATCACCTTCACCGACTGGTCCGAACGCGACCAGTCCGCGACCCAGATCGCCAATGATGCCAACATGGCCCTGTTCGGCACAAAGGACGCGCAGATCTACTCGCTGTCGCCCCCGGCAATCCCCGGCTTCGGCACCTCGGGCGGCTTCAGCTTCCGCCTGCAGGATCGTGGCGGCAATGGCCAGCAGGCGCTCAATGCGGCGGCGCAGCAACTGATCGCGCAGGCGCAGGCGGGCGGCGTCGTCACCGGCCTGCGGGTCGAGGGGATGCCCGCTGCCGCGCAGGTATCGGTCCTGATCGACCGCGACAAGGCGCAGACCTTCGGGGTGGCCTTTGCCGACATCAACCAGACGCTGTCGGCCAACCTCGGCTCGGCCTATGTCAACGACTTCCCGAACCAGGGCCGGATGCAGCGCGTGATCGTGCAGGCCCAGGAGGAAAGCCGGATGCAGGCCGAGGACATCCTGAACCTGACCGTGCGGAACTCGAACGGCGGCATGGTGCCTTTCTCGTCCTTTGCGACGGTAAACTGGAACCAGGGCCCGAGCCAGGTGGTCGGCTACAACGGCTATCCCTCGGTGCGGATCGCCGGGAACGCCTTGCCCGGCTTCTCATCGGGCGCGGCCGTGGCCGAGATGGAGCGGCTGGCGGCCGAGCTGCCCGAGGGCTTCGCCTATGAATGGACCGGCCAGACCCTGGAGGAGATCAGTTCGGGCAACACCTCGACGATCCTGTTCGCGATGTCGATCCTGTTCGTGTTCCTGCTGCTGTCGGGGCTTTACGAAAGCTGGTCGATTCCGCTGTCGGTGATGCTGGTCGTGCCGCTGGGGGTGATCGGCTGCATCGCTGCGGTGATGCTGCGCGACATGCCGAACGACGTCTACTTCAAGGTCGGCCTGATCGCGATCATCGGGCTGTCCGCCAAGAACGCGATCCTGATCGTGGAGTTCGCCAAGGATCTGCGCGAAGAGGGGATGAGCCTGATCGACGCGGCGGTCCAGGCGGCCAAGCTGCGCTTCCGCCCCATCCTGATGACGTCGCTGGCCTTCACCCTGGGCGTGGTGCCGCTGGCCATCGCCACGGGCGCCTCGGCCGCGTCGCAGAACGCCATCGGGACGGGCGTGATCGGCGGCATGATCTCGGCCACGATCCTGGCGGTGTTCTTCGTGCCGGTGTTCTTCGTCTTCGTGCTGGGCCTGTTCAGCCGGGCGCGCCGGAAAGGCGCTGCGGCCGTCACCGCCTGAGCTTTATGCAATCCTTGAGGGGCGGGTCCGTCGGTCCCGCCCGTCTTAATTCGTACCCACCCCCTCGGACCATGCCGAAAGTTCGGTCCGAGACGGCATCAGGCCGAATCCGTCACCCGCCAGTGAAGCCCCGCGAACCCTTCGCGGAAGGCGAAGATCACCAGGTGCTTGTCGATGACATAGCGCGCGTCGATCAGCGATTTCGCGTCCGGGGCCTCGATCCGGGCGACGAAGGCATCGGCGGTGGCCTCAAGCCGGACGGCGCCGGATTGCAGGGTCAGGTCCGCGGAATTCCCGTCGGACCGGACCTCGATCTTGTGGGCAAAGTGCTTGGCAAGCTGCTGGACGTATCTGGCAGCGTTCGGCGTGGCGTAACGGGCGGTCGAGATCATGATATCCTCAATGCAGGGCGAGACGGGTTTCGGTTGCCGGACCGGGACAGGGGGCGTCCAGGTCGTCATGCCGGTGATGGTGAAGGACCAGGGGGCGGCCGTCATGGCGCGCCACCTCGATCGGGGTGTCATACAGCGCCGACAGCACCGGCTCGGTCAGGACAGTCGCGGGGGCGCCTTCGGCGACGATCCGGCCGTCCTTCATGGCGACCACATGGTCGGCCCAGGCGGCCGCATAGTTCACCTCGTGGATGACGGTCACGACACTGCGGCCGCTGCCGCGCACCAGATCGGCCAGCCGCGCCATCAGCGCGCGGGCATGGGCCATGTCGAGATTGTTCAGCGGCTCGTCTAGCAGCAGCCAGTCGGTGCCTTGGGCGAAGGTCATCGCCAGATGCGCCCGCTGGGCCTGCCCGCCCGAGATCTCGTCCAGGAAGCGGTGGCGCAGGGGCGTCAGGCCGAAGGCGTCAAGCGCCTGGTCCACCGCCTGGTGGTCCGCCGCGCGGGGGCGGCCGTGATGATGGGGCCAGCGGCCGAAGCCCACCAGTTCGCCCACCCGCAACCGGCTGGCGATCCGGGCCTGCTGGCCCATCACCGCCATCGCCAGGGCCAGCCGGGCAGAGGGGGTGGTCGCCAGATCCAGCCCGTCGATCTGGATCCGGCCCTGTTGCAGGGGTTCCAGCCGGGCGATCAGGCGCAGCAGCGTGGACTTGCCCGCGCCGTTCGGACCGATCAGCGCGACCAGCTTGCCACGCGGCAGGGTCAGGTCAAGATCGTGAAGGATCGTGCTGGCGCCGATGCGGTGGGAAAGACCCGTGACGCGGATCATCGGATGCGTCCTTTCAGCAGAAGGAACAGGAAGAACAGGCCGCCCGCGAATTCGACCACCACCGACAGCGTGCCGGTCTGGCCCATCAGGCGTTCGAACAGGGTCTGGCCGGCGACCAGGAACAACGCGCCGATCAGGCCCGCGACCGGCAGCAGCACCTCATGGCGGGACGACGGCGAAAGCCTATGCGCCAGCCCTGCGACCAGCAGGCCGAAGAAGGCCACCGGGCCGACAAGCGCGGTGGAGACCGCGACCAGCATCCCCACCAGTCCCAGCGTGGCCAACACCAGCCGGTCGAAGGGCAGCCCCAGCGACAGCGCCGCATCGCGGCCGAGCGCCAGGACATCCAGCCGGGCAGACAGCCGCATCGCCACGCCAAGGCACGCCGCCATGATCAGCCCGGCCATCGGCAAAAGCGCCGCGTCGATGCTGCCGAAGCTTGCGACGCTGACGCTCTGGACGACGGCGAAGGCATTGGGATCCATGACGCGGGCCAGGAAGGTGGACAACGACCGGAACAGGACCCCCAGGATCACGCCGGTCAGGATGGTCCGGGGAATGTCGCGCGCCCCGCGCCCCAGCAGGGTGCCGAACAGCGCCGCCGACAGGACCGACATGGCCGCGACCTCGGCGAGGAATTTCGCGCCGGCGGGCAGCCCCGCGAACCCTGCCATGCCAAGGCCCGCGACCAGGGCTGTCTGCAACAGCACGTAAAGCGCGTCGAAACCCATGATCGAAGGCGTCAGGACGCGGTTCGCGGCAACCGTCTGGAACAGCACCGTCGCGGTGCCGACCGCGGCACCGACCAGCACCAGGCCGGCCAGCTTCGTTCCGCGCAACTGCAGGATGAAGCTGCGATTGCCGCCGCCGATGCCCTGGACCATCCAGACCAGCGAGACAGCGGCCAGCAGCGCCAGCAGGGCCGCGATCAGGGGGCGCGCCGATCTAGCCATGCGATGCGGGCCGATAAAGCAGCCACAGGAAGACGACCGATCCCACAATGCCCAGAATGGTGCCGACCGGAATTTCATAGGGGTGGCGCAGGACCCGGCCCAGCAGGTCGCAGGCCAGCAGCAGCCCTGCCCCGCCCGCCGCGACCACCGGGATCGAGGCACGCAGGTTGTCGCCCATGATCCGGGCCACGATGTTGGGAACGACCAGCCCGATGAAGGGAATCATGCCCACCGTCACCACCACCAGGGCCGAGACGACCGACACGACTACCATCCCCAGCCGCATCACCCCGCGCGAGGACAGGCCAAGCCCGGTCGCGACCTCGTCGCCCAGGGACAGGATCGCAAAGCGGTCGGCCGCGAACCAGGCCAGCAGCGCGGCCAGCCCCGCGACCCACAGCAGTTCATAGCGACCCGCGATCACGCCCGAGAATTCGCCCGACATCAGCCAGGTGGCGACGAATTGCAGCAGGTCGGCCTCCCACGCGATCCAGGTGACGACGCCGCCCACGATGCCCGACAGGATCAGGCCCGCGATGGGAACCAGCATCACCTCTCGGGCGGGAAGGCGGCGGACGATGGCCAGAAACAGCGCGGTCCCGGCCATGGCGGCCAGGCTGGCCGCGATCATCCTGACCCAGATCGGCGCGGCAGGCGCCAGCAGCGTGACCGCCAGCAGGCCCAGGGCAGCGCTTTCGCCGGTGCCTGCCGTGTCTGGCCCGACGAAGCGGTTGCGCACCAGGCTCTGGATCACCACCCCGGCCACCGCCAGCGCCGCGCCGGTCAGCAGGAGGGCAAGGGTCCGGGGCAGGCGCGATTGCATCAATACCAGCATCGTCCAGGGATCGGACCCGCCGAGGTCGATGCTGGCCGCGCCGACGCCAAGGCTTGCCAGGATCAGGGCGGACAGGACCAGTCCCGACAGGACCAGGGGTCGCGCCTTCATCCCGACAGCGCGTCGGTCAGAACCTCCAGCGTCTCGGTCAGCGCGGTATATCCGCTGGGGGCCAGGTAGACGTTGCCAGCGGGAAGATAGACGACATGGCCGTTCTTCCAGGCTTTCGTCTGGCGCACCAGTTCGTTGTCCAGCGTGGCTTCGGCCGACTGGCCCTCGGCCCCGATCGCCGCGCCGCGGTCCAGCACGAACAGCCAGTCCGGGTCGGTCTGGGCGATGAATTCATGGCTGACCGCGTCGCCGTGATTGGCCTTTTCGTCCAGGGGCCGGCCTGCCCGGGCCATGCCCGTCGCCTCATAAAGCCATCCGAACCGCGATCCCGCGCCATAGGCCGACATCTTCGGCCCGTTGGTCAGCAGCACCAGTGCGCTGCCCTTGTCGCGGCCGGCGTCGGACAAGGCGGCCAGCTTGGCGTCCAGGGCGGCGGTCAGGGCCTCGCCCTCGGCCTTTTTGCCAAGCAGCGTAGCCAGCCCCGATATGCGCGCCTTGGCATCGTCGACCAGGGTGGCGCCGTCCACCGTCATGTCGATGGCGGGCGCCACCTGCGCCACCGCGTCGCGCTTCACGGATGTGCGGTTGGCCACGATGATGAGGTCGGGCCCGACTTCGGCCAGCTTTTCCAGATCGGGTTCCTGCAGGCTTCCCGCCGGTGCGGACACCCCCGCCAGCGGCTGAAGGTAGTCCAGGAACAGCTTTTCCGGAACCGCCGCCGGGGTCACGCCCAAGGCCATCATCGTGTCCACGATGCCCAGGTCAAGGGCCGCGATCGCCGATGGGGTTTCGGCGATCGTCCGGGGACCCTGGGCCGTCTCGATCGTCACTTGGGACAGCGCCGGCTGGGCCAGCATCATCGACAGTCCGGCCAGAAGAATCGTGCGCACGGGGACATTCCTTTCCAAAGACATGGCCCAAATCTCGAAAGGCCACAGGCAGCGGGTAAAAGCCCAAAGAACCGAAGTCAATATTGCCCGACTGTTTTTGTAGGCAATGCCGCGTCCGACCGGCTGTCGTGAAGGCGAGCGGCGGCGCGATTGGCAGGCAGAAGCTGTTTGCCAGCGGCGCCGATGTGCTGGACCACGTGATCGTCACGGCATGGAACGGCGACGATCCCAGGCTTCTGCTGCTCGGACGCGACCAGCTGGAAGGCCGGCTGCGTCCGAATGGTGGCGCGTGTGGGGAATGCAAGCCAGGGCGTCCGGCTGATGCACTTGAGCGGATGGCCGATGCGGCTTCCGTGGGACGGGCCGGGCGTTAACCTGGCCCAGTCGTATTTCCAGAGCGGCGTCTTGGGCTACGACGCCGTCCAACTGGGCACGATGCGGATCCTGACCGCGATCAACGCCGGACAGTTCGGCAACGCGAGCAGCAGGACGCGCTCCTGCAGGCCATGCGCCTGCGCCGGGAAGAGCTTGAGTCCGCCTGCGCGATCCTTGGGGTGCTGGCCCATTGGCTGGGCCACCGCGCCTGCGCGGTGGCCATGGAGGCCAACATTTCTTACCTGCTTCCGCAGGACGCGGCTCTACTGGAGACCTGGGGCGGCGACCCGCATGTCGATCATGAAGCGGCTCTCCTGGCTGAGAAGCGGGATCCCATGCAGGAAAGGGTGGGATCCCGGTCAGCCTTGGGGGGTTTGGGCCAGGATGTTGGATGGGATCAGGTGTTGAAGGACAGCGCCTTTCACACCTTCCCCGTCAGTTCCGGCACGGTTGTGAAGAGGTCGCCGACGAGGCCATAGTCGGCGATCTGGAAGATGGGGGCTTCCTCGTCCTTGTTGATGGCGACGAT
>NZ_JAPTYD010000036.1 GCF_026913015.1 Paracoccus benzoatiresistens
AGAATCTCGTTAGCCTGGCGCAGTTCCCGGTTCTCCCGCTCGAGCGACCTCATCCTCTCGGCCATGGCGCTGGGAATGCCTGCGCGTCTGCCACTGTCGACCTCGGCCTTCTTGACCCACTCGTTCAGCGTGTTCGCGGAACAGCCGATCTTCGCGGCGATAGACGTGATCGCCTGCCACCGAGAACCATCCGCACGGCGCGCTCGCGGACTTCAGGGGAAAACTTGTTCGTGGTCTTGCTCATGATGCTCCATCCTACTCAGGAGTTGGAGCCTCCGGCAAACCTGGGGCGGTTCATAGCGACCGCCGACTTGTCCCGAACACCGACCGGGATAGGCATTACCTGCATGGCGAGGGCTGGCGTTCCGAATGGCGGGTGGCCGAACAGGCCGCTGACCGTGTGGTGCTGACCCATTCGCATGACGGCAGCGCGCTGCCCTATGTTTATGATGCGCGGCAGGAACTGACCGTGACCCCCGATGGCTTGGACATGGCGATGTCGGTCACGAACCGGGGGCAAGCAATGCCGTTCGGGATTGGCTGGCATCCCTTCTTCCCCATGACGCCAGCGACCACGCTGCAAATCGAGACCGGCGACATGCTGGCCGAGGAAGACGGTTGGCTTGCGGGTGAACCCGGCCCTGTGCCGGCGGACCTGGATTTTTCGGTTCCGCGCGGTCTGCCCCGCCGCTGGGTCAACAACGGCTTCGACCACTGGTCGGGCCGCGCTGTCATCACCTGGCCCGAACGCCAGACGACATTGCGGATCAAGGCCGACCCGGTGTTCGGCAGCATGTTCCTTTTCGTATCGGACCAGTCGTTTGATCCCGATTATCAACGGGATTACTTCGCGCTGGAGCCCATGAGCCATCTGGCGGGGGGGCATGGGCGTTCCGACCTGGGTGGACTGAGGGTGCTGGAAGCGGGCCAGAGCCTCGGCGGCAGCGTTCGCCTGAGAGTGATCTGACAGAGAAAGCCTCGATCAGCTGGTCAGCCCTCCCCGGCCTTGTGCATAAGCGTCGCGCAAGCCCGGGCGATGCATGCGAGAGCCTCGCCCAGTTCGTCGTCCGAGGTGGCATAGCTGACACGGAAATATCCCGGCAGTCCGAAGCAGGCGCCCGGCACCACCGCCACGTCGGCTGCCTCCAGCAGCCAGGCGCAGAGGTCGCGATCACTGTCCAGGCGCATGCCCTGCAGCGTGACGCAGCCGATCAGTCCTTCACAGCTTGCAAAGGCATAAAAGGCACCTTCCGGCTTGCGGCAGGTGATGCCCTGGATTGCGTTCAGCCCGTCCACCACCAGATCGCGGCGGGCGGCAAAGCTGGCGGTGCGCCCGGCCAGGAAATCCTGCGGCCCGTCCAGCGCGGCAATGGCGGCCGCCTGCGTGACCGAGGAAGGACAGGAGGTGGATTGGCTTTGCACGACCGCCATGGCCGCGATCAGCGGTGCGGGACCGCCCGCATAGCCAAGCCTCCAGCCCGTCATGGCATAGGCCTTGGACACCCCGTTGACGGTCAGGCAGCGTTCCCGCAGCCCGGCATCCAGCGCGGCAGGGGTCACATAGCGGAAGCCGTCGTAAAGGATATGCTCGTAGATGTCGTCGACCATCAGCCAGACATGCGGGTTGCGATGCAGGACCCCGATCAGCGGGCGATAGTCGTTCTCGCCATAGGCGCTGCCTGTCGGATTGGAGGGCGAGTTGAGCAGAAGCCAGCGGGTTCGCGGCGTGATCGCGGCTTCCAGGGCCTCGGGCGTCAGGCGAAAGCCGGTGCCCTCATCACAGGGCACGCCCACCGGCACGCCACCGGCGATCCGCACGATGTCGAAGTAACTGGTCCAGCAGGGCGTCGGAATGATGACCTCGTCGCCCTCGTTCAGGCTGGCCATCATCGCGTTGTAGAGGATCTGCTTGGCTCCGGCGGCGGCTGTCACCTCGTCGGCCTTGAACTCCAGCCCGTTCTCGCGCCGGAACTTGTCACGGATGGCCCGCTTCATCTCGGGGCTGCCGTCAAGAACCGTGTACTTGGTCCGACCCTCGCGGATGGCCGCGACCGCCGCCTCCTTGATGTGATCGGGCGTGTCGAAATCCGGCTCGCCCGCACCCAGGATGATGACCGGGCGGCCTTCCCGTTTCAGGGCACTGGCCCGCGCGGTGATCGCCAGGATCTCGGACACGCCAAGATCCGCGATCCGGTCCGCCGGGCGGAACGATCTGGTGCTGATATCCATGACCATCCTCAGATGTCGAAGACCACGCCCTGCGCCAGCGGCAGCTCGCGCGAGTAGTTGATGGTGTTGGTGGCCCGCCGCATATAGGCCTTCCAGGCGTCCGATCCGCTTTCGCGCCCGCCCCCCGTTTCCTTCTCGCCGCCGAAGGCCCCGCCGATCTCGGCGCCCGAGGTGCCGATGTTGACATTGGCGATCCCGCAATCGGACCCCGCCGCCGACAGGAACAGTTCGCTTTCCCGCAGGTCGGTGGTGAAGATCGACGAGGACAGCCCCGCGCCGACGGCATTGTGCTGTTCGATTACGTCGTCAAGGTCGCTGTAGCGCATGACATAGAGGATGGGCGCGAAGGTTTCCTCCAGCACCGGGCCGACCTGGGCGGGCATCTCGATCAGGGCGGGCGTGACGTAGTATGCCGCCTCGGGTCCGGCGTCGGTCACACGGGTGCCGCCATGGACGACGCCGCCCTCGGCCTTGGCAGCCTCGATTGCCGCCTGCATCCCCTCGAATGCCTGCCTGTCGACCAGCGGCCCCACCAGCGCCTGCGTGGTCAGCGGATTGCCGACCGGGACCGAGCCATAGGCCTTGATCAGCCCCGGCACCAACTGGTCATAAAGGCTGTCATGCACGAACAGACGCCGCATCGTCGTGCAGCGTTGACCGGCGGTTCCCATGGCGGCGAAGGCGATGGCGCGCAGGGCCATGTCCAGATCGGCCGAGGGACAGACGATGCCCGCGTTGTTGCCGCCCAGTTCCAGGATCGAGCGGCCGAAGCGCGCCGCGACCCGGGGTCCGACTTGCCGGCCCATCCGGGTCGAGCCGGTGGCCGACACCAGGGCCACGCGCGGATCATCGACAAGCGCCTCTCCGGTTTCCCGGCCACCGATAACGACCTGGCTCAGGCTGTCAGGCGCATCGCCGAAAAGGGCCAGTGCGCGATCCAGGATGGCCTGGCATGCCAGCGCCGTCAGGGGGGTCTTTTCGGAAGGCTTCCAGACGACCGGATTGCCGCAAACCAGAGCCAGCGCAGCGTTCCAGGACCAGACCGCCACGGGGAAGTTGAAGGCCGAGATCACACCGACGACGCCCAGCGGATGCCAGGTTTCCATCATGCGATGGCCCGGCCGTTCGGTTGCGATGGTCAAGCCGTAGAGCTGACGGGACAGGCCGACGGCAAAGTCGCAGATGTCGATCATCTCCTGCACCTCGCCTGCCCCTTCGGACGGGCTCTTGCCGGCCTCGATCGAGACAAGGCGGCCCAGGTCGTCCTTGGCCGCGCGCAGTTCCTCGCCCAGCAGGCGCACCAGTTCTCCCCGGCCGGGCGCGGGAACGTTGCGCCATGTGCGAAACGCCGCCGCGGCACGAGCGATGGCGGCCCTGGTTGCCTCCGCATCATCCTGCGCAAGGCTGGCGATCTGCTGTCCCGTGACAGGGCTGAAGCTGGCCATGTCGCCGGCCTCCAGGATCCGCGCCTCGACGCCCAGCCTGCCCAGCAGCGATTGCACGTCCGCCTTCAGGTCCATCTGAAGCGCATCTTTCATGATTGTCTTCCTTGTGTAAGGGGGCGAGCTATTGCGCCGCGATGTCGGACCTGCCCAAGGTGGACAGGCAACGTGACAGCGAGCCATCCTGCAGGGACTGGTACAGTTCGAACTCGTCCTGCACCTTTGCGCCCAGATCGGCCTCGAAGCGATCGCGATTGGGGCTGGCCTGGAAATCCTGTGCCGCGTCGTCGCCAAGGTTGGACTGGAAGATCCCCGCCGCGCTGACCGGAAGGAAATCCTCGTAGGTGATCGGATCGGCCCGCAGGCAGCCGGCGGCAATCAGGGCCTCGACATCCATGTCGATCACGCTGTCGCCCAGGCTGTTTGCCTTTTCCGTCAGCGAGAACTCGAAGTAGCCCAGACCTTCGCGCCGGATGGCATCAAGGTCGTCCGGGAAGCCGGTGAAGCTCTGCCTGAGAGCCTCGATGTAATCGGCCGCGTTGCTGCCGTCGGCCTTGGGCCGGACCTGGTCGCGCGCCTGCGTCAGCAGCCGGTCGTAAAGCGCCCGGCCCTTCGGCGTCAGCGCCTGACCACGGGCTTCGATTTCTCCGAAGCGGGCCGTATGCTGACCCTTGTGTCCGTCGAAGCTGACCGCCTCGTCCAGCGCCTTGAAGGATGTCTGGCGCAGCAGGATCGGGCATTTGCGCGTGGGCGGCCCCTCGACCACGGCCTTCGGGCTGATGCCGCGCCGGGGCATCAGCTCCTGCACGGCGTCGATATCCAGGGTGCGGGGGGTCAGGTGGTTGATGTGCGGCCCGCGGAAGGACACCACGTCGGCGACCAGGCGATGCGCGTCATGCAGCCGTTGATACAGGTCCGGACCCACAAGCGCATCGGAATGCCAGCGGAAGGTTTCCAGCGCCTCGCGGACAAACTCTGCCGCCTCGTCCTCGTTCAGGCCGCCCTGAGTCTCGGAGCGTTCGATCAGGGCAAGACAGCGATCCGTGAAGATCCTGCGTGCATCAAGCAGCACTTGGGCTTCGTGGCGCAGACCGGGGTCCTCGATCAGGTCAAGGCGCAGCAGGGACGTGAAGACCCGGAAAGGATTGCGACGCAGCGCATCCTCGCCGATCGGGCGGAAGGCGGTGGAATGAACCGGCACGCCCGCCTCGGTCAGATCGTAGTAGCCGACCGGCTCCATGCCCATCGCCGCAAACAGCCGCCGCATGGTCGACAGTTCCGCAGGCGTCCCCAACCGGATCGCCCCGTGCCGTTCCTCGGATACACGCGAAAGCTCACCCGTCCGTTGAAGCCGCCCCTCCAGGATGGGATCGCGTTGCAGCGCCTGCTGGTTCACATCCGCCACAAGCGTCATCAGCGTGCCATAGGCCGGCACTTCCTTGCGATACATGGCCGACATTGCCGCGGAAAACGCGGCGCGGATACGGTTCGGTGATGCAGATCCGGTCTTGGTCATCACGCGGCTCCCATGCTTGCCAGAAGGTTCAGTTGCGTCGATACAGGATCAATAGGCCGGTGAAACGCGCTGAATGCGACTGACTTGATGCGAGGACGGAATGAAGTTGAGCCGCAGCCAGATGCCCGACCTGTCGGCGCTGCAGGCGTTCGAAGCCGCGGCACGGCATGGCAGCTTTACCCGTGCCGCGGTCGAGCTGAACCTGACGCAAAGCGCGATCAGCCGCCAGATCAAGGAGCTTGAGGCGCAACTGGGTGTCGCCCTGTTCGAGCGGATCCGTCAGCGGATCGTGTTGTCGAGTGCGGGCGAGCAGCTGCGCCCCGAAATCGAAAGCCTGCTGGCCGGGCTGGAGCACCTGACCCTGCGCGCTGCCAGCCGCCGCGACGTGACAGGCCACCTTGCGGTGGCGACGCTGCCCACTTTCGGCAGCCGCTGGCTGATGCCCCGCCTGCCGAACTTCCTGGCAGAACATCCGGGCATCCAGATATCGGTCCTGTCGCGCGACGGGCACTTCGATCTGGCGGAGGCGAGCGTGGACGTGGCCATCCATTACGGCAAGCCAGCCTGGCCGGGTGCAACCTGCGCATATCTTTGCGCGGAAACCGTTCTGCCGGTCGCGGCACCCGGATTGATCGGGGCCGATGGGACCTTCCCCGACGCGGCGCCGCTTTTGCACATGCAGTCGCGGCCCATGCAATGGCCGGAATGGCTGACGGCCAATGGACAGGATGTCGTGCGCGGCTTCCAGGGCCATCGGTTCGACCAGTTCTCGCTGTTGATCGAGGCCACGGTGGCCGGCCTTGGCATGGCCCTTCTTCCCAGCTATCTGATCGAGCGGGAGATCCGCCAGGGTCTGTTGCGGATCATCCCCGGTCCGCCGTCGGTCACGGATGCGGCCTACTATGTCGTCATCCCCGATGAACGTGTCTCGGACCCGCTGCCCTCGGCCTTTCGGAACTGGGTCACCGGTCAGGTCGGATCGGGCTAGTCTGCCGCCTTGAAGACCCCGCCTCTTCACTCCGGTCGCAAGCGGGGCGGCAGGATCGCCTGCTGCGGGCCAGAAGAGTCCGAGCGCCAGCGCTCCCTGCCGGGGATATCGCTAGCCTATTTGCACCAGACAAAGGGCTTGGGCTGGAAACTGCCGTTGCGCCGTCATAGATTGTCACGGGTGATACACGATGAGCAAGGAGCCGGGGCTTGTCTGAAACGCTGCGACGCTTTCCTTCGTCCAGCCTCGTGGGCGCCGCACTGGCGGGCGTGGTGATCTGCGCCTGGATCGCCCTGCACGTCTTTGCCGTGTGGCATCTGGACGCGACAGACGCGCCCGTCCTTGCGGTCGTTTGCCTGATCGGGCTGACCTGGCTGTCCGTCGGGCTGTTCATCGTCGCCCATGACGCGATGCATGGCGCGATCTTTCCGGGAAGCCCGCGGCTGAACAGGGCATTCGGGACTTTGGCGCTGCTGCTTTTCGCCGGGTTTTCCTGGCGCAAGCTGATCGTCAAGCACATGGCTCATCACCGCCACGCCGGCACCGACGACGATCCCGACTTCAGCCGTGGCGGACCGGTCGCGTGGTATATCGCGTTCGTGCGCACCTATTTCGGCTGGCGCGAGTTCTGGGTGCTGGGCGGATCGGTGATCCTTTATGCGCTGATCCTCGGCCCACGCTGGCCTTATGTGGCATTCTGGGCCGTGCCTTCGATCCTTGCCTCGATGCAGCTTTTCGTCTTCGGCACCTGGCTGCCCCACCGGCCGGGCCACGACGCCTTTCCCGATCGGCACAACGCGCGGTCCACCCGGTTCGGCGATCCGCTGTCGCTGCTGACATGCTTTCACTTCGGCGGCTATCACCATGAACACCACCTTTATCCGTCGGTGCCGTGGTGGCGGTTGCCTTCGACCCGGGAAAGGGGCGGGGCATGAGCGTCCTGATGCCGATTGTCATCGTCGTCCTGACTGTCGTGGTCATGGAGGGCATCGCCTATTCGGTCCACCGCTGGATCATGCACGGCCCCCTTGGCTGGGGATGGCACAAGTCGCACCATGAGGAGACCCACGGCCCGTTCGAGAAGAACGATCTGTACGCCGTGGTCTTTGCCGTGATCTCGATCCTGCTGTTCGCGGTCGGCGGCGCCTGGTGGCCCTGGCTGTGGTGGGTCGCGGCCGGAGCGAGTGTCTATGGCGTGATCTACTTCGTCGTCCACGACGGCTTGGTCCACCAGCGCTGGCCCTTCCGCTATGTTCCCCGGCGTGGCTATTTCCGCAGGCTTTATCAGGCGCACCGGCTGCACCACGCGGTCGAGGGTCGGGATGATTGCGTTTCCTTCGGCTTCGTCTACGCGCCGCCGGTCGAGGACCTCAAGGCGCGGCTCAAGGCCTCGGGCGTTCTGGCGCAGCGTCAGTCGCAGCACCGCGACGCCTGGCGGGCAGATCGCCCCGAGGAATAGGCCGCTCATTTACCGGAGAGCCATCCGCCCGGATGCCAAGCAAGGGCGAGGGCGGCGTGAGCCGAGAAGGGCAGGGTCCCGCAGGCAGCCTTGCCGCCTGCGGGTTGGCAAGGTCATCGCGTCGTGACGACCGCGGGTGCCTTCCGCGCGCCAAGGTATTGCCGCGCGGTCACCGCCAGCAGGATGGCGACGCCGATGGCCGTCGAGACGGGCTCGGGCGCGATCATCAGCAGGGCGGCCAACGTCAGGGCGATGCGTTCGATCACCCACAGCGGTCCCAGCAGCCAGTTGGTGATCGCGGCCGACAGGGCCACGATGCCCAGGACCGCCCCCGAAAAGGCCAGCAGGAAGTCGGGCAGCGTGAAGGCCTGCGTCACGATCAGCAGCGACGGAGAGAAGACGAAGACAAAGGGCACCAGCGCCTTGCCCATCGACAGCCGGAAGGCCGTGTTGCCCGCCTTGAAGCCGTTCGCCCCCGCGATCCCCGCGCCTGCATAGGCGGCCAGCGCCACCGGCGGCGTCACGTCGGCCAGCACCCCGAAGTAGAAGACGAAGAAATGCGCGACCAGGGGTTCCACGTTCATCATCCCCAGGACCGGCGCGGCGACCGCCACCATGATGATGTAGTTGGCGGTCGTGGGCACGCCGCAGCCCATCAGGATGCAGACCGCGGCCGTCATCACCAACGTGAACAGCAGCGTCAGCGTGTCGATGCCGAAGGGCTCGAAGGGCAGGAAGCCTAGGAAGGCGTGGAAGCTGGCCGCGCCGTTGGCCGCGACCGAGGTCACCATGAAGGCGATCTTGAAGCCCACGCCCGTCAGCGTGACGATGCCGATGACGACGCCTACCAAGGCCGCCGCAGCCGTCACCGACAGCGACTGGCGCGCGCCGGACACGAGGCCGTCGAAGATGCCGGCGGCGGTTTCCTTGATGCCTTCGACTGCACCGGAAGCCATCACGCGCTGGATCAGATAGACGATCATGCAGGCCGTGATCGCCCAGAAGGCCGACAGGAAGGGCGTGCGGCCCGACATCAGCATCCACACCAGCAGGATCAGCGGCGCGACCGACAGCCAGCCCTCGCGCAGGACCTTGCCGGCCTTGGGCAGTTCCTCGGCCCGCAGTCCGCGGATCCCGAGGCGCTTGGCCTCAAGATGGACCTGCACAAGGACGCCGAAGAAGTGCATGAAGGCCGGCACGATGGCCGCGATCAGGATCGTGCGCAGCGGGATCCCCAGATATTCCACCATCAGGAAGGCCACGGCCCCCATCACCGGCGGGGTGATCTGCCCGCCTGTCGAGGACGCGGCCTCGACCGCGGCGGCGAAGTGGCGCTTGAAGCCGATCTTGATCATGGCCGGGATGGTCAGCGCGCCCGTGGTCACCGTATTGGCGATGGACGAGCCCGAGATCGTGCCCAGCATCGCGGACGATACCACCGAAACCTTGGCAGGCCCGCCCGCGAAGCGGCCGGTCAGCGCGGTCGCCAGGTCGATGAACAGCTGCCCCAGCCCGATCTTCTGCGCCATGACCCCGAACAGCACGAAGTGGAACACATAGGTCGCGATGACCCCAAGCGCGGTCCCGTAGATCCCCTGCGAGGTCAGATACAGGTGGTTGATGATCGTGTTCCAGTCAGCGCCCGGATGAACCAGGATGCCGGGCATCGACTGGCCCCAGTAGGCATAGGCGATGAACAGCGCGGCGATCACCGGCAGGGGCCAGCCCATCGACCGGCGCACGGCCTCCATCAGCGTGACCAGCAGCAGCGTGCCCATCACGATGTCCAGCATCAGCGGGTTGCCCACCCGGAACGCCAGCTGGTCATAAATCCAGGGCACATAGAAGGCGCTGACCGCCCCGGCGAAGGCGAAAAGCCAATCGTGGACCGGGATGCCCAGGATCACGAAGCCGGTGGTCTTGTGGCGGCCGCCGTCGAAGGCCGCGAAGCTGAGGAAGATCACGAACAGCGACACGCCCATGTGCAATCCGCGATGGGTGGTGGCGCGCGGGATGCCAAAACCGGCGGTGTAGAAGTGATAGGCCGACAGCAGGAACAGGATCACCGCGGTCAGGATCGCGACGGGGCGCAGGACGGTCCGGAAGCGGGCCTCGGGATCGTATTCCTCCTCGATGGCGCGCAGTTCCGCCTCGGACAGGTGGCGAGCAGTTTCAGTCATGGGTCATTCCTGGAATTCGGGAAACGACGAAAAGGACGCGGACCTGCCGGCCCGCGCCCTTCGCGCCGGGATAAAGGCCGCGATTACTGAAGCTTGCCCGCTTCCTTGTAGAACCGTTCGGCGCCCGGGTGGAACGGAATGCCCGCGCCCTGCGTCGCGCTGTCCTGCGTGATCTGCTTGCCCTTGGCATGGCCCGCCGCGAACAGCTTCTGCGTGTTCTCGTTGTACAGCGCCTTGGTGATGCCGTAGACCAGTTCCTCGGGCTGGTCCGCCGAGGTCACAAGCTGGGCGCCGACCGAAATCGTAGCCACATCCGCGTCCTGGCCGTCATAGGTGCCGGCGGGCAGGTTGTCGGTGGCAAAGAAGTTGTAGGTGTCCAGCAGCTTGTCCACCTCGGGACCGGCGATCGGGACCAGCTTCACGTCGTGCTGGCTGGCCAGTTCGGCAATCGCGCCGGCCGGATAGCCGCCCACGAAGAAGAAGGCGTCCATCGCCCCGTCGCGCATCCGGTCCGCCGCCTGGTCGGGCTTGAGGTATTCCGCCGTCACGTCGGATTCGGACAGGCCAAAGGCTTCCAGGATGATCTTGGCATCGACCAGCGTGCCCGAGCCGGGTTCGTCCAGCGACACGCGCTTGCCCGCCAGATCCGCGACCGTCTCGATCCCGGCATCGGCGCGGGTGACGAGGTGGATGCTTTCGGGATAAAGGTTGGCGATCAGGCGCAGCTTGTCGACCGCGGGCTGGCCTTCCCACAGGCCGGTTCCGGTCTGCGCCCAATAGGCTACGTCGGACTGACTGAAGCCCGCCTCCATCGCGCCGCCATTGATCGCGTTCACGTTGCCGACCGACCCGTTCGAGGCGACCGCCGTCGCGACCAGTCCCGGCACCCCGCAGGAGCCGCCATCCTCGCAGGCGCGCGAGCCCGGCGGGTTCGAGATCGCGTTGGCGATCAGGCCGCCGATCGGGTAGTAGGTGCCGGCAGTGCCGCCCGTCCCGATGCGGAAGAACGACATCTCTTGCGCGGCGGCCCCTTGGCCCAGCATGGCGGCAACGGCAATGGCCGCAAGCTTGGTAGTCAATTTCATGGTTTCTTTTCCTGTTATCACAACGGCTTGATCACGTTAGCATAGAACCGGTCGATCTCAACCAGCCAGTTTGCATCATGTGCAAGGGGGTTGGTCATCCGCGTCCGGCCCGGACCACGGCTCCGGGCAGCAGTTCCCTTTCCCCGCTCTCGGCGCCTGCGCCTGTTCCGGGCGAGTCACGCGCAATGGGTCCAGATCTGTTAGGCTGCATTTGCGATGGTTTGGCCGACCCAACCGGAGAAGCTCTCATGGTCGTAAGCAAGACTGTTTTCTGGCGACGCCTGGACACGGACGGCCTGGAGCGGCTTTCGGTCGTCGAGAATGAGCACGGGCTCCGAATCGACGGCACGATCCTGACAACGGAAGATGGCGGTTGCCGCGTCGATCACCGATGGCAGCTTGATCCGGGCTGGCGTGTTCTTGACGTCGCAATCACCCGCGCAGGCTCCGATGGCGACAAGACCCTGCGTCTTTGGCGAACAAGGGACCGCTGGATGGTCAATGGGCAACCCCGGCCCGACCTCGACGGGGCGCTCGAGGTTGATCTCTCGCTGACGCCGTTCTGCAATACGCTTGCCCTCCGCAGGCTTATGGCGGCGGGCGACGGCACCCTCGTCCTTGATGTGGCCTATGTCGATGGCGCGACGCTGGATGTCCTCAGGTCACGCCAGGGCTATGACCGGATCGCCGACGGGCTCTATCGTTACCGGGACCTGGGCATTGCGCCTGGGTTCGAGGCGATGCTTGACGTCGATGAAAGCGGGTTTGTCGTGCAATACGAAGGCCTGTTCGCGCGAGCAGGCTAGCCCGGCAGCGGGATGCCCGGTGCTTGCACAGCTTCCGCGGATATTCGCTTCGTCATGCAAAGGCCGCAGCCCTCTGCGTCCGCGTTCTCAGATTTTGACCTCGTGGTTCGGTTCACGGGGGATCAGAGCCATCAGCTCGGCCAGGACGGGCATCCTGGCACGGGCCTTGCGGGTCAGCACGCCATAGGGATCCAACTCTCGCGACAGGCCCACGGGCAGGATCGCCATCATGCCGCTGGACACGTAGTGCAGCGCCACCGAATGCGGCACGACCGCCACCATGTCGCTGTGCTGCAGCAGCGTCGTCGCGGTCAGGATCGAGGCGGTCTCGATGACGTTTGCCGGGGTCTCCATGCCCGCATCGCGGAATGCGGCCTCGACCATCTGGCGCAGCGGGCTGGTGCGGGGCTGCAGGATCCAGGCCTCGGATCCCAGGGCGGGCAGGGTCAGGTCCGAACGGTCGCGCAGGGGGTTGGCGGCGCCGGTCACCACCGACAGCCTTTCGGGCCCGATCTCGGTGAATTCCAGATCCGCCGCCTGGTCCGAGGGCACGCGCCTGCCGATGACGACATCCAGCCGTCCCTGTTCCAGCATCGGGATCAGGATGTCGCTGGTCTCGACCGTGATCGTGACGTCCAGCCGGGGACGCCGTCGCTTCAACTGCGCCACGGCGATGGACAGCGGGCCCGCCGCGGCGGCGGTGATCATGCCGATGGCCAGGCGCCCGGCCGTCCCTGAGGCCAGGCCCGCGATCTCGTCCCGCATCGCCCCCACGTCCGAGATGACAAGATGCGCGTGACGGATCAGCGCCGTGCCATAGGCGGTGGCTACCATGCCCCGCCGGCCGCGTTCGAACAGCGGCACGCCAAGGGCGGCTTCCAGTTCCGCCAGCATCTTCGTGGCGGCGGGCTGGCTGATGCCGACACGGTCGGCGGCCTTGCGCAGGCTGGACAGCTCGCCGATCGCCACGACCAGCAGAAGCTGCCGCAGGCGAAGCCTGCCAAGCAGCGCGTTAAGGGGCGGGACGACGGATATGATAGCCATGGGTTATCATGGCATAGCGCAAAGCAAATTGACACCTATCACCTGACTGGCGTCCAATCCGTGATCATCGGAGGAGGGTAAGGGTATGGAGAGACTGGGCAAGCTGGCCCTGACGGTGCTGCGCGTCTTCATGGTCGCGGCGCTGACAGCCATGATCGTGCTGGTATTCCTGAACGTCGTGCTGCGCTACGGCTTCAATTCCGGGATCAGCATGTCCGAGGAGCTGTCGCGGACGCTGTTCGTCTGGCTGATCTTCATGGGCGCCGTGCTGGCGATGTATGACCACGGCCATCTGGGGGTGGACAGCCTGGTTCGCCGGCTGCCCCGCGCCAGCCAGATCGGCTGCGCGATACTGTGCGACGCGCTGATGCTGTTCTGCTCGGGGCTGCTGATGGTGGGCAGTTGGAAGCAGGTTCTGATCAACTGGGGCAACGCCGCACCCGTGACGGGCCTGCCGATCGGCCTGACCCATCTTGCGGCCTTCGTCTGCAGCATCGGCCTGGTCATCGTGATCGGTGCACATCTGTGGCGCGTCCTCACCGGCCGCGCCGGAAGCCGCGACCTGGTACAGGTGGTCGAGAGCGAGGATCTGGCCCCCGAAATCCGGCCGGAGGCGGCCCGATGACCATCGCGATCTTCCTCGGCTCGCTTCTGGGATCCATGGCCATCGGCGTGCCCATCGCCTTCGCGCTGATCCTCTGCGGCGTGGCGCTGATGCTGTTTCTGGGGATGTTCGACGCCCAGATCATTTCCCAGAACCTGGTCAGCGGCGCGGACAGCTTTCAGCTTCTGGCGATCCCCTTCTTCCTGGTCGCGGGCGAGTTCATGAACGCAGGCGGGCTTTCCCGCCGGATCGTGGACCTGGCGACGGCGCTGGTCGGCCACTTCCGGGGTGGTCTGGGCTATGTCGCTGTGCTGGCGGCCATTGTCATGGCCAGCATGTCGGGTTCCGCCGTGGCCGATACGGCCGCCGTGGGCGCGATGCTGATCCCGATGATGCGCAAGGCGGGATACGACGTGAGCCGGTCCTCGGGCCTGATCGCGGCGGGCGGCATCATCGCCCCGATCATCCCGCCCTCGATCCCCTTCATCATCTTCGGCGTGGCCGCAGGCGTGTCGGTCAAGAAGCTGTTCATGGCAGGCATCGCGCCGGGCCTGATGATGGCGCTGCTTCTTGTCGTGACCTGGTGGCTGGTGTCCCGCAAGGACGCGGTGCCGGTCTCCCCGCGCCAGCCGCTGCGCGTTGTGGGCAAGCGGCTGAAGGATGGCATCTGGGCGCTGATGATCCCCCTGCTGATCATCGTCGGCATCAAGGAGGGCATCTTCACCCCGACCGAGGCCGGCGTGGTCGCCGCGGTCTATTCGCTGTTCGTCGGCATGGTCGTCTATCGCGAACTGACGGTGGCGCAGCTGTTCCCGCTGCTGCTGGCCGCCGGGCGCACGACCGCCGTCGTGATGTTCCTGGTGGCTGCCGCCGGGGTCGCGGCCTGGCTGATTACCATCGCCGATCTGCCCCAATTGGTGATCGCCGTCCTGGAGCCGCTGATCGATCGGCCGATCCTGCTGATGGCCGTGATCATGGTGCTTGTGGTGATCGTGGGCACCGCGATGGATCTGGTGCCGACCATCCTGATCCTGACGCCGGTGCTGATGCCGGTGATCAAGCAGGCGGGCATCGACCCGGTCTATTTCGGGGTGCTGTTCGTGATGAACAACGCCATCGGCCTGATCACGCCCCCGGTCGGCACGGTCCTGAACGTCATCTGCGGCGTCAGCCGGATCACCATGGACGAGGTGATGAAGGGCATCTGGCCCTTCCTGCTGGCGCATCTTCTGCTGCTGGCGCTGCTGGTCCTGTTCCCGTCGCTGGTGCTGGTGCCGATGAACTGGTTCATGGGCAACTGAGGCGATCGACGTGCAGATTTCCCCCGACTTTCCCGTCATCGACGCCCACCAGCATTTCTGGGATCCGCAGGCGAACTATCACCCCTGGCTGTCGGACGAGCCGATGATCCCCTTCCGCTACGGGGATTACGGACCGATCCGCAAGCGCTACCTGCCGCCGGACTACCTGGCCGAGGCAGCGCCGATCAATGTCGTCGGCAGCGTTTATGTCGAAACCGAGTGGGATCCGGACGATCCTCTGGGCGAGACGCGCTATGCCCATGGCCTGCACGACAGTTATGGCTATCCCAACGCGGTGGTCGCGCAGGCATGGCTGGACCGGGGCGACGCGGCGGACCTGATCGCCCGACAGGCCAGCTTCCCGCTGGTCCGCAGCGTCCGCCACAAGCCCGCTTCCGCAGCGTCGCCCGCCGAGGCCCGGCGCGGTCGGGCCGGCGGGATGGACGATCCGGTCTGGCGCGCGGGCTTTGCCCAGCTGGGGCGCCACGGGCTGATGTTCGACCTGCAGGCCCCCTGGTGGGAACTGGACGCGGCGGCGGACCTTGCGGCCGACTTTCCGGCGACGACCATCGTCCTGAACCACGCCGGCCTGCCCGCCGACCGCAGTCCCCAGGGGCTGGAAGGCTGGCGTCGCGCGATGGCCCGGCTGGCGCGGCACCCGAACGTGGTCCTGAAGATTTCGGGCATCGGCCTGAAGGACCGCCTCTGGTCGATCGCCGACAACGGCCCGGTGATCCGCGACGCGATCTCGATCTTCGGCTGGCAGCGCTGCATGTTCGCCAGCAACTTCCCCGTGGACAGCCTGGTGGGCAGTTTCCCGACCATCTTCAACGGGTTCTACCAGGCCACATCCGGCCTGCCCGACGCCACCCGGCGCGCCTTGTTCTGTGACAATGCCGTCCGGATCTATCGGCCCGCGCTGCGGACGACTTCACTGATATCGAATATGGGAGGAGCCATTCGATGACCACGCTGACAAAATTCTGCGCGCTGCTGGCAACCACGGCGATGATGTCCGGCACCGCCGCCTGGGCCGAGGTGGGCAGCCATGTCCTGCGCCTTGGCACGCCGCTGCCCGACGGGCACCCGATCTCTCAGGCGGCGGTCAAGTTCGCCGACCTCGTGGCCGAGAAGTCGGGCGGGAAGATCGAGATCAAGGTCTATCCGGGCGCGACCCTGGGCAACGAATTGCAGATGCAGTCGGCCCTTCAGGGCGGGACGCAGGACTTCGCGATCGGCACGACCACGACGCTGGCGGGCATGGTGCCGGAATTCTCGGCCATCGACATGCCCTACCGGTTCCGCGACACGGCCGAGGCCGACGCGATCCTTGACGGCGACATCGGCAACCAGCTGTTCCAGAAGCTTGAACCCAAGGGCCTTGTCGGGCTGGCCTACATGGAACAGGGCTTCCGCCACACCACCAACAGCACCCGCCCCATCACGAAGTGGGAGGATTTCGAGGGCCTGAAGATCCGCGTCCAGCCCTCGGCGATGTATATCGACATGTTCAACCAGCTTGGCGCCAACGCCGTGCCGATGACCATCAACGAGGTCTATACCGCGATGGAGACCCGCGCCATCGACGGGCACGAGAACAGCCTGACCGCCATCGATGCCAACAAGTTCCAGGAAGTGCAGAAGTATCTCAGCCTGACGGGCCATTCTTACAACGCGGTCGTGCTGCTGATGGGCAAGCCGTCCCACGACAGGCTGAACGAGGAAGAGATGGCGATCATCCGCGAGGCTGCCGCCGAGGCCCGCGATTTCCAGCGCGACCTGACCCGCACCCAGACCGAAGGGCTGCGCGCCAAGCTTGCCGATGAAGGGATGGAGGTCAACGAGGTCTCTCCCGAGGAACAACAGCGCCTTGCAGAACGCCTTCAGCCCGTGGTGGACGCCAGCCGCGACGCGATCGGCGCCGAATGGATGGCGACCTTCACCTCCGCGCTCGAAGAGCTGCGCTGATTTCGGACCCGGCTGCGGGAAGGGATGCGGCGGCGCCCTTGCCGCGGCCGCATCTGTCCGGCTCCGCAGACAGCCTCCGCCGGTACCAGCCCATGCCGCGACCATCCAAAAGAGCCTGGGCTCAAAACCAGCCGTGAGCATCCCGGTGACGGTCCTGCACCACGCTGCAATCCGGACCAGAACCACCTCAGGAAGGCACAAGGCCCGCAGGATACTGCCAACTCATGAGCGCTCCCCAGCCTGTATCCCGACATGTGTCCGGATTGGGACCGGCAAACGAGAAGCGAGCGGGGCTGCTTCCCGTATTGCGTTGTCCGGATGAATTCCCGGTCTGCCGAGTCCGAACCCGAACCCTGCCGTCCGCGAACAATGAATGACTGCCTCCAACCCCCCGTGGATTCCCGCGCCCACGACGTCGCAAAAGAGCGACAAAGCGTCGTGGTTGTTTGACCCTCCTCCGCCAGACTGCTATGGGCGACCGACCGGGATGAGGAACAGGACACAGACGCATGACGATGTGGGGCACCTTCCTCAAGCCGATGCACCCGGAAGGGTACCGCTTCCTGGCTGTCTTCGCCGTTGTCACGCTTGTTCTTTTCTTCCTGTGGGAGCCATTGGGCTGGCTCGGGGTCGGGCTGACGGTCTGGTGCTACTATTTCTTCCGTGATCCGCGCCGCGCGGTTCCGCAGGGGGACGGCCTGGTCGTGAGCCCTGCCGACGGGGTTGTCTCGCTCATCGGGCCGGCAGTCCCGCCCGCCGAACTCGGGATGGAGCCTGTGGCGCTGACCCGTGTCAGCGTCTTCATGTCGGTGTTCAATTGCCATGTGAACCGTGCCCCCGTGGCAGGGCGTGTGTTGTCGGTCGCCTACCGGCCCGGCAAGTTCTTCAATGCCTCGCTGGACAAGGCCAGCGAGCATAACGAGCGCAACGGGCTCTGCCTGGAACTGGCTGACGGGCGGCGCCTTGCGGTGGTGCAGATCGCCGGCCTCGTGGCGCGGCGCATCCTGTGCTGGACAAAGGAAGGCGATGGCCTGAGAACAGGCGAACGCTTCGGGCTCATCCGTTTCGGCTCGCGTCTCGACGTCTACCTGCCCGCTGGGGTGGATCCGCTGGTTGCCGTGGGACAGACGATGGTTGCAGGCGAGACCGTGATCGCCGAACTCGGGCGCGTGGGACCCGCGCGTCCGGCGCTGGTGGACTGACGATGACCGCGCATCCGGACCCTCGTTCCCGATTGTCCGTGGTGCAGCTTCTGCCGAATGCGCTGACACTGGCGGCGCTCTGCGCCGGTCTCACCGCAATCCGCCTGGCTGTCGAAGGAGACTTCGGCAAGTCAGCGGCCCTGATCCTTCTGGCGGCGCTGTTCGACGGCCTTGACGGGCGCCTGGCCCGCAGGCTGCGCAGCGCCAGCCCCATGGGGGCGGAACTCGACTCGCTCTGCGATTTCGTCAACTTCGGGGTGGCGCCGGCGCTGGTGCTTCACCTTTGGGCCTATGAAGGGGCCGCGGGGTTGGGCTGGATTGCCGCGCTGGTCTATGCCGTGGCCTGCGTCCTGCGTCTTGCGCGCTTCAATATCGGCAGCCGGGAGGAGATCGCCTCTGCCCTGCCCAAGACGACGTTCACGGGAGTGCCTTCTCCTGCCGGAGCGATGCTGGCCCTGCTGCCGATCTTCGTCGCCAATCTGATACCCGAAGCCGCCATTCCGGCCTCCGCCTGCGCGCTCTGGATGATCGTCGTCGCGGCGCTGATGGTCAGCCGGGTGCCGACGCCGGCCTTCCGCCCGGTTCGCGTTCGACCTGACCAGGCGCGCCTGCTCCTTCTTGCGGCGGTCGCACTGGGGGCGGCGCTGCTCACCTATCCCTGGCTGACGTTGGTCCTTCTGGACACCGGCTATCTGATGCTGCTCACGCTGGGGTGGATCCGGCGTCGGCCGCAGCGCACACGAAAGGACGAATGAATGGAGCTGCAGGCAGTCGAGAGGTCCTATGCCCGCTGGGCGCCGGTCTATGACCGGACCTTTGGGGCGGTGACGCAGGTCGGCCGCCGCAGGGCGACGGCGCTTCTGGGCGAGCTGGGCGGTTCCGTGCTGGAGGTGGGCGTGGGGACCGGCCTTGCGCTGCCCCATTATGATCGACGCGTCATCGTCACGGGCGTCGACTACAGCGCCGAGATGCTGGACAAGGCCCGCGCCAAGGTGGCTGCCGAGCGGCTTCAGAACGTGGTAGCGCTGCACCGGATGGATGCTCGCAAGCTGGACTTCCCGGATCACAGCTTCGACCATGTCGCAGCCATGCATGTCATTTCGGTTGTGCCCGAGCCCGAGAAGGTCATGTCCGAGATTGCGCGCGTGCTGCGCCCCGGGGGAAGCGTGGTCCTTGTCAACCACTTTGCCGGGCAGAGAGGCGCGCTGGCCCTGGCTGAACGGGTTGCTGCGCCGCTGGCGGATCTCCTGGGCTGGCACTCGGATTTCGACCGCAGCCGGGTATTGGGCGAGACAAGCCTGACGCTGGAAGAAGAATATACCCTGCCGCCGCTGGGCATGATGACCCTCATGAGGCTTGTGAAGGCCAGATGACTGCGTGCGGGCCGCGCGTCACGCCTGTATGGCACCGGGCTGCTGCGGATCCAGACTTTCAGAACGCAGGCCTTGCGGTCGTGGCCGGTAGGGCCATGCCCTTTACTGCTTCCCCATCCAGGAAGCTGCTTCTCGGCGCTTGCCCAGCCCCACGAACTCAACGCGATCATTGCGGCACAGCCGCGCGGGGGTCCGGTGCCCCGGCCTGCTCAGGATGAGCAGGTCGACTCTCCCCCGACCTGACGGCCGGGTAGTAGCCTTCCGCGCAGGCAGCTTTGCGCGGAGGGAGAAATGTTCGACCCAGACATGTTCCGGCTGGATGGCCATGTCGCCGTCATCACGGGTGCCGGCGCGGGCATCGGCCGCGGCATCGCCCGCGTCTTCTCGGGCACGGGCGCGGCCGTCGTCGTCAGCGACCTGAAACGGGACACGGCCGAGGCGGTCGCGGCCGAGATCGTCGCGAATGGCGGCGAGGCCGTGGGGCTTGGCTGTGACGTGACAAAGGAAAAGGATCTCGAGACGGTGGTGAAGACCGCGCTGGACCGGTTCGGCAAGCTCACGATCCTCGTCAACAACGCGGGGGGCGGTGGCCCCAAGCCCTTCGACATGCCGATGGACGATTTCCGCTGGGCCTATGAGATCAACGTCTTTTCGCTGTTCCGCCTGACGCAGCTTGCGGCGTCGCACATGGCGGCGGCGGGGGAAGGCGCGGTGCTCAACATCTCGTCCATGGCGGGCGAGAACCGGAACCAGCGGATGGCCTCCTATGCCTCGTCCAAGGCCGCGGTGAACCATCTCACCCGCAACATCGCCTTCGACCTGGGCGCCATGGGCGTGCGGGTGAACGCGATCGCCCCCGGCGCCATCAAGACCGACGCGCTTGCCTCGGTGCTGAACCCCGACATTGAAAGGGCGATGCTGAAGCATACCCCGCTGGGCCGACTCGGCGAGGCCGACGACATCGCCTATGCCGCGCTTTTCCTTTGTTCGCCCGCCGCCTCGTGGATCAGCGGGCAAGTCCTGACGGTGTCGGGCGGCGGCCTGCAGGAACTCGACTGACCGGATGAAAGGACGGGCCAATGAGCTATGACGCATTCGCGGAGTTCCGCATGGACGGGCATGACGTGATCATCACCGGGGGTGCCCAGAACATCGGCGCCGGCATCGCCAGGACGCTCTCCGGCGCCGGGGCGAAAGTGATGATCGCCGACCTGAATGGCGAGATGGCCGCCGAGACCGCCGCCGAGATCGCCCTCGCCACCGGCAACGACTGCCGCGGCATGGCCTGCGACGTGACCGACAAGGCGGCCATCGACGCCGTGGTCAGGGCCACCGTTGATGCCTTTGGCGGCATCTCGACGCTGGTCAACAACGTGGGCTGGGGCGGCCGGCAGGAGGATCCGGCGGCGATCCCCGAGGAGGAGTTCATCGCCTCTTACAGGCTGAACACGATCAGCGCCTATCGCATGAGCATGGCCTGCCTGCCGCATCTCGAAAAGGCCAGGAACGCGACCATCACCAATTCCGGCTCTTTCTCCTCGGCGGTGCCGGCCTATGACATCCTGCCATATGCCACCGCCAAGGCGGCGCTGAACCAGATGATGGTGTCGCTTGCCCACCTGCTGCACAAGCGCGTACGGGTCAATTCGGTGCTGATCGGAACGGTGATGACGGCGGGCTACGGCGATGCCGGCATTGACCCCGAGATGCAGGAGCGGCTGAGCCACCCCGACAGCCTGACCGGGCGTCCCGGCAGGCCCGAGGATGTGGCGAACGCCATGCTATGGCTCTGCTCTCCGGCCTCGCGATGGGTTTCGGGGCAGACCATCAACGTGCATGGCGGCGGCACCGTCGTGCGCCTGTTCGGAAGATGACCCACCACCGGCATGGGGCGCGTCTCGGCGCGCTCTGCGCCTGCCTTCTTCTGGGCGCGCCCGCTGCGGCGCAGGAGGGTGGCGGTCTCGGCGGGCCGGGCGCGGTGGCGCTGCCCTCGGCGCTCGAGACGCTGCTGGTCGATACCGTGGAGGTCCGCGCCCGGGGCTCGACCGGCGATGCGTCGCGCGACGCCGCGACCCTGGGTGCCGCAAGGGCCAGCCTGGGCCTTGCTCCGGGGGACCGGCTGTCGCCGGCGGCGCTGGACCTCGAGCGGGCGAGGATTGGCCGGATCGCGGGTGTCGCAGAGGTGCGCCCCCGGCTTGCCGCAACCGGCGCGGGCGACCGCACCCGCGTGATCTTCGAGATCGAGCTTGCGCCCGACGCCGCACTGCCGTCCGCCCCCAGCGGCATTCTTGCGGGTGAAGGGGCTGCGGGCTTTCCCTATCTGTGGCGCAGCGAGGAGCGTGCCCTGCGCTTCATCCTGAACGGCGGGCACGGCGTCTTTTCGGACGGGAACCCGTGGTTCGGCAATGCGCCCGCCTTCACCACCGGCAATCCGCTGGTGCAGGACCCGGCCCTCGGTGCCGGGACGGACGACCGGGCACGCTGGGCCGAGTCCTGGATCGAGTTCGGCCTGGGCGGCGTCAGTCAGGTCGGCGACACCAACCTTGGGCTTTACGGCGCCGCGACCGCCATCGCCGTGGCCGCGCGCGGGCAGGACATCTTCCGCGACGACCCCCGCGAGACGCTGGACTGGGAAAAGGCCTATGTCGGCCTGCTCTGGGCAACCGAGGACCGCAGCCGCAGCGTGAACCTGTCGTTCGGGCGGCAGAACTTCACGCTGAACGAAGGCTTCCTGATCTCCCAGTTCGGATCGCAATGGAATGCGGGACCGCGGCCGGGGGTCTATCTCGCGCCGCGCACCACCCATGACTTCGCCGCGCTTGGCACGGTCAGGATAGACCGCTGGACCGCCACGGCCTTCTATCTGGACCCCAACGAATACGAGCCGCTGGAAAGCGACACCACCCTGGCCGGCCTCAACCTGCGCTACAGTTTCACCGACCGCTTCCATGCCGATGCCTCGGTGATCCATGCGCCTACCTCGGGCACGCGCTATGCCGCGCCCTCGGGCCTTGTCGGCACGCGCGAGGGGCTGACCACCTATGCGGCCCATGTCCGCTGGGCCGATCCCGAGCGCGCGCCGGGATGGTGGCTGGAAAGCGAGGTCGCCCATCAGCGTCATTCCGACTTCGCCATGCGGGCTTGGGCGGGCTACGGCACGGGTGGCTATCTTGCCCGTGACCTGCCCTGGACACCCAGCCTTTCCTATCGTTTCTCGTCCTTCTCGGGGGACGACCCGGACACCGCCACCTACGAACGCTTCGATGCCCTTTATTCAGGCGGGCTGTCGGAATGGCTTCAGGGCATCTCGCTTGGCAAGGTGCTGCGGCCCGAGAACCGGCAGAGCCATCGGGTCCGGCTGAATGTCGCGCCGACCGAGCGGCTGAACCTCACGCTTGACTGGTTCCTGCACCGCGCGAACGAACTGAACAACATCGGCGCGAACCCGGCCATCGCCACGCTCGGCTCTCGCGATCTGGGGCAGGAACTGCAACTCACCGCACGCTGGGCGATCTCGGACCGGCTGTATTTTCTGGGCGTCGCCAGCACCGCTTTCCCGGGCGATGCCCTCAAGCGCGCGGCAGGCGGCGATGCCGATCCCTGGACCACGCTGCAGGCGCAACTCTTCTGGACGTTCTGACAAGGGAGAGCGCAATGGGGCCGCCCGAGGGCGGCCCCTGCGTGATCAGCTTCGCAGCGCGACGAAATGCAGGAAGCGCTCGTAATGGGCGACAACGTCGGCAATCACCTCTTCCTTGCTAAAGCCGTAGATGTCATAGCCGCGGCTGCCCTGGGCAAGGAATACCTCGGCCCGATAGTAGCGGTTGCGGCCGCCCTCGCTGCGGGCCGAATCCGTCAGCGCGAACGGGGGGATCGGCTGGCTGACCGGCTGAACCGCATAGGTGAAGCCGGTTGTCGTGTCACCCAGATCGACGCGCAGGGCGACACCGGTCTCGGCCTGCTCCACATCTGCCGCATGGCCGCGCTTGGCGAGTTCGACCCGCACGGCTTCCAGTGCCTGCGCGACGGTGCTGGCCAGATAGCTCTCGACCTGCGACTTGTGCGGGTGGCTGATGATCGCGCCAAGGCGCCGACGCCACAATGCGCCCTCGCTCACGGCCAGGGGCGTGCTTGGCAGCGCGGCGCTGGCGGTCAGCGCCACCTCGTCCGACAGGCCCTTCCACACGCCGATGCACATGAACAGCATCACGATCGACAGCGGCGCCGCGGCAATCACCGCCGCCGTCTGCACCGCATCCAGCCCGCCTGCCAGAAGCAGGCAACCGGCAACGCCGCCGCAGACCAGCGCCCAGAACACCCGCAACCAGAGCGCAGGCTCTTCTTCACCCCCGCGCGAGGTGATCATGGCGATCACCAATGCCCCGGCATCCGAAGCCGTGATGAAGTAGATCGCGACCAGAAGCCCGGCGATCCATGCCAGCACATCCGAGGCGGGCAGGTATTCGAACACGGCAAAGAGCGCGATCGGCATGTTCTCGGACACGGTTCGCGCGATGGCGCCTGCCGCTTCATGAGTATCAAGCCAGATGGCCAGATCGCCGAAGATGGTGAACCAGATCGCGGTGAAGCCGGCCGGCGCGAACAGCACGCCGAGCAGGAACTGGCGGATCGTCCGTCCGCGGGAGATTCGGGCGATGAAGAGGCCGACGAAGGGCGACCAGGACATCCACCATCCCCAGTAGAACAATGTCCACGCCCCGACCCAGTCCGTCGGCTCGTAGGCATAGATGTGGAAGGTGCGCGAGACGAAGCTGTCGATGTAGAGCCCGATGTTCTCCACAAAGGCCTGGAGAAGGAACTGGGTCGGGCCCAGGACCAGGATCAGCCCCATCAGCACAAAGGACAGGATCAGGATGAATTCGCTGAGACGGCGGATGCCGTTGTCCAGCCCCGTCGCCACGGTCAGCGTCGCAAGCACCGTGACAATCGCGATCAGGACCAGTTGCACCCCGATTGTCTGGGGGATGCCCATCAGGTAGGTTCCCGTGGCGTTCAGTTGTGCCACGCCAAGGCCAAGGGACGTTGCCAGGCCCGCCAGCGTGCCGACCACCGCGAAGATATCGATCATGTCGCCGATCGGGCCATTGACCCGATCACCCAGGAGAGGACGAAACGCGGACCGGATCGTCAGGGGCGCGCCGCGGCGGAAGCCGAAATACGCCAGCGCCAGTCCAACCACGGCATAGATCGCCCAGGCATGCACCCCCCAGTGGAAGAACGTGATCGCCATGGCGTCCCGCGCGGCCTCCGGACTGCCCGCAACGGCGTCAGGCGGATTGGAGAAGTGCATGATCGGCTCGGCCACGCCATAGAAGACGATGCCGATGCCCATGCCGCCGCTGAACAGCATCGCGATCCAGGTGCCGAGACTGTAGTCAGGGGAGGACTCGTCTGGCCCCAGCTTGACCTTGCCAAGCGGACTGATGGCGAGAAACAGCAGGAAGACGACGAAGCCGCCAACCGCCAGAAGATAATACCAGCCAAGTTCGCGGATGATCCAGTCATTGGCTTTCTGGAACCAGCGGGCGGACAGGTCCGGCGCAAGACAGGCCGCAATGATGAGGCCCAGTGATATGATTGCGGAACCGAAGAACGGCAGGGGCGCGATGTCTTTGGTCAGCTTGTGCAAAAGATACTCCTTCGAAGTTGCTCCTGAAGGCGGGGTTTAGCCCAGTTGGCATCCAAAAGGCACCCACCGGAGCCCTTAAGCGCCGTTCGGTCCCTCCGGTTGCGTCAGGAAGGATGTTCCGAACACCCTCCACGATCGGCAGACCCGCCAGCATGACCCCGGGCTTGCGCAGGGCTAGGCCGGGTCGCCCACGGGGTTCCCGCGCGCGGAGGTTGAAAAAATGCCGTCCAGACATGCGTCTTATCAAATGTTTAGTGCTGATGGCATTGCTTCGGACGATGCATCCAAACCGCTTCTTTGTCGTTGTGGGTGGAGAACCCCCTGCCAGACAAGGATTCGCCTGATGGTCAATTTCCTGCTTGCCACCGCCGTCATGTTTCTTGACGCCATGATCATGTTCGGATTGGCCGTCGCGGACATTCCGTGAGGTTCTCACCCGGGCAAGGCTTACGGGTAGAACGGCAACCTTTCTGAGCGATCAGAAAACGTGGTCCAATTCTCGGCTGTTGATCGCTCCGCGTGGGCAGCGTTGCCTCTCGGGCACGCACCGCCTGGACGATGGCAGCCTGCATAAGAGGCCTGCTCGACGGGGTAATACGACGCATGGGGCGCTGAACTGCCCTTGACCACGCCGCGCAATCTGTTGGGGCAGGCACGAAACGGATAATCCGGTTGAACACCGGCTTTGGCGCGACGTATCGCCTCGTGGAGCGGGCCTTGGGCCCGGACCCTGTGAGAGAACGAGCGATGACTGATCTGCCCCTTAGCTTCTCCGATGGCGACGGAGAGTTCCTTCGCAAGCGCGTGCTTCCGGTGCTTGCCCTGTCCGCAATCCTTTATGGCGGCTCGCTCGCGACAGGCCTGCACATCAATGCGGTCGTCCTGTCGATCATCGTGATGATGACGCTTTGCCTGCTTCGCGTGCCCGTGGCGATCGCCCTGGTTTCTGCTGCGGTGCTTGGCGGCCTGCAGGCCGGGTTGTCGATGACGGAAACGATTGCCGCACTCAACGACAGCCTGCTCATCGGGTCGCAGGTCGGCATGACATATATCATGATCGGCGCCTTCGCGGTTGCCTTGGCGCGCAGTGGGCTGCTCGAACTGCTGGCTGCGAAGATCTCGGGACGGCTGGGGACAGGCGAGGCCGCCACCGGCAAGAACATCAAGTGGACCCTGCTGCTGATCCTGTGCGCGGCTTCCGTCATGTCCCAGAACCTCATCCCGGTCCACATCGCCTTCATTCCGGTGCTGATCCCGCCGCTTCTGGGCATCATGAACCGCCTGCGCATGGACCGCAGGGCGGTCGCCTGCGTGCTGGCCTGCGCGATCAGTTCCAGCTACCTGCTTCTGCCGACGGGCTTCGGGGCGATCTTCCTGAACGATATCCTGCTGACCAACCTGAACCAGGTCGGCGCAGACCTTGGCCTGGTCGTGACAGCCGACATGGCGCCCAGGGCGATGTTCCTGCCCGTGATGGGGATCCTGGCCGGGATGTTCGTCGCCGTCTTCATCACCTACCGCAAGCCGCGCGACTACCGCCTGATCGAGAACAAGGCGCCGGTTGCCGACATGGCGCCTGTTGTCCTGAACCTGACACAACTGCTGGCGACGATTGCCGCGCTGCTGGTGGCGCTCATCTGCCAGATCAGGTTCGACTCGCTTCTGATCGGGGCAATGGTCGGCTTCGTCATCCTCAGCTTTGCCGGCATCTTCCGCTGGCGGGACCAGGATGACGTCTTTACCGAAGGGCTGCGGATGATGGCGCAGGTGGCTGTCATCATCACGATCGCCTCGGGTTTCGCGGGCGTGCTTTCCGCCACCGGAGAGGTCCAGCCGCTGGTGGCAGCCTCGGCCGCCTTCATCGGCGACAACCAGGCCTTGGGCGCGGCGATCATGCTGCTGGTCGGCCTGTTTATCACGATCGGCTTCGGGGACTCCTTTGCCTCGGTCCCGATCCTGGCGCCCGTCTATGTGCCGCTGTCCCTGGCGCTTGGCTTCTCGCCGCTGGCGACGGTCGCTCTTCTGGGGGCGGCGGCGGCTCTGGGCGATGCAGGATCGCCTGCCTCCACCATCACGCTGGGCGCGACGGCAGGCCTGAACGCCGACGGTCAGCACGATCACATCAAGGACAGCGTGATCCCGACCTTCATCCATGCGAACTTCGGCATGGTGCTGTTTGCCTGGATTGCCGCGCTGACGCTTTGACCGTCGGCAACGGCACCCTGTCGGGTGTCCAAAGCGCGGATCGCGGCATCAACCGCGCTTCCCGAAAAGCAATGGCCTGTCCCGCATCAGGGACAGGCCGGTTCTCAGCGGCGTCATCTTCACCACCGCGAAGGCTTGCGGTGGCGAGAGGCACCAGTCCAAGGGTCTGCCCGCGAAACATCCGCAGGCATGCCTGGGCGTTCGGGTTCCTGAGTAAAACAGCGTCAAGCCATCTGCCGCACCACATGAAGCCGAGAAACGCCGTCATTAGCCAACTGAGCAACCAGCTTCAGTTCCCAGGCGATATAGCTCTCCATCTTCTCGCGCGGGGTATCCGTTCCAATGCGTGCGGCGTAATGGATTTCGTTATGGGGTCCTCGGAAGAGCGCGCCGGTGGGGTGCCGTGCCGTTCAGGTAATGGTCACCCAGGACGCGCTCCTTGTAGAGACGGGGATTGTGTGCCGAGATGACCTTGATGTTGCGCCAATGGCGATCCAGCGCGGGGCTCACGCTGACGCCACTGCCGCTGGAAACGTCGATCAGCAGGCTGGCAAGCGCGGCCGCCGTTTCGTCGGTCACCACCTTGGCCCCGGCCGCCGCGATGGAGGCGGCGATCGAAAGCTCGGCCGCTTGCGGACCCTCCGCACCTGCCCAGGCTCGATCAAGTGCCGATATAGCGGGTCCGTGACGGCTTCGATGGCGGCGCGGTGGGTGGCGATACGGCCGACAACCGATTGCAGTTCGGGCTCTCGGGACGGGTGCTCGTGCAGCGCGTGATAGAAATTGCGCTTGCGGGCCTGGATCAGCTGCACCGCATCGCGCAGGATCCGGTCCACGATGCCCGAGATCATGGTGGTCAGATAGACCTGGTGAAAGGTATAGCCGTAAAGGAAAGGCTCCTCGGCACCCCGTCGGGGGCATCATGGATGTCAGCCCTTTTCACGCGCACCCGTTCGAAGACGGTCTTGCCCGATCCAGTCAGCTTCTGGCCGAAGCCATCCCAGTCGTCCTCGATCGCCACGCCTTCCGCACCGGTGGGAATGAAGAACTGCCGCGCGGTTCCGTTGTCCTCGACTGCCGACCAGGACAGGCAGTCGGCATAGATGTTGCCGGTCGAACAGATCTTGGTTCCCGAGATCCAAAATCCGTCACCATCCGCCTCGGGGCTCGCGGACGGCATATATCCGGTTCCGCCTGCGGGAACCTTGCTGACTTCGCTGAAGGCGACGCCGAACATCGCCCCATCCCAGGCGAGTTGCAGGACCTGTGCGGGGAAGGGATCGTCCGGCTTCCGCCGGTGGGTGCCACTGCGAAGAAGTGGTTGCGGAACACATGGGCGAAATTCGGGTCGGCCGCGGCAAGGTCGCGGATCAGGGCGCAGAACTCGGGCAGGGGCAGCGCAGGGGCGGTCGGCCGATCAAGGCGCAGCGCGACAAAGCCTAGCCGCTTCGGTTCGGCGGTTTCCTTGAAGATCAGCCGGCGATGCGTATCGCGGTCGGCGGCGCCGCTGCCGAAGCGATCAAGGACAGGACCAAGGCCAGGGCGGTTCGTCACCGGCGACCAGCCCAGCGGCGAAAGGTTGCCGCCCGGTGCCGTGGGAAGACTTCGTGCAGCATCTCAGGCCTCCGTTCCGGTGCGTAGCTGATCCTGGTCGCGGGGATCAACGAATTGCGGCAGGCCCAGATGGTCACGCAGGGTTTGACCCTCATAGTCGGTGCGGAAGCGTCCGGCCCGTTGCAGCACCGGGACCAGTTTGTCCACCAGGTCCTCGAGCCCCGAGGTCTGGACATCGATGTTGAGGTTGAACCCGTCTGCGCCGGCCCCCGTCGATCCAGTCCAGCATGTTCGCCGCCATCTGCTCGGGCGTGCCGAGGATCATCCGGTGGCCGCCGATGATGTCCGACAGCGCTGCCTGCCGGGCCGTCCAGTTCGCCGGGCGTCCCTCGGACAGGATGTGCCTGCGGGGCCAGCGCGAGGCAATCGGCACATGCGGCTCGCGCGCATCGATCAGATCGAAGGGAGGACCCCGACCAGCGGCAGGTCGTCCGGGGACAGGGCGAAATGATGCGCAAGCTCATGGTGCGGGAAGTCGATGTCCAGTCGCGCATCCGGATCGTCCTTTCGACCTCGCGCCTCTTCTTCGCTGCCGCCGAGGATGCGGAACAAGCCGGGCATGACCAGCAGATGATCGGGGTTGCGCCCGTTTGCCCGTGCCAATGCCTTGACGTCGGAATAGAACTTCTGCGCGCCCGCCAGTGTCCTTTGCCCGGTGAAAAGGGCATCCGCCCATCTCGCGCCGAACGCCTTGCTGTCGTCGGACTGCCCGGAATGGAAGATGACGGGCCGCCCCTGCGGGCCGACCGGCGCCGAAAGGTTTCCCCGGCTGCGGAAGTGGATCCCCTGCACGTCAATGGGGCGGGTGACGGTCTCGTCCACGAACAGGTTGCGGCCAGGATCGGCAACGATCGCCGACTGCGGCACGGAAGACCAGAGCCCGGTGACGATCCGGGCGAATTCGTCGGCCCGGACATAACGCTCGTCCTGGCCGAACCGGCTCTCGAGCCCGTAGGCCGCGAGGGCCACGGGGGTCTGGCTGGTGATGATGTTCCAGGCAGCGCGCCTCTTGGAGATATGGTCAAGCGTGGCAATCTGCCGGGCTGCCACATAAGGATGGCCGAAGAGGGTCGAGGTTGTCGCCACCAGGCCGATGTGGCCGGTCTGCTGGCTGAGGGGCGACAGAAGGGAGACTGGTTCCAGCGCCCGCCAGGGCCGGGTGAAGCTTTCCTCCACCAGTCCTGCGGGTCCGTCGGCCAGAAACAGGGCGTCGATCCTGCCGCGCTCGGCAATCCGGGCGATGCGGCTGAAGGTGTCGATGTCCGTGGAATGCTGCGCGGCGTCATGCCGCCCGGAAGCGAGCACGTTCACGCCAAGACGAACGGGTCTGGTCGCAGATCATACTCCTGCGGGGCGCACGACATGCTCGGCGACCGTGATGGATTGCGGCAGGATCTTGCGCTCGCTCAGCCAATCGGCGGCGCGCTGGAAGTCAGACAGGAAGGCGGCGTCGTCGGCCTCGAAGAACATCGTCTTGCGCTTGAGCCCGGCCAGGTGATCGCGGACCGTGTCGTCATAGCCCGCTTCCTTCGGGATGATCCTTTCAGTCTCCAGCGGGTTTTCGGTCATCCAGACGCCTTCCCGCTTGTAGGCCTCGGTCACGGCCCGCGCGAGATCGCCGTTCTCCTCGGCAAAGCTCCGCAGCGTCACCAGCGAGGAATAGTCGATCAGGTGGTCGAGGTCCGTGCCTTCAAAGAAGATGTCCTTGGCATCGAACTGCGCTCGGGCGATGTCGACGCCTGGGGACCACATCGACCATGCATCCACCTTGCCTTGGCCGAATGCGGGAGCGGCGTCGGGAGGGTTCAGATAGACGAACTCGACCTGATCGGGGCTGATGCCATTCTGCTCCAGCGCGGCGACGACCAGGAACTCGCCCAAGCCTGAACGATTGACCGCCACGCGCTTGCCTACAAGGTCCTTCACGCAGTCGATGCCGCTATCCTTCTTCACGATGATGGCCGTGGACCGGGGCGTGGACGAGGAACTGGGTGAACACCAGAGGCGAGCCCGCAAGGATCGCCGCCAGCGCCGGCGTGGTCGAGCCCCAGAAGCCGAAGTCGGCGCTGCCGCCCATGACGGCCTGTATCGGCGGCGCATGGTTCGGGAATGGTCCCACCCATTCCACCTTGATGCCCTTGTCCCGCAGGTTTTTCTCGAATTCGCCCCGCTGAAGGGCGATCTGGGTGATGCTGCCTTTGCCCCAGCCCACCCGGACGGTGTCGGTGGTGCGGCCAAGCGCAAAGCCGGGCAGCATCGAGGCTGCGCCAAGTGCGGCTCCGGCATTGATCAGGCGGCGCGGCTGTCGTTTTCGACGCCAAGCTCGTGCAGCAGGATCTGGCGCAGGCCGGCATGGGTTGGCCATCTGTAGCTGGCGGCGATCTCGCCGTCGCGCATGATCAGGATGCGGTCGGCGATGGCGATCGCCTCGTCCACGTTGTGAGTCGCCAGCACCACGCCGGGCTGGTGGCGGGCGACAAGCTCACGGATGAGGATGGCCCAGGGAAGCAGCCTGTGCTCCTGGAAGACCACGGCGGGTTGCCTCGGGCCGTCGATCTGTCCGCCATCGACGGGTCAAGAGCCGCCAGCGCCCGCAAAAGCGTTGTCTTTCCGCAACCGCACTCGCACAGAAGCGCCACAAACTCTCCCTTGAGAATCGTCAGGTCCAGTCCTTCGAGCACGGTCCGTTGCCCGTAACGGCGCTGCAGGTTGGGGACGGTCACTGCCGGGCTGGTTCTCATTTCCGCGCTCCACTCGCACAGTTCGGGTGCCAGCCAAGGAGCCTGCGTTCCCGCGCCCGGGGGGCCAGCAGGTCGGCTCCGACACCGATCGCGGCATGGATCAGGATGATCCGGCGGATTGTCTCCAATCGCGACAGGCCGGTCACGCGGGCCAGTTCCAGAAGCTTGGGATCGACCTGCCGGATGCCGAGCACCGTGTTGGTGTAGATCGAGAACAGGACGGCCAATGAGACAAGGAAGATCTTGCCGCTTTCATCGACGCCGAACCAGATGATGACCAGCGGCAGCAATGCCAGGAAGGGAATCGCGCGGATCATCTGGATAGAGCAGTCGAGCAGCGCTTCCGCAAGGCGGGAGAAGCCCACAAGAATGCCCAGGACGAAGCCGATGATGCCGCCGAGCGTGAAAGCCGACGGCCGCCCTGGCGAAACTGGCCCTAAGATGCGCAGCAAGCGCGCCCGAGGCAATCAGGTGCCAGGCCGTGACGGCTACCGAACTGGGGGCCGGCAGGACCTGAGAGGCGATCATTCCAGTCCGGCCCGCGGCCTCCCACACGACCAGCAAGCCCGGCGGCGCGGCCCATGACAGCAGGTGAAGCTGGTCATTCCCTGGCGCACGCCGCAGGCGATGTCCTTCAGGCGATGGCGACAAGGCCTTCCGGTCGACAAGTTCGATGGTCATCGCTTCTTCTTCCAGCGCGACATCGACACTGACATCATGACTGCGTTCGTCGTGATTGATGGGGCGATCTGCCTCGTTCACCATTCCAAAGAAAGCGCCGTTTCCGAAAGCGTGTTCCATGCCCCGGTGCCTGTGCAGCGCTTGTGTTCCACAGCGTGTGGCCGCTCCGAACCCCGGGCTACGCGGACGCCGACCCGGTTGCCGCGATACCCGTTTCGGCCAAGGTGGCCTCTATTTCTTCGGCCACCTGGTGCTGCAGCGCCCAGATGTAGTCGTCATGGATGCCATGTTCGGCAAGGCCGCGGACCGTGCGCAGAAGATACTCCGCCCCCGATCCCGCGGCACCGGCGGCGCGCGCAAGCCGGTGCGCCTGTTCCCGGATCGTCAGCCGCGCTGTCTGGGTTCCCACCGGGTCCGCGTAGAAGGTCAGGGCTTCCTCGCGGCCGCTATCGGTATCAACGGCGATCCAGCAGGCATTGGCGGTCAGTTCATGGGCGACAAGCTCGCGCTTGAGAATGGCGCGCAGCGACTCGGTCTCGGTCCCCTCGGCAATGTCCAGCACCAGGCCCTCGCATTGACCGCCCGAAGCAAGGGCAAGCATGAGCCCCGGCCGCTCGGGCGAGCCGCGGAAATGGTCGAGCGAGATCGAGAAGCTGCGATGCCACCCGACGGCCGTGGCGCGGCGTCGCGCCTGCACGGCAAAGCCGGGATTCCAGATCAGCGAGCCATAGGCAAAGATCGGAACCGGCCGTGGCCGTCCCCGGGTCAAATCCTCGGCGAGGCTGTCGAGATCGGCGTCCTCGAGCATCCGCCAGCGTGGATCGTGCAGCGGCCCCTCGACCGAGGGTATCTGGGCAACATGAGTGTCGGAGAGGACAATGGGGCAGGGCTTGGCCATCAAATTCCTTCGGGTGCGGCAATCGTTTCCTGCAATGTGGGTGCTATCAGGACGAGGTCAATCACGGAAGCCCCCTCCGTTTCCATCCTGACCTTCGGACACGACCTTCGCATCGCTGCCGCTCCAGGTCGGGAGCGTGAAGGCCTCTCTCTCCACGATTTGCCTGCGGACGCGGATGGCGAACAGGAAGGCGCATGAAATCCAAGGCACCGCAGGACGCACCGCGGGGTTTCCTGATGGACGGCCGCGATGAGCAGGCGTAGCCTTTCCGGAGGGACCTCGCACAGCTTCACGGGTGGTCCACGTCCCATCTCCAGCGGCATCGGGGAGGGTCATGCTTCGGATCCGACACGCCGTCCGGCGGGGATGCTGACGCCCTGAACATTTCCCGCCTGCGGCCGCCATCCGATCCGCCTTTCCCGGGTCGGAAGCATTCAGGGGGCTTGCGATGGAAAACGAATACATCGAGCTTTTGACGGTCGACGAGTCCGAGCAGGTCAAGACCATCGCTGGTGGCCTGGGCTACGACACGATCTCCTCCTGCATCAGGGCCACAACACTGTCCAGCGGAAATTCCCAGATGATCACGGGCGACGAGGAGAGGGACTATCTTCACACACGTATCGAAGCCTCGGCTTGGACGCCTGTCACTGCGATGGCAATCGGCAACTTCGGCAGCGCGGGTGGTGCCGAGAACGATTCCGTGGATGCCAGTCTGTGGGCAGTAGCTTATGGCGGCAAGGCCAGTGTCGTCGGCGCCGCCGCGAACAGCCCCGCATAGTCCGCCATCCTCGTCCCCATCAAAGATGATGCCGCAATGCGGGAAATCGCATCCACCCTACCGCTCATCCTTGGCATGTGCCAAATCCTGGGTGGCGTTGTGATTGCAGAAGCAGACATTCGACAAACGCCAACCCACGATGAGAGGCAAGATGCCAGAACTGCCGTTCCAACAGGTCGATGTGTTTTCGTCAGAGCCGTTCAAGGGAAACCCGGTCGCGGTGGTGATCGGCGCGGACGATCTGTCCGATCGCCAGATGGCCGATTTCGCGAAGTGGACGAATCTGAGTGAGACGACCTTCGTGCTTACGCCGACGACGCCCCAGGCCGACTACCGCGTCCGCATCTTCACGCAGGTGGGCGAGCTTCCCTTTGCCGGTCATCCGACGTTGGGCACCTGCCATGCCTGGCTGACGAACGGAGGCACGCCGCGCGGTGACGCGATCATGCAGGAATGCGGGGTGGGGCTTGTGCCGGTGCGGCGCCAGCAGGAACGGCTGGCCTTTGCCGCGCCGGCCCTGCTGCGCTCGGGTCCGCTGGATGAGGCCCTGCTGGTCCGTATCGCAAAGGGCCTGGGGATCGAGCAGAGCAGCATCCTTCATGCCCGGTGGGCCGACAACGGCCCCGGCTGGATCGCTGTTCAGCTCGGCTCGAAGGCCGAGGTTCTCGCGCTCGATCCCGACTATGCCGCCCTCAGCGATCTCAAGATCGGCGTGGTGGGAGCCTGGGATGCGGCGCAGGATGGCCCGGAGGCGCAGTTCGAGGTTCGCGCCTTTGCCATGGGCGTGGGCGTCAAGGAGGACCCCGTGACCGGCAGCCTGAATGCCGCTCTCGGGCAATGGCTGATCGGGAGCGGCCGCGCACCCCGGTCCTATGTTGCCAGCCAGGGCACGGCCCTTGGTCGGGCCGGACGGGTCCACGTGGACCAGATCGGGGATGACATCTGGATCGGCGGGGTCACCAGGACAAACATCAGCGGAAGGGTAAGCTTTTGAGAGTCGGGGCGATCCGGGTAGCCACTTCGGCAGCCGGACCCGGTGGGCAGGCCATGCGCGGGGAAACCCGGCTTTTCGCAGGCAAGCCCCTGCCGGGCGGACGCGTCGCGGATATGCAGGTCCACAGGTGACTTCGACCTAACCGGGCTATTGGCCAGGCTGGTCGGTGCCCGCGTGATCCCCCGTCCGCGCACCAGAGGCCGTCAGCTCCGCCTCGCACAGCGCCATGAAGCGCGCCGCCACATGCGACAGCGCCCGCCGCGCCGGCCAGATCAACGAGATCCGTCGCGCAAGCCGCAGGTCCGCGACCTTCAGGAACACCAGGCGCGGATCGTCGAACAGCAGGGCGGCCTTTTGGGGAAGCAGCCCCACCCCGATGCCCGCGCGGATCAGGCAAAGCTGCCCGAAGGTCGAGGCGACGCGCAGCGGCCCGCTTTTCAGCGGCGGGGGCAGGTCGGGCGCATCGGCCAGCAGGCGGGCGGTGCCCGCGCCCTCGTCCAGATGGATCAGGGTGGCCGGGTCGATCTCGGCCAGCCGGGGCGGGCGGCCCAGCCGGGTCAGGGGATGATCCACGGGAACCACAAGGCCGATGGGATCGCACGCAATCTCGCGCATCTCCAGCATGGGCGAGGTGCTGGAATAGCCAGCGACCGCCAGGTCAAGGTCGCCATCCGCGACCATCCGCGCCAGATCCTCGGCGGGGCCGTCGTGCAGGCGCACCGCGATTGCCGGATGATCGGCGCGAAAGCGGCGGAGCGCGGGTGCGACCAGACCCCCAATGGTCGAGGGCGAGGCGCCAAGCGCAAGCCGCCCGCGTCCCAGATCCGCGCTTTCCTGCAAGCGTTCCAGCGCATGGTCCAGCGCCTCCAGCGCGGGGCGCGTTTCGTCCAGGAACTCCAGCCCGGCTCCGGTCAGTTGTGGCGGGCGCATGCGGCGGTCGAACAGCGGCACGCCCGCGCTTTCCTCGAGCTGGCGAATGGTCTCGGTCAGGGCCGAGGGCACGACGCCCAGCCGGTCGGCGGCGCGCGCGAACGATCCTTCAGCCCGAATGGCGTGGAGCGCGCGCAAATGGCGCAGGTTCATGTTCGTGTTTTGCGAATTAATCTTCATCACCTTCTATTTTTATGAAGGTTGGATTTGTGGTTCAACAGCTTTCGTGCTTCAACAGGAATAGCCTGAAAGATCGTCATGCCAGCCAGCCAGCCAGGCCAATCCTTGACCGACGCCCTGCGCGCCGCCGGCTTCCGGGGCGAGATCGAGACGGACAGCGCACTGCGTGCGGCGATGTCCACCGACAATTCGGTCTATCAGATCACCCCCGACCTGATCGCCGCCCCCTGCGACGGACAGGATGTGGTGCGCGCGCTGGCTGCACTCGAGGCGCCTGCCTTTGCCGATGTCGCGCTGACCGCGCGCGGCGGCGGCACCGGAACGAACGGGCAAAGCCTGAACCGCGGGCTGGTCCTGGACATGCGGCGGCACATGAACCGGGTGCTGGAGATCAACGCGACCGAGGGCTGGGCGGATGTGGAGCCGGGCGTGGTGCTGGACGCGCTGAACGACGCTCTGCGCCCGCATGGCTGGTTCTTTGCGCCCGAAACCTCGACTTCGACGCGCTGCACCATCGGGGGCATGGTCTCGACCGACGCGTCGGGCAAGGGGTCGCGGATCTATGGAAAAACCTCGGACAATATCCTGGGGCTGGAGATCGCACGCCCGCAGGGGCTTTTGTCGAGCCTTGCGCCCACGCCGGATTG
>NZ_JAPTYD010000037.1 GCF_026913015.1 Paracoccus benzoatiresistens
GTGCGCGCGCTGATGGCCCGTGCCCATACCCGATATCCGGTCATCGACGACGATGACGCCCCTGTGGGCGTCGTTCACCTGGCCGATGTACTGGCTCATGCTGCGTCAGAGCAGGGTGAGGCAACCGTTGCATCTGTGATGCGCCCCCCTGCGGTGATCCCGACCCTGATGAGCCTGCCGGTTGCCCTGTCGCAGCTTGCCTCGACCCGCAACCAGCTTGCCTGCGTCATCGACGAATACGGCGGGTTTGCCGGGGTTCTGACGCTGGAGGACTTGGCCATGGAGATTGTGGGCGAGATCACCGACGAACACGACGACGATGCCGGAGATGGCCTGACGCCCGAAGGAGAGGATGTCTGGCTGATCGACGGGGACGTCCACCTGGACGAGTTGCGTCGCGCCATCAGCCGCGATCTGCCGCAGCCTGATGTGGAGACGGTGGCGGGATTGCTGATCGCGGAACGGGGCGCGCTGCCTGCCGAGGGTGAGCGGGTCACGATCCCGCTGCCCATCGATCCGGCCGAACTGGTGGATCGCGACCCCATCCGCTGGCTGCTTGAGGTCGATGTGCTGCGTGTCGAGCGCCACATCCCGTCCCTGCTGCGCGTGCGCCTGGTCAGCGCCGATCACACTGAGGACAACACATGAGCGACCCTATCATTGTCACGATCGTGACGGCGGCTTTGATCGCGCTCAGTGCTCTGTTCGTGATCGTCGAGTTCGCCCTGCTCGGTGCCCGGCGTCATCGCCTCGAGGAGCTTGCGCCCTCCAGTCGTTCGGCCCGGGCGGCGTTGCGCGGCATGAATGACCTGACGCTGATGCTGGCCGGTGCGCAGCTGGGGATCACCATCTGCACCTTTGCCTTGGGGGCTGTCACAAAGCCCGCGCTCGATGCCTGGCTTGGTCCGGTTCTCGTCTCTGCAGGCCTGCCCCTGTGGCTGGCGGGCGGCGCGGCCTTCGCCCTGTCGATGTTCGTTGTCACCTTCCTGCATCTGGTGGTCGGCGAGATGGCTCCGAAGTCCTGGGCCATTGCTCACCCGGAGACATCGGCGTTGGCCGTCGGCCCTCTTGCACAAGCCTATGTCTGGCCGCTGCGGCCGCTGTTGCGCGCGGTGAACCGGCTTGCCAACCGGCTGGTGCGGGCCAGCGGGGTCGAGCCGGTCGACAAGGCGGCCGTGGGGGGCAGGGACGCGGCAACCATTCGGCAACTGGTGGAACATTCGGCCAAGGCCGGCACGCTCGAGCCGCAGATCCAGCAACAGTTCTCGGGCCTCATCGAGCTCGGAACCTTGCCGGTGGCTTCGCTGATCGGCAAAGGGACAAAGCCGGTCCAGGTCGGGCCCGCGGCCACCGTGGCCGATGTGCGCGCTGCGGGCCTGGCATCGGGACACATGCGGATCCTGATGACCGGAAAGGCCGGTGCTCCGCCGACCATTGTCCATGTCCGCGATACGCTTCTTCTGCCCGAGGGCAGTCTCGTTCATCAGATCGCGCGGCCTGCCCACCTGCTCCGGCCCGACACGCCGGTCTATGAGGCGCTGACGGGCATGCGGGCGGCCAGTGTGCAGCTCGCCGTTGTCATGGACCAGGGGCGGATGCTGGGAGTGGTCTCGTTGTCGGACATCCTGAAGCGTGTCCTGCCCACCAAGGCTCTGCCACACGATCCGGTTGATTAGCGGCGCGCAGCCGCAAAGGCCAAGAGGAAGCCGACGCCCGCGGCAATTGCCAGGGCGGGAAGGCGATGACGGCGAACCAGGATAACAGCACGATTGCAGCGGCCTCTGGACGATCTGCTCTTCGAGGTCCTCGAGCCGGAGGAAGAGGACCGGCAGGGCCGGATGTTCTGACCTGCCGGTGGATGCCGGGCCGCGCCTCTACGAGCCGCCAGGAACCTCCCGATTTTCCGGGTAGCGCCGCGACATGGGGAACCGCGGAAGCCATGCTTCACGGCGGCTGACCCAACACTCATAGCTTGGTGTCAGCTGATCGGGTGCATCAAGGGCGCCCAAGTGCACCTCGATCTCCTCGCCGCCCTCGGCAAAGACCGATGAGCCGCAGACGGGGCAGAAATGCCTGTTCTTGTAGCTGCTCGTCTCTCCGGTGATTTCGACGGCCGTCCTCGGGAATATGGCGGCTGCAAAGAACAGGGCGCCATGATGCTTGCGGCAATCGAGGCAGTGGCAGATGCCGACCCGGTTCGGCCATCCATCCGCCTCGATCCGCACCTTGCCGCAGAGGCAGCCGCCTTGAAATTGCGCCATTGCACATCCCTCCCAGATGATCCCCTTTTGCCGATGATTAGCCTTGGAACCCCGTCGAGCAAACAGTTCAGGCGGGTGCCGGCCGTCGAGCCGTCCATGAAGTGCCGCGACAGTGACCGAACAGAGCACTATCCTCCCTCGTGGCTGTGTGAAACCTCCTCTCTCAGCAGCGCAGGCGCAGCAAGCTGCTTCTCAGATTGCTCCAAGGCTGCTCTCAACTGTGTGGAATAGTTCCCGGTGTCCCTCGGTGTCATCAATGTGTCGCATTTGGCAGAAAGGATCACCGATCATCGCGTATCTGCTTCATAGGCGTGTTTTGCGGATTCAGTGCGGCATCTCTGGAGAACAGTGGTGACGAGCCAATTCTTGCGTTTGGTGCCAGCATGAACACACATGGAAAGAGGGACGCATGTCACAGAGACCACGACCCGGAAAACCACTGCAATCCCGTCGCAAGGGCCGCCCCGGCGACAGTCGGGTAGAGCAAGAGATACTGCTGGGACAATACTTCAACAATCCCCCGGTAGAGGCATTGCCTTTGCCTGAGGGGCCGACTGAACTCATCAGCACCGACTATACCAGAGCGGGCAGGACAATATCGAACGGGCCAAGCCGGTCGCCTTTGACGTTCACAATCCGGTCTTTGGTATCTCTGCCGTGGCCGTGGTTCTGTTTACCGCCGCCACATTGCTTTTTCCCGATACGCTTGGGCCGTTCTTCGCGGCGCTGCGCGATACCATGACGAGCAACTTCGATTGGTTCTTCCTGGTCTCCGGCAATGTTTTCGTGCTTGTCTGTCTGGGCCTGATCCTGTCGTCGCTCGGTTCTGTGCGCCTTGGCGGGCCAGAGGCATCGCCTGATTTCAGCCTGATGGGCTGGTTTTCGATGCTGTTTGCAGCAGGCATGGGCATCGGCCTGATGTTTTTTGGTGTGAGCAAGCCGCTGGGCCATTTTACCGCGGCCCTTGGTGGGCCGGTTGTTGAAGGCGGGGTGCGCACGGACTGGGCGCCGCTGGACGGCGCGCCGGGCGATGAGATGGGCGCCCGCAGGCTGGCCATGGCCGCGACGATCTTTCACTGGGGTCTGCACCCTTGGGCGATCTACGCCGTTGTTGCTCTGGCGCTGGCGCTCTTCGCCTATAACAAAGGGCTGCCGCTCACGCTGCGCTCGGTGTTCTACCCCATCTTTGGGGAACGTGTCTGGGGATGGCCGGGACATATCATCGACGTTCTGGCGGTTCTGGCGACGCTGTTTGGGCTTGCCACGTCGCTGGGCATTGGTGCCGAACAGGCCGCCGCTGGCTTCCACTTCCTGTTCGGGTGGAGCACATCGACGACCGCAAAGATCGTGCTGATCGTGGTGATCACGGCGATCGCGACGGCATCGGTTGTGCTGGGCGTCGAAAAGGGCGTTAAGCGTCTATCCGAGATCAACATGGTGCTGGCGATCCTGCTGCTTCTGTTCGTGATTGCCTTCGGGTCTACCACCGCGATCCTGACCGGCTTATTCGGCAACCTGCGCGCCTACGCGGCCGAGCTGATCCCGCTGTCGAACCCGTTCGGGCGCGACGATGACAACTTCCGCCAGGGCTGGACGGCATTCTACTGGGCCTGGTGGATCAGCTGGTCGCCGTTTGTCGGCATGTTCATCGCCCGGGTCAGCCGGGGACGCACCGTGCGTCAGTTCCTGGTTGCTGTCCTGATCGTGCCGTCCCTGATTTCAGTCCTGTGGATGACAGCTTTCGGCGGTTCGGCGATCACGCAGACGCTGGAGGGCTTCTCCGGCATAACCGATGCGGCGCTTGAACTGCAACTGTTCCAGATGCTGACTCAGATCCCGCTGACGGCTGTTACCAGTTTCGTCGGCATCGTGCTGGTGATCGTGTTCTTTACGACCTCATCCGACTCCGGCTCCTTGGTGATCGACACCATTGCGGCGGGGGGCAAGATCAATGCGCCCGTTCCGCAGCGGATCTTCTGGTGCAGCTTCGAGGGGCTGGTTGCCATTGCCTTGTTACTGGGCGGCGGACTGGCAGCCCTGCAGGCCATGGCGGTGTCCACGGGACTGCCGTTCACGTTGGTGCTGTTGGGTGCCTGCTGGGCAACTGTCAAAGGCCTGATTGCTGAAAAGCGCGAGCTGCCCTGACAGCAGGGATTACAAGTGGGGGCAGAAGTGGTCCGCCCGCATGACCGGCTCGTCAAAGCTCTCGGAGACGTCTGTGGTCTCTTCGACCCTGATGCGTGCTAGGACTTCTTCAAGGCCGCCGGATATGACCCATCGTCAAACGTGAGAACGGTGCTGCGAACCAGAACTCTAGCCACCCAATGTAGCCATCGAGGTTCTTCGTGGCGGGGCTACAGAAGGGTTTGATGAACTATTGGGAGCTCGAGTTCTGAGCGGCTGTGTCAAGCGCGAGCGACCAGGACATCGCAAGGTGGGTTTTTGATCAGATCGGTCACAAAACTGCCGAGCACATTTGGTGAAAACCCAACGCGTGTATGAGCACCCACGGCGATGAGATCGGGCTTCTCGGCAGCCATGCGGGACATGGTCTCGATCCGGCCGGCGCTGACGATCTCGATCTCGGGCACGGCGATTTCCGGATCAAGGGTGGCGACCCAGGTATCTCTCTCCTTTTCCGCCTGCCTGCAAAGGTCGCGGGCCGTTGCGCCGTCCGGCCCTTCACCGATGAAGCCTGGGAATGGGATCGGAACTGCATGAAAGGACTGAATCCGCGCTCCGGGCGCGACCATGCCGGCAATCCGCATCGCGGCCGCGCAAGCCGGCGAGAAGCTGACGGGCAGAAGCACCCTTGTGTAATCGTGGTCTGCAGTGTCGTTCACCAACAGGACGGGCCGGGGCGACGCACGGACGATCCGCACCATCGTGGTGCCTTGGACCATGTCCCGAAATGGCCGCGGGCGATGAAGACCCAGGACGACCAGGCCCGCGTCGTCGGTCTCGGCCTGATCGACAATGGCTTCATGGGGATCGCCCGACAGCACCTTGCAGGACACCTCCTGGCCCGGTGCCGTAAGGCTTTGTGCAAATCGGGAGAGCCGCTGTTCGACGTCGTTCTTCAGGAAAGTTTGCATGTCATCCGGCAGGTCGCTGTCAATGACCGAGACGATCCGACAAGGCAGCTTCAGCATCGCGCTTAGCCGCAATGCCCGCTGGACAGCGCGGTCCGATCGGACTGACAGATCTGTTGCAACAAGGATGCATCTCATTTCGCACGCCTTTCTAGAAATGCAGAGTTTGACGGTCATGGCGGTCAGTGTGCCAGAAGAGCGAGCATTTGCAGATCGCTGAACACTCCTTTTGTGGCCCCGCCAAGGATGAAATCGCGCAAGCGCGAATGGCCAAAGCCGTCCATCGCGAGAAGCTTCGCCCCCTTTTTCAAGGCAGCCTCCTGTAGCGTCATGGCAATAGCTCTGCCACGGCCGCCAGATCGACAGCGCCTGCCTCATATCCGCGCTGTTCAAGCAGGGATGCAAGTCTTTTGGCAGGATTCGAACCGCTCAGCGACTTCTCGTCATGCATCGTCAGGACCGAGACGCGGCCACCGGAGGAGAGAAGCGGCAGCGCATCGCCAAGGGCGGGCGGCGACGCGGCTTTTATTCCAGGCAATGGCAATGTGATCGATAGGGCCCAACGGTGCAAACGGAGGAACAAGGATCACCGGGCGGCCAGAGCAGAAGACAAGCGCCTCTGCCATATCCCGCGCCGGCAGCTTCCCGGCATACCACGACAGCACCGCGAGATCGAAAGACAGCACGTCAACGGCGGCGGCGTCCAGCGGCCCCCCCATCGGGGTCTGGTGGCTTGTGACAACGATATCGGCTCCTCGCCCTGCACTCTGAGTGACAAGGCAGCGCAGGCGCTCACATTCCGACCTGCTGCGGTCCTCCGCAGCACACGTCATTCCTTGGCATCAAGAAGATAGCCGCCCAAGGGCGAAGTCATCGCTGGAAGCGTCACGGCAAAGGTCGAGACATGCAGATTGCATCCCAGAGAAGCCGCAAAGCCAGTCGCCGCCAGGATTGCGGTATCGGGCAGGGGCTCGGGATAGGTGTCGAGCGGAATGTAGGCGATACGATGGGCCATGACATATCCCGTTCTTTGTGTACTGCCCATCGAACCACGGATGGAAGCCGCGCAACTTGAATCGGATCAATCAGACCGCGTCGTTCTTCATTATACTTCATCAAAAGCGTGTAAGGGCGGAAGGATCGGCAGCGCATCATGCCGCACGAGCAGTATCAGACCGTCAGGGAGGTGGCCGACCGCCTGAAGGTCGCCGAGGCTACGGTTCGCCACTGGATCAAGACCGGCGATCTGCGGGCCATAGATCTTGGCAAGAGCTGGCGCATTGCCGATTCCGATCTGGAGGAATTTCTTCAGCGGCACCAGACAACGCTGAAAAGGCATGGGACCAGCCTATCGTCAGCGTCGTGCTCAGTGCTTCGAGCAGAAACAGCGGCAGCAATGACGTCCAGACGATGTCCTGTTCGAGGTTCAGGTGCATGGCGCCATGGCCAGCCGACAGAACCTGCGGGGTGATCAAGGCAAGGCAGCCAAACAAGGCACCCCCGACCGCAGGACGGGCCCAAGACGGGATGCGGCTCAGCGTGGCTAGGCGTTCGACGCGGACAACGCCGATCATGAGCAGGATCCCCAGGCCGCGCAGATAGAAGTGGTCCAGGCTCTTCGACCAGTTTGCCGCTTCGCTAAGCTCCAGCATGGGGTTCATGTCAGGCAGCGGCTTCATGCGGCGCGCGCCGTGACAGAGCCTCCGGTCACCCCGGCCGTTCAGGCCATCTGGCAGCATGTTTTGAATGCAGGACTTAATGCTGATGCCATGGCCTAGTACTACAGTTGCGTTTTATGCGATCCCATGCTCCAATGTGGCTATATCGCTCGGCCGGGAGTGGGATGGCATGTCTGTTGCGGACTGGACGGGAACCCTGATCAACTGGCAAGCCGCGCTCAAGGATTTGAGAGAGATCATCGCGCCGGCCTTTGGGCGACGCGAGCAACACCAGTCGGCAAACGCCTTCATTGATGGCGTGCTTTCGGGAGCCGAACGCAAGACTGGATGGATGCTGGCGGAAGAGGCCGGCTTCGAGCGTCCCTACCGCATCCAATCGCTTCTGGGGCGATCATCCTGGTCGGCCGATGAGCTTTGCCGTCTGGTGAGATGCTATGCAATCGAGGCGCTTGGCGATCCGGACGGGGTGCTGGTGGTGGATGAAACAGGCTTCCTGAAGAAGGGGACTGCATCGGCCGGCGTGGCGCGCCAGTATTCGGGGACGGCCGGACGGATCGAAAACTGTCAGATCGGTGTCTTTGCCGCTTATGCCAGCCGCTTTGGCCATGCGCTTGTTGATCGGCGTCTGTATTTGCCCAGGGTCTGGGCTGATGATGCAGCACGTCGGGCCAAGGCGCATGTTCCCGAAGAGGTGGAGTTCGCCACCAAGCCGGTGATGGCGCGCGAGATGATCGCCGGTCTTCTCGATGAAGGCATTCCTTGTCGCTTTGTTTTGGCCGATGCCGTTTATGGATCGGATCGCCAGTTCCGGCGCATGCTGGAAACGCGCGAGCAATCCTATGTCTTGGCAGTGCGCTCCACCCATATGGTGCGCTTCTTCCAAGACGAGATGCTCATCCAGACTGATCCGGCGACCCTCTTCGCAGCGCTTGACGCGGACATGTGGCAGCGCTCCCCAGCAGGGGAAGGTGCGAAGGGTCCCCGTCTCTACGACTGGGCTCGCCTGCCGTTGGGAACGGCGCGGGAGAACGGGTTCGACCGCTGGATGCTGGCGCGCAGAAGCCGCCATGATCCAGAGGCAGTGGCCTATTACTTCGCCTTTGCTCCGGCCGAGACTCCGCTTGCCGAGCTTGCAGCAGCTGCGGGTCTGCGCTGGACGATCGAGGAATGCTTTCTGCGCGCCAAGGACGATCTGGGGCTCGATCATTGTGAGGCCCGCTCCTGGCACGGCTGGCACCGGCATATGAGCCTGGTGATGGCCGGGGCGGCGTTTCTTGCCAGACTGACCGCAGAGCAACGCCGTGACGGTTGGGGAAAACCGAACAAAACGAGTCCGGTGCTCCAACTTGGCGCCGCATGACCTTTGTTCGTGCCGAGCTTTACACCACGCCGACATACCTCACGACACCTGAAGTTCTGCGATTGGTGGCGCGCCTCATCCTCAGTCGCGCTCCTCCAACCGCATTCATCCTGGCATGGTCATTCTGGCGCCGGCGACATCAAGCCGAAGCGGCAAAGGCACATCGGAGAAGACAGACATGAAACGCAACTGTAGTACTAAGACTTGATTTCAGAGGTAGGCTTGCCAATGGATGAAGGTGAGAAAGGCGGTGAGAAATTAATCCGCGGAAGCGGCGGCATAGGCCTTCTTCTGTGCTGGGTCTTTCGGTCATCGCGACGCTTGCCGGCGACTCGATGGTGAAGGGCCTAATTGCTGCGCTTTTCGGACTGATGATCGCCACTGTAGGCACCGATCCGGTCTCCGGCGCGAACCGCTTCACCTTCGGAAATGCCGACCTGTTGGGCGGCATCGAGCCTGTGCTTGTCATGGTGGGGCTTTTCGCCTTGAGCGAGCTTCTGTCGCAGGCAGCGCTCACCCGGGACGATCAGGATCGCGCGCCGTCGCGCCCGCGGATCGAGTTTCCCGATTGGAAGCTTGCCCGCAGGCTTGCCAAACCCAAAGCGATCGGCAGTGCCATTGGAGCCTTTGAAGGTGTGATGTCTGGGGCAGGGGGGACCATCGCCTCTTTCATGGCCTATAATGAGGCACGCCGCTGGTCGTCGAACAAGGAGGAGTTCGGCCACGGCTCGCCAGAGGGCATTGCCGCTCCCGAGACTGCCAACAACACTGTCGCGGAAACGGCGATCGTGCCGCTGCTATCTTTCGGCATTCCCGGTTCGAACTCTACAGCGATCCTGCTAGGCGGCTTCCTGATCCACGGATTGCAGCCGGGGCCGATGCTGTTCCAGCGTTCGGCCGACGTGATCCACAGCCTTTATGCCGGTCTCTTCATGTCGATCATTGCCATGGTGATCCTGGGCATTCTCATTCTGCCTGTCTGCGTCTGGATGGTGAACCGGCCCCGCGCCTACCTCAATGCCTTCATCCTCGCGCTTGTCATGTCCGGGGTCTACACCATTCACGAGGGCTTGACGGACGTCGGCATGCTCGTGATCGCCGGCGCTGTCAGGTTCCTGATGCGGGTGCTGCGCTTCCCGTTCCTGCCTACCGTTCTGGGCCTGGTGCTGGGCTACCTGATCGAGAGCAACTTCCGCCGCGCGCTGGTGCTTTCGAGCGACGATTACTCGCTTGGTGACACGGCCATCAGCCAAGTCGTGAACCAAGGGCTGGTTTCGTTGCAGAACGCTGCGCTTGAACTGCAACTGTTCGTGATGCTGGCTCATCTGCCGCTGACCTGGATCACGTCGCCGGTGGGGATCGTGCTGGTCATCATGTTCTTCACCTCCTCGGATTCGGGATCACTGGTGATCGACACGATCAGCCTGGGCGGCAAGATCAACGCGCCGACCCTGCAGCGCGTGTTCTGGGCCACCTTCGGAGGATTGATCGCGATCGCCCTGCGGTCGGGCGGCGGACTGGCCGCGCTGCAGGCGATGGCAGTATCGACCGGCTTTCCCTTCGCGATCGTGCTGCTGGGTGCAAGCTTTGCGCTTGTGAAGGGGCTGATGGTCGAACCGCGACAGAAACACCGGCCAATCTGCCGAGCCCAGCAACAAAGGTGGGGCATGTCGGAGAGGCCGTCATGCCCGCAAGTGGACTTGCGAGACACGCCCCACCTCACGCGGCCTATGCCTGCCGCACGTCCCAAGGCTTCAGGCAGCCATTGATCGTTTCAGCAAAATCGACATAGGTTTCCGCCCGCTGCGCCGACTTGCGCCAAGCCATGCAGATGTCCCGCGTTGGTGCAGAGTCGCTCAGGGGAATGGCCACCACCAGTTCCTCGCGCATGACCTCGGAGCGGACATAAAGCGCCGGCAGCAGGGCGATGCCCATTCCGGCGGCGACCATTTGGCGCAGGGTGTCAAGCGTGGTGCCAACATAGTCGGTGGCCTGGATCGCGCCCACATCGCGGCAAAGACGGGCGACATCGTCCGTCGCGCCTTCGCGCCGCTCCATTGTGAGGAGGGTTTCGCCCGCCAGATCCGCAGCTTGCACCCGCTCGTGGCGGGCCAGCCGGTGATCATGCGGCACCACGAGATGAAGCGCCTCGGTCACGAGGACATGGAATGCGAAATCCTCGCGCACGGGGATCTCAGGCAGCAGGATTACGTCATACTGGCCGTCGGCTAGGTTCTCTTGCAACTCCTCGGACCTTTCCTCACGGACGTGGATGCGGGTTTCACGATAGGTCTGGCGAAGCGTTGGCATGGCGATGGACAGCACATAGGCCCCCACTGTCTGGACGACGCCCATGCGCAGCAGGCTCTGCATGGCATGGGGATCCTCGCGCCGGGCGATGTCGCGGATGTCCTCGATCTCGGCGGCGATGATGCGTGCGCGGCGGGCGATCTCGGCGCCGACCGGGGTCAGAAGCACGCGCGTCCGGCTGCGTTCCACCAGCTTCGTGCCCAGTCGCGCCTCAAGCTCTTTCAACTGGATGCTAAGCGTCGGCTGCGTCACGTGGCATTGTTCGGCGGCGCGGCTGAAGTTCAGCGTATCCGCGACTGCAAGAAGGTATCGAAGCTGCTGGAGCGTCGGCATCGGCATCCCTTATAGAGTAAAGCTATCGATTGGCGCCTGATTATCAATTTCCATATCATGCCGACAGCATGATTAAAATCTGACGAACACGAGATAGCTCTAAGGAATTGTCATGCTCGACGGCGCGTCTGACGGCGCGGGTCGGATGCTGGGTTATGCAGCGTCCATTCTTGCCGCCCTAATCCTTGTTAGCATGGCGCTGACGGCCCCTGCTGTAGTCGATGGCCGGCCTGTCCTGTTCGCCTTGGGCTGGGCACCCTCGCTGAGCATTTCGCTGGCCTTCATGGTTGACGGGCTGTCGCTGATCTTCGGGCTTCTGATCAGCGGGATCGGGTCGCTGATCATTCTTTATGCCACCGGCTACATGGGCGAGCACCCGCATTTCGCGCGCTTCGTCCTGTTCCTGTTCGCCTTCATGGTGTCGATGCTGGGGCTGGTGCTGGCCCGCGACCTGATCACGCTGTTCCTGTTCTGGGAACTGACCAGCATTACATCATACCTGCTGATCGGCTTTGACCACAACAATCCCCGCGCCCGGCGCAATGCCTTGCAGGCGATGTTGATCACGGCGGGCGGCGGGCTGGCGCTGCTGGCGGGCTTCATCCTGATCGGCACTGCGGCGGGCGGATACGACCTGGCGCAGATTCTCGCGGGGCCGGGGCTTCAGGACGGCAACCTGTATGGGGCGATCCTGGTGCTGGTGCTACTGGGGGCCTTCACAAAGTCGGCGCAGTTCCCGTTCCATTTCTGGCTTCCGAACGCGATGGCGGCGCCGACCCCGGTATCGGCCTATCTTCATTCGGCCACGATGGTGAAGGCCGGTGTCTATCTGCTGGCCCGCCTGCATCCGGCCCTAGGCGGCACCTTGGCCTGGAGCGTGACCTTGGCCACGGCCGGGGCGGTGACGGCGGTCCTGGCCTCGGTCCTGGCGATGCGGCAAAGCGATCTGAAACAGGTGCTTGCCTATACCACCTTGATGGCCCTGGGCACGATCACGATGCTGCTGGCCGGTGCTCATCCCTATGCCCTGACGGCAGCGATGACGTTCCTGATCGTCCATTCGCTGTATAAGGCCAGCCTCTTCATGGTGGTGGGCGCGATCGACCACGGCACCGGCACGCGCGAGGTGGCGCAACTGGGCGGGCTGGGGAGAGCCATGCCGCTGACGGCCCTGGCGGCGGTCCTTGCCTGCGCCTCGATGGCGGGCCTGCCGCCCATGATCGGCTGGATCGGGAAGGAGCTGATATACGCGGGTGCGGAAACCATGACGGGCGCGCCCTTTGTCGCCGCAGTTGCCGTTGCGGCCAATGCCCTGATGTTCGCCGTGGCGGGGATCATCGCGCTGCGCCCGTTCTTCGGCGCGCCCATCACCACACCCCATCAGCCGCACGAGGCGCCGTGGCAGATGCTGGCGGGGCCGATCATCCTAACCCTTGGCGGGCTGGTCGTCGGGGTGCTGGCGCAGCCCTTGCTGGGGTCGGTCATCGGCAGCGCCCTGACGGGAAGCCTTCTGCAGGACCGCGCCGCCGGGCTGCACCTGTGGGCCGGGTTCAACCGGGCCTTTGTCCTCAGCCTGCTGACCTTCACGCTGGGAATCATGCTGTATCTGATGCGCGCCCGCTTTGCCGCCTTGGTGGATCCGGTCGTGCGGCGCCTTCCCTCGCTGGACGACGGATGGGACAGGGTGCTTGACGGCCTGCGCGTCCTGGCCGCCTGGCAGACCCGGATGCTGCAGACGGGCAGGCTGACGGCCTATCTGATGGCGGTCTTTGCCGTGGTTGCCCTGGCGCTTGGGCTGACCATCATCCGCGGCCGGCCCGAAATCGCGGTGGAACTGCCGCGCTCGGCCTTCCTGTGGCTGACGGCGATCTTTACCGCGGCGGGCGCGGTGCTGGCGCTGAACACCCATTCCCGGATCGCGGCGATCGCGGGGATCGGAACCGTCGGCATCGGCGTCGCCGTGATCTTCATCTATGCCGGCGCCCCCGATGTCGCCACGACGCAGCTGATGGTCGAGACGCTATCGGCCGTCATGTTCGCCATCGCCGCCCTGCGCCTGCCGGGCATCACTGAGCGTCGAAGCCCCCGGCGCCAGATGGCCCACGGGGTGGTGGCCGTGACCACCGGCCTCTGCGTCACCGCGATCATCCTGTCGGTCACGGCATCACCGCTCGACCGCAGCATCACCAGTTACTTTGAAGAGAACTCTTATGCCTTGGCACATGGGCTCAACATCGTGAACGTCGTCCTTGTCGATTTCCGGGCCTTCGACACCTTTGGCGAACTGATCGTGGTGCTGCTGGCATCCTTTGGCGCCTACGCCGTCCTGAAGCGCAAGCGGAAGGCAGGGCCATGAACTCACTAATCCTTTCGGTCGGCGCGCGGTTCCTAACAGGTCTGTTCCTGCTGTTTTCGCTGTTCGTGCTGCTGCGCGGCCACAACAGCCCGGGCGGCGGCTTCATCGGCGGGCTGATCGGCGCTGCGGGCTTTGTCCTTTACAGCTTCGCGGCGGGGGTCGAGGACGCCCGCCGGGCCCTGCGCGTCGATCCGCGCGCCATCGGCGTCTGGGGCATGGCGATTGCGGTGCTGTCCGGCCTGGTCTCGGCCCTGGCAAGCCTGGATCCGTTCACGGGGCTTTGGCTGATCCTTGCGGATCTTGCCCTGTCCACGGTGCTGGTTTTCGACATCGGCGTCTACCTGGCCGTCTTCGGGGCGATCCTGACGCTGGTCTTCGCACTCGAGGAGACCGTCTGATGGAAACCCTTGTCGCCTGCCTTGCGGGCTTTCTGGTCAGCATGGCGATCTGGTTGATGCTGTCGGGCAACCTGATGCGCTTTCTGTTTGGCCTGCTGCTGCTGTCCAACGGCGTGAACCTGGCCATCCTGGCGGCGGGCCGCCTGACCCCCGGCGCGCCGCCGCTGCTGGGTGCGTCAGGCGCGTTGCCGCCCGACACCATGGCCAACGCGCTGCCGCAGGCGCTGCTGCTGACGGCCATCGTGATCGGCTTCGGACTGTTCGCCTTTGCCTTGGCCCTGACCATCCGGGCCTATCGCAGCTTCGGCCACCTTGAGGTCGACAGGATGCGCAGCGCCGAGCCAGCCGAGGACCGCCGATGAGCTGGGTTCTTGCGCTTCCGATCCTGATTCCATTAGTGACTGCGGTCCTGGCCTTCCTGTTGCGCGGCTCGCGGATGGGGGATCTTGCGTCCGTCGCCGGCGCGGTCGCCTCGCTCGGCGTGGCCGTGCTGCTGGTGGGCGTGGTCCTGGACCGGGGGGTGGTCGCAGGGCAGGTGGGTGGCTGGCAAGCCCCCTATGGCATCACCTTGGTGGCCGACCACCTGTCGGCGGCAATGGTGCTGATCACCGCGATCATCGGTCTTGCCGTCGCCGTCTGGTCGCTGGCCGAGATCGGGCCGGACTCCTCCCGATTGGGATATCACGCCCTGTTTCAGTCGCTGCTGGGCGGCGTCGCCGGCGCCTTCCTGACTGGCGACCTGTTCAACCTTTATGTCTGGTTCGAGGTGCTGCTGATCTCGTCCTTCGGGCTGCTGGTGATCGGGGGCAGGAAGCAGGCGATCGACGGAGCCGTCAAATATGTCACGCTGAACCTGATCGCGACGGTGCTGTTCCTGGCGGGCGCGGGCCTGCTTTACGGCGCGACGGGCACGCTGAACATGGCGGATCTGCGCGGGGCGGTCGCGGCCTCGCCCGACCAGGGGCTGATGACGCTGATCTCGATGATGCTGATGGTGGCCTTCGGGATGAAGGCCGCGGTCTTTCCCCTGTTCTTCTGGCTGCCTGCTTCTTACCACACGCCGCATTACGCGGTATCGGCGGTCTTTGCGGGGCTGCTGACCAAGGTCGGCGTCTATGCCCTGATGCGCGTCTTCACGCTGATCTTCGTGGGCGACATCGGCTACACGCACGAGATCCTGCTGTGGGTGTCGCTGCTGACGATGCTGACCGGCGTGCTGGGGGCGGCCGCGCAGAGCGATTTCCGAAAGATCCTGTCCTTCCACATCATCAGTCAGATCGGCTACATGGTGCTGGGCCTGGCGCTGATGACGCCCCTGGCCGTGATGGGCGCGGTCTTCTATCTGCTGCACCACATCGTCGTGAAGACCAACCTGTTCCTGATCGCCGGTGTGTCGCGCCGCCTGACCGGATCGTCGGATCTCTACGCCATCGGCGGCCTTTACCGGTCCGCGCCGCTGCTGGCGGCCCTGTTCATCATCCCGGCCTTCTCGCTGGCCGGTTTTCCGCCGCTGTCGGGCTTCTGGGCCAAGTTCGTGATCGTCCGGGCCTCGCTGGATGGGCGCGAATGGCTGGTGGCGGGGGTCGCGCTGCTGGTGGGCTTGCTGACGATCTTCTCGATGACCAAGATCTGGGCCGAGGCCTTCTGGAAGGCCCATCCCGACGGACGCCAGCCCGCCCTGGCCGAGCTGCCCCTGTCCGCGCGGTGGCAGATGATGGGGCCGATCGTCGCCTTGGCGGTCATGACGGTCGCCATCGGCGCCTTTCCGTCGGCCTTCCTGGATTTCGCGACAAAGGGGGCCGAGCAGCTTCTTGATCCCGCGGCCTATGTCGCGGCCGTTCTGGGCGAGGCGCGCCGATGAAGCTTCTTTCCATCAACGTCTTTCTTGCGGTTGCGTGGTCGGCGCTGTGGAACGGGTTCTCGCTGCCGAACCTGCTAGCGGGCTTTGCCATCGGCTATTGCGCGCTGTGGTTCGCCCGCGACCTGATCGCCCAAGGGGGCGAGCGGCGCTACTTCCGGGCCTTGCCGCAGACCCTGGTCCTGACCGCCTATTTCATCAAGGAGCTGATCAAGTCCTCGATCATGGTGGCGCGCGACTGCATCGCCCCGCGCCCGAACCTGCACCCGGCCATCGTGCGGATGCCCCTGGACGGCCAGTCGGATGCCGAGATCTTCCTGCTGGCAAGCCTGATCACCCTGACGCCCGGCACCCTGACGCTGGATGTGGCCGAGGACCGCAGCGCTCTTCTGATCCACTCGATCTACGCCACCGACGAAGCCGCCCTGGTCGCCGACCTGAAGTCCGGGATGGAGCGTCGCATCCGAAAGGTTTTCCGCCCATGACACCCTTCGACATCATGCAGGCAAGTATTACCCTGGCCCTTGTCATGGTCGGGATCGCCATCAGCATCGGCTTCGTGCGGCTGGCCAAGGGGCCAAGCCTGGCCGACCGGGTCGTCGCCCTGGACATGATGACGACCGCCGTGATCGGGGTTTGCGGCCTTTACGCCGTGCGCACGGAATCCGAGGCTTTCCTGGACATCGCAGTGGCCTTGGCTCTTGTCAGCTTCCTGTCGGTGGTGGCCCTCGCCCGCTATGCCGAAAGGCTTGGCCGCAGGAGCGACAGCGATGACTGAGATCCTAACCGCGATCCTTGCGCTTACCGCAGGCGGCTTTGCCCTAGTTGCGGCCATTGGCATCCTGCGCTTTCCGGACGCACTGACGCGGATGCACGCCTCGTCCAAGGTCGGCAGTCTGGCGGGGTCGCTGGCCCTGTTGGCGGCGGCTGTCGATATCGGCGGCGTCAGCGCCACAAGCCGGGCGCTGATCGCCATGCTGTTCCTGCTGATGACAGCGCCGATCGGGGCGCATTTGTTAGGACGGGCCGCGGCCTGGCGGTCTGGCCACAAGCAGGATCTGCTGGTCCGTCCTTCGGATCAGGGGAAGCCCGGACCATGAAGCAGATCGCCCTTGTTCTGCCCGAGATCTTCGAAGGAGGCATCTTGCTAAGGGTGCTGGAAAGGCTCGCACGCCGGCAGCCGTTGCGGGTTCGGCTGTGTTCCCAAGAGCAGCAGTTGTCGGCTTGCCAGTCGCACCTGCTAGGACAGCTCCAAGCGATAAATGCGGCGACTTCACCGCATTTGTGCGTCACCATGGACTGTCTGCAAGCAATTAAGCCCGACCTAGTCCTTGTCGCATGCACAACACCAGATGCGGCGCGCCCGGTATCACGGAAACTGGTGCAGGACCTGTCCCGGCGATCGCCTTTACCGGTCTGGATCATGAACGCACAAACCGGTCCCCCATGCAGGGTGACCGCGCTGATCGATCCCTACAAGGAAAGCCGCTTCGATCCCTGTTTGGCCGCCGACGTGTTGCGCCTGTCCTTCAAGCTGGCGCGCGCACTGGACATCCCGATGGACATCATGAATGTCTGGTATTTCCGTGATGAAGGACTTCTCCGATCCTGGAGGATCAGGATGCCCGAGCAGGAGGTGGCCGCGAGACGGCGAAGGGCAGCGTGGATAGCTCAAGCTGACCTTGGCAGAGTGCTGTCGACGCTTCCGCCCGAACTTACATGGCACGAGCTTCACTGTCTGCAGGGGCCGGTGATTGACGGGCTGGAAGGCGCCCTACCCGCAGACACGCTTGTCGTCACCGGGTCGGAAGGCCGAGATGGCTGGGCTGCAAGGCTTCAGCCGAACCTGGCCGAGTGTCTCTGCCGCCGGACTACAGCGCAGATCGTCATCGTCAAGAAACCTCATGCCCCCACCAAGGCCTCTTTGGACGAGGCAACCCTGCACGGTCCTTCCAATGACAAAACACTTGGCCCAAACTCTGAAGATCAGTTGCGGAAGAAGAGGTTCGGCTCTCCCTAAGCCGCCATTCGCTACTGCGGCATCTAAAGACCGTTTTTCCAAACGGGAGCACTTTACGTCCATTGCAGAGGGTTGGACGCGCTGGCCCAAATGCGACTTTGCTTGCCGGGAGAGTTTCACGCGTCTGTAGCCGCGTCCCAGCAGGTTGGCCTTGAACACTTCGGCAGGTGTCCGGAAGCCGAGGCACTTGCGCGGCGTGGCATTGAGGCCAGCACAGAACTGACGGAGTTCCTCCTGAGAGTGCGAGTTCGGATCGGTGTCGCGGCACAGTTAGCGTCTGATACGCTTGTTGGCGTTCTTCACAGCACCTTTCCGCCAAGATGACTGCGCCTCGCAAAACATGGGGGTAATCGCGCGTCGCGTTTCTCGGGCTCTGTGTCGTGGACCCGAGCCGCCGCCCGATATGGTGGGGCCGCCGAGCCGATGAACGGCCTGGTCGCGCCATGGAATGGAGAATGACCATGGACCAGTATGTCGCACTTGATGTCTCTCTGAAGGACACAACGATCTCGATCCGCCAGGGCGGGCGCCGAGTCTGGCGAGGGAGACGCCCTCTGACCCGCACGCCGTTGCCCGGACCATTCGCAAGCACGCTGCTCAACCCCAGAAGGTCATCTTCGAGAGCGGCCCGCTGGCGACCTGGTTCTTTCACGCCTTGACGGAAGAAGGACTGCCCGCGATCTGCATCGAAGCGCGTCACGCTCAGAAGATACCCAGAGAGACCCTCAACAAGACGGATGCGAATGACGCAGATAGTTTGGCGCAGTTGGCTGAGGCTGGCTTCTACAAGGCTGTGCGGGTCAAGTCATTCGGAGCCATGCGGATCCGCACGCTCATTGAGGCGCGTGCTCAGCCTCTGGACATGACGACCCAGCTGACCAACCAGATCCGTCGCTTCATGAAGATCTTTGGGGTCATCATACCGAAAGGCACTGGGCGCGTCTTCGATTTCCACGACCGAAAGCTGGTGGCAGATGATAGCCTGCTGGCACAGATCATCTTGCCGCTGCTGGAGGTCTGGCTCGAGTTGCGCAAACGTGCCGCCTGTCTGGGTCAGCACCTGCTTGCCACGGCACGGCAAAGCTCGGCCACGAAACGTCTCATGACAATACCCGGCATCGGCGCCATCACAGCGATCCCTTATGTTGCTGCGGTCGAACATTCGGACAACTTCTGGAACTCCCGTGCCGCCGGATCCTGCCTTGGCCCGACCTCCCGCCGGTATCGGTCTGGCGAGGCTGATTATGACGGTCATATCTCGCGACGAGGTGACCGCCGACTGCGCGGGTTGCTCTATGAGGAAGCGGCTGGTGCGTAGGGTCATGGCGGTGACATTGGTAGGGCGTTGACGATGTGACCGCCCCCCGACCTTCTCTTTGCCGACCGGGACTAGAAGGAGGAGGTCTATATAACTCACTCAATGCGCCAACAGTGTCGCAATTCGAAGATCCGCCAACACGCCTTTCGTTGCTCCTCCCAGTACAAAGTCCCGAAGTCGGGAGTGCCCGAAGCCGCCCATTGCGAGAAGCTGTGCGCCTTCTTCAATCGCAGCATCCTGTAGTGCTTTCGCTATCGACCTACCCTCAAGCCTGAGGCTCATAGCCTTGGCGACGTAACCTCGCAGTTCAAGCGAAGCTGCGAGGGTCTCGGCGATGCCGGAACTACTGAGCGCTTTCTCATCCTGGACAGTCAGGACCGTTATCCTTCCGCCATCCGCCAGGAGTCGCAGTGCATCGCCGAGCGCGCGTGCCGCAACATGGCTCCCATCCCAGGCGATGGCGAGGTGATGGACCTGCTCGAACTGCGCTGGCTGAGGCACGAGAATAACTGGGAGGCCAGAACCGAAGACCAGTGACTGCGCCATGTCTTGCGATGAAACAGAAGAACAAGGCACGAGCGCAAGATCGAAGTAGCGGGACTCAACGGTGGCCGCTTCTAGCGCCCCTCCCATCACCGGCTGGTGGTGGACAAAATGAATGGCTCTGTTGCCCTTTGCCCCTGCCTCGATCAAGGCGCGCAGCCGCTGGCATTCTGCCTTGCTGCGGTCTTCGGCAGCGCGGGCCATCTCTTCAACGTTGATCAGGAAATCGCCCCAAGGCAAAGCGACGGGTGGAATGTCCACCGCGAACGTGGCGACGTGCATCTCGCACCCCAGCGTCTCAGCCAGACCAATGGTGGCCAGGATTGCAGCGTCTGAAGGGGCTTCGGGATAGGTGTTCAAGGGAATGTAGGCGATGCGATCAGGCATAACGGGATCTCCTTTGTCGGTTTCAGGCGATTGACCGGAGAATGTGCTGGACGAACCGTGTCCAATCTTCCGGGTCGATGATCAGGCAAGCACCGTGGGCATGACGAGGACGTCACATTGAGCGTCCCTCAGCACCTGCGTCGCCACGCTGCCCAGCACCATGCGGGAGACCGCCCCTTTGCCCTGCGTCGAGATGACGATCAGATCCGCATTCACCTCTCCGGCAGTTTTGAGGATTTCATCTGCGACGGTCGTCTCTTCGTGGCGAACGATTCGCTCGGCCTGGCCGATCCCGGCACGTCCGATGAACTGCGCCAGTTCCTGCCTCGCTTTGCGGGAGAGGTTCTCCAGGTAGTCGCGCTGTCCTTCCTCTCCCATGCTGTCGGACATCAGGAGGCGCAACGCGGGTACGTCGAAGACGTAAAGGAGCGAGCGCGTTGCATCGCCCGCAATCCCGCCCGCGAGAAAGCGCCTGAGCGCGTTGACTGCATGTTCAGACAGGTCCGTCGTCATCAGCACATGGCGCCAAAGGCCGACAGGAGGTCCATTCGCCATCAGCACCGGGCAGTGCACCGTACGGATCGTGCGTTCCGCCGTCGTTCCGACAAAGGCATCGCGAAGGACCTGACGACGATGCCGCCCGATGACCAAAAGGTCGGGAGCCGCTTCCGCAGCCGCCTTGACGATGCCGACAAAGGGATCGTCAAGGCGGATCCCGGTCGTGCAGACGACACTGTCCATATCCTTCAAGGTCAGGGCAAGTTCTCCCAGCAGCTGGCGCGCATGGTTGACCTCGTGATTGACGATCGGGCGTGGTCGATCTTCGTCGACGACATGCAGGATATCCAGGGCGGCCCCGTGCTGGCGGGCCAGGATGACCGCCCGGCGCAATGCACGGTCCGACCGTTCGGAAAAATCCGTGGCCAACATGATGCGCTGCATGGCGTGCCCTCCTGTCCTCGGCGTGAGCGAATGGAAACACGACCAGTTGGTTCGCTGATTGATGCAGGTCAATCACACGCGACAATGTTTCGCTATTCTTCACCAAAGCTCACGAAAGGCGGAAGACCGTGCCGCAGGACCAGTATCAAACCGTCCGGGAGGTGGCCGACCGCCTGAAGGTCGCCGAGGCGACCGTGCGCCACTGGATCAAGAAGGGTCAGCTCCGCGCGATCGACATCGGCAAGGGCTGGCGCATCGCCGATTCCGATTTGGCCGACTTCCTGACCGCCCATCAGACAGCACCGAAGTTGCCGAGGGAAATCCTGAACGGCAGAGGCCCGGAGGGGGATGCCAAGTGCCGGACCTGACCACTTTTTCCGAAGTTGCCCTGCTTCTGGTCATGGCTGCCGCCATCGGCCTTGTCGGCACGCTGGCCCGGCAGCCGCTGATCGTCAGCTTTATCGCTGTTGGGCTGATCGCGGGGCCATCGGCACTGGATGTCGTGCACTCGGATGCCCAGATCGACCTTCTGTCGGAACTCGGGATTGCGGTCCTTCTGTTCCTGGTCGGCATCAAGCTGGACCTGAAGTTGATCCGGTCGCTGGGGATGGTCTCGGTGATGACGGGCCTGGGGCAGGTGATCTGCACCGCCTTCTTCGGCTACCTTATCGGCCTGGGCCTGGGGCTGGGCCATGTCACAAGCCTCTATGTCGCAGTGGCCCTGGCCTTTTCCTCGACCATCATCGTGGTCAAGATGCTGTCCGACCGGCGCGAGATCGACGCACTGCACGGCCAGATTGCGCTTGGCATCCTAATCGTGCAGGATCTGGCCGTAATTTTCGCGATGATCGCGCTGTCGGCCTCCGGCATCGGCACGGATGCGCATGGCGGGTCCGAGGGTAGGTCCGTTGTGTCGGTCCTGTTCTGGGGGCTGGTCCTGGTGGCGGCCATGGTCCTGTTTGCGCGCCATGTCGCCAATCCGTTAACCGAACGGCTGGCGCGCGTGCCCGAGCTTCTGGTCGTTTTCGCCATCGCGCTGGCCACGGTGTCAGCGGCCGTCACCGATGTCGCGGGCCTGGGCAAAGAGGTCGGCGGCCTGCTTGCCGGGGTGGCGCTTGCCTCGACGGGCTATCGCGAGACGATCTCGGCCCGGCTTGCACCACTGCGGGACTTTCTCTTGTTGTTCTTCTTTGTGGCCTTGGGCGGCGCGCTGGACCTGACCCTTCTGGGCGGGCAGATCGTTGCTGCACTGGTCTTGTCGGTCTTCGTGCTGATCGGCAAGCCCTTGATCATCTTGGGCATGACCGGCGCCATGGGCTACCGCAAGCGCAGCGGGTTTCTGGCTGGGCTGACAGTGGCGCAGATCAGCGAGTTCTCGTTGATCTTTGTCGCCATGGGCTTGTCTCTAGGCCATGTGACCGAGGACGTGCTTGGCCTTGTCACCATGGTCGCCGTCGTGACCATCGCGGCCTCGACATACATGATCACCTATTCGCACCAGCTTTACACGGTGTTCGAGCCGCTGCTTGGCATCTTCGAACGCGGGCGAACGCCGAAAGAGCCCCTGGACGCCGACGCAGCCAAGGCCAGCAGCTACAAGGTCATCATCTTTGGTCTTGGCCGGTTCGGCACTGCAATCGGGCTGCGGTTGCACAAACGGGGCATCCGGGTGCTGGGCGTAGACTTCAACCCGCAAGCGGTGCGTCGGTGGCGCGGCCTTGGACTTGAGGCAGATTTCGGCGATGCCGGCGATCCTGAGTTCGTCTCGGAACTGCCGTTCCGCGGGGTGGAGTGGATGGTGTCGACAGTGCCGATCCACCCGACGGGCCTCAGCCACGAAGACACCCGCCGGACCCTGATCCAGCTGGCACGGTCTGCCGGGTTTTCCGGGCGGATGGCGGCTGCCTCGCACAGTGCAGGTGACACGGAGGTGCTGTTCGGCGCAGGTGTCGATTTGGTGCTGGAGCCTTTCCAGGATGCCGCTGACCGCGCCGTTGAGCTGCTGCGTGGTGCCACCGCAGAACAGCGCACCGAGTTCCCCCAGATCGCCGCCGAGGGTCGCGAACCGGGTGATCACGCTTACCTCGTTGACGCGAAAGGATGAGGGCCATGAACAGACTTGTTGGTAAGACTGCCGCCGTGACCGGGGGCGCCGTTGGCATTGGCCGCGCCTGTGTGGAACGTATGGCCGAAGAAGGGGCCAGGGTCGCGATCTTCGACGTGATGGGGGCCGACGGGCAGGCACTTGCCGATGCGCTGACCGCCAGCGGTCATGACGTCGGGTTCTGGCTTGTCGATGTCTCGGACGAGGCGGCGGTGAAGGCCGCCATCGACGCCGCCGCCGCCCGGTTCGGCGGGCTTCAGGTGATCGTCAACAACGCGGGCATCTCCGGCAGCCCCAAGCCCACCGACCAGGTAACCGAGGCAGAATGGGACCGGGTGCAGGCGGTGAACGTGAAGGGTGTGTTCTTCGGCACCAAGCACGCGATCCCGCATCTGCGCGCGGCTGGCACGGGGTCGATTATCAACCTGTCCTCCATCGCCGGGCTGATCGGCGTCGGCGGCATCGCGCCCTATCATGCCTCAAAGGGCGCGGTGCGGCTGATGTCTAAGAACGACGCCATCACCTATGCGCCCGAGCGGATCCGCGTGAACTCGATCCATCCGGCCTATATCTGGACGCCGATGGTGGAAAACCACCTGCGCGCCACAGCCCCCGACCTGGAGGCGGCAAAAGTCGCGGCCGCCGCGGCCCATCCCATCGGGAACATGGGCGAACCCGACGACATTGCCTGGGCGGTGGTCTGGTTGGCCTCTGACGAGGCGAAGTTCGTCACCGGCGCCGAGATCGTCATCGACGGCGGCTACACGGCCCGATGACATGACTTTAAGCAACCCCCACGCGACATGCGTCACCGACTGCCTTGCGGGTCTGGAAGCCGGGCCGGAGGGCCTGACCACGCCGGAGGCGGCGCGGCGCCTTGCCCGGTATGGTTCGAACAGCCTGCCCGAGGTTCGGGGGCGTGGGCCGGTCCTGCGGTTCCTGATGCAGTTCCACAACGTGCTGATCTACGTCCTCCTTGGCGCGGCGGTGGTGACCGGGGCCCTGCAGCACTGGATCGATACCGGGGTGATCCTGGCGGTCGTGCTGGCCAATGCGGTGATCGGCTTTGTCCAGGAGGGCAAGGCCGAGGCCGCCATGGCCGCGATCCGCACCATGCTGGCACCGAAGGCCGCCGTCCTGCGCGACGGGCAGCGGGTGACGCTGGAAGGGGCCGATATTGTGCCGGGCGACATCGTCCTGCTGGAGGCGGGCGACAAGGTGCCTGCCGACATGCGTGTGCTGGAGGCGCGGGGACTGGCGGCGCAGGAGGCGATCCTGACGGGTGAATCCGTGCCGGTGGAAAAGGAGACAACGCCGGTCGCCGCCGAGGCCGCCCTCGGCGACCGCCGGTCGATGCTGTGGTCAGGCACGTTGGTCACCCAGGGCACGGCGCGGGGGCTCGTGGTGGCGACGGGCGCGGGCACCGAGATCGGGCGCATCGGCGGGCTTCTGGCCGGGGTCGAGCAACTGACCACGCCCCTTGTCGCGCAGATGGATCACTTCGCGCGCTGGCTCTCATTCCTGATCCTCCTCTGCGCCGCACTTCTTCTGGCGTATGGCTACTTCGTCGGCCACCTACCCTTTGCCGACCTCTTCATGGCGGTCGTGGGCGTGGCGGTGGCGGCGATCCCCGAGGGGCTGCCGGCGGTGATGACCATCACGCTGGCCATCGGCGTGCAAGCGATGGCGCGCCGCAATGCCATCATCCGCCGCCTGCCCGCGATCGAGGCGATCGGCTCGGTCTCGGTCATCTGCACCGACAAGACCGGCACCCTGACCCGCAACGAGATGGTGGTGGCGGCGGCCGAGACGGCCGCAGGCGCGTTCGCCATCGCGGGTGAAGGCTATGCGCCTGACGGGGCGATCACGCCGGACGGCGATCTGCAGCAACTGGCGCATGCGGCGGCCCTTTGCAACGACGCGCGCCTGCATCGCAAGGACGGGGCCTGGGCGGTCGAGGGCGATCCGATGGAGGGCGCGCTGCTGGCCTTTGCGGGCAAGACCGGTGTCGATCAGGCCGCCCGGCGGCTGGACGCGATCTCGTTCGACAGCCGCCACCGCTTCATGGCCGTGCTGACCGAGAGTGCAGCCGGGCGCCTCATCCATGTGAAGGGCGCGCCCGAGCGGGTGCTGCGGATGTGCGCAGGACTGGACGCTGGCCACTGGCACGACCGGGCCGAGGCGCTGGCGCGGCGCGGCCTGCGGGTGCTGGCCTTTGCGGCGCGTGCCGAACCGGGCGAGCGGATCGACCCCGCCGCGCTGGAGGGCGGGCTGACTTTCCTCGGCCTTGTCGGCCTGATCGACCCGCCGCGCACGGAGGCGATTGACGCCGTGGCGGAATGTCGGGCGGCGGGGATCCGCGTCAAGATGATCACCGGCGACCATGCCGGCACTGCCACCGCCATCGCACGCCAGATCGGGCTGGAAAACCCGGACCGTGTGCTGACCGGCCACGACCTTGACAAGCTGGACGACGCACAACTGGCGCTGGAGGTGGTGGGCACCAGCGTCTTTGCCCGCACCAGCCCCGAACACAAGCTGCGCCTGGTCACCGCGTTGCAGTCGCATGGCTTGTTGGTGGCCATGACCGGGGACGGGGTGAACGACGCCCCCGCTCTAAAGCGCGCCGATGCGGGCATCGCCATGGGGCTGAAGGGGTCCGAAGCCGCCAAGGAGGCGGCCGATTTGGTGTTGGCGGATGACAACTTCGCCTCCATTGCCGCGGCCGTGCGCGAGGGGCGGACGGTCTGGGACAACCTCAAGAAGGTGATCAGTTGGACCCTGCCCACCAATGCTGGCGAGTCCATGGTGATCGTGCTGGCCCTGCTCCTGGGCCTCGCCCTGCCGGTAACGGCGGTGCAGATCCTGTGGGTGAACCTCATCACCGCCATCACCCTGGGCCTGGCGCTCGCCTTCGAGCCGACAGAGCCGGGCACCATGGCCCGCTCGCCGCGCGCGCGCCTTGCGCCGATCCTGTCGGGCGAACTGGTCTGGCACGTGATCCTTGTCGCGACACTGTTCCTGGCGGCCGTCTTCGGCGTCTTTGCCTATGCTATCGGCAAGGGCTATCCGCTGGCGCTGGCGCAGACCATGGCGATGAACACGCTGGTGGTGCTGGAGATCTTCCACCTCTTCTTCATCCGCAACATCCACAGCACCTCGCTGACCTGGGCAGCCGTGCGAGGGACCCGAGTGATCTGGACCGTGGTCATCATCATCACGGCCGCGCAGTTCGCCGTCACCTACCTTGCGCCCTTACACGCCGTACTGGGCACCGCGCCGGTCCCGTTGCTCGATGGCCTCTTGATCGTCGGCATCGGCGGCGCCTTCTTCGCGCTGATCGAGATCGAGAAACAGATCAGACTGGGGTTGAGATCATGATAAGATCACCGAAGTAAGCCCGCCTCCGGGGTCTTTTCCTGCTGCGGCTGAGGATGGGTCGCAAGCTGTGTGACAGATGCCGGTAGGCGACTGAACATACAGTTTCAAGCGGCCTTATGACAGAACTGCTGAAACGGACGCCGTTCGGGCCTGAGCTGGCTCTTGCGGATTATGTTGACAATCTCGACGCTGGCGATGGTCGATGCAGCTGAGGTCAAGCTCTTGAAGCCCAGTATGGGATTCGCCCGGCGCTTGATGAAGCCGTAGGCCTGTTCCACCAAGTTGTTAACTGGCATGAATAGGAGTGACATCCCAAAACAGCGATTGGTCGCGGTAGACTAGCGCTGCAGGGTGCCTCGGTGTGGCCTGACTCGAACACTGATCGACCGGCGTGTCTTTCCTTGGACCAGTCGGCCGCCCGAGCACGCCTTGCGGTGAGGCATAGCCTGGGACCTTACCTGTGACCCGAGAAGGGCCTGACCATATCGGTTTCGTGACTGTCCAGTCCATGCATCAACCCGGGCTCTGCCAGCAGACAATTGTAGACCGAGAGGCGAGGCATGGACGGAACAAACAGCACGGCAGCCGGCATCACTGGCAGCGTCGATACCCACAAAGAGCTTCATGTTGCCGCGGTTGGCCGAGGCACACAAAACGGGGTTCACCGATGAGCACCGGCTACACCGCTTCGCCCTGCACCTGCCTGTCAAGGCAGAACTCGACTGCCGCCGCGCCGAGCGTCAGAAGGCAAGGATAAGCAGGAGACGAGGACGTCGCAGAAATCGGCTGCTCACGAGTGCGCGACACAGGAGAGGACAACATCCTGCCCTGGTCAAAAATGATAAGGCACCCTCGACGCCTGTAACGCCGGATCGTCGTACCCAGAGTGCAGCAGCTGCTTACTGGGAGCATGGCTGGATCTGCTGCCGAGAAGCCATTGGCAAGAGAGCATGGGCGTGTCACGCTGCCGATATAGAAATTTGAATCTTTGGCGATCTTGTCTTTGCAACCTTGGAGACAAGATGCTCATGGAAAACACGAGGACTTATCATGACTGATGAACGTACAAGACGGATCCAGGAACGGGCGCATTCCATATGGGAGCAGGAAGGCCGCCCCCATGGCCAGGATGCGCAACACTGGTCGCAGGCGGAATACGAGATCGACGCGGAAGACGCTGCAGGGGCATCTTCCCCGGCCGGCACGACGGCTATGCGCCGCGGCTCGAAGCGGAGAGCCGGAGCGAAAACAGTTGCAAACACATCGAATGCGGGCCGGGAACAAACAACCGATACGACAGCTGAGGTCTTGACGGAGGAGCCGGCAAGAACCAAGGGCCGCAAACCGAAAGCGGTAACGGAAGACGGCACAAAGGCGCCGAAGGCAGCACGAGGACAGAAAGCAAGGGCTGTGCCCGAGGAGGCGACGGGCAGCTCAACGGCAGCCGGGGATGCTGAGCCTAAAGTTACCACTGTCGCGGAAGAGAATATCGATCCCAATAGGGAAGCGCCTCAGGATGCGGGGCAGATCGAAGAGCCCGTAGTGGCTCCCAAAGCCTCCCGCATGGCTGAATGAGGTCTTCCACTCGGCTGCCCATAAAGATGGCGTCGCATTTTGACACTGCGTGAAAAGCGAACGCATGTCCTTCTCGGGAAACCTTCGCAGCTCGGAGCGGCAGCGAAGGTCTTTCAAGTGGGTGGTATCGGTCCCACGGGGCATACCGTAAGTATCGGGTGGTTGTTTATCCCCAGGGATCGCCAGCGACTTCATCATCTTGACGGGATTTGTCTCTTCGTCGATCCTGGACTTCGAAGGATTGATAGCTTGGCTCATCGGGATTTCCGAAGGCCAGCCACTCCCGAGATGACAGGTTCCTCCGCCTTGCCCCGTTGATCGCCGTTACCGGCCATAGGGGTTGAGGTTGGTCAATGCGCTCGGCACCAGAGGCTGTCATCCTCGCCAGAATTCTTGGAGGAGCAACATGGCGGTGGTAATCGGGAGGGCGACGGCGAGATCGGCGGAGGCGTGCCGGATCGCCCGGCCATGAGGGGCCCGCCCGCCAGAACGGGACCGGTGTTTCGCGTCAAGGCCCTGTCCAAGACTTATCGCAGCGGGCTTCTGGAAGTGCATGCGCTGCGTTGCGTCGACTTCGAGGCGGCACAGGGTGAGTTCGTCGTGATCCTTGGGCCGTCCGGGTCGGGCAAGTCGACGTTTCTCAACATCGTCGGCGGACTCGACCGGGCGAGTTCCGGCGAGGTCTGGTTCAAGGATCACCAGCTGACTGCGGCGAGCGAGGCCGAACTGACGCGCTATCGGCGCGATCACGTGGGGTTTGTCTTTCAGTTCTACAATCTCGTCCCAAGCCTGACCGCACGCGAGAATGTCCAGCTGGTAACCGAGATCGCGCACAATCCGATGCCCGTCGATGATGCGCTGGCGCTGGTGGGGCTCAGCGAACGCCGCGACCATTTCCCGGCGCAGCTGTCCGGGGGTGAACAGCAACGCGTCGCTATCGCGCGGGCCATCGCGAAACAGCCCGAGGTGCTTCTGTGCGACGAGCCGACCGGCGCGCTTGACAGCCGGACCGGCATTCGCGTGCTCGAGGCGCTGACCGAGGTGAACCGCGCGGTCGGCGCGACCACGCTGGTCATCACCCACAATGCCGCGATCCGCGATATCGCCGACCGCGTGGTCCGATTTGCGGACGGGCGCATTGCCGAGGAATCGCGCAATGCGGCAAGGAAGACACCGGCGGAGGTCTCATGGTGATCTCTCCCCTCCGCCGCAAAGTCCTGCGCGATCTCCGCCGCCTTGGGGCGCAGGCCCTGGCCATCGCACTGGTCCTTGCCGCCGGAGTGGCGACGCTGATCCTCGGGAACGGCGCGCTGGACGCGCTGACCGAGACACGGGCACGCTACTATGCGGACAGTCGCTTCGCTGATGTCTTCGCCGACCTCACGCGCGCGCCAATCGCGCTGATCGATGAGATCGAGCTGATCGACGGCGTGCTGCAGGCGGAAGGGCGGATCGTGAAGGTCGGGCTTCTCGACCTGCCTGCCATGGCCGAACCGGGATCGGTCCTGTTCGTCTCGCTTCCGGGGGAGGGAGGGCTCAACCGGCTGCATCTGCGCCGCGGCCGGATGCCCGACCCGCTGTCGGCGGACGAGGTGGTCGTGTCCGAAGGCTTTGCCGACGCCCGCGGGCTGGGTCCGGGTGACCGGCTGCCGGTCCTGATGAACGGCCAGCGGCGGGAGTTGCGGCTGACCGGCACGGCATTCTCGCCCGAGTTCATCTATGCGCTCGGCCCCGGCGACATCATGCCGGACCCGCGCCGGTTCGGCATCGTCTGGATGCCGAGACACGGACTGGAGAGCGCTTTCGACCTCAGGGGGTCGGTTTCGAGCGTCGTGGCAAAACTGGTCCCGGGCGCCAATGAAGCCGCGGTGATCGAAAAGATCGACCGCCTCCTTGCGCCCTATGGCGGGGCGGGGGCCGAGGGACGCGAGGATCAGGTTTCCCATGCGTTTCTTGATGCCGAGATCAAGCAGCTCGGCGCCATGGTCAAGGTCCTGCCGCCGATCTTTCTGCTGGTGGCGGCGATGCTCGTGAACATGACGCTGATGCGGCTCGTGGCACTGGAACGCGAGCAGATCGGACTGCTGAAGGCCATCGGGTATGGGTCCCGAGCCATCGCAATGCACTATGTCGAGTTCGTGCTGGCCATCGCGCTTGCCGGTATCGCCATCGGCCTTGTCGCGGGCGCTTGGCTGGGCGCGGGGATGGCGCAGATGTATGCGCGCTTCTTCTCGTTTCCCTTCCTTGTCTTCTCTCGGGACCCGCAGGTCTATGGGCTGGCTGCCGTTGTGACGCTTGGCGCGGCTGTCGCGGGGGCAGTGAGGGCGGCGCGATCGGTCGTCGCGCTGCCGCCCGCCGTTGCCATGACCCCGCCCGCGCCGGTTGCCTATCGCAGGAATGGCGGCTGGCTCAGGCGGCTGCTGGGGCTTCGCCAGACCGGGCTGATGGTCGCCCGCCATCTCTGGCGCTGGCCGCTCCGCACCGGCTCGTCCGTCCTGGGCATCGCCATGGCGGTGGCGATCCTCGTCGCCTCGCTCTGGTCCTTCGGCTCGATCGAACACATGATCCACGTCACCTTCGGGCGTAGCGAACGGCATGACGCGCAGATTGTCTTCGGCGACCCGCTTCCGGCTTCCGCCGCTTTCGATGCGCGCACCCTGCCAGGGGTGATGGTGGTCGAGCCGTTTCGTGCGGTCACGGCCCGACTTTCGCATCGCAACCTGTCGCGCAAGCTCACGATCATCGGAAAACCACCCGAGCCGCACCTGTCGCGCACGGTGGCGCCCGACCTCAGACCCATGGCCATGCCCGAGGCGGGTTTGATCCTGTCCGAGGCGCTGGCCGAGGCGCTGGACGTTCGTCCCGGCGACCTGGTGGAGGTCGAGGTGCTGGAGGGTCCTCGTCCGGTCTTGGTCCTGCCGGTCAGCGGCCTTTCCGTCGGCTATGTCGGGCTGTCCGTCGCCATGGACATCGGTGCGCTGAACCGGATCATGCGCGAGGGCGCCATGATTTCGGGCGTGAACCTTCAATTGGATCCGGCGTTGCAGTCCGACTTCTACGCTGCCGCGCGTGAAACGCCACGGACCGGCTTTGTTGGGGTCAGGGAATTGACGGTCAACCGTTTCCGCGAGACTCTGGCGGACAACATCACGATCATGGTGACGGTCTATGTGGCGCTTGCCGGGATTATCGCAGTGGGTGTCGTCTACAATTCTGCCCGCATCGCGCTTTCCGAGCAGGGGCGCGAACTTGCAAGCCTTCGCGTCCTCGGCTTTACCAGAAGCGAGGTCGCGGGGATCCTTTACCGCGAACTGGCGGCTGTCGTCCTGATCGCGCAGCCCCTTGGGTGGCTGATCGGTTACGCCATCGCCCAAGCCATGGTGGCGGCGTTTTCCTCCGACCTTTACCGCGTGTCCCTGGTGATCGGCCGCGAGGTCTTTGCCGTGGCAAGCCTTGCTGTCCTGGCGGCCGCCTTGGTTTCGGCCGCGCTGATCCGGGGCCGTATCAACCGGCTCGACATGATCGAAGTGCTGAAGACAAGGGAGTGACCCATACGCCGCCTTCCCTACATCCTTGCTATTGTTGCCGTCGCGGGCCTTCTGGTCTGGGCGCTCCTGCCCAAGCCCGTGCCGGTCGAACTTGCCCAGGTTGCGGCGCGCACCTTCGAGGTCACCGTCGAGGAGGAGGGTGAGGCGCGCATCCGAGAGGTGTTTACCGTATCGGCAACGATCGCGGGCAAGCTGCACCGCATCGATCTACATGCAGGCGACGAGGTCCTTGCTGGCAAGACGGTCGTGGCCTCAATCGGCCCCGCCGCACCTGCGCTTCTGGATTCCCGGTCGCGCGCCGTGGCCGAGGCGACCACGGCCGCCGCCCGCTCGGCCGTGGACCTTGCCCGCGCCCAGCTTGCCCAGGCCGAAGCGACGCTCAACTTTGCCAGCTCCGAGGCGGAGCGGGCGCGCGTCCTTCACGAGCGGGCAGCGCTGCCCAAACGGCTTCTGGACAATGCCCTGCTGGATCAGCGTACGGCTGAAGCCGCCGTCGACAGCGCCCGCGCCAACCTTTCCGTGCGGGAACGCGAGCTGGAGAGCGCGGCCGCCGTTCTGAGCGGCAGTGACGACGCCGGTCCCGATCCATGCTGCGTCACGCTTGTGGCCCCCGTTTCGGGGCGGGTCCTGCGGGTCCTGACGGAAAGCGAACAGGTGGTGCAGCCTGGAGCCCCGATCCTGGAGATCGGCAATCCCGCCAATTTGGAGATTGTCGTTGACCTGCTGTCGCGCGACGCGGTGCGGGTGCGCGAGGGGTCCCAGGCAAGGATTACCGGCTGGGGAGGCGACCCCTTGCCCGCCCGTGTGGCACGGGTGGAGCCATCTGCCTTCACAAAGGTCTCGGCCTTGGGGATCGAGGAGCAGCGTGTGGCGGTGATCCTCTACCTCCAGGGCGACCACTCTGCCCGTCGCGCCCTGGGACATGGCTTTCGCGTCATCGTCGAGATAACGCTCTGGCGTGGCGAAGGCATCCTGTCGATCCCTGTCGCGGCCTTGTTCCGCGACGGGTCGGACTGGGCGGCCTTTGTCGTCCGGGACGGCCGCGCCCGGTTGCAGCCAATCACGCTTGGCGAGCGGAGCGATGAGTTTGCGCAGGTTCTTGGCGGGCTATCAGCCGGCGATCAGGTCATCCTGCGCCCATCGGACCGCATTGCCGAAGGAACGCGCGTGCAGGCGATCACGGGAGGATGAGCACGCGAAGGCTCGGCCATGGGCGAAGGTTCGCAACCCTGTTTCCGGGTTTCCCTTATGTACAGGTGATGATGTGGCGGCACCCGCCCGACGGCACTGCGACGTGCCAAGATGGTGCTGTTGACGTTTCCGGAAAGGGACGAGGCGCCATGGCCGCAGCCCTCCCGTCATTGACGACGATCAATGCGGCACTGACGCGCGGCGCAGAGAGTCTGAGAATGTCGGCCTGCGTCGGGTGGAGCAGATGGTTTCCCAGCAAGGTGAGAGATTTTCCGACCGCGCCGAAGCGGGGCGGCAGCTGGCTGCCCGCCTCGCCGCGATGAACATCAAGCAGCCCGTCGTCTACGCGCTTCCGCGCGGCGGCGTGCCCGTGGCTCTCGAGGTCGCCCGCGCGCTTGGCGCCCCGCTGGATCTTATTTTCGTCCGCAAGATCGGCGCTCCGGGAGCGCCCGAGGTGGCACTCGGCGCCGTGGTCGATGGCGCATCGCCTCAGACCGTCATCAACGAGGAGGTTCGCCGCCACTCGCGCGCCAGCAACGATTATCTCGAGCGCGCCCGCGCGCATGAACTGCAGGAAATCGAGCGCCGGCGGGCACGGTACCTGGGCGACCGCCCCCAGGTGGACCCCAAGGGCCGGACGGTCATCATTGTCGATGACGGCCTCGCCACCGGGGCGACGATGAAGGCGGCGCTGATCGCGATGAAGCGGCAAGGGGCGTCACGCATCTGCGTCGCCGTGCCGGTGGCCCCGGCAGAGGTTCTTGCCGAGATGAAGGCGCTGGCCGACGATGTCATCTGCCTGAACCCGGTGCGGGTGTTCTATGGCGTCGGCGCCTTCTACGACGATTTCCACCAGCTCACCGACGAAGAGACTGTGGGCCTTCTGCGACAGATCTGGTCGGCAACGGGTGGGCCGGCGCCGGACACAGCCATCTTGCGCCGGGCGATCGCTGTGCCGCCACTCGGCCTTCCTGGCGAACTTGCTGTGCCACAGGCAGCCCGGGGCTTGGTCCTCTTTGCCCATGGCAGCGGGTCCAGCCGTCTCAGCCCCCGCAACAGAATGGTGGCCGACCAGCTGAATGCGAACGGCTTCGCAACATTGCTTTTCGACCTTCTGACAGCAAACGAGGCTGCCGACCGCCGCAATGTCTTCGACATTCCGCTGCTCGCCGAGCGGATTGTCGAGGGGGTCGTTTATGCCAGCGGAGAGCCGGATATCGCCGACCTGCCGCTCGGGCTCTTCGGCGCCAGCACCGGCGGGGGCGCCGCGCTTGTGGCTGCCGCCGAACTCGGCAGCCGGGTCGGTGCAGTCGTGTCGCGCGGCGGACGTCCCGATCTCGCCGGTGCACGGCTTGCCAAGGTGAAGGCCGCGACGCTGCTGATCGTGGGCGGGGACGATACGCATGTGATCGAACTGAACCGCCAGGCCGTGGCGCATCTCCGCGGCGACAAGCTGCTCAGGATCGTGCCGGATGCCGGTCACCTGTTCGAGGAACCGGGAAAGCTTGAAGCCGTGGCGCAGCTGGCCTGTGCGTGGTTTGAGCACTACCTGCCCGCGCCAAGGGAACTGAAGCCGGCGCAGGCAGTGCCTGTTCCGGACAAGGCGGAAACGCTCGTCCAGGCACTCCGGCGCCTGGCGCAGCCTTTGCCCGA
>NZ_JAPTYD010000038.1 GCF_026913015.1 Paracoccus benzoatiresistens
GCGACTGGCGGGACTTCAACCGGCTGACGTCATTCAGGCGTCCTGAGAGACCAACACGATATGCGGACATCCCCTTTCTTTTCCGGAAACAACGATCAATGGCTTGACGACTTCATTGTCGACGAGCGCCTGAAATTCGAAAAGCTCGCTCCTCCGAAAAGATCGCGCAACTGGCATTTCCGGAAAGCGACCGTCACGCCCGTGTCGGAGTGGATTACCTGTTTTCGACATGCTCTGACGGCATCACGCCGCAGTCCGGACGGGCTGATCGTGTGCTTTCCACAGCTTGCCATGTGCGCGGGACTTCTGAAGCGGATCTTCCGGCAGAAGGTCAGGATCATCGCCTATAACTTCAACCTGGGTGCCTTGCCGCAAGGCCCGCGCCGAACCCTGGCAAGGCTTGCTGCCGGGCAGATCGACCGCTTTGTAGTCCATTCACCGCTGGAGGTGCCCAGCTATGCCGAATACCTGGGCGTGCCTTCCGAAAAAGTAAGCTTCATTCCCCTGCAGCGAGGCAAGATAGACATTGCGCGCGAGGAAGAGGCCCGCGAACCCTACCTTCTTGCGCTCGGCTCGGCCAACCGGGATTATGCATCGCTGATCGCCGCCGTGGATGAACTGGGCATCAGGACCATCATCGTCACGCGCCCGGAGGCGATCGAGGCCCTTCCCCGCAGCCCGCATGTGACGTTCATGTCGGGCCTTAGCCAAAGGCAATGCAACGAACTGATGGCCCGCGCCCGGATAAGCGTGACTCCAGTTGCAAACCAGGAAACGGCGTCGGGGCAGATCACCTTCCTGACGGCCATGCAACTGGGTGTCCCCGTCGTCGTGACACGATGCCCGGGAACCGCCGGCTATATCGAAGACGGCAGGACCGGGCTGTTGGTCGAGCCTGGGGATGTGGGCCATCTGAAAAGCGCCATCGAGGCGCTGTGGACGAGTGAGGCAAGGCGGTCGGTCCTGGCCGAAGAGGCACAACGCGAATCGCTGCACCGCTTTTCAGACAAGGCGGCCGCGAACAGCCTTCGGCAGATCATCCGGGAAGTGGCAGGCTGATCGCCTTCGCCAGCAGTCCTAGCCCATCCGTTCGCTGACATAGCTGCCCGGGGAGGGCGGGAACACCACGGTCTTCTCGCCGTTCAGGAACACCCGGCCGTGGATATGGGCATGGACCGCGCGGGCCAGAACCTGCGCCTCGACATCGCGGCCAAGCGAGACATAGTCGCCCGGCGACTGCGCATGGGTCACGCGCACCGTGTCCTGCTCGATGATTGGGCCCTCGTCCAGATCGGCGGTCACGTAATGGCTGGTCGCGCCGATCAGCTTCACGCCGCGCTCATAGGCCTGCTTGTAGGGGTTCGCGCCCTTGAACGAGGGCAGGAAGGAATGGTGGATGTTGATGATCCGGCCCGACATGGCCTGGCACATCTCGTCCGAGAGCACCTGCATGTAGCGCGCCAGCACGACCAGTTCCGCGCCCGTGTCGCGGACGATGCGCATCTGCTCGGCCTCGGCCTGGGCCTTGTTTTCCTTGGTGACCCTGATGCAGTAATAGGGCAGGTCGTGGTTCACGACGACTTTCTGGTAGTCCATGTGGTTGGATATCACTGCCACGATGTCGATGGGCAGCGCACCGATCCGCCAGCGGTAAAGCAGGTCGTTCAGGCAATGCCCGAACCGGCTGACCATGATCACGACCTTCTTCTTCACCGCGTCGTTGCTGAAATCGGCCTCCATCCCGAAGCGTTCGGCGATGGGGGTGATGCCCTGCTGAAGCTGATCCAGCGTCGCCTCGCCTTCCGAGCGGAAGCTGACGCGCATGAAGAAGCGGCCGGTCTCGGTATCGTCGAACTGCGCGCTGTCGGTGATGTTGCAGTCATGCCCGGCGAGGTAACCCGAGATGGCGGCCACGATCCCGCGGGTCGAGGCGCAGGTGACGCGCAGCGTATAGCTTTTCATGAGGAGTCCGCTTCCTTGGCTGTCTGGTTGGCAGCATTTCAGACGAAAGGCCGGCAATGACAATCATGTTTCCGACACCGCCGGGGGTTGCCGCGACATCCCCCGGCACAGTGGCCGGATCAGGCGGCGGGCATCCGCGATTCCACCATGCCGGCATACCAGCTGGACCCGGCGGGGATCGCGTCGTCGTTGAAGTTGTAGGCGGGGTGGTGGACCATGGCCGTGTCGCCGTTGCCCACGAAGATATAGGCGCCCGGCCTTTCGTTCAGCATGTAGCTGAAATCCTCGCCCCCCATCATCGGCTGCATCGACAGATTCACATCGCCCGCGATGTCGCGCGCCACCTGGGCGGCCCAGACGGTCGCCTGTTCGTCGTTCATGGTGACGGGATAGCCGCGCTGGTAATTGACCTCGGCCTTGGCATTCATGGCGGCGGCGACATTGGTGGCGACGCGCTTGATGCCTTCCTCAAGCTGATCGCGGACGGCCGGATCCAGGCTGCGGGCGGTGCCCTTCAGCTTCACGACCTGCGGGATCACGTTATGCGCGGTCGAATCGGTGGACACGACGCAGACCGAGACCACGGCGTTCTTCAGCGGATCGATGTTGCGCGACACGATGGACTGCAGCGCGACGATGATCTGCGCCGCCGTCAGCGTGGTGTCGATGCATTCGTGGGGCTTGGCCGCATGGCCGCCCTTGCCGGTGACGGTGATGTCGAACTGGTCGGCCGCCGCCATCATCGCGCCCGGCTTGATGGCGAAGGCGCCGACGGGGAGGCCCGGCATGTTGTGCATCCCATAGAATTCCTGGATGTTCCAGCGCGTCACAAGCCCGTCCTGAACCATCGCGTCGCCGCCCCCGCCGCCCTCCTCGGCCGGCTGGAAGATCACCACGGCGGTGCCGTCGAAATTGCGCGTCTCGGCCAGGTACTTGGCGGCGCCCAGCAGCATGGCGGTATGGCCGTCATGGCCGCAGGCATGCATCTTGCCCGGCGTCTTCGAGGCATAGTCGAGGCCGGTCTGCTCGATGACCGGCAGGGCGTCCATGTCGGCGCGCAGGCCGATCACGCGGCCCTTGGTATCAGACCTTCCCTTGATGACGCCGACCACGCCGGTCTGGCCCACCCCCTCGACCACCTCGTCGCAGCCGAAGTCGCGCAGCAGTTCGGCTACCCGGCCCGCGGTGCGGTGGACATCGTAAAGCAGTTCGGGATGTTCGTGAAAATCGCGGCGCCAGGCTGTGATTTCGGGCAGAAGTTCGGCAAATCGGTTCTTGACGGGCATGTTCGGTCTCCTTCGCAGGGACAGGGTGAACCCTTTGTGCAGACTGCGCAAGCACCGGCTGAGGCCTAGAGGTCGGGTCCAAGGACGACGGGCGATCCGTCGGTAAAGCGGGTGTAGCGGAAACGGGTCAGGTCATGGCCGGGATCGCGGTTCTGGATCAGCCGGGACATGACATGGCCCACCCCCGGCCCGATGCCGAAGCCGTGGCCGGACAGGCCGGTGGCGATGAACAGGCCGGGGATCGCACTTTCGTCCAGCACCGGCACCTGGTCGGGCATCGTGTCGATCATCCCCGCCCAGGCCGCGCGCAGCGTGGGCAGGCCGATCTGCGGAAAGGCCGAGGCGAAGTCCCGTTGCAGCTTCTTCAGGCGGCGCGGGTTCGGGGGCGGGTCCAGGACGCGCATCCTCTCGAACGGGGTGGGCTGGTCCGCCCGCCAGCGTCGGGGGGTGCGCCAACTGTCGGGATAGCCCGCGGGGGCTGTGCCTTGCAGCCGGGTCTGCGACAGGTCGCGCCGGATCATCGGCAGATAGGCGCGCAGGTGGCGGACGGCCGAAGGGCCGATCCAGAAGTCATGGCCCGTGCCCGGCGCCAGCGTATAGCCCCCGTCGGCGCGGCGGCGGAAGGCGAAATCGGGATCGGTCGCGGCGCCCTGCCAGATGTCGGGCAGGGCTTCGGTTGCGGCAACGGTGGCGCGGACGGAAAGCTGCGGCAGATGCAGCCCGGCATTGGCGGCGAACAGCCCCGACCAGGCGCCGCCCGCCAGCAGCACGCGGTCGGCGCGGACCGGCCCGTCCTCGGTCACGACGCCGCTGACGCGGCTCGCCTGTGTCTCGATGGCGCGGACGGCGCAATGTTCGCGGATCGCGACGCCCTCGCGGGCGGCCAGCCGGGCGATGGCGGGGACTGCCGCTGCCGGTTCGGCCCTCATGTCGGAGGGTGTCTGCAAGGCGCCCGCCCACCCCGCCTTGTGCGGCATCGCCCTGGCAAGCTCCGCGCGGTCCAGGATGCGACTGTCCAGCCCGTGCCGGCGGGCGACCGCCAGCCATTCTTCGTATCGCGCTAGCGTGGCCTCGTCCCGCGCCAGATAGCTGACGCCGCAGGTGGTCAGGCCCAGCACGTCGCCCAGTTCCTGCGCCAGCCCCTGCCACAACCGGCGGGCTGTCAGCATCACGGGGATCTCGGCCTCGTCCCGGCCCTGCGCGCGGACCCAGCCCCAGTTGCGGCTGGATTGCTCGGCGGCGACCAACCCCTTCTCGCACACGACGACCGACAGCCCGTCGCGGGCAAGGTAAAGCGCCGTCGTGACACCGGCGATGCCGCCGCCGATCACCACCACGTCGGCGGCCTCGGGCAAGGGGGCGCGGAATTGCGGGGCGGCGTCTGCCGCGATGGGCGGGCCTTGCATCAGTGGTGTGTCACCGGATCGACCAGAACACTGTGGCCCGGCGCGACTTCGCGATAGACCGAGGGCGGCGCCTGGTAGTCGACGGGATGCATTGGCGAGGGGATCGGCTTGAACTTCAGATCCTCGCTGATCTTCTTCTGGCGCGGATCGGCCACGGGGACGGCGGCCATCAGCTGCCGGGTATAATTGTGCTGCGGGTTCTCGAAGACCTGCCGGCGGGTGCCCATCTCCACGATCCGGCCCAGATACATTACGCCGACATGGTGGCTGACGCGTTCGACCACGGCCATGTCATGGCTGATGAACAGCATGGAAATGCCCAGGTCCGCCTGCAACTCCATCAGCAGGTTCAGGACCTGCGCCTGCACGGACACGTCCAGCGCCGAAACCGCCTCGTCCGCGACGATCAGCTTGGGGTTCAGCGCAAGCGCGCGGGCGATGGCGATGCGCTGGCGCTGGCCGCCCGACATCTCGTGCGGGTAGCGGCGCATGAAGCTGCGCGGCAGTTCCACCCGGTCGAACAGCGCGGCGATGCGGTCCTGGCGTTCGGACCGGCTGCCGATGCCGTAATTCTCCATCGGCTCGGCCACCTGGTCGTAAAGCTTCATGTGCGGGTCAAGGCTGGCGAAGGGGTCCTGGAAGATCATCTGCATGTCGCGGCGCGCCCGGCGCAGCCCGCGCGGCGACAGCGCCAGGATGTCGGTTCCATCCAGATCGACCTGCCCCGAGTCCGGTTCCACCAGCCGCAGGATCGACCGTCCGGTGGTGGACTTGCCGCAGCCGGATTCCCCCACCAGCGCCAGGGTCTCGCCCGCGTTGATGGTGAAGCTTACATCCTCGACCGCGTGGACGCGGGCCATGGTGCGGCGCAGAAGGCCACCCTTGACGGCAAAGCGCGTGGTCAGGTTGCGGACCGTCAGCAAGGGCTTCGGATCGGTGACGATGATCGGTTCCGGCGCCGAGACGGTGCCGTCGCGCATCAGCCGCATCCGTTCGGGGGCGGGCTTGCCCGTCATCTCGCCCAGGCGCGGGACAGCGGCCAGCAGCATCTTGGTATAGTCCTGCCGCGGGTTCTCGAAGATCTCCTCGACCGGCCCTTCCTCGACCTTGTCGCCGCGATACATGACGACCACCCGGTCGGCCATCTGCGCCACCACGGCCATGTCATGCGTGATGAACAGGACCGCGATCCGCTTCTCGCGCTTCAGCCGGTCGATCAGCGCCAGGATCTCGGCCTGGATGGTCACGTCAAGCGCCGTCGTGGGTTCGTCGCAGATCAGCAGGCGCGGCTCGCAGGCCATGGCGATGGCGATCACGACCCGCTGGCGCATCCCGCCCGAAAGTTCGTGCGGGTACTGGTCCATGCGGCGCTCGGGTTCGGGGATGCGGACCTGGCGCAGGATCTCCAGCGCGCGGGCGCGGGCCTGCGCCTTGGTCATGCCGCGATGGACGATCAGCCCCTCGGTCAGCTGGTCGCCCACGGTGAAGACCGGGTTCAGCGCCGTCATCGGCTCCTGGAAGATCATGCCGATCTGGTTGCCCCGGATGTCGCGCATCGCGGGCGTGGATTGCCTGGCCAGGTCGATCGCCTTGCCGTCGCCCGGATCGAACATCAGCCGGCCGTTGGTGATCGCGCCACCGCCGAATTCCACAAGCCGCATCAGCGCCAGCGAACTGACCGACTTGCCCGACCCGGATTCACCCACCACGCAGACGCATTCGCCCGGATCGATGGAAAAGCTGACATCCCTGACGCCAACGACCACGCCATCGTTCGTCTCGAACTCGACCCGAAGTTCCTCAATCGAAACAAGCGGCTTGTCGTCCAGCATCGGATCGCCCCCGTTCTGCGCTGTCCGAAGGCTAGCGGGCGTGCGGCAAATGTCAAAGCGGAAACAACCGCAGGGGTGGGCGCGATAAGGCTTGCTTTCCAAATGGGCTTCGATTGAACTGACCTCATTCCGCGGGGGGAAAAGAACGCCTGATCAACGGCGCCAGCCAATCTGGAGTGTGCCCGCGGGTCGCAACAGCCGACAGGAGAGATTGATGAAGCTGAAGACACTGCTGATGGGCGCAGCCGCCAGCCTGGCCTTGGCCCCTGCCGCGATGGCCGAACGGGGCAGCGACGGCGCGCTGAACATCATCATGTGGCAGGCGCCCTCGACCATGAACATCTATCTGACCGGCGGCACCAAGGAGGTGATCGCCTCCAGCATGGTGCTGGAGCCGCTGGCCAATGCCGCGCCCGATGGCACGCTGGTCCCGCGCCTGGCGGCCGAGATCCCCTCGATCGAGAACGGCGGCATCGCCGAGGACCTGAAATCGGTGACGTGGAAGCTGAAGGAAGGCGTCAAGTGGTCCGACGGCACGCCGCTGACCGCCGCCGATGTGGCCTTTTCGGCCGAATACTGCATGCATCCCGAAGGCGGATGTTCCCAGCTTGCCAAGTTCGAGGGCGTGTCCAGCGTCGAGGCGGTCGATGACCTGACGGTGCGCATCAACTTCACCGAAGCGATGCCGGATCCGTTCTCGGCCTTCACCGGGGCGCAGTCGCCCATCATCCAGAAGGCCCAGTTCGAACAATGCCTGGGCGCCAACGCGCCGACCTGCACAGACCAGAACTTCAACCCGATCGGCACCGGCCCGTTCCGCGTCACGCAATTCCTGACCAACGACGTGATCACCTTCGAGGCGAACCCGGAATATCGCGACCCCGAAAAGCCCGCCTTCGCGACCGCCACCATGAAGGGCGGCGGCGATGCGGCGGCGGCGGCGCGGTCGGTGCTGGAAACCGGGGAATTCGACTATGCCTGGAATACCCAGCTTGCCCCCGACGTAATCGCCGGGATGGAGGCCATGGGCAAGGGCAAGGTCAGCGCCGCCTTTGGCAGCCTGGTCGAGCGGATCCACGTGAACCTGACCGATCCCTCGCCGTCCCTGCCCGAGGGCGAGCGTTCGACGAAGGCGCATCCCCACCCCTTCCTGTCCGATCCGGCGGTCCGCAAGGCGCTGTCCATGGCCATCGACCGCCAGCTTCTGTCGGAAATCGGCTATGGCACGGCGGGCAAGCCCACCTGCAACTATGTGCCCGCCCCGGAAGCCTGGGCCTCGCCCAACGAGGAATGCCTGACCCAGGACATCGAGGGCGCCAAGGCGCTGCTGGATCAGGCCGGCTGGACCGTCGGCGGCAGCGGCATCCGCGAAAAGGACGGCGTGCCCCTGAAGATGGTCTTCCAGACCTCGGTCAACGCCGTGCGCCAGGACTTCCAGGCGCTGATCAAGCAATGGTGGTCGGAAATCGGCATCGAGACGGAACTGAAGACCGTCGATGCCTCGGTCTTCTTCGGGACCGATGCCGGCTCGCCCGACACGCTGCAGAAGTTCTATGCCGACGTGCAGATGTATGCCGACAACTTCGAGGGCGGCAACCCCGCGCCCTATCTGGCGAAATGGACCTGCAACAAGGCGCCGGGCCCCGACAACCAGTGGCAGGGCGAGAACATCAGCCGTTACTGCGATCCCGCCTATGACGCGCTGCTGGCGGAGCTTGGCAGGACCGTCGATCCGGCGGAACGCGGCAAGATCGGCCAGAAGCTGAACGACATGCTGACCAAGGACAGCAACGCGATCATCCCGCTGATCTATCGCGGCACGGCCTCGGCGCATTCCAACACCCTGGGCGGCGTCCAGATGAACGCCTGGGATTCGGAACTGTGGAACGTGGCCGACTGGACCCGCGTCCAGCAGTGATCCCCGTCCGGCCCCGCGATCCGTCGCGGGGCCGGACCCATGCCGGCTCATCGCCGACTGGAGCCGCGCCGCACGAGGCGCCCTGACCGAGGCATACGATGCTGACATTCACCATCCGGCGCCTGCTTCTGGCCATCCCGACGCTGCTGTTCATCTCGCTGGTCATCTTTCTGCTGCTGGAGGCATCGCCCGGCGATCCCCTGGGCGACGTGCCGCTGACCGTCCCGCCCGAGGTCAAGGAACGGATGCGAGAGGCGCTTGGCCTGGGATCGCCCTGGTATGTGCGCTATGTCCTGTGGCTGAAGCAGTTCTTCTGGGTCGAGCCGCTGTTCTGGTTCGACCAGGCCTTCGGCACCCAGTTCAGCGCCGGGATGCAGCGGATCATCAGCTTCCAGTCGCGCAGCCCGGTCTTCGACGTGATCGCGCAGCGGGTGCCGCAGACGCTGACGGTGGTGGGCTTTTCCTATCTGGTGGGCGTGCTGATCGCGATCCCGATCGGCATTCTTTCGGCCTACAAGCAGTATTCCTGGTTCGACCAGCTTGGCACCTTCGTGTCGATGATCGGCTTTTCGATGCCGACCTTCTTCACCGGGGTGGTGCTGATCATCATCTTCGGGGTGAAGCTGCAATGGTTCCCCTCGGTCTATGACACGACGCTGCAGGTCCGGGACTGGGACAGCTTCTGGGCGCAGGTCCGACAGATGGTCATGCCGGTGACGGTGCTGGCGCTGTATAACGCGGCGCAGATCAGCCGCTTCATGCGCGCATCCATGCTGGACAACCTCAGCCAGGATTATGTCCGCACCGCCCGTGCCAAGGGCCTGTCCGAAAGGACCGTGGTTCTGAAGCACGTGCTGCGCAACAGCCTGATCCCGGTCATCACCGTCATCGCGCTTGGCCTGCCCGCGGTCTTCGGCGGCGCGATCATCACCGAGCAGGTCTTCAAGGTGAACGGCCTGGGCCAGCTGCTGATCACCGCGATCCACGGCAACGACATTCCCATGGTGCTGACGCTGACCTTCATCTTCGCGATCCTGATCGTGCTGTTCACCCTGATTGCCGACATCCTCTACGGCATTCTCGATCCGAGGATCCGATATGACTGACACCGAACGCCAGCATCAACTGGACATGCGCGAGACCGTCGACGCCACCGCCGTCGCGGCAGGTGCCACGGCCGCCCTGCCCCCCGACAACCCCCTGCACGCAGGCGGCGAGACCCGCAGCCAGTGGCGCGACATCTGGCGGCAGTTCCGCAGCCATCGGGGCGCCATGGTGGCCCTGGTGCTGTTCGTCGCGACCATCCTGTTCGTCACGGTCGGACCCTACATCTGGACCATCGACCCGACCTATGTGGACATCCGGGCCCGCAATTCCGGCTTTACCGCCGCCCATCCCCTGGGCACGGACCAGCTGGGCCGCGACATGCTGGCGCGGCTGATGGCGGGCGGGCGCGTCTCCATCGCCGTGGGGCTGACCGCCATGATCATCGCGATCACCCTGGGCAGCCTGATCGGCGTCACGGCGGGCTATTTCCGGCGGCTGGACGCGCCGCTGATGCGGCTGACGGAACTGTTCCTGGCCCTGCCCCTGCTGCCCTTGCTGCTGCTGATGGTGACGCTGTTTCGCGAGCCGCTGTCGCAGTCCTTCGGCCCGGCCATGGGCACCTTCATCCTGATCGTGTCCGCCATCGGCGCGACAAGCTGGATGCAGGCGGCGCGCATCGTGCGGGGCGACGTGCTGGGCCTGAAGGAACGCGAGTTCATCCTGGCCGCCCGCTCCATCGGAACACCGGCGCATCGCATGATCCTGCGCCATGTGCTGCCCAACGTGCTGTCGCCCATCATGGTTGCCGCGACCCTGGGCATCGCCACGGCGATCATCACGGAAAGCGCGCTCAGCTTCCTTGGCTTGGGCTTCCCGCCGGATTTCCCGACCTGGGGGCGGCTGCTCTATGACGCCGTGGACCAGATGATCATGTATCCGTGGCGGGTGATCCTGCCGGGGCTGTTCATTTCGCTGACAGTTCTGTGCGTCAACTATATCGGCGACGGGCTGCGCGACGCGATGGACCCGCGCATCCGGGGGCGCTAATTCACGACGAATGCGAACGAAGGCGGAACACGGGCTTTCCATGATCCGCCTTCGCGCCTATGTTGGCGGAATGGAGCTTTTGGACGATTCCGATGACATGGGCGGCGTGCCGCTGTCCCGCCGCGCGATGGCCGCGCGCCCTGCCCCTTATCTGGACGGGCTGAACGCGGCACAGCGTGCCGCCGTGGAAACGCTGGACGGCCCGGTGCTGATGCTGGCGGGTGCGGGCACCGGCAAGACCCGCGCGCTGACCACGCGGATCGCGCATCTTCTGATGCTGGGCAAGGCGAAGCCCGGCCAGATCCTGGCCGTGACCTTCACCAACAAGGCCGCGCGGGAAATGAAGAACCGCATTGCCCGCCTTTTGGGCGAGACGGTCGAGGGGATGCCCTGGCTGGGCACCTTCCATTCCATCAGCGTGAAGATCCTGCGCCGCCACGCTGAACTGATCGGCAATGGCGAATTGCACCTGAAGCCCTCCTTCACCATCCTGGACACCGACGACCAGATCCGCCTGTTGAAGCAGCTGATCCAGGCCGAGAACCTGGACGAGAAACGCTGGCCCGCCCGCCAGCTGGCCCATCTGATCGACGGCTGGAAGAACCGCTGCCTGACCCCGGCCCGGCTGCCCAAGGGCGAGGTTGCAAGCTTCGACGGCTGGGGCGGCAAGCTTTATGCGGCCTATCAGGACCGGCTGCTGGCGCTGAACGCCGTCGATTTCGGCGATCTTCTGATGCATTGCGTGACGCTGTTCCAGGCGCATCCGGACGTGCTGCGGAACTGGCAGGACCGTTTCCGCTATATCCTTGTGGACGAATACCAGGACACCAACGTGGCGCAGTACATGTGGCTGCGGCTGCTGGCGCAGACGCATCGCAACATCTGCTGCGTGGGTGACGACGACCAGTCGATCTATGGCTGGCGCGGCGCCGAGGTCGGCAACATCCTGCGGTTCGAGCATGACTTCCCCGGCGCCCAGGTGATCCGGCTGGAGCAGAACTATCGCTCTACCCCGCAGATTCTTGCCGCCGCATCCGGCCTCATCTCTGCCAACCAGGGCCGGCTGGGGAAGACCTTGTGGACCGAGGCCGAAGGCGGAGAGCCGGTCCGCCTGATCGGTCATTGGGACAGCGAGGCCGAGGCCCGCTGGGTCGGGGAGGAGATCGAGGCCTTCCACGGCGGCCACCGCGCCGCCATCGGCCGCACCAGCCTGAACGACATCGCCATCCTTGTGCGCGCGTCCCACCAGATGCGCGCCTTCGAGGATCGCTTCATGTCGATCGGCCTGCCCTATCGCGTGATCGGCGGCCCGCGCTTCTATGAACGGGCCGAGATCCGCGATGCGATGGCCTATTTCCGGCTGGTGGTCAGCCCCGCCGACGACCTTGCTTTCGAGCGGATCGCGAACACCCCCAAGCGTGGCCTGGGCGAAAAGGGCCTGCAGGCCATCCAGTACATGGCGCGTGCGCGCGGCCTGTCGCTGTTGGACGGGACGGTCGCCGCCCTGACGGCGGGCGACCTGTCCGGCAAGGCCGCAGCCAGCATGCGGCAGTTCACCGAAGCCGTGGGCCGCTGGCATGCCGACGCCTTGGACGACCGGGTGAACCATGTCGAACTGGCCGAACGGATCCTGGACGAATCAGGCTATACGGCCATGTGGCAGAACGACAAGTCGCCCGATGCGCCGGGGCGGCTCGACAACCTCAAGGAACTGGTCAAGGCGCTGGAGGAGTTCGAGAACCTCCAGGGTTTCCTGGAACACGTGGCCCTTGTCATGGACCGCGACGAGGGCGACGCCGCCGAGCAGGTCAGCATCATGACGCTGCATGCCGCGAAGGGCCTGGAGTTCCCCATTGTCTTCCTGCCGGGATGGGAGGACGGGCTGTTCCCCAGCCAGCGCGCCATGGACGAGAACGGCACCAAGGGCCTGGAGGAGGAACGCCGCCTGGCCTATGTCGGCATCACCCGCGCGGAGCGCCTGGCCACGATCAGCTTCGCGGGCAACCGTCGGCTTTACGGGCAGTGGCAAAGTTCCATGCCCTCGCGCTTTGTCGATGAACTGCCGCCCGAGCATGTCGAGGTCCTGACCCCGCCCGGCCTTTACGGCGGCGGCTATGGCGCGGCGATGGCCTTTGCGGCGGGCGGCCCCGTCAGCGCACTGCACGAACGCGCGGCCAAGGCCGATGTCTACAACTCGCCCGGCTGGAAGCGGATGCAGGCGCGGGCCGGCGAACGCAAGGGACCCGTCCACCGCGCGCCCGTCATCATCGACGCCGAGCCTGCGGCCAAGTTCACCGTGGGCGACCGCGTGAGCCATGCCAAGTTCGGCGAGGGCACGGTCATGGGCATTGCCGAGGATACGCTGACCGTCCAGTTCGCGGCGGGCTTCAAGAACATCAAGGCGGCCTATGTCCAGCCGGTGGGCGGGGACGACGACGTTCCCTTCTAAGGGCAGGCCTTTCCAAGGGCGGGCCGTTCTGATCCGCTGGCCCCCTGCCCGGCGGGCTGCTAGCCTGCCGGAAACCGCAACCGGGACCGCCCTTGGCCGCCTTCCTCCGCCTGATCCTGTTCCTGCTGATCGCCGAGTGGGTGTTCTACCTGCTGCTGCGGATCTATATCCGGTCGCTGCGCCGCGAACGGCTGGAGGAGATCTGGGACGAACGGCACCCCCTGATGCCGGGGAACACCCCGGCACGGCGCGCGTTCGTCCGAAGGTCCATGATCGGGTTTGACAAATCGCTGAGGTCGCGGCTGTTGCTTCTGGTCTTCGTACTGCCCAATCTGGCAGTCATGGGTATCATCTATTGGATCAACTGGCAGTAAGGACCGGAGCATGCATTATCTCAAGGTCGCGGTCGGCGTGCTGTTCGGCATCGCGGTGTTCCTGTTCCTGGACTATGCGCTGCCGTCCAAGAACACGGTGCGGATCACCAACACCTATAACCGCCTGACCTCGGTCACGGCCTCCAACGCGATCTTCTATGCCTCGGAAAACACCGGAACGGTGGAAAACGCCCAGGGCCAGCGCGACGTGCGCTTCATCGAGACGGTGCGGCCCAACGGCAAGGTCTTCGTTTATCGCAACGAGGATACCGGCTGGATCTGGCCGCCCTATTTCAAATACGACAGCGCCAATCTCCAGGCCGAGGCGACGAACCTGCGGTCGGGCCGCAACGATCCGCAATGGGTCAGCATCACCGCCTATGGCTGGCGGCTGGCTTGGCTGTCCACCTATCCGAACGCCGTCAGCGTCGATACCCTGTCCGACGCGAACGAGCGTCCGCGCAACTGGGCGGCCTCGATCGTCTGCATCGTGTTGCTGGTCCTGCTGGTGCTGATCTGGCGGATGTGGGCGCAGTTCCAGGAACGGGGCTTTGGCTGGCGGAGAAAGGCATGAGCCGCAATCCCGGCACCGACCTGCGCACGGACGCCTTTGCCGAGATCCGCATCAACACGCCCGCCGTCGAACGCCGAGCCGCGACCCTTCCCGCCCGGCGCAGCCTGAAGAAGGATCACCAGGCGGCCTGGCTGCTGAACGCGGTGCGCTGCATCGACCTGACGACGCTGGCAGGCGACGACACGCCCGACCGCGTGGCGCGGCTTTGCGCCAAGGCCCGCCAGCCGATCGCGCCCGACCTGCTGGAGGCGATGGGCGTCGCCGGCCTGACCACCGGCGCGGTCTGCGTCTATCCGACCATGGTGGCGCCTGCGAAACGCGCGCTTGGCAATTCCGGCATCCCGGTTGCCAGCGTCGCCACCGGCTTTCCGGCGGGGTTGATGCCCCTGAACCTGCGGCTGGCCGAGATCCTTTATGCCGTCGAGCATGGCGCGGACGAGATCGACATCGTCATCACCCGCGCCCATGTGCTGCGTGGTGAATGGGCCGCGCTTTACGACGAACTCCGCGCCATGCGCGAGGCCTGCGGGGACGCGAAGATGAAGGCGATCCTGGCGACGGGCGACCTGAAATCGCTGGAGAATGTCGCCCGCGCCAGCCATGTCGCCATGCAGGCGGGGGCGGACTGGATCAAGACCTCGACCGGGAAGGAAGGCGTGAATGCCACCCTGCCCGTGTCGCTGGTCATGTGCCGTGCGATCCGCGACTATCGCGACCAGACGGGCCATGTTGTGGGCTTCAAGCCCGCCGGGGGTCTGCGCACGGCCAAGGACGCGCTGAACTGGCAGGTGCTGATGGCCGAGGAACTGGGCCGCGCCTGGCTGCGCCCGGACCTGTTCCGCATCGGCGCGTCCAGCCTGCTGGGCGATATCGAACGCCAGATCAGCCACCATGTGACAGGCCGCTATGCCGCGGCTTATCGCCAAGCGATTGCCTGAGGTTTCGCATGACCACCGTGAGCGCATTGATGGAAACGATGGAATACGGCCCTTCGGTCGAGGATAGCACTGCGGTGCGCGACTGGCTGGCGCGGCATCGGGCGTTCGGGCATTTCATCGGCGGCCGTTTCACGGAACCCGGCGCGCTGTTCGACAGCCGCGACCCTGCGACTGGAGAGGTTCTGGCGCAGGTCAGCCATGGCAGCGCCGATGACATCGCGGCTGCGGTCGCGGCGGCGCGTGCCGCGCAGCCGGACTGGGCGGCCTTGGCGGGGACCGAGCGGGCGCGGTATCTTTATGCGCTTGCACGGCATGTCCAGAAACGCGAACGCTTTCTGTCGGTGCTGGAAACGCTGGACAACGGCAAGCCGATCCGGGAATCGCGCGACATTGACGTGCCGCTGGTGGCGCGGCATTTCTATCACCATGCAGGTTGGGCGGAACTGCGCGACAGCGCGTTGCCGGGGCATCAGCCGATCGGCGTCTGCGGGCAGATCATCCCGTGGAACTTTCCGCTGCTGATGCTGGCCTGGAAGATCGCCCCGGCCCTTGCGGCGGGCAACACGGTCGTGTTGAAGCCGGCCGAATACACCCCGCTGACTGCCCTCGCCTTTGCCGAGATATGCCAGGAAATCGGCCTGCCCGCGGGTGTCGTGAATATCGTCACGGGCGACGGCGAGACCGGCGCGGCCTTGGTCGCGGCGGAGGTGGACAAGATCGCCTTCACCGGCTCGACCGAGGTGGGGCGCGCGATTGCGGGGCAACTGGCGGGCACGGGCAAGCGCCTGACGCTGGAACTGGGCGGCAAGTCGCCCTTCGTGGTGATGCCAGACGCCGACCTTGACGCGGCGGTCGAGGGCGTCGTGGATTCGATCTGGTTCAACGGGGGCCAGGTCTGCTGCGCCGGATCGCGCATCCTGGTGGCCGAAGCGGTGGCCGAGCGCTTCGAGACGCTTCTGTCGGCCCGCATGGCCCGGCTGCGGGTCGGGTCACCCCTGGACAAATCCGCCGATGTGGGCGCCATCGTCGATCCGATCCAGAAGGACCGCATCCTGTCGATCTGCGCGGCCGCTGTCGATGCGGGGGCGGAACTGGTCGGCGGCGCGGCGGCCCATGGCTGCTTCATCGCACCGGGCTATCTGAAAAACATCGCCCCCGCCAATCCGGGCTTCGAGCAGGAAATCTTCGGTCCCATCGCCACCCTGTCCACCTTCCGCACCGCGGACGAGGCGGTCGAGCTGGCGAACAACACGCGCTATGGGCTGGCCGCCTCGGTCTGGTCGGAAAGCGCGGCGGTGGCGACGGATATCGCGGCCCGCATCAAGGCGGGCGTGGTCTGGATCAACTGCGCCAACCTGTTCGACGCTGCCGCGCCCTTCGGCGGCTATCGTGAAAGCGGCTTCGGTCGCGAGGGCGGACGCGCCGGGATGCTGGATTATCTGGCGGAAGCGCCGGTCGATGCGGCGGATGAACCCGCCGCCGCAGCGCCGGTCGCCACCACCACCGGCAGCGGACACCCGACCGGTCTGGACCGCACGGCCAAGCTTTACATCGGCGGGGCGCAAAAGCGCCCGGACGGCGGGGCCAGCTATGCGGTTCCAGGCGGGCTTGCCCCCTTGGGCAGCCGCAAGGACATCCGCAACGCGGTCGAGGCTGCCGCCAAGGCGGGCAAATGGGCCGCAATGGGCGGCCATGCCCGCGCGCAGGTGCTTTACTACATCGCCGAGAACCTGTCCGCCCGGGCCGAGGAATTCGCCGCCCGCACCAGCAGGGCCGAGGTTGATGCCGCCATCGCCCGCGCCTTCCACTATGCCGCATGGGCGGACAAGTTCGACGGCGCGAATGCGCAGGCGAAGCCCGGCCACCTGCTGAACGTCGTCAACGAACCCTACGGCGTCATGGGCATCGCCTGCCCGAACGCGCAGCCTTTGGCGGGCTTCATGTCGCTGGTCATGCCCGCCATCGCCATGGGCAACCGCGTGGTGGCCATCGCCGCGCAGGACGATCCCTTGGCGGTGACGGATCTGTATCAGGTCTTCGATACCTCGGACCTGCCCGGCGGCGTGGTCAATATCGTGACCGGCCCGCGCGACGATCTGGCAAAGGTGCTGGCCGCGCATGACGAGGTCGCGGCAATGTGGATGGTCGGCGGCGATCCGGCGGCGGTGGAGAAGGCGGCGGGCGGCAACCTCAAGCCCGTCTGGTCGCCCGCGCATCGCAACTGGTGTGGCCCGCAGGCGCAGGGCGAAGTCTTCCTGCGCCATGCCACGCAGGCCAAGACGATCTGGCTGCCCTATGGCGCCCTGCCCGAAGGCACCGGGTCTGCAGCCTATTAGGCGCGCAGGCCCGCAAAGGTCATCGGGTCCAGCGAGGCTTGCGCAAAGGTCGGCCCGCTGACCATCAGGCTGACCGCGTCATGGGAATGCAGCGATTCCTGGTGGCTGGCGACCACCCGGAAATCGCCGAAGCGCGGATCGGCCTGCAGTTCCTGGGCAAAGGCGCGCACCGCATCCTCGACAAAGATCGGGTTCGAGGCATTGAGTTCGGCGAAGGCCTGCTCGTCCTCGCGCTTGACCATCACCTGAGTCTCGGTCGGCACGGCGCGGCGGCAGAGTTCCACCATGTCCTCGAACCAGATCTTGTCCGGACCCGCCATCACCGCCGAGATCCGCGCGATCGACCGCTGCGAATGGGGCGTGGCAAGCCGCGAGCGGGTCTCGCGCGCGTGTTCTGACAGTTCCAGCGAACAAGGGCAGGTCGAGGAATAGACATAGTCGAAGTGCATGATCCGCAGACGCTGGCCCTGGAAGTCCAGCACCTCCATCGCGATGTCGTAATACTGCCAGCCCGACAGGCCCGACCGCAGCGAATCGACGCGGATCGGATAGGAAAACCGCATCTGGATGCGGGCGTCATAGGCATCCAGATCGGCCTGATAGTCGTCCAGCGCGGCTTCCAGCACCTTGAGGCTGAAGGCATGTTCGGAATGGGCATAGAAGGACCGCATGATCCGGGACATGTTGATGCCCTTGCGGTCGGCCTCCAGGCTGACGGTGCCGGTCACGCTGGTCTCCAGGGTGATCTCTCCGCCGTGCCGCCTTTGGTAGCGGATCGGCAGGCGGAAGTTCGAAATGCCCACATGCTGGATCGGGGCGCGAGCGCCGACGATCAGGCTGGCGGGACCGTTCTGCAGATCAGGCAACCCGGCCTTGTAGGCATCATCCACACGGAACCCTGCGTCATATTTGCGCACAAGGGCCGGATAGGCGGGAATCAGCGGGCGTGCTTCGGTCATGGGGGAATCCTTGTTGGCGGATCGCGGCACAATATGGGGGCCGGGCACCGCAATCCAAAGAACAAAATCGGCAGGATGGGCCGCATTCGCGACCCGGGCCAGGCTCAAGGTCAGGCAGCCAGGGCCTGCATCAGGTCGTCGATCAGATCCTGCGCATCCTCAAGCCCGACCGACAGGCGCAGAAGGCCGGGCGTGATGCCCAGATAGGCGCGATCCTCGTCCGACAGGCGCTGGTGGGTGGTGGTGGCGGGATGCGTGACGATGGATTTCGCATCGCCCAGGTTATTCGAGATCCTGACGATTTCCAGCCGGTTCAGCGCGGCAAAGGCCGCGTCCTTCCCGCCCGCGACCTCGACCGCGATCATCGTCCCGCCCGAGCCCATGGCCCGCATCGCCAGATCGTGCTGCGGATGGTCGGCAAGGCCCGGATAGATCACGCGCGACAGCGCCGGATGACCCTGCAGCGCCTGCGCGATCTTCAGCGCGGTATCGGCCTGGGCGCGGACCCGCAGGTCCATCGTCGTCAACCCGTTCAGCATGATCCAGCTGTGGAACGGACTGATCGCGCCGCCGGTATGCTTGAGATAGGGCTCGGCGACCTCCCGCACGAACTGGCGGGTGCCGCAGATCACGCCCGCAAGCGCGCGGCCGCCGCCGTCGATATGCTTGGTCGCGGAATAGACCACCACATCGGCGCCAAGCTCCACCGCCCGCGAAAAGACGGGCGTGGCGAAGACGTTGTCCACCACCACCAGGGCGCCGACCTCGTGCGCCAGGCGGGCGACGCCCTCGATGTCGATCACTTCCAGGGTGGGGTTCGACAGGCTTTCGAAGAACACGGCCCGGGTCCCGGGACGCAAGGCGGCCTTCCACTGGCCCAGGTCGGTGCCATCGACATAGCTGACCTCGACCCCGAACTTCGCCAGCAGATCCAGCACGTAAAGGCAGGATCCGAACAGCGCGCGGGCCGCGACGATGTGATCGCCGGGCTTGCACATGGAAAACAGCGCGCCATTGACGGCCGCCATGCCGCTGGCGGTGGCAAAGGCGTCCTCGGTCCCTTCCAGCGCGGCGATGCGGTCCTCGAACATGCGGCTGGTGGGGTTGCCGTAGCGGGCATAGATGAATTCGTCCGGGCCGGTGCCCTTGAAGCGCGCCTCGGCCTGTTCGGCGCTGTCATAGACGAAGCCCTGCGTCAGGAAGATCGCCTCGGCCATCTCGCCATACTGGCTGCGGCGGATGCCGTGGTGGACGGCTTGCGTGCGCGGGTGAAGCCCCTTGGCTGAACTGTCGCTCATTCCGAATGCCCTCTTCTGACGCCACGGGGGTTAGCGCCCCCGGCACCATGGCGCAAGGGTCATGCCGGCAGCCCGCCGGAACACAAGGGTGCGGCGAAGCTTTCCTTCAGGTAGAAAAGCCTGCGCCACCAGGCAAACGGTCATTTTGACGTTTGCGCAAATGGAAAGTGATTTCAATAAATTGCCGCGAAGCACAGGGTATTGTCCAAATGGACAGGTTGAGCGGGCCGTGGCGCGTCGGTAAGTTGACTAGGCGGTCAAGAAGATCGGATCGCGCAGGAAAGGTCGTCCCTGACTGGACTACGGATATGATGTTGGATCATGCGAATGAATGTCCCGATGTCCTGTCACGGCAATCCCAAAGGGAACAACCTTCCGGCCGCGCCCGGCGCAAGGGAGCGGTTTTGACTGAACGGGACGGCAAGTCCATTTTTGTGTTGGGCCGCGCATCCTCGGCCGCTCCGGTGAACGAACGGCGGATGGATGAGGTGGTCGAGTGTTTGTGTGAGGACCTGCCGGTCTGACCGATCATTGCTCCGATCGGTTGTTTTGTGGGCCGCGTCACCAGTTTTGTTTCATGTAACGGCCTGAACAGCAGCATCGGGGGCGGAGAAATCCGCCCCCTGTTCCATTCAAAGATAGTCGCCGCGCTGCAGGCCGTATTTGGCCATCTTCTCGTTCAGCGTCCGGCGCGGCAGGCACAACTCCTCCATCACGCCGGCGATGCTGCCCTTGTGGCGGCGCATGGTGTTGTCGATCAGCATCTTCTCGAAGCTTTCGACATATTCCTTGAGCGGCTTGCCCTCGGTCGTGGTGGCCTGCTGGTTGTCCTCGCCATCCGCCATCAGAAGCGAGGCGATGCTGCCCGAACCGCGCCGGTTCTGCAGCACGGCGCGTTCGGCCACGTTGATCAGCTGGCGGATGTTGCCCGGCCAGGGCGCCTGCAGCAGCTGGGCCGCTTCCTGCGCGGAAACCTGCGGCGGCTCGCAGCCGTATTCCTCCGAGAACTGCTCGGCCATGCGGGTGAACAGCGACAGGATATCCTCGCCCCGCGCGCGGAGCGGCGGAAGGGTGATCTTCAGCGCCGAGAGGCGATAGAACAGGTCGGGACGCAGCGAATCCTCGGCCCGGCGTCCTTCGCCGCGGGCGTTGGAAATGGCGATGATCCGGGTTTCCGCCGGCGTGCCCTGGTCACTGATGAAGGCCAGCAACCGGGCCTGCAGGGGCTCGGAAAGCGCCTCGATGTCCTCGAGGCAGAGGGTGCCGCCGCGTGCTTCCTCGACGGCGGGAATGCCGTCTTCCAGCGGGCCGAACAGGCGGGCCGACAGCGCATCGTCGCTGTAGGCGGCGCAGGACACGGGCACGAATTTCTTGGTCGCGCGCGGGCCCACGGCATGCAGGGCATGGGCCACAAGGGTCTTGCCGGTTCCGGTCTCGCCGTCGATCAGGACATGCCCGTCGGCCTGGCCCAGATCCAGGATATCCTCGCGCAGGCGCTCCATGACCGGGCTGGTGCCGATCAGCTTGGACATCACCTGCTGGCCTTCGGACAGGTCGCGGCGCAGGGCGCGGTTGTCCAGCGTCATCCGCCGCATCTGCGTGGCCTTCTTGGCAAGCGCCGTCATCTTGTCGGGATTGAAGGGCTTCTCCATGAAATCCATGGCGCCGATCCGCATCGCCTCGACCGCCATGGGCACGTCGCCATGACCGGTGATCAGGATCACGGGCAGGCCCGAATCCAGCCCCATCAGGCGCTTCAGGAAGGCGATGCCGTCCATGCCGGGCATGCGGATGTCGGAGACAACGATGCCGGGCCAGTCGGCGCCGATGACTTTCAGCGCCTCCTCGGCACTGGGATAGGTTTCGGTCTCGAACCCGGACAGGACCAGCCACTGGCTGATCGACTCCCGCATGTCCGGTTCATCGTCGACGATCGCAATCTTCAGTTTGCGGGACATTGATGTCTTTTCCTCTCTCGTCATTCGGCGGCAAGCGTCTGCTGGACCTGCCCCGGCTTCAACAGGGGCAGTTCCACGGCAAAGACGGCGCCGCCTTGATCTTCGTTATGGGCGGTCAGGCGGCCTCCGAAATCGGCCACGATGCTTGACGATATGGCCAGGCCCAAGCCCGTCCCCTCGCCCGGTTTCTTTGTCGTCCAGAACGGCTCGAACAGTTTTTCCAGATCCGAGATGCCCGGTCCGTTGTCGCGCACCAGCACATAGGCGTTGGTGGCGGCCTCGACGATGATCTCGATCCGGGCGTCGCGCTTGTCGCGCACGGCATCGACCGCGTTGCGCAACAGGTTGATGATGACCTGTTCCAGCCGGATGCGGTCGGCCATGACCATCACGCTGCCGCGCGGCAGGTTGCGGGTCACGCGAATCGTTCGGGGCCGCAACTGCGGCTCCATCATGGTCAGGGCGCTGCTGACGGCGGCGCGCAGATCCACGGGCTCGACCGCCTCGCCCCCCTTTCGGGCATAGGATTTCAGCTGCCGGGTGATCGCGCCCATCCGCTCGATCAGGTCGTCGATGCGCTGGAAGCTGGACAGCGCCTCCTCGGCCCGGCCGCGCTGCAGCAACAGCCGCGCGCCCGCCAGATAGGTCTTCATTGCGGCCAAGGGTTGATTGAGTTCATGGCTGACGCCCGCCGACATCTCGCCCAAGGCCGCCAGCTTGGAGCTTTGCTGCACGGTCTGTTCGGCGACGCGCAGCTCTTTCTGCATGCGCTCGCGTTCGGCGATCTCCCGGGTCAGGCGCATGTTCAGCGCGCGCAGGTCAGCCGATTCGCGCATATAGGCCACCGACTGGCTGCGCGCCCGGCGCGACAGAAGATAGAAGGTCCCCGCCAGCAGGATCGCGAAGCCCATGATCTCCAGCGCCAGGACGGCGTTCACCTGTTCCCGGACCGAGGCATAGGTCGTGAAGCTGGTCATCCGCCAGCCGCGAAAGGGGATGCGCGCCTCGGCCTGCATGACGGCGCGGCCCTGGACATAGCCGTCGATCGGCATCGCCGTCCAGTCGGCGGTGACCTGGAAGGCCCGCTGGATCGCCGAGGGGGCGTCGCGCACCGCCAGCGCCTCGGGCATGGTCAGGCCGCGCCATCGTGGTTCGGTCGCCAGGATGATGTTGCCGCCGCTGTCGGTGACGGCCACGGCGTCGGAAATGCCGGCCCAGGACCGTTCCAGCCGCGACAGGTCGGCACCCACGACGATCACGCCCAGTGTCCTGCCATCCGCGATCACGGCGCGGGAATAGGTGAACTCATGGGCGCCCCCGCCCCGGTTGGTCACGGTGAAGACCGTTTCGCTGGATCGCAGCGCCTCGACATAGAAGGGCGCCAGGACATTGTTCGTGCCGATCTGATAGCGGTCGGTGGATCCGACCGTGCGCCCCGAGGCATCCAGAAGCCGGATCGAGGCCGCGCCGATTTCCTTCTGCGCCGCGATCAGCCGGGCCGAGGTGGTCGAGAAATCGTTGCTGTTCAGCGACCCGATCAGCGCCGGGTCGCGCGCCAGCAGCAGCGGCACCACCGCCGTGCGCTGCAGTTCCGACAGCAGGTTGCCGGTATAAAGCGCCAGCCGCAGTTCCGACCGGACGCGGGTGTTTTCGGAAAACCGCGTGGTCAGCCAGGCATTCGTCGTCCAGATCGAAACGATGGCCACCCCGAACACCAGGGCGATCGCGATTCGCAGCCACCACGGATTGCCGGGCTGCGCCAGCCGCGGTCGAAAACGCTCTGACTCGCTGGCGCTGTCCTTTTCCTCGATCACCTATGAAGCCCGGCCATGTTGCACAACTGCCGCACTCTAGGCCCAGAAGCCCCGGTTCTCAAGTCAGGCGTTGACAACGCCGTTCACGAGCGAGCGGAACAGCGCTGCCCCATCGGTGCCGCCAAGGGCGGGATCGGCGGCGCGTTCGGGATGAGGCATCATGCCCAGCACCCGGCGGTTCCCGGACAGGACCCCCGCGATGTCGCCGACCGAGCCGTTGATGGCGGGGGCATAGGTGAAGGCGATGCGGTCCTGGTCCTGCAACCGGGCCAGCCCCTCGGGCGCGATCTGGTAGTTCCCGTCGTGATGGGCGATCGGAATGGTGATCCGCTGGCCCTTGTCATAGCCGGCAGTGAAGTCGCTGTCCGCTGTCACGACATCCAGGACCGCAGGCTTGCACAGGAAGGTCAGCCCAGTGTTGCGCATCAGGGCGCCGGGCAGCAGGCCCAGTTCGGTCAGCACCTGGAAGCCGTTGCAGATGCCCAGGACATAGCCGCCCCGTTCCGCGTGGGCCCGAAGCGCGCCCGCGATCGGCGATTGCGCGGCAATCGCGCCGCAGCGCAGGTAGTCGCCGAATGAGAACCCGCCCGGAACGCCCACCAGATCCGTGCCCTCGGGAAGGGCGTGGTCCTTGTGCCAGACGCGCGTCACCTGCGCGCCCGCCTGTTCCAGCGCCACGGCCAGGTCGCGGTCGCAGTTCGATCCGGGAAAGGTGATGACGGCGGCTTTCATGGGACGACTCCTGTCAAGGGATGACGGCCACATAGCGCAGCCAGGCGCCCGTTGAAAGAGGAAGGCCGGGTTTCCCCGGCCCTTCCCGCATGGCTCAGCTGAGAGCCTTGTTCAGGTACTCGTCGACCTTTTCCAGATAGCCCATGGTGGTCAGCCACTTCTGGTCCGGCCCCACCAGCAGCGCCAGGTCCTTGGTCATGTAGCCATCCTCGACCGCCTGCACGGTGACCTTTTCCAGCGTCTGCGCGAAGTTCAGCAGCGCCGTGTTGTCGTCCAGCTTGGCGCGGTGCTTCAGCCCGCCCGTCCAGGCAAAGATCGATGCGATCGAGTTGGTCGAGGTCTGGTTGCCCTTCTGGTGCTCGCGGTAGTGGCGCGTGACGGTGCCGTGGGCGGCCTCGGCCTCGACGGTCTTTCCATCGGGCGTCATCAGGACCGAAGTCATCAGGCCCAGCGAACCAAAGCCCTGCGCCACGGTGTCCGACTGCACGTCGCCGTCATAGTTCTTGCAGGCCCAGACATAGCCGCCCGACCATTTCAGGCTCGAGGCCACCATGTCGTCGATCAGGCGATGTTCATAGATGATGCCCGCCTTCTTGAACTGGTCGGCGAATTCCGCGTCGAAGACCTCCTGGAACAGATCCTTGAAGCGGCCGTCATAGGCCTTGAGGATGGTGTTCTTGGTCGACAGATAGACCGGATAGCCGCGCTGCAAGCCATAGTTGAAGGACGCCCGGGCGAAGTCGCGGATCGATTCGTCCAGGTTGTACATGGCCATCGCCACGCCCGAGGACGGCGCCTGGAAGACCTCGTGCTCGATCGTCTCGCCATCCTCGCCGACGAACTTGATGGTCAGCTTGCCCTTGCCGGGGAAGCGGAAGTCCGTGGCCTTGTACTGGTCGCCAAAGGCGTGGCGGCCGACGATCACGGGCTTGGTCCAGTGCGGCACCAGGCGCGGGACGTTCTGGCAGATGATCGGTTCGCGGAAGATCACGCCGCCCAGGATGTTGCGGATCGTGCCGTTGGGCGACTTCCACATCTTCTTCAGGCCGAACTCCTCGACGCGCTGTTCGTCGGGGGTGATGGTCGCGCATTTGACGCCGACGCCGTATTGCTTGATCGCGTTGGCCGCGTCGATGGTGATCTGGTCGTCGGTGCGGTCGCGTTCCTCGATGCCCAGGTCGTAGTATTTCAGATCCACGTCCAGATAGGGCAGGATCAACTTCTGCTTGATGAAGTCCCAGATGATCCGGGTCATCTCGTCGCCGTCGAGTTCGACGACGGGGTTATCGACCTTGATCTTTGACATGGGCGGTCCTTTCGGCGTTGAGGTTCGCGTGCCGCTATAGCCGGGAAAGGCTCGGAAGAAAAGATTGTATGCAGCGGTATGCAGCCAGGTTCCCGCGATCCCGGCATCCGCCTGCCCCTTCCACCTACCTGACTGTTTTCAAGTAAAATTTTAGGAAAACCTGCCCCAAACGGCAGGTGACTTCCGGGTCGGCAAGTCTTACAGATGGGGCTGTAGTGTAACGAGTAATCGAGTGTTCCGATGGCGACAGTCAATTGGCTGTGGTTTGGCAACCACGCGCAGGTCAACGCAACCAGCGGCACCCCTTCCACCCATGCCGAGGCAGACCGGATGGCGGGCTACAACGCGGTCGGGACGGCGCAGATCAAGCCCGTGACGATCAGCGGCGACACCCGCACGATCACCGTGGACGGCCAACGGACCGAGGCTTTCGCCACCAGCTACAACGACGACAGCCGTGGCCGTGATGTCACGGACTCGCGGATGACCTATCTGTCCCCGCAGACAGGGGAAAAGGTCGGCACCACCATCACGGGCTTTATGTCGGTCCGCTATCAGTTGACCTTCCCCGACGGCAGCACCACGGAACAGGAAGGCGTGCTGATCCAGATGAAGAACGGCGACATGTTCTTCCGGCCATCCAAGGACGCATTGCCGGAATGGGACGGCATCGACGCGCTGAGGGGGGTCAAAATCCTGTCGGCCGACCCGCTGCCCGAGAATACCTATGTCGCCGTGATCTCGTTCAAGCCGACGATCCACGACCTGCCGATCACCTGTTTTACCAGCGGCACTCTGATCGCCACCGCCGCCGGGGATCGCCCGGTCCAGGATATCCGGGTCGGCGATCTGGTCGTGACCCGCGACAACGGATTGCAGCCCGTCCGCTGGATGGGCCGCCGCCATGTCACCGCGGCCGAGATCGCGGCGCACCCTGCCCTGGCGCCGGTCCGCATCGCCGCAGGGGCGCTTGGCCGGGGCCTGCCCGCGCAGGATCTGCTGGTTTCGCAGCAGCATCGGGTGCTGGTGCGGTCGGCCATCGCCGCGCGGATGTTCGGGGCCCAGGAACTGCTGGTCGCCGCCAAGCACCTGACCGAGATCGAGGGCATCGACATCGTCCAGGGTTCCGAGGGCGTCACCTATGTCCACATGATGTTCGCCGCGCACGAAGTCGTCCTGTCGAATGGCGCGGAAACCGAATCCCTTTACCCCGGCCCCCAAGCCCTGCTGGCGCTTGGCCGCGCCGCCGAGGAGATTTTCACGCTGTTCCCGCAACTGCGCGACACTGTCGAGGCCTTTCCCGGCGCCCGCCCCTTCGTGGCCGGAAAGCAGGCGCGGCAACTGGCGTCACGGCACGCGGCGAACCAGAAACCCCTGGCAAGCTGATCAGGCGAAGAAGGCCTGCACCTCGACGCGCAGCCATTGCCACAAGGCCGGCGCGCCCAGGGCAACCTTGCGGCCCACGCGGGTCTCGATGTCGTCGAAGGTCACGCCATAATCGACCCAGCCCACCCCGCCCGACCGCAGGTTCTGGATCACCGGCTGGCAGCGATCGAGCGCCTTGGCGAAGACCGCATCCGGGGTGGCGGCAGCCTCGAATTCCTGCCACAGTGCCAAAAATTCCCGCGCTTGCGCGTCGGGCAGCAGGCCGAAGATGCGCCGGGCGGCGGCAGCCTCGGCCGCCTGGATCTCGGCCGAGCCATGGGCCTGGCCCGCGGCGGAATGCAGCGGCACGTCGCCTACGTCGATCTCGACCAGGTCATGGATCAGCAGCATGCGGATGACCCGGTCGGGGTTCACGCCCGGTGCCGCCAGATCGGCGAAGGCCAGGGCGTAAAGCGCCAGGTGCCAGCTGTGTTCGGCGCTGTTCTCGCGCCGCGAACCGTCGATCAGCAGGTTGGCGCGGATCACCGCCTTCAGCGCGTCCGCTTCGGCCAGGAAGCGCAGGCGGCGGGCAAGGTCGCTGTCGCGCGGGGGCGTTCCGGCCAGCATGGCGCCCGCCCAATCCATCGCCTCGGGCCATTCGGCAGCCAGCCGGGCGGCCCGCCCGCTGCCCATGTTGTCGCGAACAATGGCGACGTGATCCGCCAGGGGCTGCGGCGCCAGCAGCACCTGGAACAGCGGCTGGCTGTGATCCATGCGCTTGGCCATGACCGCGTCGGGCGTGGTGCCGGCCTCGAACTCCAGCCACAGGGCCATCAGTTCGTCGGCATGGGGCGACAGGCCGAAGATGCGGGCAGCCGCCTGCGCCTCGGCCCGGGCCAGGGCGCCTGCATCGTGGTCCAGGTGGATCGGCTGGTCGCCCGTGTCGATTTCCACCAGGTCATGGACCAGCAGCATCCGGATCGCCCGGTCGGACGCGCCGAAGACCATGGCCTGCAGGGCGACGTGCCAGCTGTGTTCGGCGCTGTTTTCGGACCGCGACAGGTCCATCAGCACATTGGCCCGGCTGACCGATTTCAGTCGGTCAGCCTCGGCCAGAAAGGCGAACTGGCGGGCGATGCGGTCCGCCATCCCGCCCTAGCGCGTGGTTTCCGTCAGGCGCCGCCGCACGTAATCCTGCACCAGGTCGATCATCGGCTTCATGTGCAGCTCATCGTCGCGGAAGAAGTGGTCGGCGCCCTCGATTTCCTTGTGGGTGATGGTGATGCCCTTCTGCTCGCGCAGCTTGCCGACAAGGGCATGCGTGTCCTTGGGCGGCGCCACGCGGTCGGCGGTGCCGTTCACGATCAGCCCCGACGACGGGCAAGGCGCCAGGAAGCTGAAGTCGTACATGTTCGCGGGCGGGGCCACGCTGATGAAGCCCGTGATCTCGGGGCGGCGCATCAGCAGCTGCATCCCGATCCAGGCGCCGAAGCTGAAGCCCGCGACCCAGCAATGCTTGCTGTTCGGGTTCATCGCCTGCAGGTAGTCCAGCGCCGATGCGGCATCCGACAACTCGCCGATGCCCTGGTCGAATTCGCCCTGGCTGCGCCCCACGCCGCGGAAGTTGAACCGCATCACCGTGAAGCCCAGCTTGTGGAAGGCATAGTGCAGGTTATAGACGACGCGGTTGTTCATCGTCCCGCCATACTGCGGATGCGGGTGCAGGACGATGGCAAGGGGGGCGTCGGGCTTGCCCGGTTGGGGGTGATAGCGGCCCTCGAGCCGCCCTTCGGGGCCGGGAAAAATCAGCTCTGGCATCGTCTTCCTTCGAAGCTACGGGTTTCTTGACGCATCTGCATGGCGCTTTTAGACCGCTATCTGGTATGCCGACGCGGATTGCGCAAGAAACGGACTGGGGCGGCATAGCGTGCAAGCGCGCGCGTCGTCAATCCGACGCCACCGCCTGAAAGGAGCCAGCAGATGAAACTGTCCACCAAGGGACGCTATGCGATCATCGCCCTTGTCGACCTGGCCACCGCCAAGGGCAGCGACCTGACCTCTCTGGCCGAGATCTCGTCGCGCCAGGACATCTCCCTGCCCTATCTGGAACAACTGTTCGTGCGGCTGCGGCGCGCCGGGCTTGTCGCCTCGGTCCGCGGTCCCGGTGGGGGATACCGGCTGGCCCGCGCGCCCGAGACGATTCGCATCTCCGAGATCTTGGAGGCCGTCGATGAAACCGTCAGCGCCATGCATATCGGCGCGGGCGCATCGGGCGGGGTGTCGGGATCGCGGGCGCAGACGCTGTCGAACCGGCTGTGGGAAAGCCTGTCGGCGCATGTCTATGTGTTCCTGCACAACCATTCGCTGGCCGACGTGGCCCGGAACCAGCTGCTGCCCTGCCCCGCCCTGCCCCAGATCCTCAGCGTCGTGGACGATTGAGGACGCAAAGAAAAACGCGGCCCCGAAGGGCCGCGTTCGGATGGAAATCGCCTGCGATCAGAAGCGGTACGATGCCCGCACCTGAACCAGGTCGGTATCCAGGTCGATGCCGTCGGCAATCACGTCCGAAAAGTCGCTGCGGCTGTATTCCGCGCCGACCGAGAAGTTCTCGGTGAGCAGGTATTCGGCACCCAGACCATAGGTGATGCCGGTTTCCGAAAAGTCCCCTGCATCGTCATCGGCCGAAATATGGGCAGCGCCCAGGGTCACGTAGGGCTGGAACTTGCCCATGTCGTAACCGGCGCGGGCGCGCAGACGCCACAGGTCGGCATCCGCATCGACTTCGTCCAGATCGGCCTTGTTGTAGTCCAGTTCGGCACCGGCGATCAGCTTGCCGAAGTCGCGCAGGTAGCCGGCATGGACACCATAGCCGTCGTAGTCGCTGTCACCCAGACCGTCGGACAGCTCGGCATTGCCCTTGCCATACTGCAGACCGGCATAGAAGCCGGTCCAGTCGGTGCCAGCCTCAACCGGGACAACGGGCGCAACCACGGGGGCAGTCTCGACGACCGGGGCCACATAGCCGCCAGCGAATGAGGCCGAGGCCGCCAGCGAGGCAGCAACCGTAAGCGCAACGAATTTCATAGGGTAGTCTCCTTCTAGTCAGTGGGGCCTAGATATGCCGGGCCGACGACATTGCCAGAGCATGATTGCACACACTGCAAAAACTGTTGCAAGATTGCGACGCTATCGAGAAAGTGATTGATCTGAAAAGAAAAGACGCAGCAAGGGCCAAGGCGGCCTCTCACCGCAGGAATGCTTTTGAAAATCGGGCAACCGGGTGCAAGCTGCACCAATGTCGCGTCGTCATCAAAGCTGGTGCTTCCTTGGACAGTTTCATTGCCGTCAGTTCATTCGACATCACCAAGGCGAACCAGGAGACGACTTATCGTTGCGACGTGCATGACGCATCGGGGCGGCGCGAGTTGCGCTATGTCGTCTCGAGCACGACGGGCCATCGGAAACCCAGCGAGACGGCCAACTGGGCTGCCATGGCGCTGTTGCTTCCAGCCATGCTGTCCGGCAAGGCGCTGAACATCCAGGGCAGTGTTTCGGCGCTGCTGCTGCATTTTCTGCGCAGCGATCTTCAGGATCTGCTCATGCACTTCAACAGCAGCTTGAAGCGAATCGACGTCGAGGCCGACATTGCCCCTGCCGAAGGCCGGTCCTGTGGGGCGTTGCGCGTGGGCACGGGGTTCTCCGCAGGCATCGACAGCTTTTCCGCGCTGCGCAGCTTTCGCCAATCCGGCGTCTCGGCCTGCCTCGACGTGACGGATCTGATGACCTTCGGCGTCGGAGCCTTCGGGGAAAGCGGCGGCCGCGGGACCGAGGAAGCCTTCACCAAAGCCGCGGCACGTACCGCCGCTTACGCCCAGGAACTTGGTGTGGAGGCCCATTCCGTGCGCAGCAACCTGACCCATTTCTACGATCGTTCGCAGGGTCTGGGCTTCACCCGCACCCACACCCTGCGCAACGCCTCTGCCGCAAGCCTTTTCGAGCGCGAGCTGGACATCTATCTCTATGCGTCAGCCTTCGCCTATCCGGAACTGGACCTCACGGCGACAGACTACATGGGTCATCTGGACCCGGTGCTTCTGCCGCTGTTGTCCACGACCGATCTGCGCTTCATCTCAGCCGGCGCGGGCAGCGATCGCATCCGGAAAACCGAGCTTCTGGCCGATGACACAGTCGCGCAAGGATTGCTGGACGTTTGCGTCACGCCGCCTTTGAAGCGCGCTGCCATGGTCGGGCCGGGCAGGAACTGTTCGCAATGCTGGAAGTGCTATCGCACGATGCTGACGCTTGACGCGCTTGGAAAGCTCGAGCGGTTCGCCGCCATATTCGATCTGGAATACTATCATCAGAACAAGGCGGGCGTGCTTCGGACCCTCAGGCAACGTGGACAGAAAGGATCGAAGCTCGACAAGGCGGCAGTGGATCTTTATCTGGCCAGTCCCGCTTGCAACCACCCTTCCGCCCACCAGATGGTGCGCTGACGGTGCCGGCTCCCTTGCTTCGGGTGCCCAATCCCAGACGCGAACGTGACCTCAGGCCCGCTGCCCGAAGGAAGGGCGGGTCAGATGCGGCGGCGCCCTGGCCAGCCTTTTATTTGATGAACAGGTGGAGCGCTCTCTGGGAACGGCCGCCTCAGACCGGAAGCCGGCGCCGGTCCCAGGTGACACCGGTGCGGATGACCTTGGCGGGTGATCCTGCCGCGATACAGTTCGGGGGAATGACGCCCCGCACCATTGACCCGGCGCCGATGACCGAATGGCTGCCGATCACCGATCCCTTCAGGATCGTTGACTGCCGGCCAACCCAGACGTGATCGCCGATCGTGATCGGCTTGCAGGGGTTGATCCGCTTGCCCGAGGCCACGTCGAGGATGGAATGGTTGTCGCTGCTGTCCATCCAGATACCCCCGGAAAACATGCAGTCCCGGCCAATGATGATCTGGGAGGATTCGTGCATGTGCAGCATCAGCTGCATCGCAGTGGTGCCTTCGCCAATCTCGATGGAGCCGTCGTTGCACCGGATCACGATCTGGCCCGCGATCTTGCACCTGGCCCCTATCTTGATCGTGTTGCGATGGCCGTCGACGAAGATTCGCCTGACCCGCGCATCGTCACCCAGGGAAATGACGTTATCCTGTCCATTGTCGACAAGATCCCCGGCACCCTTAAGCTGCTGCGTCATTCCTGAAAGTCTCTCGCCAAAGGTCAGTCATTCATCCGCCGAGATCGGGGCCATACTGTCCTTCAGGGAACCATGGTAGCGGAGGAGCGTTCCGCCGCGATCCCCCCCATTTTGTGGGGGCGTGTCGCAGCATGAAGTCCGGCCCATCCCACACTTCAGGAGAGCCCATGACTGACGCGCTGCCGGACTATTTCTGGAAACGGGGTGACAATCCCGCCATTGACGACGACCTGATGGAACAATGGCTGTCAGCAGTCGTGAAATGTCCCGGCCTGACAGGGTCTCGGCTGCTCGCCACGATGGAGAAACTGGTGTCCCACATGTCTGGCGGCAAGCGTGTAGTCGTCCTTCACGACTAACTAGGGTGTGTTGACGTTCACCGGAGTCGGATGACGGTTGCGGCGAGAGCAATGAAGGCGCTGAAACTTTCATCAG
>NZ_JAPTYD010000039.1 GCF_026913015.1 Paracoccus benzoatiresistens
CATCGCGTTGATCCGTTCGGCCTGGGCGACGGCCCGGTGGTCCATCCAGACGATGATGTTGCGCGCCGGATCGCCCGTGGCGCTGACGCTCAGCGGCCGGCCGTCCCGGTCCAGCACCACCAGCGAGCAGGTCGCGTCAAAGCCGATCCCGGCGATGGCGGCGGGGTCGAGGCCTGCCCCGGCCACCGCCTCGCGGGTGGCGGCGCAGACGGCCGACCAGATGTCGTCGCTGGACTGCTCGGCGATCCCGGCCCCCTCGCGCCACAGGGCGATGTCGCGTTTCGCACTGGACAGCATGCGGCCGGCGGCGTCGAACAGGCCCGCCCGCGCGCTGCCGGTGCCCACGTCGATGCCCAGAAAGACCGGGTTGGTGGTCATGATCGTTCCTTCCCTACAGATCGACGCTGTTGGGCAGGATCACCAGGTCGCGGATCACCACGCCCCGGGGCCGCGTCAGCATGAAGATCACCGCCTCGGCCACTTCAGTGGGCTGCATCAGCGAGCCGTTGGCCAGCGCTTCCTCCATCTTGGCCGGGGGCCAGTCGTCCAGCAGCGCCGTCACCACAGGGCCGGGCAGAACCGCGCCCATGCGGATGCCGTGGGGCGCCACCTGCCGCCGGGTCGCGTGCAGGAAGGCCTGAACCGCGAATTTCGAGGCGGTGTAGACCGGCTCCCAGACCACCGGCACGACGCCCGCCACCGAGGAGGTGAAGATGATGTCGCCGGTCCCGCGCTCGATCATCCCGGGCAGCACCGCGCGGACGCTGCGGAAGGCCGCGTTGATGTTGAGGTTCAGCATCCGGTCCCAGGCGTCGGGATCGCCCTCGGCCGCGGGGCCGCCGACATAGGCGCCGGCATTGGCGTGGAAGATGTCCAACGGCCCGGCGATTTCCGCGATCCGCCCGGCGATCGCATCGACCTGCGGCCCGTCCAGAAGGTCCACCACCAGCGGGTGCGCGTTCGGGCCCAGGTCCGCACAAAGGCGTTCCAGCCGGTCCGCGGCGCGGTCGATCAGCACCACCCGCGCCCCCGCGCCCAGCATCGCCCGCGCGCATTCCAGACCGATCCCCGACGCCGCCCCCGTCACCGCCGCGATCTTGCCTTGCAATTGATCAGACATCTTTTTTCCCTACCTATGCGCGGCCATGGCTTGCCCGCGACTGGCGCGCCAGAGAGTCGACGATCACCGCGATGGCAAGCACCCCGCCCGTGATCATGTAGCGCAGCGAGGAACTGAGGTTCAGCAGCGTCAGCCCGTTCGAGATCGCCTGGATGACAATCACGCCCAGCAGCGCCGACCAGGCCGATCCGCGACCGCCGAACAGCGATGTTCCCCCGATCACCGCGGCAGCGATGGCGTTCAGGTTCACGTCCCCCGTCCCGGCCTGCTGGCTGGACGACGCCAGCCTCGACGCCGCCAGCATCCCTCCAAGCGCCGCAAGGGTGGAACACAGCATGAAGGCAGACATGCGGATGCGATGCACGTTGATGCCGGACCGGCGCGCGGCTTCACGGTTGCCGCCCACGGCGAACATGGCGCGGCCCCATTGCGTGCGGGTCAGCCCATAGTTCATCGCCACCACCAGCAGGACGAACAGGCCGAACATCCAGGGAATGCCCCGCCCCTGGTTCAGGTAATAAACCGCGAACAGCAGGAACAGGGTCAGGAGGCCCGCCTTGGCCAGCAGGACGGACAGGCCGCCGGGATTGGACAGGTTGACCGCCGCCCGCCTGCGCATCCGGTCCAACCCCAGCCACAGCATCAGCGCGCCCGGCAGGACGGCCAGAAGATAGCTGAACCAGGTGGGCATCACGTAGATCTGCCCGAACCGGACCATGATGGATGCATAGGGCAGGTTGATCGAACCCGTCGATCCCAGCAGGTAAAGCTGCAGGCCCAGCATCGCCAGCAGGCCCGCCAGGGTGGAGACGAAGCTGGGCATCCCGAAGCGGTTGAGAAGCGTCGCATAGACAAGGCCCATGAAGGCCCCCGCCCCCAATGCGACCAGGATGGCCAGCGGCACCGGCAGGCCCGTCTTGACCCAAATCACCCCCAGGACGGCCGAGGCAAGCCCGCTCATCGAGCCGACCGACAGGTCGATCTCGCCCAGAATCAGGACGCAGACGATGCCTAGGGAGATGCAGCCAACCGCCGCGGCATCGAACAACAGGTTCGCCAGGTTGTTCGGCGCCAGGAAGACCGGGTTCAGCGACCAGAAGACGGTCGCGATCAGGACCAGGCCCACGATGACGGGCAGCATTCCCAGGTCCCCGGACCGGACGCGGTCGATGAAGCCGCGGATCGCGCCGGGAATGCCCTCGTCGTGACGCACCCGGCTGTCCGACCGGTCCAGCGCCGTCTGGCTTTTCGGATCGCTCATGTCACCTGTCCACTTCTTCCAGCTTGCGCGCCTGCCTGCGCGAGACGGCATTCTCGGTCGCCCCGGTGATGGCGGCGATCAGGTCGGAATTCGAATCCTCGGCGGTGAAGACGCCATTGTTGCGGCCAAGGCGCAGCACGACGATCCGATCCGCCACGGCCCGCACGTCCTCCATGTTGTGCGAGATCAGGATGACCCCCAGGCCCCTGTCGCGCACCCGCTCGATCAGGTTCAGGACCTCGGCGGTCTGCGCCACGCCCAGCGCGGCGGTCGGTTCGTCCAGCATGATGATGCGCGGGTCCAGCAGCAGCGACCGGGCGATGGCGACCGTCTGGCGCTGCCCCCCCGACAACGAGGCGATGGGCTCACGGACCGAAGGGATGCGGGCCGAAAGCTCCCGCAGCAGGGTCCAGGCCTGGACCTCCATCTGCACCTCGTCCAGGTTCCAGGGGGACAGTTCGTGGCCCAGAAAGAGGTTCGCCACCACGTCCAGGTTCTCGCACAGGGCCAGATCCTGGAAGACCGTGGCGATGCCCAGCTCCAGCGCCTTGCCGGGGCTGTCCAGCACCACGGGCTGGCCCATGAACTCGATGGCGCCGCCGGTCGGCTGGTGAACGCCCGCCAGCACCTTGACCAGGGTGGACTTGCCCGCCCCGTTGTCGCCGACAAGGGCCACCACCTCGCCCGGGTGAACGTCCAGCTCGATATCCGTCAGCGCCTGCACGGCGCCGAACTGCTTCGAGATGCCGCGCAGCGTCAGGATCGGCTGCGGTGAACTTGAGCTTTCGGCCATCACATGCCTCCTTCCATGGGCGCGCGCGGACAGGCGCGCGATGCGCAGGTTACTGGAGAATGCCCAGCTCGCGGCAGGCGTCCGCATAGTCGGCGGTGCAGACTTCCTCGGGGGTCTGGATGCCCTTGTCGAAGATCTCGGCCTTGATGTTCTCGCGCGTGACAACGGCGGGCACGAACAGTTCCGACGGCGTGTCATATAGCGTGGTCTTCGCCTCGGGCGTCTCGCCCTTCAGGAAGGTCACCGCGACCTCGGCCGCGGCGCGGGCCACGATCTCGGAGGGCTTCGAGATGGTGTTGTACTGGTCGCCCGCGATGATCAACTGCAGCGCGGCAAGGGTCGCATCGTTGCCCGTGACCGGCGGCAGCGGATCGACGCCCGCTGCCTTCAGCGCGGCGATGGCCCCGCCCGCGGTGCCGTCATTGGCCGCGACGATGCCCTTGATGTCGGCGCCGAAGCGGTTGATCTGGCCCGCGGTGAATTCCTGCGCCTTGGGCGGCGCCCAGTCGGGGGTGTCGTATTCGGCCAGCGTCTTGTATTCCGACGCGTCAAGCGCCGCGTCGATGCCGTCGCGGATCAGCCCCGCTGCCGCATCAGTGGGCGAGCCGTTGATCTGCAGGACCCCTGCCCCGGCGGGCACGCCCTCGGCCTTCATGTGATCGACCAGCGACTGCGCGATCGCCTGGCCGATGCCCTTGTTGTCGAACGACACATAGTAATCCGCCGGCATGTCCGGGATCGGGCGGTCATAGGCGATGATCTTCACGTCTTGGGACTGCGCCATCTGCACCAGCCCCGCCGCCGCAGCCGAGTCGACCGGATCCAGCACCACGATCTTCGCGCCCTGCGCGATGACCGAGTTGAACTGCTGCTGTTGCAGTGACACGTCCGCGTTGGCGTTCTGATAGATCACCGTGCAATCCGGGCAAAGCTCCGCCATGGCAGCCTTGAAGCCGGGAAAATCGTGCTGCTCGTAGCGGGTCGATGCCTGGTCGGGCATCAGAAAGGCGACGGTCGCGGCCTCCTGCGCCAGGGCGGTGCCGCCCAGCAGGGATGCCACGGCAAGCGACGCTGCCGCCAACGGGAATCTGGGTGTCATCCTTCGTTCCTCCTCATGTCGGGATGCGTCACCGCCGCGCAGCCGGGCACCGTGATGCCACGGCCTTCATCCAGCATGGCGGGCACCTCCCCCGGATGCAAGGGCGCCCTCCCCCCTGGATTGCGCCATCGATGCAGCATGCATGCTCAATCGATGAAGCAAGATTGCCAGCAGTGCCAGATTCGTGTCAAGCTGGATGTCGAGGCCGGTCATGCTGCGCCCTTCTTCTTTCAGCCGGGGAACCATGGCCGGGATCGGCGACAGTCCAACCAGACGGCCCACGATCTACGATCTGGCCCAGATCGCGGGCACAAGCCCAAGCGCGGTCAGCGCGATCCTGAACGGCACCTGGAAAAAGCGCCGGATCAGCGCCAGCCTTGCCGAACGCGTCAGCCGCATCGCCGAGGAACAGGGCTATGCCGTCAACCTCCAGGCCAGACTTCTGCGGCGGGAACGGTCGCGCATCATCGGCATGATCATCCCGAAATACGACAACCGCTATTTCGGCGCCATCGCCGAGCAGTTCGAGGCGATGGCCCGCGAACGCGGCCTGTTCCCCGTCATCACCTGCACGCAACGCGACCCGGCGCTGGAGGTCGAGGCCGCGCGCGAGATGATCTCCTACCAGGCGGAATGCCTGATCGCGACGGGCGCCACCGATCCCGACCGCATCGCCGGCGTCTGCGCGCCGTCCGGGGTCCGCAGCATCAACCTGGACCTGCCCGGGACCGCCGTGCCCTCGGTCGTGTCGGACAATTTCGGCGGCGCGCGGGACTTGGCCCGGCGGATCCTGGACCGGGTCACCCGCGATTTCGGTGCCCCCGCGCCGCTTTACTTCATCGGCGGGCGCGCGCAGGACCACAACACCCGGGAACGCCTGCGCGGCTTCCTGGCGGCCCATGCCGAACTTGGCCTGGCCGTGCCCCCGGCGCGGTGCCTCATGCACGGCTATTCCGCCACCAAGACCGAAGCGGCCCTTGCCGGGGTGGATATCGCCGAGCACAGCGGGTTCTTCGTCAACTCGACCATCGCGCTGGAGGGCGTCGTGCGCTGGATCTATGGCGCGCCCCGGCTGCCGGACCTGCGTTTCGGCTGCTTCGACTGGGATCCCTTCGCCCGCTTCCTGCCCCAGAATATCGGCATGATGCGCCAGGACATCGGCGCCATGCTGACAAGGGTCTTCGACTTTGTCGACCGCCCGCCCGCCGGCGCGCCCAGGATCGAGACGCCCTGCATCTTCGAGCCTGCGAACTGAGGAGGAAGGCCCCCGGCCGGCGCCGGTCCCCTGATTCCAGGCACATGATGCCGATGCGCAGGTTCATGGTCTGTGCCGGGTTCGATCAGCGGGCCGACTCAGGTAAGGAGGTTCTGCTGGGCGCTCCTGAATCCGAGAGTGCAACCCCGCGCTGAATCTGCTAGAATGGCGCATGAGGACGGTTCGGCCCGGTATGTTCGCGGGCGGGTGCCGGGCTCTCCGGCGGAGGCCTCGCCCCGTTTTCCGTCCTTCCAGAAAGGGAGGATGCAGTCATGCCCCACAAGACGATCGGAAACCCGCTGAGTTGGAGCGCGCAAAGGCTGGCGGGCATGGGCCGCGGCCTTGGGGCGGCGGTGGACGGGATCGGCAGCCACGAGATGATCCAGCCCCAGGTCAACCAGATCGGGGTGAGCGATCTCCGCGCGGCGCTCCGCCAGGGCGCCGAGGACTTCGCCGCGCTCCGCTCGGACGTGATCTTCGCGGTGGTGCTTTATCCGGTGATCGGCTTCGTCCTTGCCGTCTGGGCCTTCAACGCCGGGCAGGTGCACCTGCTCTTTCCGCTGGTCGCGGGCTTTCCGCTGGTCGGACCCGTGGCGGCGGTCGGCCTCTACGAAATGAGCCGTCGGCGCGAACAGGGCGAGGAGACCGATTGGAGCGCGGCGCTGTCCACGCTGACGGGCCGGGTCATGGGGCCGGTGCTCTCGCTGGGCCTTCTTCTCACGGCGATCTTCGTCGTCTGGCTGTTTGCCGCGCATGCGGTCTGGGCCGCCACCCTCGGGCCCGAGCCCTATGACAGCCTTCTGACCTTTTTCCGCGACACCGTGACCACACGCCCGGGCTGGGCGATGATCATCGTCGGGTGCGGCGTGGGCTTCATCTTCGCCGCTGTGGTGCTCTGCCTCAGCCTGGTGTCCTTCCCGATGCTGATCGACCGCCCGGTGGGCGTGCCGGTGGCGCTGGCGACCTCGCTTGCCGTGGCGCGCCGCAACCCGCGCACGACCGCGATCTGGGGGCTGATCGTCGCGCTCTCGCTGGTGGCGGGGATGATCCCTCTTTTCACGGGGCTGATCGTCGTGCTGCCCATCCTGGGCCATGCGACATGGCACCTGTATCGCCGGGCCGTGTCCTGGCCCCAGCCAGCCTGAGGCCGGAACGCCGAGCCCGGGGTGGGGCAGGTCAGCCGCCGCCGAGTGCGAAATCGTCTAGGGACTGGCAAAGGCCGCGGCGCGGGTAAGGAAGGTGTAGTCCGACTCCACCGTCATGATCGCCAGGAAGACGAGCACTGCAAGCGGCGGCAGCAGGATCGTGTAGACGAGCGCAAGGCGTTCCCAGGCCATGTGCATGAAGACGGCCATGATGAGCCCCGCCTTCAGAAGCATGAAGATCACGATCAGGGACCAGCGCATCAGGCCCTGCAGGCCGACATAGTCCACCATGTAGGACATCGCGCTGAGAACGAAGAGAAGGCCCCAGACGAGCAGGTAGAGCCTCAGGGGATGCTGCTGCCCCTCGGCATGGGTTGCCGTTGCTGTCGCGTGGTGGTCCGTGATGTCCGCCATGACCGCCCCTCCTCACCAGAGATAGAAGAACGCGAAGATGAAGACCCAGACGAGGTCCACGAAGTGCCAGTAAAGGCCCATGATCTCGACCGCCTCATAGTCCCCCGCGCCGGACTTCAGCCAGGTGCGGCCGGGACGGTCGAATTCGCCGCGCCAGATCTTGGCCGCGATGATGATCAGGAACAGCACGCCGAAGGATACGTGGGTGCCGTGGAACCCGGTGATCATGAAGAAGCTGGCGCCGAACTGCGGGGCGCCGAAGGGATTGCTCCAGGGCCTCACCCCTTCGCTGATCAGCTTGGCCCACTCGAAGGCCTGCATGCCGACAAAGCTCGCGCCCAGAAGCGCGGTCAGGGCCATCAGCGCGGCGGTCGGCCTTCGGGCGCGGGCATAGCCGCAGCGGACCGCCATTGCCATGGTGCCGCTGGACGAGATCAGGATGAAGGTCATGATCGCGATGAGCAGCAGCGGCAGCTCCACGCCGCCGACATGGAGCGAGAAGACCTTGTCGGTGTCCGGCCACTCGGACTGCGTCGAGTTGCGGGCCGACATGTAGCCCAGCAGGAAGATGCTGAAGACGAAGGTATCGCTCAGCAGGAAGATCCACATCATCGCCTTGCCCCAGGAAATGCGCTTGAAGGCGCGCTGGTCCGAGCTCCAGTCGGCGACGATGCCCTCCGGGCGTTTCGCGTGCAGGATGGTTTCAGCCATGATCGACCCTCATGTCAGGACGCCGCGACAGATTTCGACGAACCGGTTGGCCCAGCCCAGGAACAGGACCAGCAGGCCTAGCCAGACGACCAGAAGGAAGTCCCAGTAGGCGACGCAGAGCCCGATGCCGAGCCTGAGGCGTCCGCCGTCGGCCCCACCCCGTGACATCACCAGCCCGAGCGCCGCGAGACCGCCAAGGATGTGCAGGGCATGAAGCCCGCTGAGCAGATAGAAGAAGCTTGCCGCCGGCGAAGTCGTCAGGCCGCCGCCCTCCATCGTCAACTCGCGCCAGGCCAGAAGCTGGCCAAGGAGAAAGCCCACCGTCGCCAGGGCGGCGATTGTCATGTCGCGCCGCGGGCCCGCGCGGTCGCCCCGCTTCGCGGAAACAAAGGCCAGGTGCAGGAACAGGCTTGCAAGGACCAGTTGCGCCGTGTTGGCCCAGACGATCGGCGGCAGCCTGAGCGAGGACCACGTCCCGACATCCATCCGCATCACGAAGGCGCTGCCGAAAAGGGCGAACAGGCATCCCACGACCGCAAGAAAGATGCCAAGCCCCACATGCTCGGCCGATCGGACCGGCACCGCCTCGGGCAGGCCCGTCTCGAGCCAGGGCTTCGACATCACGCCCTGCCGGATCAGCCACCAGAACGCCACGGCGATGACCGGGACGACGAAGGCCAGGACGATGCTCATGGCTGCACCGGGCGCGCGGGCCAGGGGTCGTTCTGGGCGATGAAGTCCTCGGGCGCGCCGGGAACGCTGTAGTCATAGGCCCAGCGATAGACGACCGGCAACTCGTCGCTCCAGTTGCCGTGGCGCGGGGGCGTATCCGGTGTCTGCCATTCCAGCGAGGCGGCGCGCCAGGGATTGCCGCCCGCCCGCTGGCCGTGCCTGGCGCTCCATAGAAGGTTGAACAGGAACATGATCTGCACCGCCCCGACGACCAGCGCCGCAATGGTGATGAAGGCGTTCAGCCCGGCCACCGAGGCGGTCAGGTAGGGGGTGTCGCCAAGCTCGGAATAGCGGCGCGGCACCCCGGCCAGGCCGATGTAGTGCATCGGGAAGAAGATCGCGTATGCGCCGACAAAGGTGACCCAGAAGTGGATCAGGCCCATCCTGTGGTTCAGCATCCGCCCGGTGATCTTGGGATACCAATGGTAGATGGCGCCAAAGATCACCATCAGCGGGGCCAGGCCCATCACCATGTGGAAATGGGCGACGACGAACATGGTATCGCTCAGCGGCACGTCCACGACGACGTTGCCAAGGAACAGCCCGGTCAGCCCGCCATTGACGAAGGTGACGATGAAGGCGATCGAGAACAGCATCGGCAGCGTCAGGTGGATGTCGCCGCGCCAGAGCGTCAGGATCCAGTTGTAGACCTTGATGGCCGTCGGCACCGCGATGATCAGCGTCGTCGTGGCGAAGAAGAAGCCGAAATAGGGGTGCATTCCCGAGACATACATGTGATGCGCCCAGACGACGAAGCTCAGCGCGCCGATGCCGATGATGGCCCAGACCATCATCCGGTAGCCGAAGATGTTCTTGCGGGCGTGGACGCTGATGAGATCCGATACGATGCCGAAGGCCGGCAGCGCGACGATATAGACCTCGGGATGTCCGAAGAACCAGAACAGGTGCTGGAAGACGATCGGGCTTCCACCGCCGTATTCCAGCCGCTGGCCCATCTCGACAAGCGTGGGCATGAAGAACGAGGTGCCGAGCAGCCGGTCGAAGAGCAGCATCACGCAGGCGACGAAAAGCGCCGGGAAGGCAAGCAGCGCCATGACCGTCGCCGTGAAGATGCCCCAGATGGTCAGCGGCATCCGCATCAGGGTCATGCCCCGGGTCCGCCCCTGCAGCACGGTCACCGCATAGTTCAGCCCGCCCATGGTGAAGCCGATGATGAAGAGGATCAGGGACAGCAGCATCAGGATGATCCCGGCGTCGCGCCCTCCGGGCGTTCCGCTGAGGATCGCCTGCGGCGGGTAGAGGGTCCAGCCCGCCCCCGTCGGCCCGCCGGGCACGAAGAAGCTCGCGACCAGCACCAGGACGGCCAGAAGGTAGATCCAGTAGCTCAGCATGTTGACGAACGGGAACACCATGTCCCGCGCACCCACCATCAGCGGGATCAGGTAGTTCCCGAAGCCGCCCAGGAAGATGGCCGTCAGCAGGTAGACCACCATGATCATCCCGTGCATGGTGATGAACTGGTAATAGGCCTCGGGCGAGAACGAGACCAGGTCGGGAAAGCCGAGCTGAAGCCGCATCAGCCAGGACAGCACCAGGGCCACGAGCCCGATCGCGATCGCCGTGCCAGAGTACTGGATCGCGATGTACTTCGCATCCTGCGAGAACACCCACCTGGAGAGCCAGCTGTGGGCGTGTGGCGGGTGGACGTCCGGCACCTCTGCGGGCGGGACCTGCGTGTCGGGCCGATCGGTAACCTCAACCATCCATGCTCCTCCTGGTCGAAGACGGCGCCGCCCCTGTTGCGGCAAGACCCCTTTGCAGGGACAGGTATCAAGGACCGGCGCTGCTGCTCTCCCGCAGTTGGGCAAAGGTCTGCTGCCCCTGCAGCCAGGCCTGGAAGTCGGCTTCCTCCTGGATCTGGACATAGCCGCGCATGACGGCATGTCCGATGCCGCACAGTTCCGCACAAAGGATCTCGAACTCGCCAGTCCTCGTGGGCGTGAACCAGAAGTAGGTGACCATGCCCGGCACCAGATCCATCTTGGCGCGGAACTCGGGCACGTAGAAATCGTGCAGCACGTCAACGGAGCGCAGCACCATCTTCACCGGGCGGCCGACCGGCAGGTGCAGATCGGCGGCCTCGACGATGACGTCGTCCTGGGCGAAACGGTCATAAGGGTTCAGCCCCAGCGGGTTGCCCGAATCCAGCAGGCGCAGGTCCGCCGTGCCAAGGCGGCCATCGGCGCCCGGCATCCGGAAGCTCCACGACCATTGCTGCGCAAAGACCTCGACCGTGGCAGCGTCGTCCGGAACGGTGACGAAGTGCTTCCAGACGATCAGGCCGGGCGCCAGCATCGCCGCGACCCCCAGCGCCGTGACGACCGTCAGCCCCGTCTCCAGGCGCCGGTTCTCGGGGTCGAACTCGGCCGTGCGGCCCGGCCGATGCCGGAAGCGCCAGACGCAATAGGCCATGAACAGGACAACGGTGGCAAAGACGATGCCCGTGATCCAGAAGGTGATGATCAGGGTCGCATCGATATAGCCCCAATTCGACGCGATCGGAGGCCACCACCACGGGCTGAGCAGGTGGAACAGGACCGACCCGACAACAACGCTGACCAGTGCGACAACGACGACCATAGGTTCGCCTTCCGCAGCTTGACCAAGACCACGAACGTGATGGGCAGGCCTCGGGCACATCTGTAATTGCTGTTGATATGATGCTCTGAAAGTCATCGCAGGTCCACCGTTTAATGCACGCGCCGCGATGCCAGGCTTGCCGCGTCGCGCGTCATCCCACGGGTGAACTTCCGATACCGATCACCCCGGACCTTTCGGAAAGACGCCCTCAAAGCATGGGATCAGCCGCCGATGCATCGCGCAATTTCAGAGGCCATTCACCCTCCCGAAATCAGGATCGGAACGCCCGACAACAGTTCGTCCAGCCTGGGTGTCCGACCCCGTACGATGCCGCCGGAACGATTCAGGCCGGCGCCGATCAGTTGCACCACCTCCGGCGACCCCGCGAACTTCGAATGACTGCCCGACGTCGAATCGGCAATCTGCGACAGGTCGATGACCGTGAGGCCCAGCCCTTCCAGCTGCGTCGCATCCGCCAGCCCCACGCGCTGCACGCCCCCCGCGATCCGTCGCGATGCCCGCAGTGCACGGTCGTCGCGTGAGACCAGAACATAGGTCTTGCTGCGGATGGCAGGGGGAAGCTGCTCGATCTGGCTGCGGAACAGATCGATGTCTATATCGGGCGATGCGAGCACGATATGGTTGATTGTTCTGCGCGTGCCCAGCGTGCCCGCATTCTGGGCATCGACCAGCCCTTCCATCGTCAGCAGCGTCCCCATGGAATGCGCAAAGATGTCCACGCTTTCCGCCTGGGTGCCGACCAGGACGTCGGACACCTCCTTGAGCTTGCCCCGTGCGATCAAGGCGCTGTTCAGGTCATAGACATAGCGGGTTATGTTGGCTGCCGAGGCCCAGGTCATCAGGACCGGCACCCCTGGATAATCCGAATCCTCGATGAACTGCGCCAGTTGCAGAATGGCGTCGCTGGTCGTGTTGTTGTAGCCATGCACATACAGCAGCAGCTTCCGTTGTCCCGGCGGCCGGCGGGCAAGCTCCCGGTTGATCTCGGCGATGAAAGACCTGTCGGTCTGATAGATGGCCGGATCGACAACCGAGAACTCGGTTCTCGGGTCCGGGGGAAGGGCGCTCGGCCTTTCGATCTGGCCCACCTGGTGGGTGGGAGGAATCGTCACCACCACCGATGCCAGCCCCAGGTCCGGCGCGCGGCGGTCCGAATAGAACGCCCCCACCACTTCGGAAGCCTGTCGGGTCGTCGTGATGAACATCTTGTGCCGCTGGACCCCGGCGACGGATTCCACGGGAACCCGGGCATCCTCGACGCCCACGAGCTCTGGCGGGCGGCTGCATCCGGCAACCAGGGTCGCGGCCAGCATCATTGCAAGCGGCAAGTGCCGCAGACCGCGCAGGGTCGCTTTACGGATGAGATCTTCGGGTGCCAGTTCGGCGATGCGTCTGAGTTGTCCAAGGGCGCCACGGACGAGCGTTGGAATTTTTCCCGCAGGACGGCAATGGACAGGGCAACCACGCTCGCTGTCGACGTGCCGAGCCGTGCTTCTCTTGCGCGGACCAGGGGGGTGCTTCCACAAGCCCAAGCCTTGCGGTGGGACGCGCGGCCCGGCCTCACCGACACCGGCATGGCCCATGGCATGGAGAACGTCGGAACCGCGAATGAAGCAAGCAGCACGCGCATCGGCAGCCATCTGTACCTCCGTTACTCGCAAGAATTCAGCGACCTGCGGCGACTTTCCGATAATACGAAGGAGACTTGTCCTGATAGGGATACTAGATCGCAGGCGGCCAGTCCACGCGAAACTGCCGGCCCTTCGGCCCCGGAAGCCTTCCCGGACGACGGGCAGGCGCAGGCACCGGATCCGGACCGTCTGCCGGATGGCATTCTCCGGATCGCGCGGGTGGCTCGCACCCAGGCGGGGCCTCCCGGGGTCCAATCCGGTCGTCTTCGGCAGGTGAGTTCGCGGGCCGCGCCGGGTCCGGGAACGGGCAGTTCCGTTGCGGCGCAGGAAGCAGCGCTTGTGGTATTCCCATCGGCGTGTCCCGGGACTCCGGGACCCGGGATGCACGATCCGATGCCTTGCGGCGGGATCACTCGACCGGGGTCCAGGGAGGGCCGGGATCGAACAGCTCGATTGCAGCGGCGCGGGTCAGCGTGTCCTCGCCCAGGTCAGCCTGATAGACGATGCCTCCTTCGCCGACCATGAAGCTCATGATGCCCGTATCGCCATAGCTTGCGGGATAGGCCACCAGGGCGTGGCCAGCGACCATGTTGCCCGCCACCATGTAGCTGTAGGCCCCGGCCGGCGCCGCGGCGCCCTGGCCCTGGAGGATATGAAAGTAATAGCCCTCCCAGGGTTCGGGGGCGCGGTCCTGTCCGTCTTCGCTGAAGCCGGAAAAGCTGGCGCGGGCCAGTGTCTCGTCAAAGGGGCTGGGCTCGGCGCCGGGCTCGGTGGGCCAGTAAAGCCCGTCGCGCTGGCCGGGGCTGGACAGGATCGAGGCCGCGAATTCCATTATCCCGTCGCCGTCGTGGTCGGACCGGCGATAGGCCGCCTGCACTTCTCCGGCGCGGCGCATGATGTCGATGATCTCCAGTTCGTTGCGCCCGATGCGCCGGGCCAGCACCTCGATGCGTGCGGATTCGGCATCGAAAGACCATCGGTTCCCGTCGCGCCGGATTTCGGCGGGAAAGGGCCACAGGTCGCGTCCGGCCATCAGGACGGCGCGGTCAGGCTCGGGCCTGTCGATCCGGGTCAATGTCTGCATGTCGCGCAGGAACTGGCCCCAGAGCTCTCGATCCTCGGCGGGATCGCCATTGCTGATCACATCCTCGTTCTCGGGGCCGAAGATCGCCAGCACGGCCGCCCTGTCCCTGGCCTCGAGCGCAGCGGTCAGCGCCGCCACCGCGGCCTCGGGCGTGTCGAAGTCCTGCGGAACCGCAGCCGCCGCCCCGGCCGAGGCCAGAAGCGCCAGGATGCAGCATGTCGATACGTGTCTTTTCATGTCAGCGCCTCCCGCCACCTCTGCCGCCACCGCCTCGCCCGCCGCCCTGCGCGCCCATGCTGCTGCGCCCGCGGCTGCTCGATAACGAGGCGCGCGAGCTGCCCGAGGACTTGTGGAAGGCATTGCTGGACCGGCTGGGGGATCGCGCCTGCGGCGCCTTTTGCGCCGTGGGGCGCGACACCCGCTGCGTTGTGGCGCGGGGGGCGCTGCGCGTTGCCGCCGACGCCCCGGCGGGCCGGGTCGCGGCGCGTGCGGCCTGCGGCCGCGAAGCCGCCTTGCGGGTTGCATCCAACCTTGCGGGGCTCGCCCCCTGCGCCTTGCGGGTTTCGATCTTCTGCCGCGCCAACTCGCGGTTGGCGGAATTCGAGATCGGCTGCCGGGCGGCAGGGCGGGTGGCCCCCGTTTCCCGCGCGCGATCGGCCAAGGCCGCGCGGTTCGCGTCGCGATCAACCTGGATGCGGTCGCTTTCGCCTATGCTGACGCGGTCGCCGCGTTCGATGTTGCGCTCGCCGCCCTCGATGTTGATGTCGCCCCGTTCGACATTGCGGTCGCCGCGATTGATCGAGATGTCGCCGCGATCCCAGTCGATCTCGTCATTGTCGCCCCAGCCGTCCCAGTCGTCATCATCGAAGATCTCGTCCAGGATGACCGCGCTGCCCAGGACGATCCCGCCGGCCACCAGCGCATCCCCCCAGCCAACCCAGTCGTCACCATAGTCATAGCCATAGTGATAGACGGGCGCGGCAGGAGCCGGCGACGAATAGACGACCTGGCTGTCATAGACCGGCAACTGCACGACATTCGGAACCGCCGGATTGATGACGATCCTGTTGTCCACCGTCTCGACCGTCTGTGCCGCATTGTCCTCCAGATAGCCGTTGCCCTGAGCCTTGGCGCGAAGCCGCTGGATCGAGGCCAGCACGTCGTCGGTTTGTGCGACCACCGCTTCGCCCGCCTGTTCGGTCCAGTCGAGGTGGTCGTTCATCCGGGTGATCAGATCCGGGAAGCCGGCCGCAAGCTCGCGCACGCTGTCGTCCCAGGGCTCGGCAGCAGCTTTCTGCGCGCGGTCCTTGTCGGAAAGCCCTGAGTTCTCCTCGACAAAGCGGGCCGCCTTGACCACGTCCAGCGGAAAGGTCACGGCCACCAGGACTGGCGTCAGCACGGTGTCGGGGAAAAGGGCGACGGGGCCGAACAGCGCATCCAGCTGATCGGGCGACAGCTCGCCTTCGGCGGCAACGGCGGATTGCAAGGTGGGCGCCTGGCCGGGCGTGCCAGCCTGCCCGCTGGCATCGAGGCAGGGGATGGTCAGGCTCATGCCAACGAAGATCCGGCTGGGATCGCCGCCAAGCGCCGCGTCGTTGGCATCGGCGATGACGCCGTAAAGCGCGGGATCTCCATAGGCGCTTTCAGCCAGCTTGCTCAGCGTGTCGCCGCTTGCGACGACATGCTCCCCGCCGCAGGCGACGGAGCCGGTCTGGGCCAGCGCCGGACCAGGCGGCGACCCGGCGACCGCCCCCACGGCAAGACCGGCAAGCGCGGCGGCGCACAGCCGCCTGAAAGCCGGTGAATGAAGGGGTTCATGCGCGTTCATCATGTCCTGATGCTCCTGTCCTGGACAGGTGAGAAAACGACGCGGACGCTGGCACCATGACACAGGATTCGGCCGTCTTCTCACAGGTTTCACTTTCCAAACGTCCCTTGCCACGCGCCCCGGGGACGGGGGCGCGTGCCCATGTCAGCCGGTGATCTCCTCGCCCCTCGACGCCTGCCAGGCCTGGACATAGCCTCGCGCGATCGTGCGCACCGCGCGTCCGATCTCGCCATAGGCATCATCGTTGAGATTGGCGAAGGACACCCGCGCCGACCAGTTCGGCGCCGCAAAGCCCGAACCGTTCAGCAGCACGATCCCGTGCTCCTCGGCCAGGCGGAAGGGGATGTCCAGCGGATGGATGTTCGCCTTGACCCAGGTGACCACATCCTCGCCGACATATTTCCGGAGCCAGAACTCCAGATCCACGATGCCGTAGTAATAGTCGTAATAGGCGCCGACATTCGTCTCGATCCCCATTCCCTCGACCAGGTTGCGGAAGCGGCGGGTGCAGATCGCGATGCAGGCCTTCTGGTAGACCTTGTCCTTGTCCATCAGCTCGACCAGCCCGAACAGCGTCATCATCACCTGCTGCGGCAGCGAAAGCCCTGCCGTGTGGTTCAGCGCGACATCGCGGCTGTCGGCGACGATGCGGTCGATGAATTTCAGCTCGCGCGGTTTCGGCGTCAGCGCCTTGTAGCGCTTCTCGATGACCTCCTGGATCTCCTCGGGGTGGTCCCTGATGCGCTGGTCGAAGATGTTGTCCTGCGCCACCGCGATCACGCCCAGCCGCCAGCCGGTGCAGCCGAAATACTTGGAATAGGAATAAACCCCGATCGTGTTCCTGGGCAGGTGGCCCATGATCGATTCAAATCCGGGCACGAAGGTGCCATACACGTCGTCGGTCAGGATCATCAGGTCCGGCCGGCGCGTGTTCACGAAGGCGGCCAGCCGGCGGATCGAATCCGGCGTCATCGCCGCGGCCGAGGGATTGCCCGGGTTGACCAGGAACAGCGCCTTGACCGCGGGATCGGCCAGCGCCTCCAGATCCTCGTCGGTGAACTGGAACCTGTCCTCCTGCTCGGCGCTGACGCGGATGACGTGCAGCCCGTAGTCCTCAAGCTCGGGCATCTCCAGATAGGGGGTGAAGATCGGCGTGCCCAGCGCGATGGTGTCGCCCGCGTTCAGCAGCCGCTGGTTCTTCAGCGCCTTGAAGATATAGCACATGGCCGCGGTGCCGCCCTCGACCGGGTAAAGGTCGAACTTGACGTCCGGGCGGTGGCCGGCGCACATCGCCCACATCAGATATTCGTGGGTGACGATCTCGTTGTGGTAAAGGGCGCGGTCCGGCACCGGATAGTTGTCGCCGATGATCGAATCCGTCAGCTCATGCACGAAGGCGTCGGGATCGAAGCCGAAACGTTCGATGGCAAAGGCCACCGCATCGCGCAGGGTCCGGGCAGGCGGAGCGCCTTCCTCGTCGATCCAGTCCTCCTCCTGTTCATGAAGCCGCTTCGCGATCCATTTCTGGAAGCGCAGGTGGCATCCGCCACGCGGGGGCATGCCGGCGATGCCGGCCGCCGGATCGTCAAGGCTGCGCCGCGCCTCGGTCAGGGCGAACTGGCCCAGCAGGAAGAACGCCTCGCGGGCGCGGGTGGCGACCCAGTTCGGATTGCCGCGTCCCGCGTTCAGGAAGGCTCGGGCCGACTTCTCGCTGCCGGCGCGGGCAAGCTTGATCAGCTCGTCCTTGATCTCGAACGGGCTGAGAACCGAAAGGCTCTCGAAATATTCGCGTTGCAGCATCATCCAATCTCCTTGTTGCCTGGTGGGGCGGCACAGGACGGCGGGATCACTCGGGACCGGCATGGTCCGGTTCCTTCTCGCGCGCCGGGTGACCCGCTGACGGAGAAATCTCGCCCAGGATCACCTGTGCGATCGACGAGACGGTCAGGACGAAGATCCCGACCCCGACCATCAGAAAGACCAGCGCCGTGATCTTGCCCAGGGGCGTCCGGGGTGCGAGATCGCCGTAGCCGACGGTCGCCATGCTGACGACCGAGAAGTAGAAGGCGTCGAGAAACCGCCAGCCCTCGATGCGCATGAAGATGACTGCCTGCGCCAGCGCGATCAGGATGCAGACAAGGATCAGCGCCTGCACCTGGGTGCTGCGGAAGGCCATGTAGATGGCCCTGACCAGCCGGACATAGGCGGACAGGAAGCGCATCCGTCATCTCCCCCACACCGATGTGATGCCGGCCGGGAGCCGCGCGAACGGGACCCTGGTCGCACGCGGAAGGGGACCGAGTGCCCTTGCCGCAGCGCCATCCGAACCCCCGCTCGCCATCACTGACTCAGCGGAAGGACGTAAAGCGTCAGGGCGAAGATCGCATAGACCATCAACACCAGAACGCCCAGAAACCATGCCGAATGCCCGCCCGCGGTCAGCAGCGCCGCCGAAAGCGCCGCGATCACCATCATCACGACCGCGCCGGGCCAGAAATCCAGCCCCATGGGCGCGGGCCCGACGACATAGCTCAGCAGGACCAGAAGCGGCGCGACGAACAGCGCGATCTGCGCCGCGCTGCCAAGCGCGATGCTGACGCTGAGATCCAGACGGTCCTTGCGCGCCGCCGCGAAGGCCGAGGCGAACTCGGCCGCCCCGCCGACCAGCGACACCACGATGAAGCCGACGAAGGCGGGGGTCAGCCCAAGCGCCGCGCCGGCGACCTCGACCGAGGCAACGAATATGTGGCTGACCAGCGCGACCAGCACCGTCACCGCCGCCAGTGTGACGAGCGCCAGCCCGATGGGCAGGGGCACGTGATGATTTTCGGCAGGGGCGGCGCTGGCAAAAGACGTGCGATGCGTCCCCAGCGAGAACCACAGGCCCAGGACGTAGCCTGCGACCAGCAGCAGTGCCAGCAGCAGACTAAGCTTCTGGATCGCCTCCGGGTTGTCGATATTGTCGGCCGCCACGATGGCCGAGGGGATCAGCAGCGCCACGGTCGCGATGAAGAGCAGGCTGGCCTGAAGACGCGCACCCGTGCGGTTGAAGTCCTGCATGTGGTGGCGCAGCCCGCCCAGAAGGAAGCATGCGCCCAGCATGAAAAGCGCATTGGTGACGATGGCCCCCGCGATGGAGGCCTTGACCAGCGCGTACTGACCGGCGGCCAGTGCGGTCACGGCGATGACCAGTTCGGTCAGGTTGCCAAGGGTCGCGTTGATCAGCCCGCCTGCGGCATCACCGGTGCGTTCGGCCACGGATTCGGTCGCAAGGCTGAGCAGCGCGGCCAGCGGAACGATGGCGAGGACGGAAAGCAGAAACAGCAAGGTATGAGCATCGGGCCGGACGATCTCGACGCCAAGGACGACGGGAACAAAGACCAGCAACCATAGCAGTGGACTGCTTCTGATCTCCTCAAAAAGGCGCGACATGACGTTCCCTCCGGCGGTGGAGGTGGGTGACGACGCCAGACAGGATCCGTGGCTCAGACGGTAAGAACCAGGATCGGGCCGAGCAGCGTGAGAGTGATGTTCGAGATGGCATAGGGCACCGTATATCCCAGGACAGGCGTTTCGTTCTCGGCAGCCTGCACGGCCGCGTTCAGTCCCGCAGTGCATGTGAAGCAGCCGGCCAAGGCGCCGCAGATCACGGCGGGGTTCATCTTGAGGACGTAGCGGGCGTAATACATCGACGCGGCGATCGGCAGGATGACGGCGACGACGGCAAGGATGGGCAACAGGACGCCCTGCTCTCTGAGCAGGGTGACCGCCTGCGGGCCGGTCCCCAGCCCGACGCAGGCGATGAAGATCGCGAGGCCGAAATCGCGCAGGTGCAGGGCGGTGGCCGGCGGCAGCCCGCCGAAGGTCGGATGGCGCGATCTGAGCCAGCCGAACAGCAGGCCCGAAAGGAGGCACCCGCCGCCGGTATGCAGCGCGACCGGCGATCCGGCGATGGGCACCGTGATCATCCCGATCACGATCCCCAGAAGGATGCCAAAGGCCAGATACACGTAATCCACGGCGATGCCCTGATCGATGGCATAGCCGACGATCGGCACGGCGTCGTCAAGCGCGGCCGGCGTGCCGTAGAGGGTGACGACGTCGCCCGCTTCCAGCCGCATCTGCGGCCGCGGGACAAGCGTCTGCCCGGATCGGGATATCTTCGTCAGGTAAACGCCCCGGCGCTGGTCCGGGTCGATCTTTCTGCGCACCCCGATGATGGTTTCTCCGATGAAGTCGGTGTTCGTGAGCACGACGGTCCGGGTCTCGCCAATGATGTGAAGCCCGCTCGTGTCGGTCGTTTCGGGTCCCAGGAAGCTTCCGGCTTCCAGCAATTCGCCCAGCCGCCCGAGCAGGGCGACCCGGTCGCCCAAGGCCAGCCTGACGTCCTTTGCGGGTTCCAGGACCTGCCCGCCGCGGACGATGCGCTGCACTGTCACGAAGCCGTCGAACCTGCTCTCGAAACTGCCGACATCCATGCCAACGGATTCCTCGCGGGTCAGCTGATAGACGCGGGCAACCACGCCGCGAAGCGCGGATTCCTGCGAAGGACTCAAGTCGTCATCGTCGGTCCGGCCCAGCGTCGCCGCGTATTTCGCGGCCTCGTCCTTGAGGTCGATCCCCATCATCCGTGGCGCGAAGAGGCTGACGAAGAACACCACGAGGGTGAAGCCGAACAGATAGGTTATGGCATAGGCCACGCCGATATTGGCCTGCATCGCCGTCACCTGATCCGCGGGAAGGCTCAGGTTCTTCAAGGCCTCGCTTGCCGTGCCGACAGCGGCCGATTCCGTGATCCCGCCCGCCAGCAGGCCCGCCGCCGTTCCCTTGTCGAGCTCGAAGGTCTGGGCAAGGCTCCAGATCGTCACGTAGATCAGGACGCTGGAGAACAGCGAAAGATGGACGAGATTGAACGTGCTGCGCCCCAGGCTCTGGAAGAAGCTGGGGCCGCTCACATAGCCGAGCGAGTAGATGAACAGGGCGAAGGCCATCGTCTTGATGTTCTCGTCCACCTCGACCCCGATCTGGCCGATCAGGATCGCGGCGAAAAGCGTGCCGGGAATGCCGCCGACCGGCACCCCGGCCACCTTGATGCGGCCGATCGCGAAGCCGATCGCGACGCAGACAAAAAGCACGGCGATCGGCGAGGCGTCGAAGAACGATCTGATCAGTTCCATGCCCCTCTTCCCCTCTGGGAACGACCGGCCGGCAGGCCGTCCTCCCGGAACGCGCTCACAGCAACAGCAGCACGATCACCAGTCCCCACAGGGTCAGCAGCGTGTTGCTGACGGCATAGGGAACCGTGTAGCCCAGCATCGGCACGTCGCTTTTGGCGACCTCGCCGACCATCGCGACCGAGGCGGTCGAGGTCCGCGCGCCGCCGCAGCAGCCAAGGTTGATCGCGTCGTCGAACTTGAAGATGTACTTGCCGATGTAGGGCGCGAGCAGCATCGGCACCGCGGTCGCGAAGAGCCCCCAGAAGAAGAGCCCGAACCCCGCCTCGCGCAGTCCGGCGATGAAGGTCGGCCCCGAGCTCAGCCCGACGATCGCGATGAAGACGTTGAGGCCGACCGAATTCATGAACCACAAGGTTGGCTGCGGGATGTTGCCGATCTGCGGCTTCACCGTGCGGAGCCAGCCGACGAAGATCCCGGCAATCAGCGCGCCGCCCGAGGTGGAAAGGGTGATTGGAATGCCCCCGACCGGCAGGACCGCGGCGCCGATCAGACCGCCGATCAGGATCGACAGGCCGACAAGCACCATGTCCGTGATCGTTTGCGGCCGATCGGCAAAGCCGGCCGCAGCGATGAACGTGTCGATGTTGGCCTTGGCGCCGGCGACGCGGACGATGTCGCCGCGATTGAGCTTGGTTCCGGGCAGGACGGGGATGTTGACCGCCATCGAGCCGCGCCGGATCGAGTTCAGGTAAACGCCACGGGTGTAGGGCTCGCCTGCCAGATCGATCAGTTCGCGCCCGTCGAGCGCCTTGTTGGTGATCAGAACGTCGGTCGCCTCGACCGGCATGTCGAGGAGTTCGCGGTCCTCGACCTCCTCGGCTTCGCCGAACAGGCCGACCAGCACCTCGCGCCGGCCCGAGACCGCAACAACGTCGCCCGCCTGCAAAACGGTATCGGGGGGAGGATTCAGCACTTCGGACCCGCGGCGAAGGCGCTCGATGAAGATGCGCTCGCCCTTGGCCAGGGCCTCGGCCCCGGCAAGGGTCTTGCCCACCGCGACGCCGCCCTCGCGGATCCGGTAGGCCCTCGCCTCGCGGGCCCGCCAGGCGCTCATTGTGTTGGCGCCCTTGGTGGAGCCTTTCAGGACCTCGCGCTCGTAGCGTGCGCAGGCTTCCGCGATGTCCGTTCCTAGCATCTTCGGCCCGAGAAAGGCCAGGATCCAGCCGGTGCCGATGGTGCCGAAGAGATAGGTGATGGCGTAGGCGACCGGGATCAGGTCAAGCTGCGCCTGGGCCTCTTCCGGCGGCAGGCCGGCGCCGTTGATCGCGTCGGTAGCCAGGCCGATCGACGCCGAGATCGTCTGGGCGCCCGCAAGCAGGCCCGCGGCAAGGCCCGGCCCATAGCCCGAGACGATCGCCGCGATGTAGACGGCAGCCAGGCAGAGCACCGAGATCACCACGGCGAACACCGCCTGCGGGGCGCCATCCGTCGCGATCCCCCGGACGAACTGCGGGCCGACGCCGAAGCCGACGGCAAAAAGGAACATGATGAAGAAGATCGACTTTACCTGCCCGGAGATGTCGAGGCCGATCTGGCCGATGATGACCCCCGCCAGCAGCGTCCCCGTCACCGCGCCGAGGCTGAAGCTTCCGAACCTCTTGTTGCCGACCCAGTAGCCGATCGCCAGCGTGAGAAAGATCGCGAGCGCGGGGTTGGCCCGAAGCGTCTCAACTATGTACGTCCACATGGTTTCACTCTCCTTGTCCGCAGCGGTTACTTGCGGACGTGGTCCTGGGCGTGGTCCGGGCGGATGAGTTTCAGTCCCCTGGCCCGCTCGAAGCCGTGGATCTCCTTGACGTCCAGCTTGCGCATGAAGTCGATCGTCTCGGGGCTGATGACCTGGCCCGGCACCATGATCGGAAAGCCCGGCGGATAGGGGATCACGAAATTGGCCGAGATCATTTCCGGGCCGTCCTTCAGGCGCCGGTCCACCTCGGGACTGTCGAGCGGCAGGTATTCGCAACCCTCGGAGTAATAGGCGCTGTAGAAGGCCGAGCGCATGTCCCCTTCGGGCGTCGTCTCGCCCGCGTCCCAGCGATAGGCGTCATGGAAGTGGCTGAAGTTGGGCAGCTCCGGCACGTCCTCCATCAGCGACTTGACACGCGCGGCAAAGGCTGCGCGGCCGTTCTCGCCGCCGCGGGCCAGGTCGTTCTCGATCTTGCGGCTGATCTCCAGCAGCACGCGGATCAGGTTCGCCACGTCGCTGCGCGTGTTGTTGATGTTGGATTGCAGCAGGACCGAATTGCGCGAGGTCTTGTTGAACTGGATGTCGTAATCGTCGGCCATCATCTTCTTGAACTGAGTCCCGTCGAAGCCGGCGGTGCCGCAGACCAGCGTCATCCGGGTCGGATCAAGGCAGAACTCGTCCTCGTGCATCGAGCGGACCTGATCTTCCCAATCCGTGCCGGGTTCCAGGAAATCCACGAAGCCGCTCTGGCGATATTCGTCGGGGATCATCTCGCTTGCGCCGAGGACGCGGAAGTATTTCGAGATGACGGGATGGGCGTTCACTTCCTTGCGGATGTCCAGGGCGATCTCGATCGCATTGGCGACAAGCCCATAGCCCTCCAGCTCCATCTGGCGGCGCGCGATGTCGAGGCTGGCGATCAGCTGCTGGTTCGGGCTGGTCGAGGCATGGGTAAAGACGGCCTCGTGGAACTGGGCCTCGACATCGGGGAAATCGACGTCGCGCACCAGAAGCATCGACCCCTGCCGCAGCGCCGACATCGACTTGTGGGTCGAGTTCGTCTGATAAACGCGCATGCGGATCAGGCGCGGGTCGGGGATCAGCCGGGACTTCATCAACGTCTCGGTGTCGGGGTTCTCGCCCAGCTCTTTCTGCTGGGCTTCATAGGCCTCGACCGACGCCGGGTCCTTCATCCAGGTCTCGATCGCCTCGGCCGCGCCCATCGCGGTACGCGGGCGCAGGAAGGGCGACCAGCGGGCAAAGCCGAACCACGCCTCGTCCCACAGGAAGATCAGGTCGGGCTTGATGGCAAGGCATTCCTCCATCACGCGGCGGGTGTTGTAGATATGGCCGTCAAAGGTGCAGTTGGTCAGATCGACCATCTTCGCGCGGTCAAGCCGGCCTTCGGCCTTCAGGTCCAGCAGCGCCTTCTTGATGCTGGCAAGGGGCACCGCGCCATACATCGAATATTCCGTCATCGGGAAGGCGTCGATGTAAAGCGGCTGCCCGCCCGCCAGGACCAGGCCGTAATGGTGGGACTTGTGGCAGTTGCGGTCCAGAAGCACGATGTCGCCGGGCGCGACCAGCGCCTGATGCACCATCTTGTTCGAGGTGCTGGTCCCGTTGGTCACGAAGAAGACGTGATCGGCCCCGAAGGCGCGGGCGGCCATTTCCTGGGCCAGCTTGATGTTGCCGGTCGGCTCCAGCAGGCTGTCGAGCCCCCCCGTGGTGGCGCTGGATTCCGCAAGAAAGATGTTCAGGCCGTAGAACTCGCCCATGTCGCGGATCCAGTCGGATTTGAACACCGACTTGCCGCGGGCGATCGGCAGCGCATGGAAGGTGCTGATCGGCCGCATCGCATAGGCCTTGAGATTGTCGAAGAAGGGCGTGCGGAAGCGGTCGGCGACGCCTTCCAGGACGCAAAGATGCAGTTCCAGCAGTTCCTCGACCGAATAAAGGACGCGGCGGATATTGGCCGCCCGCGGATGGCCCGCCGCGCGTTCGACATGCCGGTCGGACAACAGATAGATGTCCAGCTCGGGGCGAATGCGCTTCAGCGTGTCCGCCAGCGACAGCGGCAGGTCGTCGCCCGCGATCGAGGCAGCATCCAGCCCCGCCGAAACCAGGAAATTCCGCAGCACCGGCACCTCGGCCGTGCTTTCATGGTCGAAACCCTCATGGATCGTCACCGCCGCCAGAGCCGGGTTCAGGATTGTGGCGCAGATCGCCTCTTCAAAGCTGCTGACGGGCACGGCTTCATAGATGAAGGCGTCCTCGGGACGGCGGAGGCGGTGGAACTGGTCGATGATGCTCTCGCCCCGGCGGGCCGCCCCGGGGGCAACCACCAGCATCTCGAAGTAGGGCCGATGCCCCTGCCCCCGCGCCAGAGTGGGCGTATTCAGGTCCGGCGGGGATTCGGCCAATGCCTCCACTGCTTGCCAGTCGCCAGCATCGGATTTGTAGGACCGCGTCAGGATCGATTCCGATATCCGCTGCGCCAGCGCCGCCGTCGGCCCGGCCTGCCCGGTCTCGATCCTTTGCCGCAGGGTCGCAAGAAGCTGGCGCCCCGGATAGGCGAAGAACCCCTCATAGGCGAAAAGGCCATCGAAGGACTCGCGGACTGTCGCCGGGTCGCCATTGCCGCGCGCCCAATCCCGCGCCGCGACATGCAATTCGCGCCAACGATCATTGCGCGCGCCGGGGAATGAAAAGAAATGGTCCAGACGCTCTCTGGGCAGGACAGTGGCAACTTTGTTCACGGCAACTCTCCCAATGCAGGCGGCGTCATTGCCCCGCCTACCTGGAAGCCTAGGAGTTGCGGATGCAGGCCTCCATTGGGGCTGTGTAAGTTACTGTTAACCTCACCCTCGCCCTCATCCTGGTCAGCGGCGCTCGTTCAGACCTTGTCGGGAGCATTGAGATAGGCGCGCAACTCGGCCTTCAGCTCCTGCAGAACATTCCTGAAATCCTCGATCTCCTCCGGCGTTTTGAAACCGGTTTGGCTCTCAAGTCGTAGCAGCGAGACCTGAGCCAGCAGGAGATCCTCACAGATCGACCGAAACTGCTCGTCTCGCAGGTAAAGGCGCCTGACCGCCAAGCCACAATCCGGGAAAAATCCGACGGCAAGGTCCACGGCGCGCATGCGGGTCTGACTCCTTTGTTGCAAAACAACCGGGAGGATCCGTAGAATGTCACAGGCTGCCTCAGAAGTTCCGCCTCAACAACCGCTCTGCCGAGTACGTTACTGTAACGTTCGTTTAGTATGGGAAGGGACGGTAGATGATGAGCGATGCGATTCAATGCGTAATTCGCGACGAGTTGGCACGCGTCTTGGCATCGTCCGATTTCGACGCCTCCGAGCGCAACAGGCGCTTTCTTCGACACGTGGTCGAGGAAACGCTGGCCGGTCGTGGCGAGCGCATCAAGGCCTACAGCATCGCCACGCTTGTCTTCGGACGCGGCGAGGATTTCGACGCGATGAAGGATTCCATCGTCCGCATCGAGGCGGGACGGCTGCGGCGCGCGCTTGACAACTATTATCTGAAGCATGGAGGCGCGGACATCCGGATCTCGATCCCCAAGGGAAGCTATGTCCCCACCTTCCAGCGCCAGGGGGCCCCGGCCGCTGCGGCCGATCCGCCTGCCAACGGGGCCAGGGCGCTGCAGGAATACGCGCCCCGGATCCTGGTGGAGCCCCTCGACCTGGACGGGGATACCGGCGTCTATCCGCTGATCGCGCGCACGCTGACCCGGCAGGTGATCGCGGCCCTGACCCGCTTCACCGAGCTTTTCGTCTATGGCCTCGACACGTCCGAGCAGGCGCACCGGGCCCCTGCCCCGGCCGCAGGCGCGGCGGAGCTGCAGATCGACTATCGGTTGTCGGGGACCGTGACGATCGCCAAACATGCCCTGATCGCCGAAATCCTGATGAGGCGCGAGGGAGACGGACGCTTCATCTGGGCGCAGAGCTTTGAACGCGAAATGGAGGTCGGCCGCGACCCTTCCGATATCGTCGGCCTGTGCGCCGAGATCGCGGGCCATGTCGCCCGCATCGTCGCGCTGCGGGACGGCATCGTGGACAGCCAGGCGCGCATCCTGGTCGGCAGCGACCCGCGCCATTTCGCAGGATACCAGAAACTGCTGGACTTCCAGGACTACTGGCGCACGCTCGACAAGGACCGGTTCGACCCGCTCCGGCGCGACCTGGAGGCGGCGATCGCGGCCGAGCCCGGTTTCGCCGCGGCCCATGCCTGCCTGTCGATGCTTTACACGAACGCCGGGCGCTTTGGCTACGATGTCGGGAACAGCTGCGCCGAACCGCTGGAGCGCGCGCTCGATCTGGCGCGCGAAGCGATCCGGCTCGCCCCCAGTTCCAGCCGCGCCTATCATGCCCGTGCCCTTGCCGAATGGTTCCTGGGTCGGCGCGATGAATGCCTGCAGTCCCTCAAGGCCGCCCGGGCGCTGAACCCCAACGATCCCGAACTGATGGCCGAGATGGGCTTTCGCCTTGCCGCGCGCAAGGACTGGGAAAGCGGCGTTCCGCTTCTGGAAGAGGCCTATGCCAGAAGCCCGCTCTTGACCGGGCAGTACCGGATGGGCCTTTTCCTGTACCATTTTGCCCATGGACGTCACGAGCAGGCGCTGGACGAGCTGCGCGCCGTCGATGCGCTCAGCATTGCCCATGTCCACCTTGCCGCGGCGGCCGCGCTGGCAGCACTGGGCCGGAAGGACGAGGCGCACCAGCGCCTGGCCCGCGCCGAGCAGCTTGCGCCGGGCGTCTTCGCGCGCCTGCGGGAGGATCTGGCCTTTCGCCAGTTCCATCCCGACCTGATCGCCGCCATCGCCCAAGCGCTGGCCAGCTTGGACCCGGAACAGTCCGACCCGGTGCGTCCGAACAAGCTGCGCAGGATCTGACCCGCGGGGCCGCTGCTAACTGTGACTTACATCGGCGTTGTTCGTGCCGCCAGGGTTCCCGGCTAGACTGTTCGCATGTCTGCCTTGAGGCTCGCGCCGCAGGCTTGCACCGCGGCACTGTCGTCATGGCATCGCGGCACATGGAACGGAGAGGACCTTGGCCATTGCACCGGATCAAGACGCGTTGCTGCACCCCCAAGCGGTTGCCCATCTTCCCCCCTTCATTACCATGCCCGGCCAGACGGACTGGCTTCTGGTGGGGATGGGGATATTCCTGATCGCGGCCGTGGTGGGCATCGGAGTCTTCTACCTCAAGCTTCACGCATTGCCCGAACACATGGCCCACGGCGGCCAGAAGGTGCAGTTCGAGATCGTGGCGGTTCTGGCGCTGATCTCGCTTTTCACGCATAATCACGCCTTCTGGATCGCGGGACTGCTTCTGGCAATGATCCCGATCCCTGATTTCACCACGCCACTTCAATCCATGGCGGCATCGCTGGGCCGGATGGCCCGTCCGCAGCCACCGGCAGCTGCGGACCTGCCGGAGTCCCGTCCCGTCCCCCTCCCTCCGACAGAAAGCTGAGCCATGCTGGAGTTGCTGCTCTGTTCAAGCGTGACGGTGCTTCCCGACTATCTTTACCGCCGCTTTGTCCAAGGCAAACGGTTCGGACACGAGATCACGCTGTTCAGCGTATGGTATGAGCTGCGCTGGGGCCTCGTCTTGTGCGTCATCCTGACGATCAGCCTGATCACGGCAGTCTTCTACTTCCATCCCTCGACCCGGGCCGCGACCTCGATCTTTCGCACGGTCACCATCCTGCCCGAGACGAATGGCCGCGTCGCCGAGACCTTTGTCGACATCAACCAGCCCGTCAAAGAGGGCGATCCGCTGTTCAGGCTGGACGATCTCGAGCAGAGGGCGGCGGTCGAGACAGCGCGGCTCAAGCTGGCCGAGATCGAGGCCGAGCTGCGGGTCGCGCAGATCCAGGTGCGAGAGGCCGAGGGCCGGATCATGCAGGCCGAGGGGATGCTGAAGCAGGCGCTGGATGAATTCGAAACCCGCAGCGCGCTTCTGGCCCAGAACTCGACCGCCATCGCCCGGCGCGATGTCGAGCGCGCCCAGGTGCAGGTGAGCACGCAGCAGGGCATGGTCGATGCCGCGATCGCCGCGCGCGATGCGCTCATCGCAAGGGTCGATTTCCAGCTGCCCGCGCAGAAGGCCAGCGCCGAGGCCGTGCTGCAGGAGGCACAGGTCGAACTGGACAAGACCCTGGTCGTCGCCGGCACCGACGGGATCGTGCAGCAGTTTGCGCTGCGGCGGGGTGACGTCGTGAACCCGATGCTGCGCCCGGCCGGCATCCTTGTCCCCGCGCGCCGCATTACCGGGCTTGCCGCGGGCTTCGGCCAGATCGAGAGCCAGGTGATGAAACCCGGGATGATCGGCGAGGTCACCTGCGCCGCCAAGCCTTGGCAGATCATCCCGATGGTGGTGACCCAGGTACAGGAGGTCATTGCCGCCGGGCAGATCCGCCCCACCGACCAGTTGCAGGATTTGCAGAACATGGCGCTGGGAGGCACGATCACGGTCCTCATGGAGCCGCTTTACGAAGGCGCGCTTGACGGGTTGCCGCAGGGGGCGACCTGCATCGCCAACACCTATACAAGCAATCACGATCGGCTGGAGGACGAGAACCTCGGCACGCTCCAGCGTTTGGGGCTGCATGCCGTGGATGCCGTCGGGCTGGTGCATGCCCTGATCCTGCGGATCCAGGCCCTGCTGCTGCCGATCCAGACGCTCGTGCTGAAAGGACACTAAGGGAAGGAACATCCACATGCAGACGCGGCCGCTTATCCTTGCCCCTATCCTCTGCCTCGGCACGGTGCCGGCATGGGCCGAGGATCTGACCTTCACCCATCCGTCGGGCGCGACGGCGACCTTCTACGGCCAGCTGAACCTGACATATCAGCGCGTCGACGACGGCGAGAGCAGCTATGACGATTTCGTCGACAACAGCAATTCGGTCAGCCGCCTTGGCTTCTGGATCGACGTGCCGGCCGGTGAAAACAAGCTGCGCTTCAACGTCGAGACCGGGCTGGGCTTCAAATCCACCTCGGATACCAACCAGATCGACGATCCCGACTGGATCGACTGGCAACGCACCGACCTGCGGAAATTCGAGGCCGTGTATTCCGGCGGTTTCGGCGCGGTCTGGTTCGGGCAGGGCAGCATGGCCACCGATAGCCTGGCCGAGATCGACAATTCCGGCACCAGCCTTGCGGGCTATGTCAACCTGCCCGACACGGCCGGCGGCTATGAGTTCCGCGACGGCGACACCCTGTCCGGCATCCGCATCTCAGACACGTTCAGGGATTTCGACGGCAGCCGGCGCTTCCGCATCCGCTATGACACGCCCGAGTTTTCCGGCTTCACCGTCTCGGCCGCCTATGGCGAGGAAATTCTCGCCGAGGATGACGATGCCAGCTATTATGACCTGGGCCTGCGCTATGCCTTTGAAAGCGACGTCTACGAGGCCGATGCCGGGATCGGCTATGCGTGGAAAAGCGACGACGATGATGAGGATACCGAACAGGTGATCGCCTCGACCTCGATCAAGCATCTGCCGACGGGACTCAACGCGACCTTTGCCGCCGGGGACGGGCAGGATGACAATGGCAGCTACGGCTATGTCAAGCTGGGCTGGGAGGGCGATGTGACCAACTATGGCAGCACGGCCCTGTCGATCGACTATTTCGACGGCTCGGACTACGAAACCGACGGCTCGGAGTCGAAGTCCTGGGGCATTCAGGCGGTGCAGACATTCGACGACCTGAACCTCGAGGCCTATCTCGGCTATCGGGAATACCAGTTCGACGACGATACCGGGGCCGATTACCAGGACATCAGCGCGCTGCTGCTGGGGGCGCGGTGGAGGTTCTGATCCCATGCTCCCGCCCCCGCCAGACAACCCGGATGATCCGGAGGGGCGGCACAGCTTCTCTCCGGACCGGATCCACCTGATCGAGGCGAGGATCGTCGATCTCGTCATTCGCCTGTTCCTGCTTGGCCTTTTCGCCTATCTCTCGCTCGCCCTGATCCGGCCGTTCCTGGCGCTGGTCACATGGGCGATCATCCTGGCGGTGGCGCTGGCTCCGGTTCACGGCTGGCTGGTGCGGCTGCTGGGCGGCCGGCGCCGCCTTTCCGCCGTGATCGTGACCCTTGTCACCCTGTTGGTGGTCATCGGACCCGTGGCCGCGCTGGCAAGCAGCCTGGTCGAGTCGGTGCAGGCTCTTGTCCACCGCATCGCCTCCGGCCGGCTGCATCTTCCGCCCCCGCCCGCCCGGCTTGAAGCCCTGCCGCTGGTGGGACAGCAAATTCACGCTTTCTGGACCACGGCCAGCACAAACATGGAAAGCGTCTTGCTCAACCATCGTCAGATCCTTGCGCCGCTTGGCACCAAGGCGATCGGGCTCATATCCGGCCTCGGCCTTGCCCTGGTGAAGGTCATTTTGGCGATTATTCTTGCGGGGTTGCTTCTGGTTCCTGGGCCGCAGCTGGCGCGGGGGGGCCGCCGGATCGCGTCCCGCATCCTGGCGCCGCGGGGGGCGCAGTTCGTGGACATGGCGGCGGTGACGGTCCGCAATGTCTCGAGCGGGGTGGTGGGCATCGCATTGCTGCAGGCGCTCCTGATCGGCCTCGTGCTGCATGGGGCGGGCGTGGCGGGGGCTGGTCTTCTGGCGCTGGTGATCCTGGCTCTGTGCATTGTGCAGGTTGGCCCGGCGCTGGTGGT
>NZ_JAPTYD010000003.1 GCF_026913015.1 Paracoccus benzoatiresistens
ACCACCAGCGCCGGGCCAACCTGCACAATGCACAGAGCCAGGATCACCAGCGCCAGAAGACCAGCCCCCGCCACGCCGCGCGGTCGTAGATAACGCTGGCAGTCGCCCCTGATCTTTCGAGAGGGTAGGGGATCGGCGACCTAAGCCTGACACGAAGAATAAGCCACGGCGGACTATGCATCCAAACGCTGCGCCAAAGGGCCGCTGCCGACTCTATGCGCAGAAGGCCGGCACTTACGGGCGAGCGGATCACGGAGGCCGAAGTTGAGGTTCGGACAGGCGCAGCCAAGGGGATAAACGTTGCTCAGGGAGGTTCAGCGCAATGGTCGAGGTGTCGCAGGCTGCGACGAGCCTTTATCGAGGCGAGGGTATTGCGGGCAGGGAAGGGGGGCTTGCGCTCCTATCACAGGCCACTCTCGCCCTTGCGCCGCAGGAACCTACTGCACAATCCCCAGCCCACCTAGACCCTGCATATCACTGCTGATCGCGCAAGTCAGTTGGTCAACAGGCCATTGAACGACATCCATGCCGCTCCGGCGTCGGGCCTTTCAACTCACTCGACGGCAGATGGGGACAGCGGTCCAGGATGCCGGGATCGCTCCGGGCCTGCGGGACGTGCGAGTGGCGTCGTCAGCCTGCCTTGGACGGGGTCGCTCCGGGCAGTTCGATGTTGATCTCCAGGCTCGACATCTGGTCGCCCCGCTCCATCCGGACCTCGACATCGTTGTCTCCGATCGGGATGTGCTTGCGGATCGCGGCAATGATGTCGCGCTGCAGCATCGGCAGATAGTTGGCCTCGCCACTGCCTCCGCCGCTGCCGCGCTCGTGCGCAAGAAGGATCTGCAGCCGGTCCTTGGCCGTCTGCGCGGTCTTGGCGGGGCGGGGCTTGCGAATGAGATCGAACAGGCTCATGTCGCGCGTCCGAACAGTCGCTGGAACAGGCCGGGACGGCGTTCCCCCACGATGCGCATCTCGACCTGGGTTCCGGTCAGGCGGGCCACCGCATCCTCGTAGGCGCGGGACGCGGCCGAGGGCTCGTCCAGCACGACCGGCGTGCCCACGTTCGAGGCCTTCAGGACCGCCTTGCTTTCGGGAACGACGCCCAGAAGCGGCACGGCCAGGATCTCCAGCACGTCCTCGACCGTCATCATCTCGCCCTTGTCCACGCGCTCCTGGTCATAGCGCGTCAGCAGGACCTGGGCCTTGATGGGCTCGGCGCCCTCGGTCTCGGCCCGCTTGGTCTGGCTGCTCAGAAGGCCCAGCACCCGGTCGCTGTCGCGCACCGACGACACCTCGGGATTGGTGACGACCACAGCCTCGTCCGCGTAATACATCGCCATCTGGGCGCCGCGCTCGATGCCGGCGGGGCTGTCGCAGACGATATAGTCGAACTCGGCCTTCAGTTCCTTGAGGATCTGCTCGACCCCCTCCTTCGTCAGGGCATCCTTGTCGCGGGTCTGGGAGGTGGGCAGGATCGCCAGGGTGTCGAGCCGCTTGTCCTTGATCAGCGCCTGCTTGAGCTTGGCGTCGCCCTGGATGACGTTGATGAAGTCGAAGACCACGCGCCGCTCGCAGCCCATGATCATGTCCAGGTTGCGCAGCCCCACGTCGAAGTCGATCACGACCGTCTTGAAGCCCTGCTTGGCAAGCCCCGCCGAGATCGCCGCGGCCGAGGTCGTCTTGCCGACGCCCCCCTTGCCCGAGGTGATCACGATGACCCGCCCGAGGGGCGGATTCTTCTTGGCTTCCGTTGTCATGCGATCACCTCCATGCGAAGTTTCTCGTCCTCCAGATATATGTGGGTACAGCGTTGGCGGGCGGCGTCCTCAAGCGATTCGCTTGTCTGGTAAAGCCCCGCGATGGCGACCAGTTCGGCGTTCAGGTCCTGGCAGAAGATATGGGCGCTTTCATTGCCATGGCAGCCCGCGATCGCGCGGCCCCGCAACGAGCCATAGACGTGGATGTTCCCCGCAGCGACCAGTTCGGCCCCCGAGGCGACCGAGCCGATCACCGTGAGGTCGCCATGTTCGGCCACGACCATCTGGCCCGAACGCACCGGCGAGCGGATGACCTTGTTCTCGGCCGGGCGCGGCGCGGCAGCGGCCGCAGGGGCGGGCGTGGTTTCGCGGGGCAGGGGGGCGTCGCGGCCCGTGTTCACGGGGATCAGGCCCAGCGTTTGCAGCGCCGCTTCGTCAAAGCCCGGGGCGTTCTGCACTCCGAAGACGCGCAACTCGCGGCGACGCAGGTTGTCCACCAGCTCGCGGATACGATCGGGGTCGTCGAGGCCGGGGACGTTGGCGAAATCCAGCACCACCGGCGCGCCCGAGAAGAACTGCGGCGTCTTGCGAAACTGCTCGTCAAGCTGCGCGTAGAAGGGGCCATCCGCGCGATCGGTGTCGATGCGAAGCGCCAGCACGGTCAGGAAGCGGCCGCGCACCTGCAACGCGGCTACCTTTGCCGGCATGGAGTCATGTCGGGCCCGCGCGTATCGATCAGACACCTCGAAACTCTGCTCCTGCTCTGTGGCGGATCGCGATTCGCCCCGCTCTTGTTGTGGCTTATTTGTCACGACCGGCGGTCAGAAGAAAGAAGCCCTTCAGGGTTTCAGCAGGAACCCGCCAACTTGTAAAGACCGGGAACGGATCCGGGCAGAAACTCCGCTCAGGCAGCCCAGCCGGATCATCTAAAGGACAGCGCCGGCGGCGCATTGTGTTCCTTTGCTGCATCAGGTTGGCTGTTGGTGTCTGCAGGGTCGGAACCTTATCGGGGGTGACGGCTGTTGGGTTTCCAGCACCAGCTTAAGGAATGCCCCCATGCCTGTCCTCAGCCTTGCCTGCAATCCGCTCGAATGGACGATCGGTGTCTTTTCCGTCGCTGACAAACGAGGAAACGTCACCGCGCGCCGCTACTGCTTCGGCCCCTACGTCGTGACATGGAACTGACGAGTTGATGGGCCGGCTACACATCGCCGCCAGACCCTTGTCACCCTGACCTAGGCAGCCCCTTTCCGGGGCCATTCTGCCAGCCTCTAGGCATGCCACCGTGCAATTGACACACATACCGTTTCCCGTTGCAGGACATGCGGAACATCGGCCTTCGGGATGTGTTGACAGACAGGAGGACCCAGCATGACCCGTGAACGGCCCAAGCAGCCCAATCCCGCCACCGATCCCCCGCGCCAGCATGGCCAGGGCGAGCACGAGGGCGTTCCCCATTCGCCCGAGGAGTTCGATGTCATGAACCCCGCAAAGACCGGCAAGACGCCGGGCAACCCGCAGGAAAACCAGTAGCTGGCCGGACAGGACAGCCGGGCAGGCGGCGTCCTCCGGGCGCCGGCTGCACGCTTGAAACCCCGCGCGGGCCGGTCACCCGGGCTGCGCGGTTTCCTTTTGCGTGATGAGACAGGCCGGGATCAGGCGAAGGTCGGGCCAGTCCCTTCACGGCCCCGGCTTGCGTCCAGGCTCCATCGGCCGTAGCCGGCAAGATGCTTTGTGGCGCATGTGCCATCCGGTATGCGACGGCCATCCAGCCCGAAAGGCTGCCACCCTTCTGCGGCATGGGGAACGAAAGCCGCGCCATGACGGCGACCTTCCCGCAGATAGCAAAAGACCCTGTGCGTGTCGTGGCGCACAGGGTCCTCTGGGGTAAGTGCGAGCAGGACTCGCAACCACAAGGTATTGTCCGCTTGCATATCGTGCAAGTCATAATTGAAATCCTCCCCCGAAAAGCGCGCGCGGACAGCGCCTTCCAGCAAAGAGAGGCAGGCAAAGGGCGCAGCATGTGATCCTTGCTGCTCCGCCATCGGAGGCCGCGTCTCCATGGGATGAAAATTCCTGCTTGCCTTTCGCCGTGGAACATCCATATACCATCCACGTGGATGGAGAATCGTGATGGCAGAGATACGCACCCTGCGGGACAAGACGCCCGACAGTGAAAAGATTACCCTTAACTTGGGCTATGTTGATCTGGGCCGGATCGACCTGCTGGTGCAGGAAGGGTTCTATTCCAACCGCAGCGATTTCATCCGCACCGCCATTCGCAACCAGTTGGACAGCCATCGCGATGTCGTGGCCCGCACCATCGAACGCCACACGATGGATCTCGGGCTCCGCGACTTCGGCGGGGCCGAGCTTCAAGCCCTGCTCGACGCGGGCGAGGTGCTGCATGTCAAGGTCGTGGGCCTCGCGCGCATTGCCGCCGACGTGACGCCGGAACTGGCGCGGGCCACGATCGGGTCGATCTCGGTCCTGGGCGCGCTGCAAGCCAGCCCCGAGGTCAGGAAAGCCCTGGCCGATCGCATTCACTGACCCCTTTGCAAAGGACGAACCGATGAAACCTCTGGACATGGGCGCCCTGCGCCGGGCGATGGACGGCCTGCGCCTTGAAGGCGCCAGCGATCTGGTGCAGCGTACCCTGGCCCGCCATGGGCTGACCATGCCCGGCGGGCAGGCGGGCTTCGAGCCGCCCTTCACGGCCCCGTCCGCAGCACCCGTTTCGGACTCCATGCCGTCCGGCGCCAGCTTCAAGGCGGACCGCTTCACCTGTGCCGCCGGAAGCCGCGAATACATGACCTATGTGCCCGCCTCGGCCCCGCAGGGCATCCGGGGGATGGTGCTGATGCTGCACGGCTGCACGCAGACCCATGCCGATTTCGCGCGGGGCACCGGCATGAACGCCTTGGCCGAAGAGCACCGGCTGATCGTCGTCTATCCGCAGCAATGCCGCGGCGAGAACGCCCAGTCCTGCTGGAACTGGTTCAGCCCGGGCGATCAGCGCCCCGGTCGGGGCGAGCCCGAGATCCTCGCGCAGATGGTCCTGGACGTGGCGGCCCGGCATCGGGTGCCACAGGATCGGATCTTCGTTGCCGGGCTGTCGGCAGGCGCGGCCATGGCGGTGATCCTGGGCCAGACCCATCCCCGTGTCTTTGCAGCCGTCGGCGCTCATTCGGGCCTGCCCTTCGGCGCGGCCAGGGACGTGCCCTCGGCCTTTGCGGCGATGGGCGGCGGTGCAGCCGATGCCTCGGCTCGGCGGGGATCCGTTCCGACGCCCACCATCGTCTTTCATGGCAGCGCGGACCGCACCGTGCACCCCTCGAATGGAGAGCGGATTGCCGCGGATACGCTGGCCGCGGGGCCAGAGCAGACGGTGCTTGACCAGACAACGGGGAAGGCGGGCAAGCGCGCCTATCGCCGAGAGATCACGACGGCACTGGATGGCCGCGTTCTTCTGGATCACTGGGTAGTCGAGGGTCTGGGCCATGCCTGGTCCGGCGGCAGGCCTGGCGGGTCCTACACCGACCTTCAGGGCCCTGATGCCAGCGCCGAGATGGTGCGCTTCTTTCTGGGGCAGCCCGGAACGGAACGGCCCGGGCCCCGTCGTTGAGCCTTCGCGAAACAGGTCTCCTGCGGATGTGCTGCCATCCACCTGCCTGATTGCCTTGACGACCTCACTTCGACACGGAGCCCGTACCGCTTTGTCCCGCCGGACGTTGAAGACGCGGATGCGGCCGTCATGCAGGGTCGGACAGGAAAGGCGGGACCCTGTGGGTCCCGCCGGAAGGTCATGCGACCGTTACAGCAGGAAGTCGCTGGCTGTCAGGTCGTGAATGCCTTCGATCATGCCCTTGGCCTCGTAGGATCTGTCCCCATCGGTGTTGAGGTACAGATAGGTATCGCCCTGATAATGGCGCACCCGGATTTCTGCGCCGTCCGTGGTGAAGGCGCCCGAGCCGGCCAGACCCAGGAAGTCGAAGGCCTGGTCACCCCTTCGCGTCGTGTTCGCGTCGATGCCGCTGAAGTCGAACACATCGCCCTGCGCGAAATCGTCGATGACCGTGCCGTCCCATTCGGACGCAGTGTCGAATTCGAACACATCACTGGTCGAGGGCGCGGGGATCTGGGGTGCCGGGGTCTGGGTTCCCGGGGTCTGGGGTGCCGAACCGCCGCCGCCTCCGGTCCGTCCGTCGAAGGCCTCGTCGAACTCGGGCGCGTTGAACATCTTGCGCGCCGAATGCGTCACCCCGTCAGCGACGACCAGTTCCCAGTTGAAATCCCAGCCCTTGGACTCGGCAAGCTCCTTGGCCTCCTCATAGACGAATTCGGCCCGTTCCAGCCGGTTGTCGCCCTGGCGCATGGCTGCCGAGCCGGTCGCCAGGTCCGAGGCATTCGGGTCGTCGTCTGCCGAACCCGCATAGATCGTCACCGGGTCGGCAAGATAGTCCTTGAGATAGGCCTCCCGGTCAGCGGACGACAGGTCGCCGCCGAAGCCATAGGGCAGGTCTTCGGACAGGCTTGCACGCACATGGGTCGACGCGTTCGCGACGATCATCTTGTCGAAGATGTCGGGGCCGAAGGCTGCCACGCGGCTGAGGAACTGGGCGCCCCCCGAATGACCGAAGCCGATGGTTTCGTCGGCAGGGTCGTTGCCCACCTTGGCATGGGCCCATTCGGCGATGTCGTCGACAAGCGAGATGGTCCAGTCGTCCTGCGAGCGAAGCTGGCCGTTGCTGCCGACGATGCCGCCCATCTGGTAGTCCTTGCCCGAGAAGTCGGACTCCTCGAACAACGGCGCAACCACGTAAAGGCCCTTTTCATCCGCAATCCTGATGGCCGCGTCGCGCGCGCCTTCGGCATTTCGGCTGGAGCCATGGAAGTTCAGCAGTACGCCCTTGATCTCGCCGTCGGGGCGATAGGTGAAGGTTTTCAGCGTGGTGCCGCCGAAGTTCACGTCCAGGGTCTGTTCGCCCCGCGGGGCAGCGGACAGGTTGAGTGCCATATTTGATCAATCCCTCGAAGAGTCGTGTTTTTTTGTCAGCAGGCGTTATGCCGCCCGTCTGGTTGATTGCGTTGTGATGTGTTCTGCAATGAACGATGGATGGATCCTGCCTGCCGTTCGGCAAGGGATGCCCGCGCCCTCGCTGGCCGGTTGGTCAGCGTGGCCTGTCAACATTCCTGCAAAGGCTGGAAATTGCGCGATGGCGGGCTGCGACGAAAATACGTCAACAAGCTAGCTATCAATCCACCGACATGTTTGTCTGGCTGGTCTTGCCCTTGTTCAATCTCCTTTCCGTTCCGAAAAGGCGCAAAGCCTTTCGGATCATGGTTTTTTGTTCATCGACAAGGCTCTTCGGCATGGGTGATCCATCCGGCGGAGAAATCCGCCCGAGCCTGTTCGACTGGTTCAATCTGGTTGGGGGGTCAGGCGGCATGCAATCAGCGCCTGGTCCGCTTTGGCCTTCTTCTGGTCCTGACGGATAAAAGAGGCCGTTTGCAAATCCTGCTACATGGTCAGGTGTTTCCGAAGGACACGCCATAACGGCAGTCGATCTGCTGTCTGCTTGTCATGAATTACCTGAAGAGAATTACGCCTTGTGCCCGTGGAATCTTATCCAGGAGAAAAAGGGATTCTTGGTCTACGGCAACCAATAACTAAACTGTCACCGATTATCGCCAGAAATTTCAATGTTATCGCGAAAACCTCCTTCGCATTCCCTGGTGCTCACCCAAGGAATTACCCGGACATTATGTTAGAGTCAACCAAAGGATGAGAAAGGTTCCATTAATACAACCTATAGGCGATCCTATGCCGATTTGCAGTCTGACCATCAGCAGGCGATCGCTGTTCTATTTATCAGACGCTGCGTCTATTCAATATGTTAGGAGGTTTAGGGGATTGTGTCCGCGAAACTTTGCCTATGAACGCATGCGCTGACGACATGCGGGATGTCGTCAGCCATGTCATGATCCGAGGCCTGCGCAAGGTCAGATGGCCAAGCGAAGATGGTGGCCTATGCTGTCGTTGGCCGCAGGCGGGCGGCTGGGAAGCGCCTGAGTCAGTACCTCGAGCGAGGGCTCCACCTCGAGCCCGGTCACGGGACGGCTCTGGAAGTTCGTGACCTCGTTGTCGATCATCAGGGGATACAGGTTCAACGTCGGAACCGAGCCGGCGTCTTCGTTGAAGCGCAGCGCCGCGGCGACCCCATAGGGTGGTGCCTTGAAGCGGTCGAAGCGGCCGGGCGTGTTCCAGATGAAGTTGCCCAGGTTGAAGACGACGGTCTTGCCCCCGACGATCTCGACCGGCTGGGCGACATGCGCCCCGTGACCGATGATGAGGTCGATGCCCTGATCGATCAGCTCGGACGCCGTGTCACGCTGGGTCTTGGTGATGCCTTCATAGTCGGTGCCCCAGTGCGGGAAGGCCACGAAAGTCGGATTTGTCAGGCCGCTGCCGTTGGCCTTGATCCATTCGCCGATCCAGCGTGGCGAGATCACTCCGACACCCGCCACCGCCCGCGAGGCGTACCAGCGATATTGCTGCTGATAGCGGGTGCGATATTCGAACCCGCCGAACACGACCAGCGTGCGCGGCGACCCTCCGGCCGAGAAGCTGTGCAGATAGGGCCTCTGCGCGTCGTCGCGGCTTGCGCCGGCGCCGAAGTGCCTGATGCCGGCGTCATCAAGGCGCCGGATCGTCTCGGCCAGTCCGGCGGCGCCGCAATCCAGGGCATGGTTGTTGGCAAGGCTCAGGGCGTCAAAGCCCGCCTCGCGCAGCGCCGCGACGGTGCGGTCCGCATCGCTCCAGCCGAGATAGTTCTTGCGGCCGGCAAGCGCCGGGTCCGGGCTTTCGGCCAGCGGCACCTCGAGGTTGCCGATGACGTGATCCGCGCTTTGCAGCAACCCGACAAGGTTGCTGATGGAATGTCCGTGGCCCTGCGAGGACAGAACTTCCCGCAGTCCGGCCATGCGCGGGGACTTGAGATAGGATTCGCCGAAGCCCACGTCCCCGGCGAACAGGACGGTGTAGGCGCCCGCGTTCTTGTTGCGGCCATCATCTTCGGCCGAGAGCGGTTCCCGCGCCGCCGGCCAGGTCGAGGCGAGCGAGTCCGTCGGCAGGTTCAGTGCCGTCGCAAGGCGTTCCAGCGCGGCAGGATCGTCTGCCGTCACCACCGCGCGGTTCGCGACCCTGTTGAGAAGCCTGCGCACCCCCCCGGTCCGCGCGCCAAGATCCGGCGGCATCAGCGCCGCCGCGATGCGCGGCAAGCCCAGCCCCTGTTCCAGCAGGTCCCGGGGCTTCACAAGGATCACGGCAGCGTCGATGTCATTGGCCTGGAACAGATCCGCCACTGTCTTCAGCGGCTGGCTGGATGGGGCCAGCCGTCCGGCCTCGCCGACGATCCCGAGCTTGCGGCCGGCACGTTGGGCCAGCGTCTCCAGGGTCTGGCGCAGTCCCCTGGTCGCCTCGATCGGCCCGACAAGCGCGACCACGGGCAGGCTCTGGCTCGCGGCTTCGCCAAGCAGGGCATCGAACGCGCCCGACACGATGGATTCGCGCCGTTCCTCGGGGGCGGTAAGCACCTGCATGTGCAGGCCGGGACGGCTGTTGATCTCGCAGATCGCGCCTCCGGTTTCCTGCCAGGGACGGCTCAGGTCGGTGGTGACGAAATCGACCCCGCAGACGTCGATGTGCAGGACGCGCGAGGCGGCTTCGGCAGCGCGGATGATGGACGGATGAATCTGGTCCGTCACATCCAGCGACGAGCCGCCGCGGGACACGTTGGATTCCAGCCGCAGGAACACCTGCCGCCCCTCCTCGGGAACCGAATCCGGCGTGAGTCCCTGCTTCGTCAGCAGCGCCAGGGCGTCCTCGTCCAGCTGGATCAACTTCATCAAGGCATAGGAGCCCTTCAGAAGCGTGTCGCGTTCCGGGCGCCTGTTCTCTTCCCTGACCAGTTGCGCGACAGTACGCGTGCCGTCGCCAATGACCTGGGCGGGCCGCCGGACCGTCACCGAAAGCAGCTTGCCGTTGCCGACCAGCAGCCGCATTTCGTCGCCCATGATCATCGTCTCGATCACGGCCTTTTCAGAACGGCGCACAGCGCGGGCGAATGCCGCGCGCACTTCGTCCTCGTTCGAGATGGCCAGGGTCACATCCCTGCCCATGTTGCCGTCAAAGGGCTTGATGACAAGCGGATAGCCCAGCTCACCGGCAGCGGCCACGGCCTCCTCCTCGGTGCGGGCGGTGCGCTGCTTGGCCACCGGCAGCCCGGCCTCGGCCAGCAGGCGGTTGGCCATGCTCTTATCACCGGCAAGCTTGACGCCGATCGAACTGGTCGTGGTCGATTCCGTTCCCTTCAGGAACCGGGCCTGCGGGCCCAGCCCCACGCGGATATACTTGGAGCCGGTGACGACATGCCACGGAAGGCCGCGTTGTCCGGCCATTTTCGCCAGAAGCAGCCCGTCGGCACCCGGGGTCACGGGCAGCGTCGCCTTCAGGTACCCGCGCAGCGCGTTCCGCACGGCGCTGCGCAGCTGAGGGCCCTGGACACCGTCCACCAGCGCCTGCGCGACCGCGAATCCGGCTTGCGCGGCGGCCAGGCCGATCTGCGCATTCGTCGTCTCGAAGATGGCAGTGCCCTGCGCCTGGCGGGACGTGGGCGCGTTTTCCTCGCCATCCGCGGCGCCTGTGCCCTCCGCAGCGCTCTCGCCTTCCGCGGCGCGCTCGCTGTCCGCCGGGCGCTCGGTCTGCGCAGCGGTCTCGCCGTCCGCCGTGCCTTCACCCTCGGCGGCGCGCCCGGCATCGGCGGGGCGATAGGCACTGAACGACACCGGCCACGCGACATAGCGTTGCGCGATGACGGCCATCACCTCGGCCACCGCGGCGGCGGGCCAGGCGGTCTCGGATCGACGCAGGCGGCGTCCGCCCGGAAAGTCCAGGATCGCGGGACGCATGAAGGCCAATGCGCGACGCAGGCGGCGGATGGCCTGAGGGTCGATCACCTTTTCCGCGGCTTCCGCGGAGGTCGCGCGGAAAATGGCGCCGCGAGAATAGACATTGCCAGGAAGGATAAAGCTGCTCTGGTCGATTTGCATGGGGATCCTCTCCGTCATTGGGGTCTTTTCAGCTTTCCCGCAGGCTGTTCCGGAAGAACTGGACAAGGGGCGTCATCAGGTATTCCCACGTGGTCCGGTCGCCCGTGCGGATCATGACTTCGGCGCTCATGCCCGCCTGGATCGGCACGGTCTCGTCGGCCAGCGAAGCGTTGTCGAGTTCCACCCGCGCGAGGTAATAGGGCGCGCCCGTCACCTGATCGACCAGCCGGTCCGCCGACACCGTCGTGACCCGGCCTTCGAAGGGCGCTTCGGTGCGGCGGTTCAGGGCCGCCAGCCAGACCTGGGCGGACATGTCCGGGCGCACCTGGTCGATGTCCATCGGGTCGATGGTCGCCTGGACGACCAGCTTGTCGCTGACGGGGACGATTTCCATCAGCGTCTGTCCGGGAGAGATGACGCCCCCGATCGTGTGCACCTGGAGGCCCTTCACCACGCCGGCGACGGGCGAGCGTATCTCGCCGCGCTCCAGCACGTCCTCGGCGGTCCGCAGCTGCTCGGTCAGCTCATAGTTGCGGGCGCGGGTGGTGCGCAGCTCTTCGACGACCTCGTTCGCCTGGGTGTTGCGAAGGTCGGCCATGCGAAGGGCCTCTTCCTCGATCCTCTGTTCGGCGGTTGCGATTGCGGCCTGATAGCTGGCGATCTCACCTTCCAGTTCGGCGGTCGAACGCCGGATGTCCAGTTGCCGCGTAATGGGAACAAGGTTCTTGGCCAGCAGGCTCTCGATCTGGGTAGCTTCCTCGCGCAGCAGGGCAAGGCGCCGTTCGGCCGCGGCGATCTGGTCCCTCAAACCCTGGATCTGGCTGTCTAGCTGCTTGCGCGTGCGATCGCCGATGGCCAGCCGTTCCGCCAGCAGCGACACGCGGGACTTGAAGATATCCTCTTGCCCCTTCATGGCGCGCGCGATCGCGGCATCGCCGAACTTGTCGGTCAACTCCTTGGGAAAGTCGATCTTGTCGGCCCCGGCCTGTTCCGCAAGCAGGCGCGCCTCGGCCGCAAGGCCTTCGTAATACTGCCCCAGCAACTCGTTCCGGCTGGAACTGGTGGCGGTGTCGTCCAGCCGCAGCAGGACCTGCCCACCCTGGACCGGGTCGCCCTCGCGGACCAGGATCTCCTTCAGGATGCCGCCTTCCAGATGCTGGATGGCGCGGACGTTGGAATCGACATTGATGACGCCGGGCGCGACCACGGCCCCCGCGACCGGGGCGGTCGAGGCCCATCCATAAAAGGCCCCGCCGGACACCATGATGACGGCGAACCCGCAAGCGATCAGCACCCGGCCGAAGGGCCTACGATCCTCGATCCGGGGATTGAGCCAGACCGGAACGGCGGCGGGGGTTTCCTCGCTTACGCTCACTTGATCCTCCTCAGTCTGTTGGGACGGACCGCGCCGCGCTGGTCCTCGCCGCCGCCGCCACCGCCGCCACCGCCGCCCTTGCGGATCTCGTGCTTGCTTTCGCTCAGGAACAGCGTGACATCGGCCATGGCCGCGGATCGTTCGGAATGGAGCGACTGCGTGATCACCAGCGACGTTCCCGCGGCCTTCCGCTGGGCCAGGGCCGCGTCCAGCATCCGGCGGGACACGCGGTCGAGGTTGGCGGTGGGTTCGTCCATCACGATCATGCGCGGACGCCCGTAAAAGGCGCGCGCAATCGCGATGCGCTTGCGCTGACTGCCCGACAGCCCGGGATAGCTGGGGCCGATCACGGTGTCATAGCCCTCGGGCAGCTGGATGATGAGATCGTGGATCCCCACCAGCCTTGCGGCCGCCATCACGTCCAGCAGGTCGCCGTTCTGCATCCGGGCGATGTTTTCCCGCACGGTGCCGTCAAAAATCTCGGTATGCTGGGGAAGATAGCTGATCATCCGCGACCGCAGTTCGGGCGGCAGGCGGCAGATCTCCATGTCGCCGATCCGAACCTGTCCGTCGCGCGGCTTCAGCGTTCCGACAAGAAGCCGCGCAAGGGTCGATTTGCCCACGCCGGCGCTGCCGCTGATCAGCAGCATCTGCCCCGGTCCGAAGCGCAGCGACAGCCGGCGATAAAGGTCGCGCCGTTCGTTCGGATAGCGGAAGGTGACCCCATCCAGGATGATGTCGTCGGCCTCGAGATTGGGAAGAACCGAAATCGAGGACGTCTGCGTGATCGTCAGCCGCTTGCGGATGCTGCGATAGGACGCAAGCGCCTCGCGCAGGTTTCGCCACCGCGCCAAGGCCTTTTCGGCCAGGGTGAAGCCGAAGCCGGCTAGGATGCGTGCCGCGAAGATGCCACCCAGCGTCAACGATCCCTGAACGTAGAGCCAGACGCCCACGGCGATCATCGCGATCCGCAGCAACTGGCTCAGCGTGCGCAGGATGGCCCGGAAGGTGACATCGCGCCCCTGGGCCGTGTTGCGTTCGCCCGCCCGCGATTCGGCAACGCCGCGCCAGCGTTCGGCCAGGGTATTGGCCATCGCCAGGCCGCCGACGCTTTCCCTGTTGACCTCGGCGCTGGTCAGGATCGAACCGGCTTCGCGGCCCGCGTCCCCCACCGCGCGGCGCTGGTCGCGGGTCATCTGATCGGCCGCGACCGAGACCAGGAACAAGGGAACCAGAGCGCCCAGGGCGACCCAGCCCAGCGTCGGGTGGATCAGAAAGACCCCCAGGAAGAACAAGGGCGCAAAGACGACATCCATCCAGGACGCAAGGGTCTCTGCCACGAAGGTGCGCAGCCTGGCCACGTCGTCCAGCCCGCGGGAGGTGTCGTCCTCGTTTCGCTCGCTGCGGGCCTCGGCCAGGCCCTGGTGAAGGATGCGCGGCGCCAGTTGCGCCTCGATCCAGTTGCCCCAGCGGACGAACATCCGCCGCCGGATGATGTCCAGCAACATCCCGCAGAAGACCGCGATCAGCACCGCGATCGTCAGCATCACAAGTGTCTCGATGCTGCGGCTGGAGGGCACGCGGTCCAGGACCTGCAGCAGGTAAAGCGGCAAGGCGAACTTCAGGACGTTGAACACCGTCGTGAAGAGGAAGGCGGCGAACAGCCCCGGGCGGGACACAGCCCAGGCGGCCCTGATGACCGTTCCCGTTCCGGGCTTCCGACGCGCTCTTATGGCCATGATTTGCCTTCTGTTCGTCCTGGCGTCACGCGCCGTTACCATTTACTTGCCCGCGCCCCGTCAGGCGCTTGCCCGGTCCAGCAACGAAATCTCCAGCTCGGCATGGTGCAACTCGTCCAGCTCGGTGTCGGAGGTCATGGGTTCGACCGGCCAGAAGTTGACGGTTCTCGCTTCCCCCGCCTGGCTTGCCGGCAGCCAGGTGGTGGCCGCAGCCTCGGATATGCGGGTTTCGATGCTGGCCAGCAGGCTTGCCAGCCGCGCCTCGCCGATGCGGCGGCGGGTCAGCGCGGCCAGAAGGCTTTCCACCTTCTTCTTGCGCGATTCGTCATCTGCCGCGATGACGCTCTGGATGCGGGTAAGGGGCACCTTGCGCGAGGCGACAAATCTCGGCTCGTATTTCGCGACCTTCAGGCGCGGCACCTTCAGGTCGATCCGCCCAAGTTCCGTGTCCCACCTGAGCCGCTGCATGCCCTTGCGCCAGTCGCGGCGCTTGCCGTTCTTTCCGGTGACGCAAAGCTGGTCCGCATCGGACTGCATGACGCAATGCGCCGCAAGCGAAAGGATGTCCTGTTCCAGTTCCGTCCAGGAGGTGAACCGGTCGGCGGGACGCGTGAAACCCGGCATCGCGATAAGGTTGTCCGGGATCGACTCGACGGGGATCTTGGCGGCGGCCAGCGCGCGAAGATAGCGATTGTCCCCGCCGTTCTGCCTCATCTTGGCGGCGGCGCGGTCCCGGATCACGGGGATCAGCGCGCCATCCTGGATGTCGAACGGAGAGAAGACCGACAGCCCGGTCGCGGCCTCGGCCTCACGGACGCCCAGCGGCGCCCGGCCCAGCTGCCCGCTGAGCCCCAGGACGTCGTGGCCCGCTTCGCGCAGTTCGTGAACCCCCTGCACGGCGCCCATCGCGTCGTAGGAGGCGAAGACCGTGCCCACGGCCATCTCCAGGATTTCCGGCCGGCGGATCAGCTGCGACGTTTCCAGCTGGTGCAGGCCGTCCGCAATCTCGATCACGGCGACCTGCGCGCCGTTGCGCGCGCAATGGTTCATCAACCGATAGGTCAGGGACACGATGTCGTTGATCGGGGCCAGATAGGTGCTTGCGTAGCCCGCATCGGTGAAGTCCAGCGACATGTCGGCGCCTGCGTCCCGGACGATCCACATGTCCCCGCCCGCGCCGGTGCCGGTGATCTTCAGCGCCGCCACCTTCATCCCCGCCCGCTTGAAGCCGCGGACCATCGATGTCGCGGTCAGCGTCTTGCCCGCGTTCATGGATGTGCCAAGCGCCAGCACCGCCGGCAGTTCGGGCCGATGGTCGGGCGCGTCGATGCGGAAATCCAGCACGTTCAGCCGCCGCCCCTCGGCATCGCCGATCAGGCCAAGCGGCGTGATCTTGGTCGGCGGCTTCATGCGCTGGTGACGCGTAAGCTCGTTCGCCGCGATCCCGCCGGCCGCGACAAGATCGCAGGGCATCAGGTCAGGGGGCACGATCGCCTCGAACTGGTCGGGCGCATAACGGTTTCCATAGCATACGATGATTTCATCGCCAGGAAACATCAGGGCGCGCCGGCCGTCGGTCAGTTCGATCTTTCGGTGGTTCCAGATCTCGTCGACGCGCGCCAGGACCAGATCGCCCGTACGCGGCTGAACCGCCTTCGTAAGAAGTGTCCTCATTGAAAGAGGCGGAACGCGACGAGTACTAAATGCACGTTTGACCTTCCGCAGACGATCACGCTTCAGGAATTCATAACTCATCACCGCCCCCGACGCACACGGAGAAATAGTCGTGTATTCAGAATCGCATATAACCGTTGAAATGAAAGTAGCTAAAGGGACTGGATTGTAAATTGCCTTTGATAGGCGAATTACCGCCAAACTCTTCAGAAAAATACCCCAAATGGTTGTTCAAGGAATTTAACTTTCTCCTGATAAAGCAAGAAAATTATAGTGTACAAATAAAAGCCGGACAAAAATATTTATTGAGAATAGGTATATAAAAGAAGTCAATTCATGTTATGGCTGGCCTGGAGTTTGTTGCGCCGCCACCGGCGCGCGAGCTGCCGCAGGGGACGGATGACCGTCCTGCATCCCTCACTTTCCGCAAGGCACATCGGACGGGCGGCGCCAGGGGGCGAATCGACACGGCCCTGCCGGCCGGTGCGCTTGGCCGACGGGACGCGCAACGCAGCCGCAGTTCTGCTGCCAGGGCGTTCCGCGCCCGGCAGACATGGTTTCAGGCTTCTGCGGGTCGTGGGCGCGGACCTAGCGCAATGCTTCGATCATGTAATCGGACTGCAGCATGCCGCGGCCCGAATGGCCGACATCCTCGGCATAGACCAGCCGCCAGTTGAAGTCCCAGCCGTTCTGCTCGGCCACCTGCCGCGCCAGTTCGAAGGTGCGCTCTCCCCGGTCCAGCCGGTTCTCGCCCTGCCGCTCCGCCTGGTCGTTGCGGGCCAGATCCTTGTCGCCCGTATCCTCCTCGCCCAGGAAGATCGTCACCGGCGCGGCCAGGTACTCTCGGGTGAGCTCGGTCGCGGCCTTGGGGGGCAGGCCGGAAAAGCCGTAGGGGACCTTTTCTTCCATGCTGGGCAGGACATAGGTCGAGGGATTGGCGATCACCACCCTGTCGACCCCCTCGGGAAGGTCATAGGCTGCGACGCGCGACAGGAACTGCCCGCCTGCCGAATGGCCGAACAGATAGATGTCCTGCCCCGGGCGGCCCTCGAAGTCCTCGGCCCAGCGAATCAGGTCCGAAACCATGCCGGTCGTCCATTCGTCGCGCGGCTTCAACTCGCCGTCATCCACCACGCCTCCGCGGTGATACTCGCGGTTGGGAAAGCGCTCCTCGTCGAACAGGGGGGCGAAGACGGTCAGGCAGGCGCGGTCCGCGATCTCGCGGGCGGACCCGGCATAGGATCTGGCTGCCCGGCCGTTGCCGTGGAAGACAAAGAGGAAAGAAGGGGAAACGCAGGACGGGGGCCGATAGACAAAGACCTCTATCGACTGGCCATTGATGTCGGCGATCTCTCGTCTGGGCTCTTGGGGATCGGCGGATTGCGCCGATGTGCCGCCGCCAAGCAAACCTGCCGACATCAGGAACGACAATGCACCCATCCGAAGCCTCAAGCGGAACTGCGACACGTTCATGGTGGCAAATCTTCGCAATGGCAATCCGTCCTGTGTCAAGCTGTTGTTCGGAGCCGCCCGTGAAGCCCTGTCCCGCCGTCCCGAGAGGCCGCACGAAGCACGAGGGCCGGTCGAAGACCCTTCCTGCAGGGCGGATGTCCGAAACGGTCTTTCCCGCGGCAGCGCAACGGACCGCCGGGCGACGCTTCGTGTTGCCTCTGGAACGGATGAACAACCCGCATCCGGACCGAGGCGATCCTATCACGGGGCAAGTCTTCTGGTATAGCCGCTTGTTCATGGCCGCCGCGCGGGACGGCGCTCCGGTCCTTGCCGCCCGCAAGCCCCGCCCGACCTGCGGGTCAGGCGCAAGGTCACGCCACAGAAAGTTGTTCCGGACCCGGCACCGTTTCGGCATGGCCGCGCGTTCCGTGTCGAACAGCCCCCTGCGATGGTGCCAGGACATGATCCCGCAGCCCTTCCGCCCGCCGCGACTGCTTTCCATCGCCACGGCGGTGCCGCCCGAAGTGCTGATCCAGGATCACATCATCCAGGAATCCCGCGAGCTGCTGCAGGCGCGCTTTTCCCAGTTCGACCGTCTGGCCCCGGCCTTCCAGAACGCCGGCATCGACACGCGCCATTCGGTCGTGCCCCTGGACTGGTTCCGCCATCCGCATGGATGGGTCGACCGCACCGAAGCCTATGCGGCGGGCGCCACCCGGCTGTTCCGCGAGGCGGCAGGCGGGGCGCTGGACCAGGCGGGCCTGTCCGCCGCCCAGGTCGATATCGTGGTGACGGTATCATCGACCGGGATCGTGACCCCCACGCTCGAGGCGCTGACCGCCCGGGCCATGGGGTTTCGCCCCGACGCCATGCGCGTTCCCGTCTTTGGCCTGGGCTGCGCCGGGGGCGTGTCGGGGCTGTCGATCGCGCGCGACCTGGCCACCGCCCGTCCCGGCGCGGTCGTCCTGATGGTCGCGGTCGAGACATGCACCGTCCTGTTCCGCCTGGATCGCCTGACGAAGGCCGACATCATCGCGACCGCGCTGTTTGGCGACGGCGCGGCGGCGGTCGTGCTGCGGGCGGGCGTTGACGGGGCTGACGCACAGCCCGAACTGGGGCAGGGGCGGCAGCACATGTGGCCCGACACCCTCGGAATCATGGGCTGGACGGTCGAGGAAACCGGCCTGGGCGTCGTCTTCGACCGCTCGATCCCGACCTTTGCCGAGGCCGAGCTGCGCGCGGCGCTGGACGCCCTGGCGCCCGACCGGTCGGTGGATCGCTATGTCTGCCATCCCGGCGGCGCCAAGGTCATCACGGCGCTGGAAACCACGCTGGACTTGGCCGAGGGGGTTCTGGACATCGAGCGGCAGGTCCTGTCCCGCTATGGCAACATGTCGGCGCCGACCGTGCTGTTCGTCCTGGAGGCGGTGCTGCGTTCCGGCCAGCGCGGCGACCTGATGGCGCTGGCCCTGGGGCCCGGGTTCACGCTGTCCACCCTTCCGATCACGGTGCGCTGAATGGCCGAGGTTTATCCCGCAACCCTGGCCTTCATTGCCTTTCTGCTGCTGCAACGCGGGGCGGAACTGATCCTGGCGCGCCACAACACGCGCAGGCTGCTGGACCGCGGCGCCGTCGAACATGGCGCCGGCCATTACGCGCTGATCGTGATCCTGCATGCGGCCTGGCTTCTGGCGATCTGTGTCTGGGGCTGGTCCAGGCCCGTCAGCCCGGGCTGGCTGGCATTATTCGCGGTCCTGCAGCTTTGCCGCTTCTGGGTTCTGGCAAGCCTTGGGCCGCGATGGACGACGCGCATCATCGTCCTGGACGAGCCCCTGGTCAGGCGCGGCCCTTATCGCTGGATGGCCCATCCCAACTATGCCGTGGTGGTGGCGGAAATCTTCGTCGCCCCCATGGTGCTGGGCCTCTGGCCCGTCGCGCTGGTGTTCAGCATCCTGAACGCCGCCGTCCTGAGCATCCGCATCCGGGCCGAGGCCCGCGCCTTGGGCAGGGGCCGTGCAGGCGCGTGATGGCGGGCCTCGGCGCTTCCCATCTGGCTGGTGCGCTGGGCAGTGCCGACAAGGGCGGCAATGGGGTTGCAGCCTTGCCGCGCCAGACGCGCCAGCAGCAGGCTGGCCGTCTCGCCAGACCGGATGTTCATCGCGGGCATGTCGGGGGCGGTGTATCTGGCCCCCGCTGTCCTGATCGGCAGCGCGCTGTCCCGCAGGGTCCATGCGTGCATCCACGGCCCGGCCCTGCGTCTGGCGGCGCTGATCTTCTTGGTCATCAGCGGCGCGGCGCTGATCCTGAAAGGCCAGGGCGGCCCGGGCTATCCCCGAAGACGGCCTGCCGGACCAGGGCGCCGGGATGCGAGACGACCTGCAAGCTCAGCGCATGGGCGGCGCGGATCGCGGCTGCGGAGTCCGCGCCCTGCAGCGTCGCGGCAAGATATCCCGCGTTGAAGCTGTCGCCCGCGGCGGTGCTGTCAACCGGGGCGATGCGGGCCAGGTCGTCGATCAGCCCCGCGCCCTGCGGCCCCGCGTAACGCACCGGCCCGCCGCCATTCTTGACGACCACCTCACTTGCGCCAAGGCGCAGATAGCGCGCGGCGGTGGCCTCGGGGTCCGCATCGCCGAAGTGGACCGCTTCGTCGTCGAAGCTGGGCAGGACCAGATCGGCACCGCCTGCCGCCCGTTCGATCCAGTGGCGCATCTCCTCGGCGGACTGCCACAGCCGGGGGCGCAGGTTGGGGTCGAAGACGATCCGGCAGCCTGCGGCCCGCGCGCCTGCCACCGCCTCCAGCAGGGCGGTCCGGCCCGCATCGGGCAGGATCGCCAGCGTGATGCCGGAAAGATAGGCGACGCGGCAGTCCCGCAGCGCCTGGGCAAGGCGCTGCGGATCGTCGGCCAGCCCCCGGGCGGCGGACTGCCCGCGCCAATAGGAAAAGCTCCGCTCGCCATCCTTCAGCGAGATCGCGTAAAGCCCGATCTCGCGCTCCGGGTCCTGCGATACATGGCCGGCCTCGATCCCCTCGGCATCCAGGAAGCGCAGCATCTTCTGCGAGAACTCGCCGGTGCCGACGCGGCTGAAATAGCCCACGCGCCAGTCCGGGCCCAGGCAGCGGCGCAGATACCAGGCCGTGTTCAGCGTGTCGCCCGCGATGCCCAGCGACCACAGATCGCCGCCCGCCTGGGACAGTTCCACCATCGCCTCGCCGATGGACAGGATCAGGGGCGCTGTCACGACCGGACCCCCTGCATGGCGGAATGGGACAACGCGGTCTCGACGCCGCGCAACTCGGCCAGACCCTTCAGCCGGCCGATCGCCGGATAGCCCGGCTGGCCGCCGCGCCCGATGTCGTCCAGGATGTCCTGGCCGTGATCGGGGCGCATGGGGATGGTCCAGTCCTCTCGCCCCGCGGCGCGGCGGCGGTTTTCCTCGCGCAGGATGGCGGCGATCAGGGCCACCATGTCGGTCTGGCCGGCCAGATGCTCGTCCTCGAAGAAGGAACCGGCAATGGCGTCGGTGTCGCGCCGGACATTGCGCAGGTGCAGGAAATGCACGCGCTCGCCCAATCGGTCCATCATGCCGGGCAGGTCGTTGTCGGGCCGCGCGCCCAGCGACCCCGAGCAGAGCGTGATCCCGTTGGCGGGCAGGTCCACGGCGGCCATGCGTTCGGCATAGTCGGCCTCGGTGGACATGATGCGGGGCAGGCCCAGCAGCGGGAAGGGCGGGTCGTCGGGATGACAGCACAGGCGCATCCCCAGGTCCTGCGCGACAGGCGCCACCTGTTCCAGGAAGTCGTGGAAATGCCCGCGCAGCACCGCGTCCGTCACCGGGCGATAGCTGTCCAGCAGCGCCCGCACGTCGGGCAGGGTGAAATGCTCCGCGGCACCCGGCAGGCCGAAGACGACATTCCCGGCCAGGGCCTGGCGCGTGGGGTCATCCATGGCGGCAAAGCGGCGGGCGGCCTCGTCGCGGACGGCTTCGGGGAAATCCTCCTCGGCACCGGGGCGTTGCAGGATATGGATGTCGAAGGCGGCGAAGTCGGTATAGTCGAAGCGCATGCAGCGCGCGCCGTTGGGGCGCCGCCAGGCCAGATCCGTGCGCGTCCAGTCCAGCACCGGCATGAAGTTGTAGCAGATCACCCGGATCCCCGCCGCGTGCAGGTTGCGCATCGAGGCGATCCAGCTCGCCACATGATCCCGCCAGTCGCCGGTCTGGGTCTTGATCGCCTCGCTGACGGGCAGGCTTTCGACGACCTCCCATGCCAGGCCCGATGGCGCGCCATCCGTCATCGCCGCCAGTTGGCGCTGGCGCCCGGTGATTTCCTCGGGCGTCCAGACGGCGCCGGTGGGCACGTGGTGCAGGGCGGTGACCACGCCCTGAACCCCCGCCTGAAGCATGTCGTCGATCGAGACCCGGTCCTGCGGGCCGAACCACCGCCAGGTGTGTCGCATTCATTCCTCCCCCGAACGATGTCGGTCCTTGGTTGCCGGGTTAATGGCCCAGCATGTCGGGCTGTTCGGCGCGCAGCCGTTCCAGCGTTTCGTTGATGCGTGACAGGTGCAGCCCGATGGCCGCCACGGCCTTGTCCTCGTCCCGCTCGCGCAGCGCCGAGAGGATCACCTTGTGCTCCTCCATGGCGTTGCGCGCGTTGTAGGACAGCGACAGCCAACGCGCACGGTCCATGTGGCCCTTGTTGTCCTTGACCAGCGTCCAGACGAATTCCAGCCCGGAATAGGCGCAGATGTCGTGGTGGAACTGGTCGTCCAGCGCGTGGAAGCCGCCGCGGTCATCGGCCTCGATTGCGGCCTGCTGCCGCGCGATCAGGCCAGCCAGCGCGTCGTGATGCCCAGGGGTCAGCTTGTGGACGGCCTCGCGAATGCAGGCGATCTCCAGCGCGAGGCGGATGAAGAAGGCCTGCCGGATCGCTTCCTCGGAAATGAGGGTGACGACCGTTGCCCGCTGCGGCCGGATCAGGATGAAGCCCAGCTGCGACAGCCGATAGAAGGCGTCGCGCACCGGCTGGCGGGACACGCCCATCTGGGCCGCGACCTCGGCCTCGGACAGCTTGGCGCCGGGGGGCAGGCTGAGGTTGATGACCCGTTCATACAGCGCGTCATAAATCTGGTCGGTCACCGTGCGCGGGCGCAGATCATCCAGAACGGGCAGGGCTGCTGCGGCTTCTGTCGGCATGTCGGAACCACCACGTTGACGCTTTTGCCAGACTAGCATATTAGATGACTAGAAGGCCCGCAAGGCGATTCGGGAGGAGACTTGCAGATGCCGCTTCTGGACGACGATCGTCTGTATCCACTGGAAGGGCGCGCCCGTGATCTGGCGCGCGACCTTTATGCCCGGATTCGCGACCTGCCGATCGTCAGCCCTCATGGCCATACCGACCCCCGTTGGTTCGCCGAGGATCAGCCCTTCCCCGACCCCGCGCAGCTGTTCGTGACGCCCGACCATTACGTCTTCCGGATGCTGGCCTCGCAGGGGGTGGCGCTGACCGAACTGGGCGTGCCGCGCGTCGATGGCGGCCCGACCGAAACCGACGGGCGCAGGATCTGGCACCTGTTCGCGCGGCACTATCACCTGCTGCGCGGCACGCCGTCGCGGATGTGGCTGGACCACAGCTTCCAGCATGTCTTCGGCATCGACCGCCGCCTGACGGCGGAAACGGCGGACTGGTATTACGACCACATCGCCGACTGCCTGTCGCGCCCCGAATTCCGGCCTCGCGCGCTGTTCAAGCGCTTCAACATCGAGGTCATCGCCACCACCGAGGCCGCGACCGACGACCTGCGCTGGCACCGGATGATCCGCGACTCGGGGTGGGATGGCCGCGTCGTCACCGCCTATCGCCCCGACGGCGTGGTGGATCCCGAAATGGCGGGCTTTGCCGACAATGTCGCGCTGATGGGCCAGCAGACGGGTTTCGACACCGCGACATGGGGCGGCTATCTGGACGCCCATCGGGCGCGGCGGGCGTATTTCAAGGACTTCGGCGCGACTTCCAGCGACCATGGCCATGCCACGGCCCGGACCGAGGACCTGCCCCAGGCCGAGGCTGCCGCGCTGTTCCAGAAGGCCCTGCGCGGCCAGTGCAGCCCGGACGAAGCCGATGCCTTCCGCGGCCAGATGCTGACCGAGATGGCGCGGATGAGCCTGGATGACGGCCTTGTCATGCAGATCCATCCCGGTTCGCGGCGCAACCATTCGGACCCGGTGATGGCCATGCACGGCCGCGACAAGGGCTTCGACATCCCCGGCTGCACGGATTACGTCGCGGCCCTGCGCCCGCTGCTGAACGCCGTGGGGATGCGGCCGGAACTGACGGTGATCCTGTTCACGCTGGACGAGACCAGCTATTCGCGCGAGCTGGCGCCCTTGGCCGGGGCCTATCCCTGCCTGCGGCTTGGGCCGCCCTGGTGGTTCCACGACAGCCCCGAGGGGATGCGCCGCTTCCGCGAGATGGCGACGGAAACCGCGGGCTTCTACAACACCGTCGGCTTCAACGACGATACCCGCGCCTTCTGCTCGATCCCCGCGCGCCACGATGTCGCGCGCCGCGTGGATTGCGCCTTCCTTGCCACCCTGGTCGCAACCGGACGCCTTCACGAGGAGGAAGCGCCCGAACTTGCGCATGACTTGACATACGGCCTCGCCAAGAAGGCCTACAAACTCTGAGCTTCACCAACGGGAGGATACCATGAAGTTCGTCACCACCACTTTCGCCGGATTGCTGCTGTCGGCCGCCGTCGTCACAGGCGCCGCGGCTGCGGAATGCGAGATCACCCTGCGGTCGTCCGACACCCATCCCGACGGCTATCCGACCGTCGAGGGCGTCAAGGCGATGGCCGCCGAGGTCAAGGAAAAGACCGAAGGCCGCATCTGCATCGAGGTTTTCCCGTCCTCCCAGTTGGGCGAGGAAAAGGACACGATCGAGCAGACCCAGTTCGGCGTCATCGACATGGTGCGCGCGTCCTTCGGGTCGTTCAACGACATCGTGCCGGTCACGCAGACCCTGTCGCTGCCCTATCTGTTCACCTCGCCCGAACACCAGCACGCGGTCCTGGACGGCCCCATCGGCGAGGAGATCGCCGAGGATTTCGCCGAAAAGGACCTGATCGCCCTGGCCTATTACGACGGGGGGGCACGCAACTTCTACAACTCGCAAAAGCCGATCAAGACGGTGGAAGACCTGAAGGGCATGAAGTTCCGCGTCATGCAGAACGACGTCTTCGTGGACATGATGTCGGCGCTTGGCGCCAACGCCACGCCGATGCCCTATGGCGAGGTTTATTCGTCCATCCAGACGGGCGTGATCGACGGGGCGGAGAACAACTTCCCCTCCTATGACAGCTCGGGCCATGCCGAGGTGGCGAAATACTTCACGCTGGACCAGCACCTGATGGTCCCGGAACTGGTCGCCGTGTCCAAGACCACCTGGGAGAAGCTGTCCCCCGAGGACCAGGAGATCATGCGCACGGCCGCGAAGAACTCGGCCACGCTGCAGCGCAAGCTCTGGGCCGAGCAGGAAAAGGCCAGCGAGGAGAAGGTCATCGCTGCCGGCGCCGAGGTCATCAAGGAGGTGGACAAGACCGCCTTCATAGAGGCGATGGCCCCGGTCTATGAAAAATACGTGACCACGCCCGAGGCGCAGGATCTGGTCAAGCGCATCCAGGAAACCAAGTGACCGCACGGCCCGCGGCGCAGCCGCCGCGGGCCTTCGCTTCATGCAATCGAAAGGTGACGCCATGCAAGGCAGCATCGCCGCGTTATCACGTCTCAATTCCTGGCTTTGCCGGATCAGTCTCTGGCTGGCGGGCACCGGGCTTGTGGCGATGACGATCATCGTCTTCGCGCAGGTCTTCTTCCGCTATGTCCTGAACGACAGCCTGTTGTGGGTGGAGCCCGTGGCGATCCTGCTGATGAGCTGGTTCATCTTCCTGGGCTCCGCGGTGGGCGTCCATGAAAGCTTCCACATGGGCTTTGACGTGCTGCTGTTCTTCCTGCCCGAGAGCGCCGGGACATGGCTGAGGGCGCTGTCCGACTTCGCGGTGCTGGCCTTCAGCATCGGCATGTCGGTCTATGGCTGGCAGCTGATGGCGAAGACTTGGGATTCGACCCTGCCGGTGATCCGGCTGCCGGGCGGCTTCGCCTATATGCCGCTGTTCGCGGGGGGCGTGCTGATGACGCTGTTCGTGCTGGAACACCTGCTGAACCGCCTGTCGGGCCGCAAGGTCGAAGCCGAACCCGACGCCGAAGACATCCTCATGACCGAGGCCTGACATGGAATATCTGATCCTTTTCGGCGTCTTTACCGCGCTCATGCTGATCGGCACGCCGATTGCCTTCTGCCTGGGCATCTCCAGCCTGGCGACCGTCGGCTATCTGGGCCTGCCGCCGCTGGTGGTCTTCCAGCGCCTGTCGGCGGGGATTTCGGTCTTCACGCTTATGGCCATCCCCTTCTTCATCTTCGCGGGCGACCTGATGGTGCGCGGCGGAATCGCGGCGCGCATCGTGGCCTTCGCCGGGTCGCTGATCGGCCATGTCCGGGGCGGGCTGGGCCAGGTCAACATCGCCGCGTCCACCCTGTTCGGCGGCATTTCCGGGTCCGCCGTGGCCGAGGCCGCGGCCGTGGGCGGCATCATGATCCCGCAAATGAAGGAACGCGGTTACGGCGCTGACTATGCCGTCAACGTGACCTCGATGGCGGCGCTGATCGCGCTGCTTCTGCCGCCCAGCCACAACATGATCATCTATTCGATCTCGGGCGGCGGGCGCATCTCCATCGCCGACCTGTTCACGGCTGGCATCATCCCCGGCCTGCTGCTGGCGGGCGCGCTGTCGGTCACGGCCTATGTCGTCGCCCGCAAGCGCGGCTATCCGACCGAGCCCTTTCCCGGCTTCGCCCGCGTGGGATACTTCCTGCTGCAATCCATCCCTGGGATGCTGCTGATCGCGATCATCTTCGGCGGCGTCCGGTCCGGGGTCTTCACCGCCACCGAAAGCTCCTGCATCGCGGTGCTTTATGCGTTTCTGGTCACGGCGGTTGTCTATCGCAGCATGTCCTGGATGGACTTTGTCCACGCCACGCAGCAGGCGGTGCGCACCACCGCGATGGTCCTGCTGATCATCGGCATGGCGGGCGCCTTCGGCTGGCTGATGGCCTATCTGCACGTGGCGCAGATCTCGCTCAACTGGATGCAGTCGGTGTCCGACAACCCGCTGGTGATCCTTCTGATGATCAACATCGTGCTGCTGGTGCTGGGCACGTTCATGGACATGTCGCCCCTGATCATCATCACCACGCCGATCTTCCTGCCGGTCGTCGCGGCCTTCGGCGTCGATCCGGTCCATTTCGGGGTCATCATGATCCTGAACCTGGGGATCGGGCTGAACACCCCGCCGCTGGGGCCAGTCCAGTTCGTCGCCGCCGCCGTGGCCCGCATCTCGATCTGGGAGGCGATGCGCAGCGTCTGGCCCTTCTACGCCGCGGGTCTGATCGTGCTGCTGCTGGTCACCTATGTTCCGGCCCTGTCCCTGTGGCTGCCGGGGGTGTTCAAGTGAAGGGTCCCGACCGCACCGTGCTTGCCCATAGCCCCGAACTGATGGTCGTCCGCTTCGCCTTCCGGGCGGGCGACCGGGGCGCGCTGCACAGCCACCCCCATGTGCAATCGACCTATGTGCAGTCGGGCCGCTACCGCTTCACCGTGGACGGCCACGATTTCGATGTCGGTCCGGGCGATGCCTTCGTCATTCCGTCCGGTGCAGAACACGGCTGCACCTGCCTTGAAGGGGGGGAACTGATCGACAGCTTCACCCCCCGCCGCGACGATTTCCTGTGAAAGGCCAATGCATGACCATCCATGTCGAAACACGCCACGCGATCCATCCCGATCATGCGAAACGCATGGACACCGAGGAACTGCGCCGGAACTTCCTGACCGAGGGCCTGTTCGCCGATGCCGAGATCCGGCTGGTCTATACCCATTACGACCGCTTCGTGGTGGGTGGCGCGGTGCCGAACGGGTCTGACCTGAGGCTGGACAAGATCGAGGAAACCAGGACCGCGACCTTCATGGAACGGCGCGAGATGGGCATCGTCAATATCGGCGATGCCGGATCCGTCACGGCGGCGGGCCAGACCTGGCAGATGAAGAAGGGCGACGTGCTTTACCTGGGCATGGGATCGGGCGCGGTGACGTTCAGCGGCATGGGCCGGTTCTACATCACGTCCTGCCCCGCGCATCGGGAACTGCCTTGCCGGCTGATCACTGTCGAAGACGCAAAGGAGATGAAGACCGGCGCGGTGGAGACATCGAACAAGCGCACCATCCGGCAGTTCATCCACCCGCTGGTGATGGAAAGCTGCCAGCTTGTGCTGGGCTATACTACGCTGGAGGACGGATCGGTCTGGAACACCATTCCGTCCCATGTCCATGACCGGCGGATGGAGGCCTACCTTTATCACGGCATGGCGCCTGAGGCGCGCGTCCTGCACCTGATGGGTGAGCCGCAGGAAACCCGGCACCTGTTCGTCGCCAACGAACAGGCGGTAATCTCTCCGTCGTGGTCGATCCATTCGGGCGCGGGGATCGGCGGCTATACCTTCATCTGGGCGATGGCCGGGGACAATGTGGATTACACCGACATGGACTTCATCCAGCCCGGGGACCTGCGGTGAGCGCGTTTTCCCTGGAGGGCCAGGTAGCGCTTGTCACCGGCGCCAATACCGGCATCGGCCAGGCGATTGCGGTTGCCATGGCGCAGGCCGGGGCCGAAGTCATCGCGGCAGGCCGCCGCGACTGCGACGAGACGCTGGCGCTGATGGGCCAAGTTTCTGACAAGGCGGGCAGGGGGCTGCGGCTGGACTTCAGCGACCCGATGGCCGCGCGCGATGTCTTCGCATCCGAACGGATCGACATCCTGGTCAACAACGCGGGCATCATCCGCCGCGCCGATGCGGTGGACTTCACCGAGGCCGATTGGGACGAGGTGATGGACACGAACCTCAAGGCGCTGTTCTTCACCTGCCAGGCCTTCGCCAAGGCGGCATTGCCGCGCGGGCGGGGCAAGATCGTCAACATCGCCAGCCTTCTGTCCTTCCAGGGGGGCATCCGCGTTCCGTCCTACACCGCCAGCAAGCACGGCGTCGCGGGCCTGACCAAGCTGATGGCCAACGAATGGGCGGCGCGCGGGCTGAACGTCAACGCCATCGCGCCCGGCTATATCGAGACGAACAACACCACCGCGCTCCGCGCCGATCCCGACCGCAATCGCGCGATCCTGGACCGCATTCCCGCCGGGCGCTGGGGCCACCCCGAGGATATCGGCCAGACCGCCGTGTTCCTGTCCGCACCCGCGTCCGATTACATCAACGGCGCGGTGCTGAATGTCGATGGAGGCTGGCTTGCAAGGTAGGCTTTACCGCGAACCCACGACTGCGGGGGGCATCGTCCACCTGGGCCTGGGCGCCTTTTTCCGCGCGCATGGCGCGATCTATGTGGCCGAGGCAGGCGGTTGGGGCGTCACCGGCGTATCCCTGCAATCGCCCGGCACACGTGACAAGCTGCGCCCGCAAGGCTGGGCCTATACGGCGCTGGAGCTTGGCCCCGATGGCGAAAAGCCGCAGGTGGTGACGGTGCTGCGCGACGTGCTGGTCGCGCCCGAAGACCCTCAGGCGGTGCTGGACGTCATGGCCGCGCCTGAAACCCATATTGTCAGCCTGACGGTGACGGAAAAGGGCTACTGCCATGAACCCTCCACGGGTCGCCTGAACCGCGACCATCCCGACATCGCGCATGATCTGGCGAATCCGCTGCCGCGTTCCGCGCCGGGCTTCCTGGTCCGCGCGCTGGCCGCCCGCCATGCGGCGGGGCTGCCGCCCTTCACGGTGCTGTGCTGCGACAACCTGCCGGAAAATGGCCGGGTGGTGCGGGGCGTGGTTCTGGAACTGGCCCGCCTGATCGACCCGGTGCTGGCAGACTGGATCCTTGCGAACGGCGCCTTCCCTTCGACCATGGTGGACCGCATCGTTCCTGCCACCACCGCCGCCGATCTCGACCGGCTGGAGGCCGCGACCGGATACCGCGACGAGGCCCCGGTCATGCACGAACCCTTCCGCCAATGGGTGATCGAGGACAGCTTCTGCGGCCCCCGCCCGGCGCTTGAGACGGTCGGCGTGCAGATGGTCGCCGATGTCACGCCCTATGAGCACATGAAGCTGCGGATGCTGAACGGCACCCATTCCAGCCTTGCCTATCTGGGCTATCTGGCGGGCCACGAAACCATTGCGGACACCATGGCCGACCGGGTCTTCGCGGACTTCGTGCGCAGCCTGTGGCGGGACGAGATCATTCCGGCGCTGATCCCACCGCCCGGAGAGGACTTGCGCGCCTATGCCGAGGCCTTGGCCGCGCGCTACGCCAACCCGGCGATCCGGCACCGAACCTGGCAGATCGCCATGGACGGCAGCCAGAAGCTGCCGCAGCGCATCTTGGGCACGATCGCCGAAAGCCGCGCGGCTGGCCGTGCCGTGCCGGGGCTGACGCTCGCGGTGGCGGCCTGGATGCGCTATGTGTCGGGCCGCGACGAAAAGAGCCGGCCAATCGAGGTCAAGGACCCGCTGGCCCCCCGCCTTGCCGCCCTCTGGCGCGACGATCCGGCGCGGACGGCCCAGGGCTTCCTGCACCTGGCCGAGGTGTTTCCGCCCGCGCTGCGCGACGACGCGGGCTTTGCCGCCGACCTGACGGACGCGCTGTCCAGGCTGGTCCGCGACGGCGCAAGGGCCAGCGTCCAGGGCGCGGTCGATGCCTGAGCCCTTGGTCCTGAACCCTGCCGACAATGTGGCGATCCTGACCGAGCGGGGGATCGCCCCGGCGGGGCACAAGATCGCGCGCGTGGACATTGCGCCCCGCGCGGCGGTGGTGAAATACGGCCAGACCATCGGCTATGCGACCGAAGCCATCGCGGCGGGCGCCCATGTCCACAGCCACAACTGCGCCTTTGGCGAGCATGGCCGCGACTATCGCCCCGGGGCGGGGCTGGAGGCGGCACAGGCGGCGCTGGAGCGTCATCGCGGCCCCGAGCTGGTCTTCGACGGCTATCACCGGGCAGGGGGGCAGGTCGGCACGCGCAACTTCATTGCCCTGGTCGCGACGGTGAACTGCTCGGCCACCGTGATCCGCCGCGCGGCCGAGGAGTTGCGGATCGAGGGCGCGCTGGCCCCCTATCCGAATGTCGATGGCGTCGTGGCATTCGCCCATGGTACCGGCTGCGGCATGGCCGACAGCGGGCCGGGCTGGATCGCATTGCAGCGGGTGCTGACCGGCCATGCGGGCCACCCGAACGTGGGCGCGGCGCTGTTCGTGGGCTTGGGCTGCGAGGTGATGCAGATCGCCCGCATGAAGCAGGAACTGGGCGAGGCCGCGCGTTTCCACGGGTTGACCATCCAGGACAATGGCGGCACCCGTGCCACCATCGACGCGATCAAGGCCCGCGTCCGCGCGATGCTGCCGCAGGTCAACGACATCCGCCGCGCGCCCGCGCCCGCAGCCGCGCTGAAGATCGGGTTGCAATGCGGCGGATCGGACGGCTTTTCCGGCATCACCGCCAATCCCGCGCTGGGGGTTGCCTGCGACATGCTGGCCGCGCAGGGCGCCTCGGTCGTGCTGTCCGAGACGCCCGAGATCTATGGCGCGGAACGGCTGCTGCTGGACCGCGCGGCCGCGCCCGACATCGCCGAAAAGCTGCTGGAGCGCATCCGCTGGTGGGAAGATTACGCCGCCCGCAACGGCGCATCCCTGGACAACAATCCAAGCCCCGGCAACAAGGCGGGCGGGCTGACCACGATCCTGGAGAAATCCCTGGGCGCCGTGGCCAAGGCGGGGGCCACGCCGCTGAACGCAGTGCTTGATTATGCGGAAGCGATCACCGCGCCGGGGCTGAACTTCATGGATACGCCCGGCTACGACCCGGTTTCCGCCACGGGCCAGATCGCGGGCGGCGCGCAGCTGATCGTCTTCACCACCGGGCGCGGATCGGCCTTCGGGTCCAAGCCCGCGCCGACGATCAAGCTGGCCACGAACGACGCGCTTTTCGCGGCCATGCCCGACGACATGGACCTGAACTGCGGCGACATCCTGTCGCGGGGCGTGTCGCTGGAGGCCAAGGCGCGCGAGATCGTCGATCTGATCCTGGCGACCGCTTCGGGGCGGGCGACCCGGTCCGAGGATCTGGGACTGGGCGACCACGAATTCGTGCCCTGGCAGATCGGCGCCGTGGTCTGACGCCCCCGGGAGCAAAACCCGGCCTGCCGCGTTGTCGGTCATGGCAGAGCTGCTTCAACCCGATCCCTACATCCTTGTCCTGACGGGCGCCGGTTTCCTGATCGCCCTGGTGGCCTGGCTGCCGCTGGCGCTGCGGCAGTTGCCCTTGTCGCTGCCTATTGTCTGCATCGCATTGGGAACGGCCCTGTTCTCGCTGCCGCAGGTCAGCCTGAACCCCTCGCCCCTGAACTATCCCGAGATCGCCGAGCGCTTCACCGAATTCGTGGTGATCATCGCGCTGATGGGGGCGGGGCTGAAGCTGGACCGGGTCTTCGGCCTGCACCGATGGCAGGTAACCTGGCGGCTGATCCTTGTGACAATGCCGCTTTCCATCGGCGCCATCACCCTTCTGTTCGGGATGCTGGTCGGGCTGCCCTGGCCCGTGGCGCTGCTTCTGGGGGCGGCACTGGCACCGACCGATCCGGTCCTGGCCTCGGACGTGCAGGTCGGCCCGCCCAAGACCGGAGAGGAGGACGAGGTGCGCTTCGGCCTGACCTCGGAAGCGGGTTTGAACGACGGCGCCGCCTTTCCCTTTGTGCACCTGGCCATCGCCCTAGCCTTGGCGGCCAGCACCGGAGAGCCCTGGGCCATGAAGTGGCTGACCTACAACGTGCTGTGGGAAATCGGTGCGGGCGTCGTTGGCGGCTATCTGATCGGCCGCGCCTTTGGCTGGGCCACCTTCCGGATCCCGGCCGAGACGAAGCTTGCCCAGACCGGAGACGGCATGATCGCGCTGGCCGCGACCTTCGTGTCCTATGGGCTGACCGAGATCATCCACTCCTATGGTTTCCTGTCGGTCTTCGTCACGGCGCTGGCCTTCCGCCATGCGCATCGCAGCCACGACTTCCACCGCGAGATGCACGATGTCACCGAACAGGTCGAGCGGGTGGCGATGATGGTGCTGCTTCTGCTGTTCGGGGGTGCGATGGCCGGGGGCTTGCTGGCGGGGCTGTCCTGGCCCGATGTCGCCGCCGCGCTGGTCATCCTGCTGGTCATCCGGCCGGTGACCGGGCTGATCGGCCTCTGGGGGTTCCGGGCCGCCCGGAGCGAAAAGCTGACGATCGCCTTCTTCGGGATCCGGGGCGTGGGCTCGTTCTACTATCTGGCCTATGGGCTCAACCACATGGAAGTCGGCGGAACAGCCGAGCGCCTTTGGGCCATCGTCGGCCTGGTGGTCGCGATCTCGGTCCTGATGCACGGGCTGACCGTGACGCCCATCATGCGCCTGCTGGACCGCAAGCATGGCCGCGATCCCGACGCACCGGCCATGCCGCCGCCCGGCCTGCAGGGCCCCGGCGCAGAACGGTGACGCGGGGCCAGGCTGCGACCTGGTCCCCATGCGCGCCATTTTGCCGGATCGGAACAATGTGATGTGCGAAGCGGTAATTAATAGCGTTTAACTGCAGCATCTTACCTTGGAGATCACGATGTCGCGCATCGAACAGTTCATTTTCGCCACGGCCATCGCCAGCCTGGCAATCACCGTCCCGGCTTTTGCCGAACCCGGCCGGGGCAACGGCCATGGCCCAAAGGGCCAGGCCCACAAGGAACGGCGGGACCACGACCGCCGGGCCGCCCGCGCCGGCTATGTGGCGGATTGCCCGCCGGGCCTTGCCAAGAAGAACCCGCCCTGCGTCCCGCCCGGCCAAGCGCGCAAGCAGCCGGTCCATTACGGCAACCGGGTCGGCGATGTGCTGCGTGTTGGCGATTACGTGGTGATCCGGGAACCACGGCGCTATGACCTCGAGACGCGGCGCGGGTGGGATTATTACCGCGACAATGACCGCGTCTATCGCGTGGACAGCAGCACGCGAAAGGTGCTGGCCGTGCTCAACCTGATCGACGCCTTCACGAACTGAGGGATTGGCCCCGCCGCCCGTTCAGGCGATCCCGGTCAGGCGCAGGGCCAGCCCGGCCAGGGCGCAGCCCGCCAGCACCGTGACCGCGCCCAGCCGGAAGCGGAACACGGCGACTGCGGCCGCGACCACCAGGATCGCGGCCGCCACGTCCAGCGTGCGCCAGACCGGCAGGTCCAGATCCAGCCCCCAGGCCGTCAGGGGGCGCAACTGGCCGAACAGCACATGCAGCCCGAACCAGACGGCAAGGTTCAGGATCACCCCCACCACCGCCGCCGTGATCGCCGTCAGCGCCGCCGTCAGGACGCGGTTGTCGCGCAGCCGCTCGATGAAGGGCGCGCCGAGGAAGATCCACAGGAAGCAGGGCACGAAGGTCACCCAGGTCGTCAGCAGCCCGCCCAGGGTGCCCGCCAGCAACGGGGGCATCCCGCCCGCCTCGCGGAACGCGCCCATGAAGCCCACGAATTGCGTGACCATGATCAGCGGCCCGGGGGTCGTCTCGGCCATGCCCAGGCCGTCCAGCATCTCTCCGGGGGCCAGCCAGCCATAGGTCTCGACCGCCTGTTGGGCGACATAGGCCAGGACCGCATAGGCGCCGCCGAATGTCACCACGGCCATGACGCTGAAGAAGGCGGCGATCTGCGAGAACACGTTGGCCGGACCCGCCAGCAGGGCCAGCGCGGCCACCGGCACCAGCCACAGCGCCAGGAACACCACGGATATGCGCGAAGCCCAGGCCACGCTGACCTGCGTGTGGTCGGGAGCTTCCTCGCCCAGCAGGGTGTCGGCATCGGCCACGGCCACGCCGCCCGCCTTGCCATGGCCGCCCCCGTCCCGGAAGGCCGGAAGCCCCGCCCGCGCACCCCAGAAGCCGATCAGCCCCGCCACCAGGATGATGACGGGAAAGGGCACGCCAAAGGCGAAGATCGCCACAAACGACGCCGCCGCGATGCCGATCATAGCGCCGTTCCTCAGCGCGCGCGACCCGATGCGGATCACCGCCTGCACCACGATGGCCAGCACGGCGGCCTTCAACCCGAAGAACAGCGCCGCCATCGGGCCGGTATCGCCCCAGATGGCATAGATCCAGCTCAGCGCCATGATCGACACCAGTCCCGGCAACACGAACAGCAGCCCCGCGATGATGCCGCCCAGGGTCCGGTGCATCAGCCAGCCGATATAGACGGCCAGTTGCATCGCCTCGGGTCCGGGCAGCAGCATGCAGAAGTTCAGCGCGTGCAGGAAACGCTGCTCACCCAGCCATTTCTGTTCCTCGACCAGGATGCGGTGCATCAGCGCGATCTGGCCCGCAGGTCCGCCAAAGCTCAGCAGCCCGATGCGCGCCCAGATGCGCGTGGCCTGCGCCAGGGTCGGATACGGGCGGCTCGAAAGGGGCTGATGCTGCATCATGGGGTCTTCGGCTTGTTGGTGGGCCGGTAGCGGGCTTTGTCCGACGCATCGCGCGCCCGACGCCGGAAGGCGTCATGGACCGGCATCCCGGCCTCGGGCTGTTCCAGGCCGTCGGAATGGATCCGCGACAGGCCAGGCGAGAGGGCCAGCCTGTCGGGTGACATGGGATCGGGTGCAGGCAAGAGCGTTCCTCCTGTTGCAAGGGGATGTGGAACGCGATCTTCGGCTGGCGCCTCAAGGGTCAGTCGCAGGCCCCGTGGCAAGACCCTAGAAGAGGTCGCAGCCGCGCGTCAACCCGATCCGGCTGCCGCCGGCTGTGCTGTCACTGGCCGAGGCAGCCCCGTGCTAGACCGTCCGGGTCCCGGCCGCGCTTGCGAACATCGGCCCACCGCGCCAGCGCGGGAAGCCATAGCCGTGGATTTCCACAAGGTCGATGTCCGATGCCCGGGCCGCGATCCCTTCGTCCAGGATGGCCTGCCCTTCGGCGGCCATTTCGCCGACCAGGTGGCGGGCGATGGCATCGCGGTCCATTGCGGCGGTCCCGGCGATCCGGCCCGCCAGCAACGCGGCGACCATGGGCGAGGGCTGCGGCCTGCGGTCGCCCGGGGTGTAGTCATACCAGCCGCCGCCGGTCTTCTGCCCCTTGCGGCCCGCGCGGACCAGGATGTCGCCCAGCGTTTCCGGCACGTCCTGGCCCAAGGCCCGCGCGCCTTCGCGCTGCAGGAAGGCGATGTCGAGCCCGCCCAGGTCCTGTGCCTCGAACGGGCCCATGGCAAGGCCATAGGCACGCATCGCCGCGTCGATCTCGGCAATCGGGACGCCCTGGCGGACCAGGGCCTCGGCCCCGGCGCGATAGCGCTTGAGGATGCGGTTGCCGATGAAGCCTTCGCAAATGCCCGATTGCACCGGGATCTTGTTCAGCGCGCGGGCCAGCGCAAAGCCCGTGGCCAGCGTCCGGTCCGAGGTTTGGGGGACCGGCACGATCTCCAGCAGGCGCATCACGTTGGCGGGGCTGAAGAAGTGCAGGCCGAGGAAGCGGTCGGGATTGGGCAGCCCGTCGGCGATCAGCCGGGGGTCGAGGTAGGAGGTGTTCGTGGCCAGCACCGCATCCAGGCGGCAGGCGGTGGCAAGCTGGTCGAAGACGGCGCGCTTGACGGCGATCTCCTCGAACACGGCCTCGATGACCAGATCGGCATCGGCAAGGGCGGCGTAATCGGTGGTGGCCGTGACGCCCGCCATGCGGGCTTCGGCCTGCGCGTCGGACAGCTTGCCGCGCTTCACGGCGCCCTCGAAGATCGCGCGCAGGTTGGCCGTGCCGCGCGCCAGGGCCTCGCTGTCGCGTTCGACCAGCACCACCGGCAGACCGGCGTCGCGCAGGGCGGCCGCGATGCCCGCGCCCATGGTGCCGCCGCCGATCACGCCCACGCGGCGCAGGGGCAGGGGGTCCACGTCGCGCAAATGGGGGGGACGCGGCGCGGCGCGTTCGGCAAAGAACACGTGGCGCAGGGCCGCCGCCTGGTCCGATCCGCGCAGCTCCAGAAAGGTCTGGCGCTCATGGGCCATGGCTTCGGCAAAGGGCGCTTCGGCCGCCTTGCGCAGGCAGTCGAGCGCGCGCAGCGGTGCGTCGGCACCCTTGGCGGCCTTGGCGACGGTTTTGCGGCGGTCGTCCCAGAAGGCGTCGTCCGGGGCGGTAACGGGACGCTCCGATACCGGCGGCGGCAGGTCGCGGGTCAGCGCGTCACGGGCAAAGGCCACCGCGCTGGCTTGCAGGTCGCCCGCGAAAACCGCGTCGATCAGGCCGAGGGACAGCGCCTTCGCGGCCCGCACGGGCTTGCCCGAGGTGACCAGGTCGACGGCGGCCTCGACCCCCGCCAGGCGCGGCGTCCGCACGGTGCCGGATGCGCCGGGCACGATGCCCAAGGACACCTCGGGCAGGCCGACCGAGGCGCTGTCCAGCGCCACCCGGAAGCGGCAGCCCATGGCAACCTCGAAACCACCTCCCAGGGCCGAGCCGTGGATGGCGGCGATCCATGGTTTTTCCGCGCCTTCGATCCGGTCCACCAGGTCGGGCAGGTGGGGTTCCTGCGGGGGCTTGCCGAACTCGGTCACGTCGGCCCCGGCGATGAAGGTCCGGCCCGCGCAGATCAGCACGGCGGCGCGAACAGAAGGGTCGGCGTCCAGCGTCTCGACGGCATCCCACAGCCCCTGCCGCAGCGCCTTCGACAGCGCGTTGACGGGTGGGTTGTCCACGGTGACGATGGCGATGTCGCCCTGATGGTCGATGCTGACAACGGACATGCTAGATCCCCAGATAGGCTTCGCGGATGCGGGGGTCGGCGATCAGCTCATCCGCCGCGCCTGACATGGTGATGCGGCCGGTTTCCATGACATAGCCCCGGTCCGCGATCTTCAGCGCGCCGAAGGCGTTCTGTTCGACCAGCAGCACGGTGACGCCAAGCGCCTTGAGCCCGCTGACCACGTCGAAGATCTGCTGCACGATGATCGGTGCAAGGCCCATGGACGGCTCGTCCAGCAGCAGGCAGGACGGACGCCCCATCAGCGCGCGGGCCATGGCCAGCATCTGCTGCTGCCCGCCCGACAGCCCGCCCGCCGGCAGGTTGCGTTTCTCGCGCAGGATCGGGAACATCCGGAAGGCGTCCTCCATGTCCTTTTCCACGCGGTCGTCGGTGAAGAGGTACGCGCCGAGGCGCAGGTTTTCCTCGACCGTCAGGTTGGTGAAGATCTGGCGCCCCTCGGGCGATTGCGTCAGACCGCGTGCCGGGCGGCGATGCGCGGGAACGCCCGTCAGCGTCTCGCCCCGGAAGGTGATGGTGCCGCCCGATACCGGCTGCGTGCCCGACAGGCATTTCAGCAGCGTCGTCTTGCCCGCGCCATTGGCGCCGACCACCGTGACGATCTCGCCCGAGTCCACGGTCAGGTCGATCCCGTGCAGGACCTCGATCCGGCCATAGCGCGACCGCAGCCCTTCAACCGTCAGCATGGGCGGCCTCCGTTCCTGCATCAGTGCCAAGGTAGGCGGCGATCACCGCCGGATTGCGGCTGACCGTGGCAGGATCGCCCTCGGCGATCTTCTCGCCATGGTCCAGCACGACGATGTGGTTGGAAATGCGCATGACCATCTTCATGTCGTGTTCGACCAGCAGGATCGCCACGCCCGACTTCGCGACCTCGGCGATCAGGTGGTCGATCTCCTCGGTCTCGACGGCGTTGCAGCCAGCGGCGGGTTCGTCCAGCAGCAGGATTTTCGGCGACAGCGCCAGGGCCCGGGCGATCTCCAGCCGCTTCAACGCGCCATAGGACAGGTTCCCGGCCTCTCGCTCCGCCGCGCGGTCGAGGCCGACGCGGGCCAGCAACTCGCGCGCTCCGGCCTGCGCCTCGGCCGCGCGGCGGCGCGAGGACGGCAGGCCGAACAGGTCCGCCAGCACCGGCCCGCGTTCCTTCAGGTGATAGCCCGAGATGGCGTTTTCCAGCACGGTCATGGATTGGAAGATCTGCAGGTTCTGGAAGGTCCGCGACATGCCGCGCCGGGCCAGCAGATGCGGGGCCATGCCGGTGACGTTTTCACCCCCCAGCACGACGCGCCCGCTGCCAGGCTGGTAGACGCCCGAGATCATGTTGAACAGCGTGGTCTTGCCCGCGCCGTTCGGCCCGATCACCGACACGATCTCTCCGGGCCGGACGGTGAAGCTGACATCGTTCACGGCCTTGAGGCCGCCGAAGCTGATGCCCAGTCCCTCGACTGACAGAAGCGCGGTCATTCGCCTTTCCCCCGGACCTTGCGCAGGATCGACGGCAGCAATCCTTGCGGCAGGAAGATCATCACCAGCATCATCACCAGGCCCAGCACCAGCTGTTCGTATTCGGCAAAGACCGTCAGCACCTGGGGCAGCAACGTCAGCACGGCGGCCCCGAAGATCGCGCCCAGGATGGAGCCTACGCCGCCCAGGACGGCCATGGTCACCATCTCGATCGAGTGCATGAAGCCCGCGACGTCCGGCGTGATGAACTTGTTCTGCAGCGCCAGAAGCGAGCCGGACACGGACGCATAGACCGCCGAGATGACAAAGGCCCGCAGCTTCAACTGCGCCACGTCGATGCCCACGGTGCGGGCCGCGACCTCGGATCCGTGCAGGGCGCGGAGCGCGCGGCCGGTGGGGCTGTTATACAGGTTCAGCGCCAGCCAGGCCCCGAGGATCAGGGCCAGGCCGCAGAAGAAATACCAGAACTGGCCGTTGGTCAGGTCCAGGCCCGCGTCCTTCAGCAGCCCGCGCAGGCCCAGGTCCGGCACCTCCATCCCGTCCGGGCCTCCGGTCAGCTGGCGTTCGTTGTTCAGCACCATCGACACCAGGATGCCAAGGCCCAGCGTGGCGACGCCCAGGTAGTATCCCTTCAACCGCAGGATCGGGCGGCCCACCAGGAAGGCGATGACGCCCGAGATCGCCGCGCCCAGGACCAGCGCCAGCGACGGATGCAGCCCAAGATGCACGGGCGCCAAGGCGCAGGCATAGGCGCCGATCCCGGCAAAGCCCGCATGGCCCAAGCTGATCTGCCCCGCGTATCCGGTCAGGATCACGATGCCGGTGACGGCGATGGCGTTGACGAAGATCAGTGCGCCGACCCGGTAGTAATAGCCCGAGGGAAACAGGATGGGCGACAGCGCGACAAGGGCGATCAGAACCAGCAGGGTCGCGGATTTGGCAGACAGTCTCATGGTCACACCCGATCCACCGACTTCTGGCCGAACAGGCCCTGCGGCATGAAGAACAGCACCAGCAGGATCACCACGAAGGCCGCCGCGTCCTTGTATTGCGAGGACAGATAGCCCGCCGTCAGCGACTCCAGCAGGCCCAGCATGATGCCGCCCGCAAGCGCGCCCTTGGGGTTGCCCATCCCGCCCAGCATGGCGGCGGCAAAGCCCTTGAGCGCCAGCGCCAGCCCCACGTCATAAGAGGTCAGCGTGATCGGCGTCACCAGCACGCCCGCAAGCGCGCCGATGCCCGCCGACAGCGCAAAGGACAGCGTCATCACGAAATTGGTGTTGATGCCGACCAGTTGCGCGGCCAGCCGGTTGTTGGATGTCGCCAGCACCGCGCGGCCCGTCAGGGTGCGGGTGAAGAACAGCCACAGCCCGATGAACACCACCACCGCGCCGCCGATCACCCACAGGCTTTGCGGCAGGATCGTGGCGCCCCCGATACGCAGGGGCGTGTCGCCCGAGAACGCCGGAAAGCTGTGGATCTGCTTGCCGAACAGAAGCTGCGCCCCGCCCCGGATGAAGATGGACGCGCCGATGGTGATGATGATCAGCGACACGACCGGCGCGCCGCGCGCGGGCTCGATCGCCAGCTTGTTCATCAAGACGCCGATGGCCGAGGTGGCGGCGATGGCGATCAGCGCGGCCAGCGGCAGGGGCAGGCCCGCCGCGTGGCAGACAAAGGTCAGCATGCCTCCCAGCATGACGAATTCGCCCTGGGCGAAGTTCACCACGTCGGATGCGTTGTAGATGATCGTGAAGCCAAGCGCGACAAGCGCATAGACCGCGCCCACCGTCACGCCCGAGAAAAGGAATTGCAGCAGTTCCGGCATGATGACCCTTTCTGGCAGGGGATGCCGCGCCCGGATGGGGCGCGGCGGTCAGCGGATCATTCCACCACGGCCCATTCGCCGCCCTTGATTTCCAGCATCCGGAAGGCGGACAGGTCCAGGCCCAGGTGGTTTTCGGGCGACATGGTGTAGACGCCGGTGGTGCCGGCGAGGCCGCTGGTTTGCTCGATGGCGTCGCGGATGGCCTGCGGCTCGGCGCTGCCCGCGCGGGTGATGGCGTCAGTCAGGATCAGGAAGGCGTCATGGGCATAGCCGCCGAATGTGCCGACCGCCGTGCCGGTCTTTTCCTCGAAGGCGGCCTTGTAGGCGTCCACGACGGGTTTCTGCGGATCGTCCGCGGGCAGTTGGTCCGCGATCAGCAGGGCGGTGCCGGGCAGGCGCACGCCCTCGGCGGCTTCCGCCCCCGCCAGTTCGATGAAGCCGTCCGAGGCCACGCCATGCGATTGGTAAAGCGGCAGGTCGATGGCCAGCTGGCGATAGTTGCGCGTGACGATCGACGGCCCCTGGCCGAAGCCGGGGTTCAGCACCGCCTGCACCCCTTCGGTGTTGCGGATCTTGGTCAGCTGCGTGGTCATGTCGGCGTCGGTGGGGTTGTAGGTCTCGTCCGCCAGAACCTCGATCCCGTATTCGCCGACGACCTCCTTGCACTGCGCCTGCATCGATGCGCCAAAGCCGTCGGTGCCCGAGATCATGCCGATCTTGGTGATGCCCTGCTTCTGCATGTCCTCGAAGATCTTCTGGCAGGCCATGCGGTCGGTATGGGGCGTCTTGAAGGTGAAGGGCTTGACCGGGTCGATGATCTCGATGGCCCCGGCCAGCGAGATGAAGGGGATCTCGTTGTCCTCGGCGACCGACAGGATCGACATCGAGGTGCCGGTGGTGGAGCCGCCGATGATCGCCACGACCTCGTCATCCTCGATCAGGCGGGTGGCGAAGGTGCGCGCCTTGTTCGGATCGCCGCCGTCGTCATAGAGCGTCAGGGCGACTTCCTCGCCGTTGATGCCGCCCTTTTCGTTGATCTGCTCGACCAGCATCTCCAGCGTCTTCGCCTCGGGGTCGCCCAGGAAGGCGGCGGGGCCGGTCGCGGACAGGGACGCGCCGATGCGGATTTCGGCGGATGCGGCGGTCGCGCCAAGGGCCAGCAGCGTGGCAAGGGCCGTGGTGGTCAGGGTCTTCTGCATGGTCGTCTCCTCCCCAGAGAACGTGTTCAAGCGGTGGCGGCGGCGGGCCTGCGCCACATCACGCGGCGAAAGCGGGTCGCGACAAAGGCGGTGTCGGTCAGGCTGGCATTGCCGGCGGGGTTCGCGCCGGTCACGTGGAAATCGCTGAAGGCCGCCGACTGGTTGACGAAGATGTTGCCGGTCAGGTTGACCGACAGGTTGACGCCCGCGCGGGCGAAGGCCCAGACGGCGCGGCGGATGCGGGCCTCGTCGGTATCGTAGAGTGCGGCGGTGATGGCGCCCTTGGCCGCAGCCAGCCCGGCCGCGCGGGCGATGCCGTCGTCGGCATCCGCGCAGGGGATGATGAAGACGACCGGTCCGAAGCATTCGTCCTGCGCGACGGGCGCATCGGCATCCACCACCAGCAGCAGCGGCGTGCCGTCGCGGATGACGCGGCCTTGGGCGCGGGTCTTCTCCACACGGTCGCGCGTGGCCGGGTTTGCGATGGCGCCGCAGATGCCCGCCGCCTGTTTGGGATCGCCCAGCAGCACGTCGATGGCCCGGGCCAGACCCTCGGCCACCTGATCGAAGGACTTGTGCCCCCCGTCCGTCTCGATCCCGTCCTTCGGCACGTAAAGGTTCTGCGGCGAGGTGCACATCTGCCCGGAATAGAGCGACAGCGAGAAGGCGAGGTTCGCGCACATGCCGTCGAAATCGTCCGTCGCGGCGATGACCACGCTGTTGACGCCGGTTTCCTCGGAGAAAAGCTGCGCCTGCCGGGCATTCTCTCGCAGCCAGGTTCCGAAGGTGGCAGACCCGGTATAGTCGATCAGCCGCACGGCGGGGTCGGTCGCAAGCTGCTTGGTGATCTCGGCTCCCGGCTCGTCAACGGCCAGCAGGATCGCGTCGGCAGGCAGGCCGGCCTCGGCCAGAACCTCGCGCGCGACCTGCACCGTCAGCGCCAGCGGCAGGATCGCGGCGGGGTGCGGCTTCACGATCACCGGGTTGCCCGTCGCCAGGCTGGCGAAGATGCCGGGATAGCTGTTCCAGGTGGGGAAGGTGTTGCAGCCGATGGCCAGCGAAACCCCGGCGGGCACCAGCGTCCACTGCTTGTCGATCACCAGGGCAGGGGCCTTGCCCTGCGGCTTTTCCCAGCGGGCGGCCTCGGCGAAGCGGGTCATCTCGGTCCAGGCCACGGCAACGGCTTCCAGCCCGCGATCCTGCGCGTGCGGCCCGCCTGCCTGGAAGGCCATGGCGAAGGCCTGCCCCGTGGTGTGCATCGTCGCATGGCCCAGCAGGAAGCTGATCCGGTTCAGCCGCACCAGGATTTCCAGGCAGGCGCCGACGCGCTGTTCCACGCTTGCCGCCGCCAGATCGTCACCCGCAGCCTGCGCCGCCGCGATCAGCGCGGGCGCATCCGCCGCCGGATAGGTGATTCGCAGCGCCTCGCCCCAAGGCGACACTTCAGCCCCCAGGCGGCGCTGTTCGGGATGGCCTGGCAGTGCGAAGGGCTGGCCCGGAAGTGCGGCATAGGCAGCCTCGCCGTCCGCCCTGGCGCTTTCGCCATAGATCTTGCCGCTGGGCACCTCGGGGAAGGGCGTCCAGAATGTCCGCGCGTGAAGCGCCTGAACGGCGTCATCCAGCATCCGACGATGGCGGGCGAAAAACTCGGTCATGGGCTCCTCCGCCGGTTCCTCCTCCGGCTTGGAAATATCATTGACCGGCCGGTCGGTCTATGCAACACATTTCTTCGAGGAGCCCGAGAAATCGGTGCGCAAGGGAGAAGACCATGACCGCATCCCCCACGGTGCTGTCGGCCTTGGCCGATGGCGTTCTGACGCTGACGTTGAACCGCCCCGAGAAGTTGAATTCCTTCAACGAGGAGATGCACCTGGCCCTGCGCGCAGGGATCAGGCGGGCGCATGACGATTCGGAAGTGCGCGCGGTGCTGCTGACCGGGGCCGGGCGGGGCTTCTGCGCCGGACAGGATCTGGGCGACCGCGACCCGCGCAAGGGTGGGCCCGCGCCCGACCTGGGGCATACGCTCGAGACGTTCTACAACCCGACCCTGCGGCTGATCCGCTCGCTGGAAAAGCCCGTCGTCTGCGCCGTCAACGGCGTGGCGGCGGGGGCGGGCGCCAATATCGCCCTTGCCTGCGACATCGTGCTGGCGGCGAAATCGGCGAAGTTCATCCAGGCCTTTGCGAAGATCGGCCTGATCCCCGATGCGGGCGGCACCTGGTCCCTGGCGCGCATCCTGGGCGAACCCCGCGCCAAGGCGCTGGCGCTGACGGCGGAACCGCTGATGGCCGAAAAGGCCGCCGACTGGGGCCTGATCTGGAAGGCGGTCGAGGACGCATCGCTGATGGCCGAGGCGCAGGCCCTTGCGGCAAGCCTCGCGGCAGGGCCGACCCTGGGCCTTGGGCTGACCAAGCGGCTGATCCAGGAGGCCGCAACCAACAGCCTCGACCAGCAGCTTGACGCGGAACGGGACGCCCAGCAGCAGGCAGGCCGCAGCGCGGATTATGCCGAGGGCGTGACCGCCTTCCTGGAAAAGCGCCCGGCGAGGTTCAGCGGCAAATGAAACCCGTTTCCGACATGACCCCGCAGGAAGTCGCCGAAGCCTCGGCCCAGGCCATGTGGAACGACGATGCCGCCAGCCAGCGGCTGGGCATGACGCTTGACCGCATCGCCCCCGGCGAGGCGACCCTGTCCATGACCATCACCGAGGCCATGTCGAACGGGCACGGCAACTGCCATGGCGGCTATATCTTCACGCTGGCCGACAGCGCCTTCGCATTCGCCTGCAACAGCTACAACCAGATGGCCGTGGCGCAGCATTGCTCGGTCACCTATCTGATCCCCGGCCGCATCGGGGACCGGCTGACGGCCACCGCCACGGAAACCTCGCGCCGGGGCCGGTCGGGCATCTACGACATCCGCATCACCAACCAGGACGGCGACCACGTGGCCGAGTTCCGCGGCCATTCGCGCACCGTCAAGGGCACGCACCTGCCCGCCTGATCCGCATTCCAGGGAGGAGAACCATGGAAGACCTGACCCCGAACCCCAAGGATCTCGACCCGATCGAGACCGCGTCACGCGACGAAATCGAGGCGCTGCAATTCCACCGCATGAAGCGGTCGCTGAAGCACGCCTTCGAGAATTCTCCCTTCTATCGCAGGAAGTTCATCGAGGCCGATGTCCAACCCGAGGAACTGAAGTCGTTGAAGGACATCGCGAAATTCCCCTTCACCGTGAAGCAGGATTTGCGCGACTGCTATCCCTTCGGCATGTTCGCCGTACCGCAATCAAAGCTGGTGCGCATCCACGGATCGTCGGGCACGACCGGCAAGCCGACCGTCGTGGGCTATACCCAGGCCGATATCGATCACTGGGCGAACCTGATCGCCCGGTCGATCCGCGCGGGCGGCGGGCGCCCCGGCGACATGCTGCACAACGCCTATGGCTATGGCCTGTTCACCGGCGGGCTGGGCGCGCATTACGGGGCCGAGCGTCTGGGCTGCACGGTCGTTCCCATGTCGGGCGGCATGACCGAACGCCAGGTGACGCTGATCAACGATTTCAAGCCGCGCATCATCATGGTGACGCCCTCCTACATGCTGTCGATCCTGGACGAGTTCCGCCGCCAGGGCCTTGATCCGCGTGCATCCTCTCTGCAGGTCGGCATCTTCGGCGCCGAGCCTTGGACCAATGCCATGCGCCAGGAAATCGAGGAGGCCTTCGACATGCACGCCGTCGACATCTATGGACTGTCGGAAATCATGGGCCCCGGCGTTGCCATGGAATGCGTGGAAACCAAGGACGGGCTGCACATCTGGGAAGACCATTTCTACCCCGAAATCATCGACCCCGTGACCGGCGAAGTGCTGCCCGACGGCGAGATGGGCGAACTGGTCTTCACCACGCTGACCAAGGAAGGCCTGCCGATGGTGCGTTACCGCACCCGCGACCTGACCCGCCTTCTGCCCGGCACAGCGCGGTCCATGCGCCGAATCGAGAAGATCACCGGCCGCAGCGACGACATGATCATCCTGCGTGGCGTCAATGTCTTCCCGACCCAGATCGAAGAGCAGATCCTGAAATGCCGCGGCCTCGCGCCCCATTTCCAGATCGAGCTGACCCGAGAGGGGCGGATGGACTGCATGACCGTGCATGTCGAATGCGTCGAGGAATACTGCGCGTCCGAGGCCCGCGCCGCGTCCGCCAAGGAACTGGCGCATCACATCAAGTCGGTCGTGGGTGTCTCGACCCGGATCACGGTGCTTGATCCCGGCGGGGTTGCCCGCTCGGAAGGCAAGGCCAAGCGCGTGATCGACAACCGCCCGAAAGAGTAACCCGTCTTGCGGGGGTGGTGGTGACTTTGCCCCGACCCCCGGCTAAAGCGGCGTGGCAAGACGCAGGCAGGACATTGGACATGGCTCGGACGCGAGCACAGGATTTCGAGGAAAAGAGCCGCAGCATCCTGGATCATGCGGCGCTTGTCTTTGCCGAACAGGGCATGGAAAAGGCGTCCATGTCGCAGATCGCCCAGCAGGCCCAGGTCAGCAAGGCGTTGCTGTATCATTACTATCCTTCCAAGGACGCGCTGATCTTCGCGATCATCATGACGCATCTGGAGGAGTTGCAGGACGCCATCGAAGCCGCCGACGACCCCGCGCTGCCCCCGCACCAGCGCCTGCGCAGCCTGGTCGGCGCGGTCCTGGAAAGCTATCGCGGCGCCGACAACCAGCACAAGGTGCAGTTGAACGCCACCGCTGCCCTGACCGAGGACCAGAAGGCCCAGATCATGGCGGTCGAGCGGGGGATCGTGAAGCGGTTCTCGGCGGTGCTGGAACAGATCAACCCGGACCTGAACACCCGCGAGCGCCCGCTGCTGATGCCCGTGACCATGTCACTGTTCGGCATGATGAACTGGGTCTACATGTGGTTCAAGGACGGCGGGCGGATCAGCCGCGAGGATTACGCGGACGTGGCAACGACATTGATCCTGGAGGGGATCAAGGCGGTGCGCTGAGCGCGCCGACAAAGATGTGGATGAGACGCCAAGAGCCCTTGGCAGGATCTTCGCGCACTACGCCTCATCCGGGGCCGATGCGTTTGTCGGGGCCGCGCGGTCACCGCGACGGCACGCCGGCTGCCAGCAGGACGCTGGCCGTGTCATCAATCATCACGGCTGGGACCGTCGATCATCCCCGAGGACGGGAATTTCGTGACCCAGATCCTGTCTCCTGCGGCCATGCCGTTGTTGGCAAGGTCGTGCGAGTCATACACACTGCCCGCCCTGACCTCGACCCGGGTCACTACCGAGGTTCCCGGCTTTGATTCGGGATGTTCATGAACCCCTTGCGACAGGGCTGCCTGCCCTGTGACCGAAAGCAGCGACGCTGTGGCGGCAAACACGAGTAACCTTGACATTGCGAACTCCATTGACTGAGGCGCTGCGCGCACTCGACTGTTGAGAATGAAAGTGCCTTCTCTCCGCAGCACGGCCAGTTCGGCAGGGCGGTATCGAGAGGGCACCGGATTTGGCAACGCCGGTGTTAAGGGCGTTGTGGCACGCCTGTTTTGAGGAGCCTCGCTGCCGCCCTGCAGTCAGGAGGGCACGACGGACTTGCCGGCTGGCGCGCATCCACCCGCTATTTGGCGATCAGGGATGCATGCGACAGCCTGAAGCACGGAATGGGCATGTGAGGCGAACGGCTTTGCCGGACGTCCGGGCTTATGCCGGCGTCCCGCTGCTGCTCCAAGTTCGTCTTGGCTCTTCCGCCAGAAACAAGGGCATGCGTTCAGAAACTAACTTGCTTCGGAAAACCTTTCATCGAAGCACCCCGCGTGTAGTTTGCCAGACTGCCGATGCTCCCGTGACCGAGGAAGCGAATATCCTGTAAATATCCATCCAGGAAAAATTCGATCGGGCCACAGAGGCGGCGGCATTGCACGCATATTAATTCATTCACGCAAAGATCGCAACAATATAGATATTAAAGAGTCAAAAAAATTCATTTGGGAAATAAACCAAAAACTAAATGGAATTTCCTATATATACAGGCCTATATATATTCCATAGATATATATCCTGATTGGTTTCGGTTTGCCTACGCGGGATTTGCACCGTAATCCCCGATATACATTTTCGAGATTTTACAATTCATCATGGCTTTCGTGGCCATGGCGGCGAGCCGGTCCTTCTGGCAGCGGATGTCTGATCCGCAAGGCAGACACCTTCCCGCGACGCTTGGGTGCCTGCTTCTGCGCGCTGTCCAAGGGCGTGCTGGATCGCGCGGGCAGGCACGCAGCCTACTGCTCGAACCCCTTCCGCGCCATCACCAGCGGATCATAGCGCGGCGCCTCGGCCCGGCGGCGGTCCGGCTCGACCGTCGCCAGCGCGACTGCGGGGGCCAGCTTCTCACGCGCCTCGGCTGCAAGCTGCTGATAGACGCCCGTCCCCTGCCGCTTCCAGGCGATCTCGTCGGCCGACAGTTCGCGGACGACCTTCGCGGGCGATCCGACGGCCAGCGAATTCGGCGGGATCTGCGCGCCGGCCTTCACGAAGGCCATGGCGGCGATGATGCTGTTCTCGCCCACGACCGCCTCGTCCATGATCACGGCGTTCATGCCGACCATGGCGTTTTTGCCGATATGGCAGCCATGCAGGACGGCGCCGTGGCCAATATGACCGGATTCCTCGACCACGACATCCTTGCCGGGAAAGGAATGGACCACGCAGGTTTCCTGCACGTTCGATCCCTGTTCCAGCACGATGCGGCCGAAATCGCCGCGCAGCACGGCGCAGGGGCCGACATAGACGCCGGGGCCGATGATCACGTCGCCGATCACCACGGCCTCGGGGTGGACAAAGGCCGATGCGTCGATCACCGGCACGATGCCGTCCCAGGAATAGACCTTGGCCATCACGAGACCTGCGGCCACTGCTTCGCCACCATGGTCAGCACGTCGTATTGCGCGACCACCTCGGCCTTCTGGTTCGTGACCTGGCAGTCCCAGCGGACTTCCCCGTGACCGGCGTTTTCGCGCGGGTTGATCTCCTTGCAGGTCAGGCGGACCTGCAGGGTGTCGCCGAAATAGACCGGGGTCAGGAAGCGCAGGTTGTCCACGCCATAGTTCGCCAGCACCGGGCCGGGGTTGGGTTCGACGAACAGCCCCGCCGCGAAGCTGGCGATCAGGTAGCCATGCGCCACGCGGTCGTCGAAGAAGGGGTTGGCCTTGGCCGCGTCGCTGTCCATGTGGGCGTAGAAGGTGTCGCCGGTGAAGTTGGCGAAATGCTCGACATCCTCCTGCGTCACCTTGCGCGCCGCCGTGACCAACTGGTCGCCGATGCGCAGTTCCGCCAAGGACTTGCGGAAGGGATGGGTGCCCTGCTGCGTGTCTGCGCCCTTGATCCAGCGGCCCGTGACGGCGGACAGCAGGCGCGGCGTGCCCTGGACGGCGGTGCGCTGCATGAAATGCTTGACGCCGCGGATGCCGCCCATTTCCTCGCCTCCACCTGCGCGCCCAGGGCCGCCGTGGACCAGCGGCGCCAGGGGCGAGCCGTGCCCGGTCGAGGTCTTGGCCGAGGCGCGGTTGCCGATCAGCACCCGCCCGTGAAAGGGCGCGACGCCCAATACCACCCGTTCGGCCACGTCCTTGTCGTCGGTGAAGACCGAGGACACCAGCGACCCCCGCCCGCGCGCGGCCAAGGCGACCGCTTCGTCCAGGTCGTCATAGGCCATGACGGTGGACACCGGGCCAAAGGCCTCGCAGTCATGGACCGCAGCCGCCTCGAAGGGCTTGTCGGCATAAAGCAGGACCGGGTTCAGGAAGGCGCCTTTCCCAGCATCGCCGGAGGCAATGCGCACATCGTCAGGGTTGCCCGCGACGATTTCCGCCACCGCCTGCAATTCGCGGATGCGCGCCCGGACCTCGTCCCGCTGGCCCAGGCTGGCAAGCGGTCCCATGCGGGTTCCCTCGTCCCCCGGCAGGCCAAGGGCGGTCTTGTCCAGCCGGTCGCGCAGGGCGGCGATCAGCGCGTCCACCTGGCCGCGCGGGGCGATGACGCGGCGGATGGCGGTGCATTTCTGGCCCGCCTTGCTGGTCATCTCGCGCGCGACTTCCTTCACGAACAGGTCGAATTCGGGCGTGCCCGCCACGGCGTCAGGGCCGAGGATGGTCGCGTTCAGGCTGTCAGCCTCCATCGTGAAGCGGACGGAATGCTGCACGATCGCCGGATGCGTTTTCAGCTTGCGCCCCGTGTGGGCCGATCCGGTAAAGGTCACGGCGTCCTGTTCGGTGACGTGGTCCAGCAGGTCGCCCACCGATCCGCAGACCAGTTGCAGCGCGCCTTCCGGCAGGATGCCGGTTTCCACGATGCGGCGGACCACCAGTTCGGTCAGGTAGGCGGTCTGGCTCGCGGGCTTGACCAGGCAGGGCACGCCCGCCAGCAGAGTCGGGGCTATCTTTTCCAGCATCCCCCAGACGGGAAAGTTGAAGGCGTTGATGTGGATCGCCACGCCCTGCAGCGGCGACAGGATATGCTGGGCGCTGAAGCTGTTGTCGCGCGACAGCGGCTCGACGTCGCCGTCGGTCAGGACGCGGGCGTTCGGCAGTTCCCGGCGGCCCTTGGAGGCGAAGGTCAGCATCGTGCCGATGCCCCCCTCGATATCGACCCAGCCGTCGGGGCGGGTCGCGCCAGTATGGAGGCTTTCGGCGTAGAACTCCTCTTTCTGCGCCATCAGGGCCAGGCCCAGGGCCTTCAACATGCCGGCGCGTTCGTGAAAGGTCATGGCGCGCAGCTTCGGCCCGGCCTTCGTGCGGCCATAGTCAAGCGCCGCGGCAAAGTCGATGCCGGTCGAATCGATGGTCGCCACCGGATCGCCGGTGGCGGCGTCCAGAAGGGTCTGCCCTTCTTTCGCGCCGGGCACCCATTCCCCGCAGACATGGCTTTCCAGGCGGCGCGGGGCGCGAAGCGTGATGGTCATGGCTTGTCCTTCCAGTTCTTCGTAAGCAGCCGGGTCACAGACCCAAGGCGGCCAGATGTTCGTCGGCCAGCGCGTTCCAGCGGGCCAGCAGCGTCTCGTTCGGGGTGTGGCGGATGCCGAAGCGCGCCTGCGTATCGTAGCGGCCCGAGTTCGCCACCCCGAAGCCCGCCGCCACGCGGGGGCGCCAATAGGCCAGGCTGGCCTGCGCTTCGGGCTGGCCGCCGCTCTCGACGATCCGGGCCAGCCCCTCCAGCCCCAGTTCGGCATGGCGGGCCTCGCGCGGGGCGATGTCGCGGAAGACCTCGGCCAGCGGGGCGTAGGAGATGCGGGTCAGTTCCGTCATCTGCACGCCGGTCGCCAGCCCCTGCAGGACGTTCATCACCACGGCGTCGGTCCAGCCGGTGATCGGGTAATGGAAGACCGACAGGCGCATGTCGCCTTCGCGCCGGGTGGCGCCCAGGTCGCTGTCGCGGTCCACGCGGGCGGCCCAGTCGTGCTGGGCCTGATAGCGGCGCGTGTCGGTGCCGAAATCGCCCATCACCGCCAGCACGCGTTCGGCATGGTCGGCCTTTTCCAGGGTGATGCGGCTGGCCGCGATCCGTTCCTTGATGCCGGGCGCGAAGTTGATCGAGCCCGCGAATCCGGCCGATGCCGCCAGTTCGCTGTCCACGAAGGACGACATCAGCCGCATCAGCTCTCCGCGATAGCGCGCAGGCACGTTGCCGGGCGCGGTCAGCACGCCGCCCTGGGCCAGATAGTCCTCGATGTTCATCGTCTCAGACATGGGTAGCCCCTCATTCGTCATAGGTGACGGTCACGCGGTCGGTCAGCGGATAGGCCTGGCAGGACAGGACATAGCCCGCGCGGACCTCGTAATCCTCCAGCGCGTGGTTCACGGCCATCTCGACCTCGCCCTCCAGCACCTTGCAGCGGCAGGTCGAACAGACACCCGCCCTGCAGGAATAGGGGGCGTCCAGGTGGTTGGCGATGGCGGCATCCAGGATCGTCTCGCCTTGGCGCGGCATGGAAAAGCTGCGGGTGGCGCCGTCGAGCGTGACGGTGGCCTGCGTTCCCTCGCCTGCCTCGGTGGCTTTCGAGACCGGGCGGGCCTTGGCGCGGCCGGGCTGGCTTGAGGCGAACAGCTCGAACCGGATCTGATCGTCGCGCAGCCCGTGGTCGCGCAGCGACTGCGCCACGGTCAGCATCATCGGCTCGGGGCCGCAGATGAAGGCTGCGTCCACGGAAGTGGGATCGATCCACCGTTGGAACAGCGCGGTCATCTTGCCTTCGTCGATGCGGCCGGTGAACAGCTCGATCTCCTGCGCCTCGCTCTCCAGCACATGCAGGACCGAGAAGCGGCCGAGGTAAAGGTTCTTCAGATCCTCAAGCTCCTCGCGGAACATGATGCTGCTGATCTGGCGGTTGGCATAGACCAGCGTGAAGCGCGACTTCGGTTCGCGCCGCAGCACCGTCTTGACGATGGACAGGACCGGCGTGATCCCGGACCCTGCGGCGAAACCCACGTAGTGGCGCGCCGCATCCGGGTCCAGCGGCAGAGAGAACTTGCCCATGGGCGGCATCGTCTCGATCATGTCGCCCGGGGCCAGGTTCTCGTTGGCCCAGGTCGAGAAGGCCCCGCCATCCACGCGCTTGATGCCGACCTGCAGGCAGCCGTCATCCACGCCCGCGCAGATGGAATAGGACCGGCGCAGTTCCTCGCCATCGAAATCGCGGCGGAAGGTCAGGTATTGCCCTTGGGTGAAGTCGAAGAGCGCGCGGTCCTCGTCGCGCGGGGCCAGCGTCACCACGACCGCATCGCGGGTCTCGCGGCGCACTTCGGTGACCTTCAGGGGCAGAAAGCGTGCCATGGGGGTGTCTTTCCTTGGATGTGCAGTCAGATGCACTTGAAATAGTCGAAGGGTTCCAGGCAGTCGTTGCAGCGATAGCTGGCCTTGCAGGGCGTGGACCCGAACTGGCTGACCTTCCGGGTATGGGTCGATCCGCAGCGCGGGCACTGGATGGTCAGATTGGATTCACCGGTCAGCCGCGCGATGCGGCCTGCCAGGACGCCATCCGCCGCGGTGCCATCGACAGGGGGCGCAATGCCATAGGCGCGCAGCTTGTCGCGCCCTTCGGGGGTGATCCAGTCGGTCGTCCAGGCGGGGGCAAGCTGGCGTTTCAGTTCCAGCTTCTCGATCCCGTGGCCGCGCAGCGCCGCTTCGATGTCAAGGTTGATGACACTGGTGGCGGGACAGCCGGAATAGGTCGGCGTCACCGTCACCACCAGCGTGTCGCCCTGCCAGGCGACATCGCGGATGATGCCCAGGTCGGTCAGGCTGATGACGGGGATTTCCGGGTCCGGCACCTGCGACAGCCATTCCCAGATCTGGTCCGTGTCGGGCAAGGTCGCGGCAGCCATGGCATCACCACCGGGCGCCGGGATAGGCGCGCTGCAGGAACTGCATCTCGGCCAGGATATAGCCCAGATGTTCCGTATGGACCCCCTTCTTGCCGCCGCCCGATCCGGTGATCCCGTGCTGCCAGGCACTGGCGGGCGGGACCAGCGTCGCCTCGTCCAGGACGGCCGTCACGGTCTTTTCCCAGGCGGCCTTCAGGGTCGAGGGCAGGGGCGCGATGCCCGCGTCGGCCATGGCCTGATCGACGGCATCGTCGGCAAACATCTCTCCGGTATAGGACCACAGCTTCGTCAGGGCGGCCTGCATCCGGTTGTGGCTTTCGGCGGTGCCGTCGCCCAGGCGGATCACCAGGTCGGCGGACCGTTCCAGGTGATAGGCGACCTCTTTTTCCGCCTTGGCGGCGATGTCGGCCACGCGGCTGTCGGACGAGGTCTTCAGCGCCAGCAAAAGCGTGTGGTGAAAGGCGTCGAACAGGAACTGGCGCATCAGCGTCATGCCGAAGTCGCCGTTCGGCAGCTCCACCAGCAGCAGGTTGCGGAAGGCGCCCGCGTCGCGCAGATAGGCCAGCCTGTCGGCATCGCCGCCCTTGGCCTCGACCTCGGCCGCAAGGCCCAGCCACAACTGGCACTGGCCGATCAGGTCAAGCGCCTGGTTGGCAAGCGCGATGTCCTCCTCCAGGGCCGGGGCATGGCCGCACCATTCGGATGCGCGATGACCCAGGATCAGGGCGTTGTCGCCCATGCGCTGCAACCATTCGCTGAACTGTTCCTGCCCGGCGTCGGGCGCCGGCACGGTGACGTGGCCGCTTTCGGCCAGGGCCTTGCCTGCCAGTTCCGACAGGTTCGGCGTGGTCATGTCGGGAAGCGACGGCATCACATGTGCCCCACTTCATCGGGAATGTCATAAAAGGTCGGGTGGCGGTAAACCTTGCTGTTCGACGGATCGAACAACGGGCCCTTTTCCGACGGCGCGGAGGCGGTGATGTCGTTGGCCTTCACGACCCAGATCGACACGCCTTCGTTGCGACGGGTATAAACGTCACGGGCATGACGGATCGCCATTTCCGCGTCCGGGGCGTGCAGGCTGCCGACATGGCGGTGGTTCAGGCCGTGCTGGCCTCGAATGAAGATTTCCCAAAGCGGCCATTCGCTGGGCATGACTTCTCCTCCCAAAGCTGCGGGGATGTGGCTGGGACGGGCGCGTCGCCGCGCCCGGATGGTATGCTTGCGCCGTTATTCGGCGGCGTGGCGGGCGGACCGGCGGCGTTCCTCGGCCTTGGTGGCGTGGGCCATCAGGCCGTCGCGGAACCAGGCGCCGTCTTCCCAGGCCTTGACGCGGGCGCCCAGGCGTTCCTCGTTGCAGGGGCCGTTGCCGGCGATCACCGCGAAGAACTCCGACCAGTCGGGCTCGCTGAAATCATAGCCGCCCTTTTCCTCGTTCCACTTCAGGTCCGGGTCGGGAATGGTCAGGCCCAGGTATTCGGCCTGCGGAACAGTCTGGTCCACGAATTTCTGGCGCAGCTCGTCGTTCGTGTTGATCTTGATCTTCCACGCCATCGACTGCGCGGAATGGACCGAGTCCTTGTCGGACGGGCCAAACATCATCAGCGCCGGATACCAGAAGCGGTTCATCGCATCCTGGGCCATCGCCTTCTGCTCGGGCGTGCCCGAACACATCTTCATCATGATGTCGTAGCCCTGCCGCTGGTGGAACGACTCCTCCTTGCAGATGCGGATCATCGCGCGGGAATAGGGACCATAGGACGTGCGCTGCAGCGGCACCTGGTTCATGATGGCCGCGCCATCGACCAGCCAGCCGACCGCGCCCATGTCGGCCCAGGTCAGCGTCGGATAGTTGAAGATCGACGAATACTTCATGTTGCCGCTGTGCAGCTTTTCCAGAAGCTCGTCGCGGCTGACGCCCAGCGTCTCGGCGGCGCAGTAAAGGTAAAGGCCGTGCCCGGCCTCGTCCTGCACCTTGGCCAGCAGGATCGCCTTGCGTTCCAGGGTGGGCGCGCGGGTGATCCAGTTGCCCTCGGGCAACTGGCCCACGATTTCCGAATGGGCGTGCTGGCCGATCTGGCGGATCAGCGTCTTGCGATAGCCCTCGGGCATCCATTCCTTGGGCTCGATCTTCTCGCCCCGGTCGATGCGCTCCTGGAAGGCGATCTCCTCGGGCGTCATCTCGTCGCGGGACTTGGACCCTTCGGATTTGACCAGCTGTGCATACATGGCAGTCTTCCCCTTCAGACGCGTTCGATGATGATGGCGATGCCCTGGCCGACGCCCACGCACATGGTGCAAAGGGCATAGCGTCCGCCGGTGCGGATCAGCTGGTACATCGCGGTGGTGACAAGGCGGGCGCCGGACATGCCCAAGGGATGGCCGATGGCGATGGCGCCGCCATTCGGGTTCACGCGCGGGTCGTCGTCGGCAATCCCCAGGTCGCGAAGCACGGCCAGCCCCTGTGCGGCAAAGGCTTCGTTCAATTCTATCACATCCATTTGGGTAAGCGACAGGCCCGTGCGCGCCAGGACCCTGCGCACCGCAGGCACCGGACCCACGCCCATGATGCGGGGTTCCACGCCCGCCGCGGCCATGCCGACGATCCGCGCCCTGGGCGTCAGGCCCTGCGCGCGGGCGGCTTCCCCGGACAGGATGGCCAGCGCCGCCGCCCCGTCGTTCACGCCGGACGCGTTGCCCGCCGTTACCGTCAGGTCGGGACCGTTCACGCCCTTCAGCCTGGCCAGCGTCTCGACCGTGGTGCCGGGACGGGGATGTTCGTCGGTATCGACGGTGACGTGGTCGCCCTTCTTCTGGGGCACATGCACCGGCACGATCTCGTCCGCGAAGCGACCTTCGGCCTGGGCTGCGGCCCAGCGTTCCTGTGACCGCGCCGCGAAGGCGTCCTGGTCGGCGCGGCTGATGCCGTAATCGGCGGCCACGTTGTCGGCGGTTTCGGGCATCGAATCGGTGCCGTAAGCCTTGCGCAGCGCATGGTTCGGGAAGCGCCAGCCGATGGTGGTGTCATAGACGGCATTCGCCCGCGCGAATGCGGTTTCCGCCTTGGGCATGACGAAGGGCGCGCGGGTCATCGACTCGACCCCGCCCGCGACCACGAAGTCGCAGTCGCCGGCCCTGATCGCGCGCGCGGCCATGCCGATGGCGTCCATGCCCGACCCGCAAAGGCGGTTGACCGTGGTTCCCGGCACGCCGACCGGCATCCCGGCCAGCAGCACGGCCATGCGGGCGACGTTGCGGTTATCCTCGCCCGCCTGGTTGGCGCAGCCCAGGATCACGTCGTCCACGGCGGACCAGTCCACGCCGGGATTGCGCGACATCAGCGCCTGGAGCGGCAGGGCCGCCAGATCGTCGGCGCGGATCGACGCAAGGGCGCCGCCGTAGCGGCCGACCGGCGTGCGGATCGCGTCGCAGATGAAGGCTTCGGACATGCAGGAACCCCCGGAATTTGCAGAAGGCGGCGATGATTCTCCCAATTCATCGACCGATTGGTCAGCTTATAACACCCGTCATATTACATCGCAAAGATAAATGTGGGCGATGCTGTAATGTTTCAAGCAAGCGCCTGCAGCCGGGCCTGGCTGCGGGGCGTGGTTTCGGCCAGGGGGCCGTCGTCGCCCTCCATGACCTTGGCGACATGCGCCTCGGCCAGGGGCGTCAGCGCGGGATAAAGGTTTCGGAACAAGGCCTGCGCCTCGGTTCCCGGCCAGTCAGGGGGCAGGGCGGCCGCTGGCAGGCCGGGGTCGCGCAGAAGCACGCCGCGATACAGATGCACCAGAAGCAGGCGGGCGATCAGCGCATCCTCGGGCGTGATCGCCGGGACGACCCCGGCCAGCGGCGTGAAGCGATCCAGCACGTCGCGATAACGCGCGGCCAGCGTGTCCAAGTCCCAGAAGCGCGCGAGTTGCGGCAACTGGTCGGTGCCCGCCACGGTTGTCGCGCGCAGCACCAGGCCACCGGTTGGCGGCAGATCGTTCCGCGCCGGGCACAGCCACAGATCGCCTCCGATCCGGGCCATGCGGTGACGGCGGGCCAGATCCTCGGGCAGGTGGGGATCCAGCAGCACCAGCCAGTCGCCCGAAGGCTGGTTGCGCGCATAAAGCAGCCGCGCCGCCTCGGCGAATTCGGCGCGGGCGGCGGGGGCCAGGCGATAGAAGCTGCGCCGCCCGACCCGCTCGCCTTCCAGCCGGCCCGCTGCCACCAGCCGGGAAACGGCGGTGCGCACCAGGTTCTCGCTGATGCCGATGCGGGCGCAGATCGCGATCAGGCTGCCGATCCACAACACCTCGCCGCGCGGCACCACCACGTCGCCATAAACGGTGACGATGAAGGATCCGGCCGTGATCGGAAGATCAACGGTCAGGCGCTGGATCAGGTCGGTCTGGGTCATCGCGAATCCGGGGGCATTCAGGGCATGTCCGCTGCCCGCAGGGGACAGCGGGTCACGCTAGCATGCCAGGCGCCGGGAACTCCACCGGCGCCCGCCCAAAGAAAATGATTGACGTGTTTCTTTTTCCGCCGAATTCTGGCGGCGGGAGGAAAATCCGGCAATGTCAAACCCTACGCTGCATGACGTGGCGCGGGCTGCTGGTGTCAGCTATTCGACGGCCGACCGGGTTCTGAACGAACGCGGTGGGGTGGCCGCGAAGTCGATCCAGCGCGTCCAGCGCGCCATCCAGGAACTTGGCTACCGGCGCGACATCCGTGCGGCGAACCTGTCGCGCCGGCGCAGCTATCGCTTTGCGGTGTTCTTGCCGCAGGGCGACCACGGCTTCTTCTCGAGTCTCGGGCAGGCCCTCCTGGCGCAGGCCGAGGCGCGGGCGGCGGATCGGGTTTCGGTCACGCTTTGCGATCCCAGCCGCCCCGATGATGCCATCCGGGAAGGGGGAGAGTGGGACTGCGCGGCCCTTGTCGGCACGGAATCCGAAGGGCTGGCGCAGGTCATGGCCGAACTGACCGACCGGGGCATTCCCGCCATCACGCTTGTATCGGACATCGACGGGTCGCGGCGCGGCTATGTCGGCATCGACAATACCGTCGCGGGACGCACGGCGGGGCGCCTGCTGCGGCTGGCCCACGGGCGCGGGGCGGGACGGATCCTGCCGGTCCTGGGATCGCTGTCCCTGCGCGATCATCGCGAACGGCTGGACGGCGCGGCCGAGGTTCTGGCGGCGCCCGGCTCGCGGCTGGTGCTGCTGCCCCCGGTCGAGGTTCACGACCAGCCGGACCGGATGCGCGACAGGCTGGACGCGGCCCTTCGCGCCGATGCGGGGATCACCGGCATCTATTCCATTGGGGCGGGCAATCGCGGGCTGATCGCCCTGATGGAGGCCGGGGGCGAAGGACGGCCCTTTGTCGTCCTGCACGAACTGACGCCGCATTCGCGCGCCGCGCTGGAGCGCGACCTGATCGACGTGGTCATCGACCAGAAACCGGCCGAGGAAGCCGCCCGCGCCCTGGACGCCATGCGCGCCATCGCCGACGGCGAAGAGCCTCCGGCGGCCGTGATCACGCCCGCGATCTTCTTCAAGGAAAACCTGCCTGGAGTCCCTGCATGACCGGCTATTTCGCCTCGATCCCGCCGCTGGCCTTTGATCCCGACGCCGAAGGTCCCGCCTTCCGCCATTACGACCCGGACGAGGTTGTGATGGGCAGGCGGCTGAAGGATCACCTGCGCTTTGCGGTGGCCTATTGGCACAGCTTCGGCTGGGAAGGGGGCGATCCCTTCGGCGGGCGGACCTTCGACCGGCCGTGGTTTCCCGCCGACACGATGGAACTGGCCGAACAGCGCGTCGAGGCGGCCTTTGACTTCTTCCGCATCCTGGGCGCGCCGTTCTTCTGTTTCCACGACCACGACGTGCGACCCGAAGGCGACAGCCTGTCCGAAAGCCGCGACCGGCTGAACCGCATCGCCGACCTGATGGCAGCGAAGATGGAAGACGGCGGGCCGCGCCTTTTATGGGGCACCGCCAACCTGTTCACCAACCGCCGCTACATGGCGGGGGCGGCCACGAACCCCGATCCCGATGTCTTCGCATATGCCGCCGCCACCGTGCGCGACTGCCTGGACGTGACCCACCGGCTTGGCGGCGCGAACTATGTCCTCTGGGGCGGGCGAGAGGGATACGAGACGCTGCTGAACACGGATCTGGGACGCGAACTGGACCAGATGGGCCGCTTCCTGTCCATGGTGGTCGATTACAAGCACAAGATCGGCTTCGCGGGCACCATCCTGATCGAACCCAAGCCGCAGGAGCCGACCAAGCACCAGTACGATTTCGACGTGGCGACGGTTTACGGCTTCCTGAAGCGTTACGGGCTTGAGGGTGAGGTCAAGGTCAATATCGAACAGGGCCACGCGATCCTGGCGGGCCACAGCTTCGAGCATGAGATCGCGCTTGCCAACGCGCTTGGCATCTTCGGTTCGATCGACATGAACCGCAACGACCAGCAGTCGGGCTGGGACACTGACCAGTTCCCGAACAACGTGGCCGAGGTGACGCTGGCCTATTACGAGATCCTCAAGGGCGGCGGCTTCACCACCGGCGGCACCAATTTCGACGCCAAGATCCGCCGCCAGTCGCTGGACGCCGAGGATCTGGTGATGGCCCATGCCGGCGCGATGGATGTCTGCGCACGGGGCCTCAGGGCGGCAGCCCGGATGCTGGAGGAGGACCGGCTGGAGGCCGCCCGGCGCGACCGTTATGCCGGATGGCAGCGCCCGGACGCGCAGGCCATGCTGGCGCCGGGCGCGACGCTGGACGGGATCGCCGACCGGGCGGTGGCGGCGGGCCTTGATCCGCAGCCGGTCTCGGGCCGGCAGGAAATTCTGGAAAATCTGGTCAACCGATATGTCTGAGGAGGGACGGCCATGAAGACCATCAAGGGGCCGGCGCTGTTCCTGGCGCAATTCGCGGGCGATCAGGCGCCCTTCAACTCGTGGGACGGCATCACCAGATGGGCGGCCGATTGCGGCTATCTGGGCGTGCAGGTGCCAAGCTGGGACGGGCGGCTGTTCGACCTGGCCAAGGCGGCGGACAGCAAGGATTACTGCGACGAGATCGCGGGCGTCGCCGCCGCGAACGGCGTGCAGATCACCGAGCTTTCGACCCATCTGCAGGGCCAGCTTGTCGCCGTCCACCCCGCCTATGACGAGGCTTTCGACGGCTTCACCGTGCCGGAAAGGCGCGGCAATCCCAAGGCCCGGCAGGAATGGGCCGTGGACCAGGTGAAGATGGCGCTGGCGGCCAGCCGCAACCTGGGCCTGACCGCCATGGCCAGCTTTTCCGGCGCGCTGGCCTGGCCCTTTGTCTATCCTTGGCCGCAGCGGCCGGCGGGTCTGGTGGAAACCGCCTTCGACGAGCTCGCCCGCCGCTGGCGCCCGATCCTGGATCATGCCGAGGATTGCGGCGTCGATGTCTGCTATGAAATCCACCCCGGCGAGGATCTGCACGACGGCGACAGCTTCGAGATGTTCCTGGACCGCGTGAACGGCCATGCGCGGGCGAACATGCTGTATGATCCGTCGCACTATGTCCTGCAATGCCTAGATTACCTGGACAACATCGACATCTACAAGGACCGCATCCGCATGTTCCATGTCAAGGATGCGGAATTCAACCCGACCGGGCGCAAGGGCGTCTATGGCGGCTTCCAGCCTTGGGTGGACCGGGCCGGGCGCTTCCGATCCTTGGGCGACGGGCAGGTCGATTTCGGGGCGATCTTCTCGAAGATGGCGGCCAATGATTTCGACGGCTGGGCCGTGGTCGAATGGGAATGCTGCCTGAAGCACCCCGAGGATGGCGCGCGCGAAGGGGCCGAGTTCGTCCGCAGCCACATCATCCGCGTGACCGAGGCGGCCTTCGACGACTTCGCGGGCGGCGGCACGGATGACGCCGCGAACCGCCGGATGCTGGGGATTTCGTGATGACCCGCATCAGGCTTGGCATGGTCGGGGGCGGCAAGGATGCCTTCATCGGTGCGGTCCACCGCATCGCCGCGCGCATCGACGGGGAATTCGATCTGGTCGCCGGGGCGCTGTCCTCGACGCCTGAGAAATCGCGCGACAGCGGCGCGGCCCTGGGGCTGAATCCCGACCGCTGCTATGGCAGCTTCGAGGAGATGGCCGAGGCCGAGGCCGCGCGTCCCGACGGGATCGAGGCGGTCGCCATCGTCACCCCGAACCACGTCCACGGCCCGGCGGCGGCGACCTTCCTGCGGCGCGGCATCCATGTGATCTGCGACAAGCCGCTGACCGCGACCATGGCGCAGGCGGCAGAGCTGGAAGCCGCCATCCGCCACTCGGACGCGCTGTTCATCCTGACGCACAACTACACCGGCTATCCGATGATCCGGCAGGCGCGCGCCATGATCGCGGCGGGCGACCTGGGGGCCATCCGCGTGGTGCAGGTCGAATATGCGCAGGACTGGCTGACCGAGGCCGCGGAAACCACGGGCAGCAACAAGCAGGCCGAATGGCGCACCGATCCCGAACGCAGCGGGGCGGGCGGGTCCATCGGCGATATCGGCACCCATGCCCATAACCTTGCCTGCTTCGTCACCGGAATGACCGTGGAAAGCCTGTCGGCCGACCTGCAAAGCTTCGTGCCGGGGCGGCGGGTCGATGACAACGCCCATGTCCTGCTGCGCTTCCACGAGGGCGCGCGCGGGATGCTGTGGTGTTCGCAGGTCGCGCCGGGCAACGAAAACGGTTTGCGCCTGCGCGTCTATGGCGAAAAGGGCGGGCTGGAATGGCTGCAGGAGGATCCGAACTATCTGTGGTTCACGCCCTTTGGTGAACCCAAGCGCCTGCTGACGCGGCGGGGCGCGGGGGCCTCGGATGCCGCCAACGCCGTCAGCCGCACGCCGGGCGGCCACCCCGAGGGCTATCTGGAAGGCTTCGCCAATATCTATGCCGGTGCCGCGCAGGCGATCCGGGCGGCGCAACGGGGCGACCGGGCGCCGGATCTGGACCTGCTGCCGGGGCTGGAGGAAGGGCTGGCCGGTATGCGCTTCATCGACGCCTGCATCCGGTCGTCGCAGGGCAATGCCGCATGGGTGACGCTGTGAGCGTGCTGGCGCTGCGCAATGTCAGCCGCAGCTTTGGCCCGATCGAGGTCTTGCACGGCGTGGACATCGCGCTGCGCCCTGGCCGCGTCCATGCGCTGATCGGCGAAAACGGCGCGGGCAAGTCCACCACCATGAAGATCATGGCGGGATACCAGCCCCCATCCCAGGGCGAGGTGCTGCTGGACGGCCAGCCCGTGACCTTCGCCAGCATGGGCCAGGCCGAGGCGCAGGGGATCTCGATGATCCACCAGGAGTTCAACTTGGCGGAACAGCTGACCGTCGAACAGAACATCTTCCTGGGCCGCGAACTGAAGCGCGGCTTTCTGCTGGACAAGCCCGCCATGCGCGCCCGGACGCGGGACCTGCTGGACCGGCTGGAATGCCGCGTCTCGCCCGACCGGGTGGTGTCCACGCTGTCGAACAGCGACAAGCAGATGGTCGAGATCGCCAAGGCCCTGCTGCGCGAAACCCGGGTGCTGGTCATGGACGAACCGACCGCCGTGCTGACCCGAACCGAGACCGCGATCCTGTTGCGCCAGGTGCGCGCGCTGCGCGAGGCGGGAACGGCGGTGCTGTTCACCTCGCACAAGCTGGACGAGGTCGAGGAGATCGCCGACGACCTGACCATCATGCGCGACGGCCGCGTTGTCTGGACCGGAGAGGCGTCCCTGATGGACCAGCACGCCATGGCCAATGCCATGGTGGGGCGCGAAATGTCGGATCTGTTCCCCGCCAAGGTTTCCACGCCCGGCGAGGTCGCGCTGGAGGTCCGGAGCCTGACCGTTCCGGGCTTTTCCCGCGATGTCGGCTTCACCCTGCGCCAAGGCGAAGTCCTGGGCGTCGCCGGCCTGATCGGATCGGGCCGAACCGAGACTTTCGAGGGGCTCTGCGGCCTGCGCCCCGCCACGGGCGATGTCAGCATCTTCGGGGAAAGCGTCAGGATCGACCATCCCTGGCAGGCGCAGGCGCTTGGGCTGTGCTACCTGACCGAGGATCGCAAGACCCGTGGCCTGCTGTTGGGGAAGGGCCTGCGCGAGAACCTGACCCTGCAGGCGCTGGCGAAATTCGACCGGGGCCTGATCGACACCGGCGCCGAGGAGCGCGCCCTGGACCAGGCCATCGCGGATTTCGACATCCGCGGCCATCGCGGGGCGCTTGTCGGCAACCTGTCGGGGGGAAACCAGCAAAAGCTGTTGTTCGCCAAGACCCTGCTGGCCGATCCCCGGATCATCATCATCGACGAACCCACGCGCGGCATCGACATCGGCACCAAGCAGCAGATGTATGTCTTCATCCGCAAGCTGGCCGCCGAAGGGCGCGCCATTGTCGTCATTTCCTCGGAAATGCAGGAGGTGATCGGGCTGGCCGACCGCATCCTGGTCATGCGCCATGGCCGCGTCACCGGCGAACTGGGCGCGGACGCGACCGAGGATGCCATCGTCCGCCTTGCCATGGGCGTGGCCCCGTCCCCCGAGAAGGAAACCGCATGAGCGACGTCACCGCCTCCGCGCCCCGCCGCATCCGCATGACCGTGATCGGCCCGATCCTGGCCCTGATCCTGCTGGTCGTCGCGGGGGCCATGATGAACCCGAACTTCCTGGGCTGGGACAACGTGACGAACGTGCTGGCCCGGTCGGCCTTCATCGGCATCATCGCCGTGGGCATGACCTTCGTGATCACGGCGGGGGGGCTGGATCTGTCGGTCGGATCGATGGCGGCCTTCATCGCCGGGCTGATGATCCTGGTGATGAACAGCCTGGTGCCCACGATGGGGGTCGGTGTCCCGGTGATCCTTGTGGGCATGGCGGTCGCCCTGCTGGCGGGGCTGGCAGCGGGGCTTCTGAACGGCATCCTGATCACCCGGCTGGGGATCGAGGCCTTTATCGTCACCCTGGGATCGATGGGCATCTATCGCAGCCTGGTCACCTGGCTGGCCGACGGGGGCACGCTGTCCCTGGATTTCAACCTGCGCAGCCTCTACCAGCCGGTCTATTACGGCGGCGTCTTCGGCATCACCTGGCCGATCATCGTCTTTGCCGTCGTGGTCATCCTGGGCGAGATCGTGATGCGATCAACCGCCTTTGGCCGCTACTGCGCGGCGATCGGATCGAACGACCAGGTCGCTCGCTATTCATCGGTCCGCGTGGACCGGGTGCGGCTTCTGACCTATGCCGCGCTTGGCCTGCTGGTCGGCATCGCCACCATCATGTACGTGCCGCGCCTCGGATCCGCATCATCTGCCACGGGGATGCTGTGGGAGCTTGAGGCGATCGCCGCCGTGATCATCGGCGGCACCGTGCTGAAGGGCGGCTTTGGCCGGGTCTGGGGCACGGTGATCGGCGTGCTGATCCTGACGCTGATCGGCAACCTGCTGAACCTGACGGATTTCGTATCGCCATACCTGAACGGCGCGATTCAGGGGGCCATCATCGTTCTCGCTGTGGTGTTGCAGCGCGAAGGCAAAGCCCGCGGCTGACGCGGGTCCAAATGGGAGGGAAGACATGAAGCATTTCGTATCGGGGCTGGCCATGGCGGTGGCTCTGGCCGCGCCCGCGCTTGCGCAGGACGGGGAAACCAAGGTGATCGGCATCTCGATCCCGGCGGCGACCCATGGCTGGGCGGGCGGCATGAACTATTTTGCCCAGGCCACCGTGGACCGGCTGGAGAAGGCTTACCCGCAACTGGACTTCGTGCTGGCGACGGCATCCGATCCGGCCAAGCAGGTCAACGACATCGAGGACATGGTCGCCACCCGCAACATCGACGCGCTTGTCGTGCTGCCCTTCGAATCCGAGCCGCTGACCGGCCCGGTCCAGAACGTCAAGGCGTCGGGCGCCTGGATCACGGTGGTTGACCGCGGCCTTGCGCAAGAAGGGATCGAGGATCTGTATGTCGCCGGCGACAACCCCGGCTTTGGGCGTGTTTCGGGCGAGTTCATGGCAAGCGCCCTGCCTGAAGGCGGCAAGATCGTCGTGCTGCGCGGCATCCCGACCACCATCGACAACGAACGGGTCGAAGGCTTCCAGGCTGCAATCGAGGGCAAGAACATCGAAGTCCTGGGCATGGAACATGGCGACTGGAACCGCGACAAGTCCTTCACGGTGATGCAGGACTTCCTGTCCAAGTACCCGCAGATTGACGCGGTCTGGGCGTCCGACGACGACATGGCCATGGGTGCCCTTGGCGCCATCGAGGCCGCGGGCCGCGACGACATCAAGTTCGTCCTGGGCGGCGCGGGCATGAAGGAAATGGTCAAGCGCACCATGGACGGCGACGCGATGATCCCGGCCAACGTCACCTATCCCCCCGCGATGATCGCCACCGCCATCGAGATCACCGCCGTGGGCCTTGTGTCGCAGGCGCCGGTCTCGGGCGATTTCATCATCGGCTCGGTCCTGGTCACGCCGGAAAACGCCGAAAGCTACTACTATCCCGACAGCCCGTTCTGAGGGTGCAAGGACGCGGCCCCGTCAGGGGGCCGCGACCGCCGCAGCCTTGCGCCGTTCGGCCATCACGGCCTGGAAGTTCGACAACAGGATGATGCCGCCGCCCAGGAAGACCCAAAGGTCGACCGCTTCCGCGTAGAGGTAATAACCGACGACGGCAGCCATCGGCACGCGCAGGAAGTCGATGGGGATCAGGATCGAGGCATCCAGCCGCCTCAGCGCCTGGGCCTGGCAGTAATGCGCTGCAAGCGCCCCCACGCCCGCGACCAGCATCCAGGGAATATCCGTGACCGACACGGGCTGCCAGTCGGTCAGCGCGGCCAGCAGGCCCAGCGGCAACTGGATCAGGATCATCCACACGACGATGGCGCCGGGCGAACAGTGCTGCGTCAGCCTTTTCACCAGGATCAGCGACAGCCCGTAGCCAGCGGCCGCGACCAGGACCAGCGCCGCCGCCGGATCGACCATGCCGATGCCGGGCCTGACGATCACCATCACGCCGACAAATCCACCCACCGTCGCCAGCAGGCGCGGGCCGGTCAGCCGCTCGCGCAGCAACAGCCAGGCGAACAGCGTCACCCAGATGGGCATCGTGAACTCCAGCGCGAAGACCGACGCCAGGGGCAGCAGCACGACGCCGATGGTCCAGAAATACTGGGCGGTGAAGTGGATCACGTTGCGCGCAAGGTGCAGGCGCAGCTTGGCGGCCCGGCGCACTTCCGGGAACAGGGCACGGCCGACAGCCAGGATCACGAACAGCCCGACAAGCGCGCGGAAGAACAGCACCTGCCGGATCGACAGGGTTTCGGCCATTTCCCGCGATCCGACCGACATGCCGATGAAGGCCGTCATGGACAGGGCCATCCAGATCAGCCCCTGAACAAAGTCCGACCGCCCCCCCAAGGCGGCAGATCCGATATTGGCCGTCATTGCTTGCCCCCGATCAAACCGCTGGACCATAGGCCGGCAGAGGGCGAAACGGAAGGGGCCGCCTGCCCTTACTTCTTCAGGACCTTGCCTGCCGTGAAGCGGCAGGGATGGCCGTCGAAAAAGGTGTCCAGGATCCGCTCGAACACCGGCGGCGCCCCCTCGACAGCGGCGAAAAGTGTGGCCGAGGAGCACAGCTTGACGGCATCCACCGGGCCGAGGATCGTTTCGGCCGGAAGATTGCCATGGGCCAGGATCGCCTCGGCGCAGGCGATCAGCCGCGGGCCCAGAACCGGATGCGCAAGATAGCGGCGCGCCTCGTCCATATCCTCGATGCCATAGTAATGCGACATCGGCGACATCCCGAGCCCGCGCAGCTGCGGGAAGATGAACCACATCCAGTGGCTTTGCTTGCGGCCTCGCCTCAGCTCCGAAAGCGCGACCTCATGGGTGCCATCCTGCGCCGCCACGAAGCGGTCAAGCGTGTCGGTTTCCTTGTCAAGGCGGGCCATGGCGGTTTCCTTTGCTGGCAAGGCCAGGATCAACGCGCCCTGGCCCGCCTGGTTCGCAGCGACCCACGCCGGGGCGATTATCCCTGTGGCGGCCGCCTCCTGGATTATACAGGCTTGGAGATGGGTTTACAGGACGGCAAAATGCGGATCGACCTGAATTCCGACCTGGGCGAGGGGTTCGGTCCCGGGTCGATGGGCGACGATGCGGCCATGCTGGAGATCGTCAGTTCCGCCAATATTGCCTGCGGGGGCCATGCCAGCGACCCCTAAACCATGTTTCAAACCCTGCGCCGGGCTGCGGCGCGCGGCGTCATCGTCGGCGCCCATCCGGGCTATGCCGACCGCGAGGGCTTCGGCCGCCGTGTGATCCCGATGCAACCGGCCGAGATCGGGCGCCTGGTCGCGGCACAGGTCGGCGCGCTGCAAGGCGTCGCCGCGATCGCCGGGGCCACGGTCCGGTATGTCAAGCCGCACGGGGCGCTTGCCAACCTGGCGGCCGACGACCGGCAGGTCGCGGATGCCATCGCCGCCGCCGTCGCCGCCCTGCCGGGCAACCTGGCGATCCTGGCGATCTCGGGCACCGAGCTGGAGCTTGCAGCCTGCGCCGCCCGGGTCGAGGTCTTTTCCGAGATATTCGCGCACCGCGCCTATCTGCCGAATGGCAGGCTGATGCCGCGGTCGCGGTCAGGTGCCGTCCTGCACGACGCTGAACTCGCGGCGGACCGGCTGCTGGACTTTCTTCAAACCGGCCGGATGCCGGTGGCGGAGGCGCCGCCGATCGAACTTGCGGCGCAGTCGGTCTGCGTCCACGGCGACACACCCGGCGCGGCGGCGATGGCTGGACGCATCCGCGCCCGGCCGGAAGCTGCCGGCATTTCCGTCTCGCCCTTCCTGGCTGGCGCGACGTAAGCGCCCCGGGGCCGTTCCTTGCGTCAGTTTCCCACCTTCACCCCACCGCGCGATCCATGCCCGCGTCGCCCGTCTGGACAGGGGGTTGGCCGAATTCCCTTTCCCTGGCTTCCTGGAGGCGTGCCGGCCTATGCCGCCATCCTGATCCGCTTCGACCCCCTGGCCTGCGACCATGCGGCTGCCGAACGGGCGGCGCGGCAACTGCTGGACCAAGGCCCGGGGGCAAACGCCGCATCGACCCTGCGAGAGGTGCTTGTCTGCTATGACGGCGATCTGGCGCCCGATCTTGCAAGGGTCGCGCAGGCAACGGGCCTCGGCCCCCAGGAGGTCGTGGCCGCCCATCTTTCGGGACAATACGAGGTGGTCATGTATGGCTTCGCGCCGGGCTATGCCTATCTGGCGGGTGTCCCCGATGCCATCAGGATGCCGCGCAAGCCCGCGCCGGTGCGCGGCGTCCCTGCCGGCAGCGTGCTTGTCGCCGCAGGGCAATGCCTTGTCTCGACGCTGGCCATGCCAACCGGCTGGTGGATCATCGGCCGGTCGCCCACGCGCATCCTGACCGACCGGCCTGGCCGGGCTTGATGCGCTATGGCGTGCCCCGTTCCGGCCCCATGGACCGGCTTTCCTTCGCCGCGGCGAACCTTGCGCATGGCAACGATCCCGCGGCCCGGCCATGGAAATTTCCCTGGGGGGCCTTGTGCTGGAATGCCTGTCGGGCAGGCTGGGCTTTGCGGTCGCAGGCGGCGGCTTTCTTGTCGATCATGGCGACTGCAGGCGCGGATCCTGGGCGACGGTGACCCTTGCAGCCGGCGAAAGGCTGGCGATTCGTCCGGGGTTATGGGGAAGCTGGTGCTATCTCGCGCTGGCCGGGCGCCTGCAGGTGCCGACCTGGCTTTGCAGCGCCTCGACCCATGCCTTGTCCGGTTTCGGCGGCGGCCGCCTGGTGGCGGGCCGGCAACTGGAGGTGGCGGACGCGGGGCCTGCGAGCCGGGCGAAATTCCCTGTCCGGTCCTCGCCCGCCCCCGGCCGAGGGTCCGCGTCACCATGAGTCCACAGGAGCGATTCTTCTCCCCTGAAACGCTTGCCGCCTTCAAGGCCGGCCCATGGCGGATGACGGATGCCTGGGACCGGATGGGGGTCCGGCTGGCGGGACCTCCGGTTGCGCCTGACGCGGCGCTTGACATGCCGTCCGAGCCGATCGTGCGCGGCTCGATCCAGGTGGCCGGCGACGGGGTCGCGACGGTTCTTCTGGCCGATCACCAGACGACCGGGGGCTATCCCAAGATCGCGACGGTTCTGGATTGCGACCTGGACGGCCTTGTCCAGCTTCGCCCCCGCGATGCCGTGGCTTTCCAGAAGGTCAGCCCCGGGCAGGCGGTCGGCCTTGCACGCACGGCCGCCCTTGGCGCGGCGGCATATCGCGCGTCGCTTTCAAGGGCAGGGTGACCCCTGCCTGGCAACCTATCCCGCTGCCTGCAGCCTGCGAAAGCGGGACCGCGCATAGACCAGCGCGTCGCCGGGGGCGAGGTGGGCTTCCTCGATCTCGCCCACGAAGATGCGGTGGCTGCCGCTGTCGCTTTCGGTCAGCACGCGGCAGGACAGGCAGGCCAGCGCCGTCAGCAGGCGCGGCTGGCCGAAGGTGGTGTCGGCCCACCGGCCCACACCGAATTTCGCCGCGCCTTCCAGCCTGCGCCCGCCCGCGAAGGCCATCGCGATCTCGTCCGAGGTGTCGTCCAGCAGTTGCACGCTGAAGCCGCCGGTGTGGCTGATTGCGGTGCAGGTCGCAGTCTTGCGGTTGACGCAGACCAGCAGGCTGGGCGGGCTGTCGCTGACCGAACAGACGGCGGTCGCGGTGATGCCGCGGCGGGCGTTCCCCCGGCCGGTGGTGATCAGCGTCACGGCGCTTGGAAACAGGGCCATGGACTGGCGGAACAGGTCGGTGCTGATAGCCATCTCAGCCATTCCCCGCCTGGAGGACGTCCGTGATCAGCCCCGCGAACCAGCCCAAGGCCGGGTCGGTGGCGAAGCTGTCATGCATCCAAAGCTTGATGTCATAGGACGGCAGCTCGAACGGCAGTTCCCGCGCCACGAACCCGCCCCGGCCTTGCAGGCGGGTAAAGATCGAATGCGGAAAGATCGCGACATAATCGGTCTGCGCCACCACTTCGGGGACGATGGTGAAATGCTCCAGCCGCGCGCGGGTGGCCAGGCCCATCCCGCTGTCCTCGATCAGCCCGCGCGCCATCTGGTATCCGGTCGCGGCGCGGCTGACATCGACAAAGGACAGCGACCGGAAGATATCCGTCGTCCAGTCGCCCCGGCTGGCGGGATGGCCCTCGCGCATCAGGCAGACCATGTGGTCGCGCAGGACCAGCCGCCCCTTGCAGCGCGCCCCTTCCAACTGCGGCAGATAGCCAAGCGCCAGGTCGATCTGGCCCGCACGCAGCGCGCCTTCGGTAGCGTCCGGATCAAGGCGGACGGATGACAGGCTGGCCAGGGGCGCGGCCTGTTCAAGCGCCGCAAGGATGCGCGGCATCGCGAACAGCTCGCCCGTGTCGGTCATGGCGATGCGGAAATGCCGTGTCGTCAGGGCGGGGACAAAGCTTTGCGCGCCATGGATGGTCTGTTCCAGAAGCGACAGAGAGGATTCGAAGGGTTCGCGCAGGCGGGCGGCGACATCCGTCGGCTCCATCCGGTTGCCGACCCGGCGGAACAGCGGATCGCCGAACTGCTCGCGCAGGCGGCGCAGGGAATGGCTGACGGCGGGCTGGGTCAAGGCCAGGCGCTGGCCGGCCTGGGTCAGGCTGCGGGTGTCCCAGATCGCTAGGAAGACCTTGACCAGGTTCAGGTCGAAGCGGGCGGAATGCAGGCGGTTCATCGGGGCAGCCTGCGCCATTCCCGCCGCGAATGGAACGGCGGGCGCGTTCATGGATAGCCGCGCGGCGCGTCCAGGCCCAGCAGCACGCGGCCCGCATTTTCATAAATCATGTCGGTCACGGCGGCGTGCTGGGTCACGACCATGGCGTCGCGCAGGTACCGCTGCATCGGGTTCGTCTTCGCGATCACCCCCATGCCGGCGATGGTATAGCATTTTTGCACGACCTCCGCCCCCACCTTGGCGGCGTTGGACGCGGACAGCCGCAGCATGTTATTTTCGTCCAGTAAGACCGGATCTCCGCGCATCAGGCTGTCCCAGGCGGCTTCGGCGGCCTCGTAGAAGAAGGCGCGGGCGCCGCGCAGCCTGGCCTCGGATTCCGCGATGCCCGACAGGTAATAGGCGCGGTCGCAAAGCCGCGCGTGGCCGACCGCGATCCTGGCCGCGCCGGATACGGATTTCGCGGCCTCGATCGCGGCGCGGGCCAGGCCCAAGTTGCAGGCGGCGTGGACCTGCGCCTGATAGGCCATGGAGGGATAGCGATACAGCGGCTCGTCGATGATGCCCGGGGCGCCGCGTTCGCAGACCCACATGTCGGGATAGAACTTGTCAGTGACAGTGGTGTCGTGGCTGCCGGTGCCGACCATGCCGGACACGTCCCAGCACTCGACGATCCCGACCTCGGCTGCGGGCGCCACGGCCATCATCACGGTTGGCGGCGCATCGGTTTCCGCGCCCTGCGGGGTGCCCGCGATGCCGACGCCGATCCAGTCCGCGCCCATGCAGCCGGATGCGAACTTCCAGCGCCCCGAGACACGCCAGCCGCCATCCGTGCGGACCGCCTGCTGGACAGGGTGCAGCCCGCCCGCGAAGACCTGATCGGGTCCGGTGGCATACATGATTGCCTGCGCATCCAAGGGCAGGGCGGCGGTATAGGTGTTCGCGGACCCGAAGGCGGCGACCCATGCCGCCGACCCGTCCACCGTGCCGATCCTGTCCACCATCTTCAGGAAGTGATGCGGCGCCATCGCGTCCCCGCCGAACATGCGCGGGGTCGAGGACCGGAAGATCCGCGCGGCCTTCATCAGCGCCACGATGTCGCGCGGAACGTGGCGGCCTTCCTCGATCTCGGTCACGCGGGCGGCGATGCTGTCCAGCAGGTGTCGGAACTCCACCGTCTCGGTCAGGCGCGAAAAATCGGGCAGCGTTGCGGCCGGAAACGTGCTGGGGGAAAGGGGCTGGTTCATCGGCGCGGGTCCTGTTGCGGCATTGGGCAAGGAAACACCGGGCAGGGCGCATCAATCAAATGCATTGCGGGAATGAGGCGTATTCATTCCATTGATCGGCAGGAACAGGGTGGGCTGGGGCCTTGCCAGCGGGGTCGGGCGCGCTATGGTCAGGGGATGAAGACAGCCTTGCTTGCCCTTGTCGCTTTTGCACTGCTTGGTCAGCCGGTCCAGGCTGCCGATCCCCTGGCGGGGGTCTGGCAGACGCAGCCGGGGCGCGATGGCGGCTTTGGCCATGTGCAGATCCAGCCCTGCGCGGGCGGGCTTTGCGGAACGGTCGTGCAAACCTTTGACGCGCAAGGCCGCGCCGTGAAGGCCAATGACCTGGGCGCGCTGATCCTGGACAATGTCGTGCCGACGGACGGCAGAACCTATGGCGAAGGCCGGATCATCAATCCCGAAACCGGACGCAGTTATACCGCGCGCCTGCGGCTGCGCGGTGATTCGCTGGACGTGGGCGGCTGCGTCCTGATGATCTGCCGCAACGCGGGCACCTGGCAGCGGGTGCGGTAAGGCACCCGTCGTCCATTCCTGCGCCCGTTCAGGCCACGCCGACCTGCGCCACGGTTTCGGGCTGCGAGAGCCCGCCAAAGAAGCGCTGCAGCCGGTCCATCGCTTCGCCGATCTGCTCGATGGACAGCGACCCGAAGCAGATGCGCAGGTGCCCTTCGCCCGCCGCGCCATAGAAGCTGCCGGCCTCGACCACGACGCCGGTTTCCTCCAGCAGAAGCTCTGCCAGGTCCTGCGAGGCCATGCCCGTCGCCGTGATGTTGGGGAAGGCATAGATGGTGCCCTCGGGCCAGGCGCAGGTGATCCCGGACATCTGGTTCAGCCGCGACACGACGATGTCGCGCCTGGCCTTGTCCTCGGCGATCAGGCCCTCCAGCACGGCGGGGTCGCCGGTCACGGCGGCCAGGGCGCCTTCCTGGACAAAGGTGTTCACATGGGTCACGTCGTTCGCGGTGATCTTCAGCAGCGCGCCCACGGCCCAGTCGGGCGCCACCATGTAGCCAATGCGCCAGCCGTCCATGGCATAGCTTTTGGTGAAGGCGAACAGGCTGACGGTGCGGTCCGCCATGCCGGGCAGGCTGGCAATGCTGGTGTGGCGGGCGCCGTCGAACAGGATGTCCTCGTAGACCTCGTCGGCCAGGACCAGCAGGTCGTGCCTGATCGCCAGGTCGGCCAGCCCCTGCAACTCGTCGCGCGAATAGACGCGGCCGGTCGGGTTGCAGGGGTTGATCAGCACGATCATCTTGGTCTTCGCGGTGATCTTCGGCTCGATCAGCGCGGGGTCGATGCGGAAACCGTTGGCGGCATCCAGCGGCGCCAGCACGACCGTGCCGCCCGCGAGTTCGATCTTGCCGACATGCTGGGGGTAATAGGGTTCCAGCAGGATCGCCTCGTCCCCCGGATCGATAAAGGCCATGATCGCGGCATAGGAGCCATGCGTCAGGCCGTTCGTCACGATGATCCGGTCCGCCGGGACCTCCAGCCCGTTCTGCCGCGCCAGCTTCTCGCGCAGCGCCTCGCGCAGGTGGGGCACGCCGGCCAGGTCGGAATAATGGACCTTGCCCGCGCGGATGGCGTCGATGGTCGCCTGCTTGATGTGGTCGGGCGTGTCGGCATGCGGGCGGCCCAGTTCCATGTGGATCAGATCGCGGCCGGTCATGGCGGCGGCGCGGCCATACATGCCGAAGGATTTCTTCGAGGTTTCGGTGATGCGCTTGGCAAGATGCTTCATGAGGATACCGGAAGGGAATGATGTTTTCCGCACAATCTGATCGTTTGATCAAAAATGCAAGGGGAAACATGCGGTGTTTAGGGTTTGATCAAGCACCCTCCGCCCGCTATCCGTCACGCAGGATACCCGCACGGAGGCGCGACGTGAAATCCCATGCCGACAAGCCGCTGAAGCCGGTGTCCACGCGAAAGACCGTGCAGGACCAGGTTTATGAGCAACTGCGCGAGGCGCTGATGTCGGGCGCGTTCCAGGCGCGGGAAAGCTTCACCATCGCCTCGTTGTCGGAACGCTTCCAGACCTCGCACATGCCCGTGCGCGAGGCGCTGCGCCGGCTGGCCGCCGAGAATGCCCTGCGCATCGCGCCCTCGGGCACGGCCTTCGTGCCGGATCTGTCGCCCGAGGAGCTGGACGACATCAGCCGCGCCCGCGTGATCATCGAGGGGGCGGCGGCCGAGCTTGCGGCGCCGCGGATCACCCCGTCCGACCGGGCGGTGCTGGCGTCCTTGGTCGAGGAGCATCGCGCGACGGGGGCCAGCGGCGACATCGTGGCGATGGCCGCGGCGAACCGGCGGTTTCATTTCCAGATCTACGCCGCGGCGGGTAGCCCGATCCTGATGAGCCATATCGAGAACCTGTGGCTGCGCTCGGGTCCCTATGTGCGCTTCCTGTCGGACCGGATGGGGTCGCTGCTGCAGACCGACTACAAGGGCCAGTTCACCCGGCATCACGAAGCGATGCTGGCGGCGCTGGACCGCGGGGACGTGGCAGGTTTCCGCGCGGCGATGGAGGACGACATTACCGCGACGCAGGGCCTGCTGCACCGCTTCCTGGCGGACCGCGCCGCCTGATCAGGCGGCGAAGCTTTCCACCGTCCTCAGCGCGCCGTCCAGCGCCTTGCCCTTTTCGTCGGCCAGCGCGGCAGTGCGCAGCCGGCGCATCCAGTCGGCCCCGTCCGGGCGCCCGCGCAGCATCGGCAGGGCCGACATGACGCGGTCGAACTTGGACAGCCCGCGCGCATGGGTGTCGGAATAGCCCTTGATCAGCCGCCGGTTCGCCAGAACCTCGGTCGCAAGCGCCCGGTCCTGGGCGGCGATGTCCATGGCTGTGTCGAACCAGGCCGCGACATGGGCCATTTCACTGCGATGGCGCAGCAGGCTGCGCCGCCAGGGGCGCAGGGCCGACACCGCCCACAGCAGCCCGAAGCCCGCCAGGCTGTCGGTGCGGATGCGGCGGCCCTTGTCCAGGCGGCGGGTGTAGAACGCCTCGGCCCGGCGGTTCCGTTGCAGCCAGGCGCCAAGCCGGGCGGGCAGGGTGGTTGCGAATTCCTCGAAGCGGGGGTGGAAGTATTCGGTCAGGTGCAGCACCTGGTCGTCCTTCACCCGCACCTCGTCGCGCACGCGCTGGTGACGGCTGGCGCGGGTCTTCAGATCAGCCACACGCATGATGTCGTCGTAACACAGCGCATTGGCCGCGTATTTCGCCGCCGCCTGCGTCATGGCGAAAGGCGCGACGTCCAGCCGGGCGGCGCGTTCGACCATGTCCAGGTATTGCGCCCCATAGGCGATGTCCTGGTAATCGACGACCTTCTTCAGGCCCAGGCCCGCGATCTCCTGCGTATCAGGCGGCAGGCGGTGCAGCCGGGCTTCCAGCGCCTGCCAGTCGCCTTGCAGCCTTGCGGGGATGTTCAGCGTGCGGATGCGGCGCTTCACGCCCTCGGTCGCGGGGGGCGGGGCATCGCCCCTGGCGCAGTCATAGGCCAGGCCGAAGGCGCGCAAGGATGCCTCGACCCCCTTGCCGGACTTGCGGATCACGGCCTCGTAGCTGTCGCGCGGGAAGGGCAGGGCGCCCGAACCCGCAAGCGCCCCGAACAGGCTGGCCGAGATGACCGAACCCGCCCTTGTGGCCATCGTCTCCATGTCGAAGGCCACCACCTGGTCGGCGGCAAGGCCCATGGCGGCGATCACCTGGTCCGCGTCCGCGCGCCCGTCGCCCGGCACGACCTTCTCCGACACCGCCGCGATCCGGTGGGTGGATGCGATCAGCGTCGTCCGCCCCGGCGTCACGAAGCCGCGCATGACGGCACGGCCTGCCTCCATCAGTTCGGCGGCGATCATGATGTCCACGTCGCCTTCCGATGGCGACAGCGCAAAGACCGGGGTGCGACCGGTGTCCTTGCACATCTCGACGTAATAAACCGTGGCGCCGGTGCGCTGCGCGACGCCCGCGACCGATGTGGACTGGGCGTGATAGCCGTTCATCTCGGCCACGTCGATGATCCAGTTGGTCAGGACGCCGCCGCCCTGACCGCCGACAGCCAATGCCGCCAGCGTGATGATCTTCTCGCCCTGCGCCCCAGGCGAACGGCGGGCGATGATCGGCGTGTGCATGGTCATGGGCGTCCCTTTCAGGCGAAGGTCAGGCGGCGCGCGTCGCGGCGCGATTGCAGCCAGCCGATGATGCGGGCCGTCCGGGAAGCGCGGCGTTTTTCGGCAGGCGTCGGGTTCGACACGATCTCGGCCTGGTAGAAGGACGGGCAGAGCACGGCGGCATCCGCGACCTCGCCGCAGTTGCCGCAGCCGACGCAGCTCTGGTCGATGGCGGCGACGGGATCGTCGCGCAACGGATCGCCCGTGTCCTTGACCGACAAGGACGGGCAGCCCGACAGCCGCATGCAGGCGTGATCGCCGGTGCAGATGTCCTCGTCCACGCCGAAGCGGGGCCTGACGGTGCGCTTGCCTTCCTTGGTGGCGCGGGCCAGGGCGGGCTTTTCGCGGCGCTGCCGGTTCAGCATGCATTCGGAGGACGCGACGATGACCTTGGGGCCTTCTTCGGTGCTGGTCAGCGCCTCGATCATGGTGTCGCGCATCTTCGTCACGTCATAGGTGCGGTCGATCTGGCGCACCCACTTGACGCCCATGCCTTCCACCGCCTTGGCGATCGGGTTGTTGGTCTTGCGGCTGCGGTTCTCGGCGCGGGACGACAGGATGTCCTGCCCTCCGGTGGCCGCGGCATAGTGGTTGTCGACGATGACGATCAGCCCGTCATGCTTGTTGAAGGACGCGTTGCCGATGGATGAGGTCAGCCCGTTGTGCCAGAACCCCCCGTCGCCCACGAAGCTGATCGACCGCTTGCCGGACTTGTCGCGGTTCTGCAGCGCCGAAGCCGAGGCCGGGCCAAGCCCGTATCCCATCGTCGTCGATCCGATGTCGAAGGGCGGCATGATCGAGAACAGGTGGCAGCCGATGTCGGAGGCGATGTGGTGTTCGCCCAGTTCCTGTTGCACCAGCTTGGTCGCGGCGAAGATCGGGCGTTCCGGGCAGCCAGTGCAGAACCCGGGCGGACGGGCCGGGACCACGGTGGAGAGATCCGGGATGTCGCTTTGCGCGGGTTCGTTGGTCTTGGCCGTCGCGGGCGGCAGCAGGCTGGGTGCGTGTTCGCGCAGGAAACCCGCGATGCCCTCGACCAGGCGCTTGCCTGTGTATTCGCCCGCCATGGGCAACACGCCCTTGCCCGCCAGCACGGTCTTGCGCCCGTTCTGGTAGAGCATGTGGCCGATGGCCTGTTCGATGAAGTTGGGCTGGCCTTCCTCGACCAGCAGCACGGCATCCTTGCCGTCGCAAAAGTCGAGGATCTGGCTGTCGCAGAGCGGATAGACCGCGTTCAGGCACAGGATATGGATGTCGGTGTCGCCATAGATGTCCGACAGGCCAAGCCGGTTCAGCGCGCGGATCACGCCGTTATAGGTGCCGCCCTGCACGATCAGCCCGATCTTCGAGGCCGGGTTGCCGAAGTGTTCGTTGACGTTGTTCTGAAGGATGTAGTTGACCGCATTCGGCCAGCGGCGGTCCACCTTCTCGTTCTCGTGCAGGAACACGGCGGGCGGCAGCACGATCCGGGACAGGTCGCGCCTGGGGTTCTGCAACGCCTCGGACACGGTCATCGGGGGCCGCTGGTTGTCGGATGCGGTGAAGTGGCCGTGGACGTGGCAGGACTTGATGCGCATCTGCATCATCACGGGGGTGTTCGACGCCTCGGACAGGCGGAAGCCGTGGCCCACCGCCGCGACGATCGAGGGCAGGTTCGGGCGCGGGTCCAGAAGCCACATCTGGCTTTTCATGGCGAAGGCATGGCTGCGTTCCTGCATGATCGAGGAACCCTCGCCATAATCCTCGCCCAGGATCACCAGCGCGCCGCCTGTCACACCGCCGGATGCCAGATTCGCCAGCGCGTCGGAGGCGACGTTGGTGCCCACCGTGGACTTGAAGGCCACCGCGCCGCGGATCGGATAGTTCACCGACGCGGCCAGCATCGCCGCCGCCGTCGCCTCGGAGGCCGAATTCTCGAAATGGACGCCGTATTCGGCCAGCAGGTCCTGTGCGTCGGAAAAGACGTCCATCAGGTGGCTGATGGGCGAGCCCTGGTAGCCGCCGACATAGCCCACGCCGTTTTCCAGAAGCGCCTTGGTGACGGCAAGGATCCCCTCGCCCCGGAAGGTGCCGCCCGCGCCCATGCGCAGCTGCTCGACTTCCTTCTTGAATGACCGTTCTGCCATGGGTTTTCTCCTGTGGCGATGGTTCAGAAATCGTGATGGCGGATCGACCGCAGGATCCGGCCAAGGGTCGCGGTAAAGGCGGCGCGTTCGGCGTGCGGGATGGCCGCGAACAGCCGCTCCTCGGCCTCGCGCATCGCGGGCCAGGCACGGTCATGGAGGGCCGCGCCCGCCTCGGTCAGGTGAACAAGGCGGACGCGGCTGTCCTTCTCGCAAGGCTCGCGCCGGATCAGTCCGGCAGCCTCCATGCTGTCCAGCGTCCGCGACAGCGTCGATTGCTTGATGACCGTCAGCACCGACAGTTCATTGACGGTGCGCGGCCCATAGGCGGCCAGGACGGCCAGCGCCCGCATCTGCGGGACGCTGACGCCCTCGGGGGCCAGGATCTCGGCCACCCCGGCATTGTAGCGCGCCATGATCCGGTTCAGCATGTAGGGGGCGAACCCCTCCAGATCGCGCGCCACCATCGTCACGCCGGAACCAGGGCCAACGCGCGGATCGGGCTGCCGGTGCCGTTCTCGATCTTGAGCGGCGCGGCGATCAGGATCGCGCCCTTGGCGGGCAGTTCCGACAGGTTCACCAGCGAGGCGAGGCCATAGCGGTTGTTCGCGTGCAGCAGGTTGTGGGCCGGATAGGGCGGGGTCATGCCCCCGGCTATCCCTGCGTCGGTGCCCACGCATTCGGTGCCCCAGCCCAGGACCTTCTTCTCCATCAGGTACTGGATGCAGTCTGCCGAAGGCCCGGGCGTATGCGGGCCGGTCTCATCGGCGTTCAGATACAGCGCCTCGTCGTGATTGCGCTTGCACCAGTCGGTGCGCATCAGCACCCATTCGCCTTCCCCGATCTCGCCATGCTCGGCCTCCCAGGCCTTCACGCCCTCGGCGGTCAGCAGGAAGTCGGCGTCCTCGGCGGCCTGCGCGGAACAGTCGATGACATTGGCGGGGGCCACGAAGTTCTGCGGCGCGATGGTGTCGGTCGAGCCGTCGGGATAATCCTTGCCGGTGATCCAGTGGTGCGGCGCGTCGAAATGCGTGCCCGAATGCTCGCCCACCTTCAGCCAGTTCCAGGCCCAGAACGGCCCGCGATCACCGTATTTGCTGATCGGGTGGATCTCGATCGGCGGTGTGTCGTCGGCGAACTCCGGCGGCAGTTTCAGAAGCGGCGTCCGGGGTCCCAACGTGGCCGTGCAATCGACGACGCGGATCCTTCCGGTCAGAAGTGCCTGTCCCAGGTCAGCAAGACTGGTGGTGTCCTTCATTCCGTTCTCTCCCGTTGGCGATGTTATCGTTTTTATATGCAGATGCATATATCTGCTTGGCCAAACTGTCTCACGGCGTGATCAAAAAATCAAGATTTTTGTTGCGGGCACCCGCGCAGGTGCCCGTGCTTTGGTCAGGCCTCAACGTGGATCGGCTTGCGCACCACGCCATAGCTGGCGCCCCAGGCGTCGGTCATGTCGCAGCGGATGTCCCACAGTTCCGGAAAGAAGCGGTGCCTGGCCCCCGATTCCAGGATCTGCACCGGGCGGCCCTTCAGCGACCGCGACCCCATGCCGATCGACCGGTGGATCAGATAGACATGCATGGCCCGGAACTTCTGGAACAGCTCGTCATATTCGATCAGCGCCTCGGCCACGACATAGCTGTCGCCATGATCGTATTTGGCGTCATAGATGTCGGCGACCGTCAGGCCCCGTCCGTCCAGATAGACCGCCTTGAACGAGTCCCACAGGTCGTTCGGCATCCGCAGCAAGGCCTGGAAGCCCGGCGATTCCTGGCCCGATCCGTTGCCAAGCTGCTTGCGCACTTCCTGGTATTCGCGGGGCGACATGGTTTCCAGCAATTCCAGTTGCTGCGTCATCAGCCGCATCAGGCGATGCACGCGCCCCATCAGCGTGACGACGCGATGGGTGTTGCCCGCGTCGATGAAGTCACGCACATCGACCAGCGTATAGGCGATCAGCTTCATCCACAGTTCCTCGACCTGGTGGACGATCTGGAACTGCAATTCGTCGCCGTTGCACAGGTCGGCCAAGGGCTTCTGGCATTGCAGCAACGGCTCGACATTCAGATAGACGCCGTAATCCAGCATCTTGGGCGTCTCGATCAGTTTGTGCCATTCGTCGCGCGTCATCGGTCCTGTCCTTGAGGTTCGCTGATTGCTATTCTGTTCCAGAATGGCGAAAACATTGTTCCCGGAATCGCCACGCGGGGCCTTGTTCTGGAAACGAATGCGGGCTGCGGGCAGGGTTGGGAAAACGAATGGACCAGATCGACCTTGACCTGCTTGCCGCGCTGGAAGCGGATGCCCGTCTGTCATTCGCGGAACTGGCCGACCGCCATGGCCTGTCCAAGACGCCGGTCTGGAAGCGCGTCAAGGCGATGGAGGAGGCGGGCGTGATCCGCGGCTATGCGGCCCAGCTGGACGCCGCCCCCCTGGGCTTCGGGATCGAGGCCTTCGTGCAGGTGACGCTGGCCCCGGACGCCGCCGACCGGTTCGAGGCCGTGGTGATGGCGCATCCGGCCATCCGCCGCTGCCACGCGACCACGGGCGCGGGGGATTATCTGCTGCATGTCGTGTGCAGCGACATCGCGATGATGGATCGCCTGCTGCGCCGGGAAATCGCGCGGATGCCGGGCGTGGTGCGCACCGAAACCATCGTCTCGACGCGAACGGTCAAGGACCGCCATTCCCTGGCTGCCGCCGCAAGGACGCTCAACACCTAGACCGGCCTGATTTCGAATGCAGGGGCGGCGGCGAGGCCGCAGGGTGCGCTTACATGCTGCGCATCAGATCAGCGGCTCGCCCGAAAAACTGCCTTGTTCGTCAGAAAACCGTTGCAAATCGCCGCGTCGGGTGGCCTTCTCGTGTAAAGATGTATTTGATCAAAGTATCACTTACATCAGAAGTGCGGGACAGCCGCGCCGCGCCCCAACCCCACAGCTGGAGGAACTTCGTGCTGCCCGCCGTGACGCTGGGATACTATATCACGCCGCCCTTCATGCGGCTGGTCCGCGCCGGCATGATCGACGCGCTGAACACCGATTACGTCCGCACCGCCCGCGCCAAGGGCCTGCCCGCGCGCCGCGTGGTCTTCAAGCACGCGCTGAGGAACGCGCTGGTCCCCGTGGTGGGCCTGGTCGCGGTGCAGCTGGGCCTGCTGATGGGCGGCTCGGTCGTGGTGGAAAGCATCTTCGCGCTGGATGGCCTGGGATACCTTGCCTACCAGAGCATCAGCTATCGCGATTTCCCGGTGCTGCAGGCGGTCGTGCTGCTGCTGTCGCTGGCCTATGTGGTGCTGACGCTGCTTTCGGACATCATCAATGCGTGGCTCGACCCGCGGCTGAGGGCTGCCTGACATGACCGCCATCACAACCAATCCCCCGTCGCTGACATCCGGAACCCTGCGCAGGATGCTGCACCACCCCTCGCTGGTGGTGGGCGTAGCCATCGTCGCGGCGATGATCCTGATCGCGGTCTTCGCGCCGCTTCTGGCCCCCCACGATCCCTACGTGCAGGACATCTCGCGCCGTGCCGTGCCGCCGGTCTGGTACGAGAAGGGCACCTGGGAAAACATCCTCGGCACCGACCAGCTTGGCCGGGACTACCTGTCGCGGCTGATCTATGGCGCACGGGTTTCGCTGCTGATCGGCTTTTCGGTGGTGCTGATCTCGGGACTGATCGGCACCACGCTGGGCCTGCTGGCGGGATACTTTGGCGGCAAGGTCGATACCTTCGTCGCCTTCATCGTCACGGTTCGCCTTGCCATGCCGGTGATCCTTGTGGCGCTGGCGGTGGTGGCGCTGTTCGGGGGCTCCATCTGGGTCGTCATCACCGTGCTTGGCCTGCTGAAATGGGACCGCTTCGCCGTGGTCGTCAGGTCCACCACGCAGCAGATCCGGGCGCTGGACTATATCGCCTCGGCCCGGACGGCGGGGGCATCGACCTTCTGGATCCTGCTGCGCGAGGTGCTGCCCAACATCGCGCCGCAACTGATCGTCATCGCCACGATCGAGGTCGCATCGGCGATCCTGATGGAGGCCGCCCTGTCCTTCCTGGGCCTGGGCGTCCAGCCGCCGCTGCCTAGCTGGGGTCTGATGATCTCGGAAGCGAAAAGCTACATGTTCTTTTCCTTCTGGCTGATCGCCATTCCCGGCACGGCCCTGGCAACCCTGGTCTTTGCCATCAACCTGGCGGGCGACGGCTTGCGCGACATGATCACCCCGGAGAGAAGCTGATGAACAAGCCCCTGCTGTCCGTCCGCGATCTGCGCGTGGACCTGAACACCCGCTCGGGCGTGCTGCACGCCGTGCGGGGGATTTCCTTCGACGTGGCGCCCGGCGAGACGCTGTGCATCGTCGGCGAATCCGGCTGCGGCAAGTCGATGACCTCGCTGGCGCTGATGGACCTGCTGCCCCGCGTGGCGCGGCGCAGCGCGGGCGGGATCACCTTCGACGGCCAGGATCTGACGCGCCGCCGCATCGCCGGCAGGCTGCGGGGGCGGCGCATGGCGATGATCTTCCAGGAGCCGATGACGGCGCTGAACCCCGCCTTCACCATCGGCGACCAGATGGTCGAGGCCTATCTGTACCATGTCGGCGGCACGCGCGCGCAGGCGGTCGAACGCGCCGCGCAGATGCTGGAAAAGGTCGGCATCGGATCGGCCCGTTCGCGGCTGTCGCAGTATCCGCACCAGCTGTCTGGCGGTCTGCGCCAGCGGGTGATGATCGCCATGGCGCTGATCACCGACCCCGAACTGCTGATCGCGGACGAGCCCACGACCGCGCTGGACGTGACCATCCAGGCGCAGATCCTGCGGCTGTTGAAGGATCTGCAAAAGGAACTGGGCCTGGCGATCATCCTGATCACCCATGACCTGGGCCTTGTGTCCCGGATCGCGGAACGGGTCGTGGTCATGTATGCCGGCGCCATTGTCGAGGAAGGCTCGGCCGCCGAGATCTTCGACCGCCCCGCCCATCCCTATACCCGCGCGCTGATCGACTGCATCCCGCAGCCCGGCAGGACCGAACGCGGCGCGCACTTGGGTACCATCGCCGGCGTCGTGCCATCCCTGATCGGCCCGCAGGAGGGCTGCGCCTTCCGTGACCGCTGTCCGGTGGCGCAACCGCGCTGCGCAAGCGACATTCCCACGCAGCAGGCGGGCAGCCACCGCTGGGTCTGCATCCACGGAGGACGGGCATGAGCTATCTTCTGGAAACCCGCGGCCTGACCCGCCGCTTCCAGGTCAGCCAGGGCATGTTCAGGCCCAAGGCCACGCTGCACGCCCTGAACGGCGTCGACCTGCGCCTGAGGAAGGGCGAGGTTCTGGGCATCGTCGGCGAGTCCGGCTGCGGCAAGTCCACGCTGGCCAAGATCCTGCTGAACCTGCTGGCCCCGTCCGAGGGCACTGTGCTGCTGGACGGCAAGGACATCCGGGCCTTGGGCCGCATGGAATTCACCCGCCGTGTCCAGCCCGTGTTCCAGGATCCGTTTTCCTCGCTGAACCCCCGCAAGACGATTGCCGACATCGTGACCATGCCGCTGCGCGTCCACGGTATTGGCACCGACGCGGAACGCCGCAAGCGCGCCGCCGGCATCATGGACATGGTGGGCCTGCCCGCGCGCTTTGCCGAGCGCTATCCGAAGGAACTGTCGGGCGGGCAGCGCCAGCGCGTGGCCATCGCCCGCGCCCTGGTGATGAACCCCGACCTGATCATCTGCGACGAACCGACCTCGGCGCTTGACGCATCGGTGCAAAGCCAGATCCTGAACCTGCTGATGGATCTGAAGCGGGATCTGGGCCTGACCTATGTGTTCATCTCGCACAACCTGTCGGTGGTCGAACACCTGGTCGATCAGGTGGCCGTGATGTATCTGGGCCGGGTCGTCGAACTGGGCATGACCGCGCAGGTCTTCGATGCCCCGCAGCATCCCTATACCCGCGCGTTGCTGGACAGCGCCTTGACCGTCGCGCCGGGGCAGGGGGTGCCGGACATCGGCCTGGGCACCGCCTTCCCGAACCCGCTGGCGATCCCGCCGGGCTGTCCTTTCCAGCCGCGCTGCCCCCGTGCCTTCGACCTGTGCGCGCAGGTGCGCCCGCAGCCCGTCGACGTTGCGGCCGGAGGCGCCGCCTGCCTGCTGACCGAAGAAGCGCTGAGAGGTGCCGCATGAGCCTTGACCTTCCCCCAAGCCGTGACGGCGTCATTGCCGCCGCACTTGACGCGCTGGACTCGGGTCGCTTCCAGGCGGATCTGGCGCGGCGCGTGGCCATGCCCACGGTGTCGCGCGAGGAGGCGCACAAGCCCGACCTGCAGCGCTACATTGACGAAGAACTGGTGCCGGTCTTCGACCGCCTGGGATTTGAGGCGCGGATCTTCCGCCGCGACGCCGCGCCTGGCGCCTTCCTGCTGGCAACTCGGATCGAGGATGCGTGTCTGCCAACGGTCCTCATGTATGGTCACGGCGATGTGGTGACCGGCGTGCCGGAAAAATGGTCGCCGGGCCTGTCGCCGTTCCAGTTGACCGAACGCGACGGCCGTTGGTATGGCCGCGGGACCGCCGACAACAAGGGCCAGCATTCGGTGAACCTCGCCGCGCTCGAGGCGGTCCTTGCTGTCAATGGCAAGCTGGGCTTCAATCTGAAATACCTGATGGAGATGGGCGAGGAATACGGATCCCCCGCCCTGGCCGAGCTTTGCGCCGACGAGGCCGAGGCCTTCGCCGCCGACATGCTGATCGCATCCGACGGGCCGCGCATCGGGCTGAACCAGCCGACGATCTTCCTGGGCGCGCGCGGCGGCATGAACATCCACCTGGAGGTCGTGGCCCGCGAGGGATACCACCATTCCGGCAACTGGGGCGGGCTTCTGGCGAACCCCGGCGTCGAACTGGCCCATGCCATCGCAGCCCTGATCGGGCCGACCGGCGAATGCCTGGTCCCGGAACTGACGCCCGGAACCATCCCCGACGACGTGCGAAAGGCGCTGTCCCGCTGCACCATCGAAACCTCGCCCGGCGATCCCGAACTGGACGACTGGTGGGGCGCCCCCGGCCTGACCCCGGCCGAGCGCGTTTATGGCTGGTCCACGCTGGAGGTGATGGAGATCGAGGTCGGCAATATCGCCAAGCCCCTTTACGCCATTCCGCCCTGGGCGCGGGCGCGGCTGCAACTGCGCCACCCGGTCGGCGTCGATACCGATGCCGTCCTGCCCGCCGTGCGGCGCAAGCTGGACCAGGCAGGCTTGCAGCGGGTGAGGATCGTGCCGGCGACGGACGCGGCCTTCCCGGCCAGCCGGTCGGCACTGGACAACGAATGGGTGCGCTTCGTTGCCGAGTCGATGCAGCGCACGATGGGCAAGCCGCCGGTGATCTTGCCGAACCTGGGCGGCTCGTTGCCCAACACCATCTTCACGGATACGCTGGGCCTGCCGACGATCTGGGTGCCGCATTCCTATCCGGGATGCGGGCAGCACGGCGCCGACGAACATCTGCCCGTCAGCATCGTCCGCGAGGGGCTGGCGATCATGGCGGGCATCTTCTGGGATCTGGGACATCGGTCATGAGTTACTTCCTGTATCATTCAATCGGGACTTTCCCCGGCAAGCAGGCCGCCGTTGACAGGGCGCTGGCCGATTTCACCGCACGCTGGTGCGCCAGCGACGACGGGCAGTGGCCGGATGCCATGGCCCGACGTGGCGATTTCATCGCCGCATGGACAGGGCTGATCGGCGCGCCCAAAGGTTCCCTGACCTTGGCCGAAAGCGTGACGGCGGCGCTTTACACGCTGATGCGCGGGCTGCCCGAGGCGCGGCTTCAGGGCGGCACGGTGCTGGTCGCGCAGGACTGCTTTCCCAGCCTGCATTTCCTGCTGGCCGAACTGGGCCGCCGCATGGGCTTTGCCCTTCGAACCGTCGCGCCGACCGAAGGCCGCGCCTATGTCACCGATGACGACATGGAGGCGGCATGGGGAGCGGACGTGCGGCTGGCGCTGCTGACCTGGGTGACATCGACCGCCTCGCACCGCTGCGACCTGGACCGGCTGATCGACCATGGCCGCAGGATGGGCAGCCTGGTCGGCGTGGACGTGACGCAGGGCGTGGGCATCCGGCCCTATACCGCAAGGGCGGATTTCACGGTCGGATCCTCGTTGAAATGGCTCTGCGGCGTGTCGGGGGCGGGTGTGTTGCAGGTGATGCCGGATTTGCTGGCCGACTGTTCGCCCGAGTTCCGCGGGTGGTGGAGCCAGGCCAATCCCTTTTCCTGGGATCTGGACGGCTTTGCCTTCGCCCCCGACGCCCGGCGCTTCGACAACGGCACGCCGAACGTGTTGCCTGCCATCGCAAGCAAGCCGGGCCTGGACTTCGTCCTGTCCACCGGCGTCGAGGCGCTGGCGGACCACAACCGCCACCTGACCGGACTGCTTCTGGAAGGCGCGCGCGACTTGGGGCTGCGCATCGTCTCGCCCACCGACGCGGCGGCGCGCGGCGGCAGCGTCATGGTGGACCTGCCGCAGCCCGGTCTGGTTGATGCCCTGCGCGGGCAGGGGATCCATGCCGATCAGCGCGGCACGACCTTGCGCCTGTCGCCCGGCGCGGTCACCACCGCCGAGGATTGCCACCGGCTGCTGGATGCCCTGGCCGCCGTCGGGACCCGGGGCGCTGCCTGATGGCGCCCGAGTTGAAGCCGATCCTGGCGCGGCGCACCATGGCGGGCGAGGTCTACAGCCAGCTTCGCGCGGCCCTGATGGAGGGCGTGTTCGAAACCGGCGACAGCTTCGCCATTTCCGATCTGGCACAGCGCTTCGGCACCTCGAACACCCCGGTGCGCGAGGCGCTGCGCCGCCTGACGGACGAAGGCGCGCTGATCGAGGGCAAGTGGAACTCGGCCACGTTGCCGGGGCTCAGCGCGGCGGGGCATGACCAGCTGTGCAAGGCCCGCAAGGTGATCGAGGGCGGGGCCGCCGAACTGGCCGCCGACACGATCACGCCGGACGAGCTGGCGGCGCTGCGCGACATCTCGCACCGCCACCAGTCTGCGCTGCTGGATGGCCGGGTCGAGGACATGCTGGCCGCCAACAAGGATTTCCACTTCACCATCTATCGCGCCGCCCGCAGCCCGATCCTGCTGGAGCAGATCGAGAACCTGTGGCTGCGGTCCGGGCCCTATACCCGCTTCCTGTCGGAAAAGATGCGCGACATCCTGAAGGCGGACGTGACGCTCAGCCATGCGCGCAATCACGATCATATCCTAGCCGCCCTGGAGGCGCGCGACGGCGCGGCGACGCGGCGCGCGATGATGGACGACATCAGCAGCGTGCGCGACTGGATGGCGGCCTTCCTGAAGGACGCCTAGCGGACGTAGGCCCGGGCGAAGCGCGCTTCCAGCCAGCCGGTCAGCCGCACCATGGGCCACAGGATCGCGACATAGATCAGCGCCGCGCCCAGCAGGGGCGTGGGATTGGCGAACAGCGCCTGCGCATCGGTCGCCTGCTTCAGCAGGTCCGACATGGTGACCACCGAGGCCAGCGAGGTGTCCTTGATGATCGACACGCAGTTCGACGCGTGGGGCGGGATCACGATGCGCATGGCCTGCGGCAGGATCACCTTTTGCATCATCCGCCAGAAGCCCAGGCCAAGCGCGCTCGATGCCTCGAACTGGCCCTTCGGGACGGCCTGGATCCCGGCGCGCATCACCTCGGCCGTGTAGGCGGCAAGGACCAGCGACAGGGCGATGGCGGCGGCGGCAAAGGACGACAGCGTGATCCCCGCGAAGGGCAGGGCGTAATAGATCAGGATCAGCACGACCAGCACCGGCATGGCCCGCATCACGTCGATATAGCCAGTCGCCAGCAGCCGCAGCGGCCGGGCCGCGAACAGCCGCATCATGGCAAGCCCGATGCCAAGCACGGTCCCCGCGACGATGGCCACGGCGCCCAGAAGCAGCGTCATCGCCAATCCGCGCAGCAGGATCGGGAAGGCGCGTTGCAGCACGTCGAGATTGAAGAAGATATCCAGCGCGTTCATCGGCAGGCCGTCATGTCGGGCAAGGACCCCGCCAAGCGGCGGGGCCGGGGGTCATTCGGCTGCGGTCGGGACCGGCATCGGCGTCACGGTGAAGCTGTCCGGGGCAGGAGCCACGCCCAGCCACTTTTCGTACAGCGCCGCCATGGTCCCGTCCGTCTTCATGTCCGAGATGGCCTGGTTCACCTGTTCCAGCTTGTCGGAACCCTTCGGCATCATCATGGCGAACCGCTCGCCCGTGACGACCTCGCCGCCCACCTTCAGGCCCTTCATCTGCGTGAAGGCATAGCGCATTCCCACGATGTCGTTCACCGCCGCGTCGATCCGGCCGTTCTGCAGGTCGGTCAGCATGTTCGCGGTGCTGTCATAGCTTTTCACGCCGGCATAGCCGAGCGTCGCCTCGTTGTCGCGCAGCCAGCTTTCCCCGAAGGATGTCGCAACCGTGCCGACCGTCTTGTCCTTCAGCCCGTCGGGGCCGGTCAGATCCGAGTCCTCCCGCACGCCGATGCCAAGCGCGCCCTGGAAATAGGGCTGCGTGAAGGACTGGCTGGCCAGCCGCTCGTCCGTGATCGTCAGCGAGGAAATCACGACATCCGCGCGCCGCGAGGCGGTCGCCACGAACAGCGCCTTGAAGTCCATCCCGCTGATCTCGGCCGTGGTGCCCATGCGCTTGGCGACCTCGTTGACGATATCGACCTCGAACCCCTCGAAGGTGCCGGCCTCGGTCTTGGTTTCCCAGGGCGGGTTGGCGGGATAGGAGCCGACCTTCAGCGGTTCCTGCGCGAAGGCGGCAGCGGCGAGACCAAGGGCGACGCCTGCGGCAGCGCCCAGAATGCGGGTGATCTTCATGATGGCATCCCTTGTTGCGGAGGCGGTCTTCGTGCACAGCATTGCCGCCTTGCGGGCAGGTTGACATATTCCCGCAGGTGTTCAAGAATTATTTTGGGTTCAAAATGATTTTTTGATCAAACTGTGGCGGAACTGGGCAGCGGAGAGTGTGAAGGTGGAACCGGACGGCATGGACACGGCCCCCTATGCGCAGGCCGACACGGCAACGGCGCGGCAGCGCCTGAGGCTGTGGCTGCAGATGCTGAAGGCGGTCCGCTATGTGGAAAACGACCTGCGCGAAAGGCTGCGCCAGGGCTATGACATGACGCTGCCGCGCTTCGACGTGATGGCTGCCCTGCTGGCCGCGCCGGACGGGTTGCGCATGACGGAACTGTCCCAGCAGCTGATGGTGTCGAACGGCAATGTTACAGGCATCGTGGACCGGCTTGTCGCCGACGGGCTGGCGGAACGCGAGACGATGGAAACCGACCGCCGCGCCTTCCGGGTCCGCATCACCGAAAAGGGCGCGCATCTGATGCGCGAGATGACGGTGCGCCACCGCGACTGGATTGACGAGCTTTTCGCCGAGGTGACCGAGGCCGACGCGGCGCGCGGCATCTCGATCATGCTGGATATCCGGCACAAGACCCGCCAGTAGGGGACCCGCCGCGGACGGCGGGCCTTGTCGTTCACAGGATGCCTGTCTCGCTTGCGACGCGGCGATAGGCGGCGCCTGCGGTGAAGCCGCCGTCGATCACGAAGTCCTCTCCGGTGATGAAGGCCGAGGCGTCCGAAGCCAGGAACAGCACCAGTTGCGCGACCTCGTCGGCCTCGCCCGCCCGCGCCATGGGCGTGATCCCGATCATCGGCCCCAGGTGGGGCGAATTGCGGTTCAGATCCGTCACGATCAGGCCGGGGCAGATGGCGTTCACGCGGATGCCCGCCTGCGCGTATTCCATCGCCGCCGTCCGTGTCAGCCCGCGCAGGGCCCACTTGCTGGCCGTATAGGCCGGGTCGTAATGGCCCGAGAACGCGCTGTTCGACGAGATGTTGACGATGCTGCCGCCCTGGCTCATCGCGGGCGCGGCGGCCCGGATGCCCAGGAACGCGCCGGTCAGGTTCACGTCGATGACGCGGCGCCATTCGTCGGGCGTCATGTCGCGGATGATCTTGCGGTTGATGATGCCCGCGTTGTTGACCAGCACGTCCAGCCGCCCCGTCCAATCCGTGGCGGCCCTGACCGCCCCGTCCCAGGCATCGGCATCGGTCACGTCCAGCCGCAGGAAGCGGGCCTTGTCGCCCAGCCTTGCGGCCAGGGCCTCGCCCTCGGCCTCCAGCACGTCGCAGATCAGGACGGATGCGCCGGCGGCGGCCAGCAGTTCGGCCTCGACCGCGCCTTGGCCGCGCCCGCCGCCGGTGACGATGGCGGTCTTGCCGGTCAGATCGGACATGGCCCGCAGCTTGTCCTGCGCGTTCATGCCTGCACCATCCGCTGACGCTGTTCGCCCAGGCCTGCCGCGCCCAGGGTGACGACCTGGCCTTCGCGCAGGAAGGTCGGCGGCTTCATTCCCAAGCCCACGCCGGGCGGCGTTCCGGTGGCGATGATGTCGCCCGGATGCAGCGTCATGAACTGCGAAATGTAGCTGACCAGATGCGCCACGCCGAAGATCATCGTGCGTGTGTTGCCGGTCTGGCGGCGCTCTCCGTCCACGTCCAGCCACAGGTCGACGGCTTGGATGTCGTCGATCTCGTCCTTCGTGACCAGCCAGGGACCGATCGGGCCGAAGGTGTCGTGGCTCTTGCCCTTGGTCCATTGCCCGCCGCGCTCGGACTGGAAGCGGCGTTCGGACACGTCGTTGACCAGCAGATAACCCGCGACATGGTCCAGGGCCTGCGCTTCGGCCACGTATTTCGCGCGGGTGCCGATGACAATGCCCAACTCGACCTCCCAGTCGGTGCGGTCGGAGCCGCGCGGGATTTCCACGTCGTCGTTCGGGCCGCAGATCGCGCTGACGGCCTTGGCGAACAGCACGGGTTCCGCCGGGGGCTCCTTGCCGGTCTCGCGCGCGTGGTCGGCGTAGTTGAGGCCCACGCACAGGAACTTGCCCACGCCCGCCACCGGCGGGCCAAGGCGCTCGGGCTGGACCAGCGGCAGGTCGGCGGGGTTCAGCGCCGCAAGACGCGCCAGCCCTTCGGGCGACAGGACGTCGCCCGCGATGTCGGCCACATGGTCCGACAGGTCGCGGACATGGCCCTGGTCATCCAGCAGGCCGGGCTTTTCGGCGCCGGGGGCGCCATGACGGAGAAGTTTCATGGATCGGTCCTTATGCGCGGCGATAGCCCTGAAGCTGGTCGTCCGGCACGTCGTCGAAATTCGTGACCAGGTTGTCGGGCGTGCGGCAGGTCAGCCAGACCAGGTCTTCCGTGGTGCTCATGTTCACCTCGACATGCTTCATGAAGGGCGGCACGAAGACGAAATCGCCCTCATACAGGTCCACGAATTCCTGATAGTCGTCGCCGAAGTAGATGCGCCCGTGCCCCTTCAGGACATAGCCGCCGGTCTCGCAATGCTCGTGGTGGTGCGGGGGCGAGCGGTGGCCGGGTTCGTTGCTGACCCGCCCGAACCAGATTTTCGTGGCGGGGGTATGCTGCGGGCTGACGCCCGACTTGCGCACGCAATCGCCCGATTGCGCGGTCTGTTCGCCTAGCTCACCCGCGCGGGTGACGACGGGGACGACCTTTTCCATGATGTTCTCCTTCCCTTGGATGTGAGTGTCAGGCGGCCAGGGCGCGCGGGCTGCCCGCGTCGTCGATGGCCACCATGATGAAGCGTGCCGTCGCGACCGGGATGCGCGCGCCGTCCGGATCCGCGATCCCCGCCAGTTCCAGCGTGAACGAGGTCCGGCCCCGGCCGACCTCGCGGGCATGGACGGCGAAGTCCGACCCGACCGTCAGCGGTGCGTGGAACACCATCTCCTGCACGGCGCGGATCAGGCAGGCGCCCGCCACGCCGCGTCCGGCGCGGCCCGCGGCATGGTCGAACTGCGCCATGATCCAGCCGCCGAAGACGGTGGTGCCGAAGGCTGCGTCACCGGGGCGGGCGACGGTCAGGATGACCGGGCGGTCGTCGGGCGTGGGCCAGTCACTCATGGGGGATCACCGCCGTCGCCTCGATCTCGACCTTGGCGGCGTCCTCCATCAGGGCCACGACCTGGACCACGGCCATGGCCGGGAAATGGCGGCCGATCACGCGGCGATAGGCGGCCCCGATCTGCTTGAGGTTGGCCAGGTATTCGGCCTTGTCGGTGATGTACCAGGTCAGGCGCACCAGATGTTCGGGCCGCGCGCCCGCCGTTTCCAGCACCGCGACGATGTTCTTCAGCACCTGCTCGAACTGGCCGACGAGATCCTCGTGCTCGAACTGCTGCTGCGCGTTCCAGCCGATCAGCCCGCCGGTGAAGATCACCTTTCCTTCGGCCATCATGCCGTTCGCATAGCCTTTGGCCGGCACCCAGCCTTCGGGGTTCAGGAACGAATGCGGAGAGCTGGGGGTGATCTGGTTCTGAAGGTTCATTGCGTTTCTCCGCCGGAAATGGAAATTGCCTGGCCCGTGACCATCGACGATCCGGGGGCGCAGAGCCAAAGCACCGCCTCGGCGACGTCCTCGGGGGGGACCAGGCGCTGCATGGGATTGGTCGCGGCCAGCGAGGCGCGGGCCTCCTCACGAGAGCGGCCAGTCTTGGCGACGATGGTGTCGATGGACCGCTGCGTCATCTCGGTGTCCAGGAAGCCCGGGCAGATCGCGTTGACGGTGATGCCCTTCCTGGCGACCTCAAGGGCCGCCGACCGGACCAGCCCAAGGACGCCGTGCTTGGCCGCCGCATAGGGCGCGACATAGGCGTAGCCCTTCAGGCTCGCGGTCGAGGCGATGGCGATCACGCGGCCCCAATCGCCCCCAATGGTGCGCAGCGCTTCCCGGATCGTCAGGAAGCTGCCGGTCAGGTTCACGTCGATCATGGCGCGGAACTGGTCCAGCGTGGTGCGGGTCAGGGGCGCGCTGTCCGATGCCCCCGCATTGGCCACCACGATGTCGAAGGGCCCGGTGGCGAACAGCGCCTGCACGGCACCCTCATCCGTGATGTCGCAGACCTGGGCGGTGATGCCGGGCGCTGCGTCGATGGGACGGCGGCCGCAGACGGTGACATCCGCGCCCGCGTCGGCCAGACGGCGCGCGATCACAGCGCCCACGCCCGAGCCGCCGCCCGTGACCAGCGCCCTGCGGCCTGCCAGCGTCATGCCATGGCCTTGGCGCGTTCGGCCAGCGTGTTGGCCTGCCGCCGCCCGCCCTCATAGGGCGCGGGCCAGGCCTGCTCAGTATCGCCCAGTTCCACCGCCGCGTGCAGCGTCCAGTAGGGGTCGGCCAGATGCGGCCGGGCCAGCAGCACCAGATCCGCCCGCCCCGCCATCAGGATCGAATTGACGTGGTCGGGCTCGTAGATGTTGCCGGCGACCAGCGTCGGCACGCCCAGGTCGTTGCGGATTCGGTCGCTGAAGGGCGCCTGGAACATGCGGCCATAGACCGGCTGCTCGGCCTTGTCGGTCTGGCCCGAGGACACGTTGATCGCGTCGGCCCCCGCCTGGTGGAAGGCGCGGGCGACCTGCACGGCCTCGGCCGGCGTCACGCCGCCATCGACCCAGTCATGGGCCGAAATCCGCACGGTCATCGGCTTGGCGTCCGGCCAGGCGGCGCGCATCGCGGCAAAGACCTCCAGCGGGAAGCGCAGGCGATTTTCCAGGCTGCCGCCGTATTCGTCCGTCCGCCTGTTGGTGACGGGCGAGATGAACGAGGCCAGCAGATAGCCGTGCGCCGCGTGCATTTCCGCCATGTCGAAGCCCGCGCGGTCGGCGGCTTTCACGGCCTCGACGAACTGCGCCTTCACGGCGTCCATGTCGGCGCGATCCATCGCCTTGGGCGTCTGGCTTTCCGGCAGATAGGGCAGGGCGGAGGCCGAAATCAGCGGCCAGTTGTCGTCCGCCAGCGGCTTGTCGATCCCTTCCCAGGCCAGCCGGGTCGAGCCCTTGCGCCCCGCATGGCCGATCTGGGCGCAGATTTTCGCATCGGTTTCGGCATGGACGAAATCGGTCAGGCGCTTCCACGCCGCCTCCTGCCCGGGGCCGATGCAGGGGCAGCCCGGCGTGATCCGGCCTTCGGGGCTGACGCACAGCATCTCGGTGAAGACCAGCCCGGCACCCCCCTTGGCGCGTTCGGCGTAGTGGACGAAGTGCCAGTCCGTGGGGTTGCCGTCCTTCGCCTTGTACTGCGCCATGGGCGAGACGACGACGCGATTGGCCAGCCGCATGTCGCGCAGCTGGAAGGGCGCGAACATCGGGCGGCGGTTGGACTGGCTGCCCGCCTTGGCCTGGAACCAGGCCTCGGCCTGGCCCAGCCATTCGGGATCGCGCAGGCGCAGGTTTTCATGCCCGATCCGCTGGCTGCGGGTCAGCAGCGAATAGGTGAACTGCGTCAGGTCCAGGTCCAGATAGCGCTCGACCTCCTCGAACCACTCGGTCGAGTTCCTCGCGGCCGAGGTCACGCGCAGCACCTGCAACTGCCGTTCGGACTGGTAATCGGCGAGGGCCTGTTCCACGGGCTTGCCCGCGTTCAGCTCGTCCGCAAGCGCAATGGCGCTTTCCATGCCCAGCTTGGTCCCCGACCCGATCGAGAAATGCGCCGTGGCCGAGGCGTCGCCCAACAGCACCACATTCTCGAAATACCAGTTCTCGCAGGTGACGCGCGGAAAGCGGATCCAGGCCGATCCGCGGATGTGGTTGGCGTTAGACATCAGCGTGTGTCCGCCCAGGTGGCGCGCGAAGATCCGTTCGCACAGCGCCATGCTGTCGGCCTGGCTGAGATCGGCGAAGCCGAAGGCGTCAAAGGTCTCGGGGCCGCATTCGACGATGAAGGTCGCCGTGTCGGCGTCGAACTGATAGGCGTGCGCCCAGATCCAGCCGTGTTCGGTCTTCTCGAAGATGAAGGTGAAGGCGTCGTCGAACTTCTGCCTGGTGCCCAGCCAGACGAAATGGTTGCGCCGCATGTCGATCTGCGCGCCGAAGCGGTCCGCATAGGTCTGGCGCGTCCGCGAGTTGAGGCCATCGGCAGCCACGACCAGATCGTTCGTCGCGCGCAGCGCCTCGATCGCCGCCTCGTTCAGCTCCGTCTGGAAGCGCAGCTCCACCCCCAGCTCGCGGGCGCGCTTCTGCAGCAGCAGCAGCAGCTTCATCCGCCCGATGCCCGCAAAGCCGTGCCCGCCCGAGGTCATGCTTTCCTCGCCCCGCACGACCTTCAGGTCGTCCCAATAGGCGAAGCTGTCGCGGATCATCGTCTCGCTGACGGGGTCGTTGCCGGCGAAGTTGTTCATCGTCTCGTCCGACAGCACCACGCCCCAGCCGAAGGTGTCGTCCGGGCGGTTGCGTTCATAGACGGTGATCTCGTGGGCGGCGTCGCGCAGCTTCATCGAGATCGCGAAGTAAAGGCCCGCAGGGCCAGCCCCAAGAACGGCGATTTTCATGTCGAGGCTTCCTTGTGCAGATGCGGCTGGCATCAGATGTTTTAGATATAAAATTAAAACGCCGGGATTCTGTCAAGGCCCTTCTGCGCCAGTTCGCAACACCCCGGTTCGTGTTGACAGAGAATGCCGCAGCGATATGCTTCAAGCATAAACCAACCTGCCTGCGCCTTCCGCAGGTGCCTGCAAAGGACCCATTCATGCCCTTTACCATCTCCAAGCCGCTGCGCTTTGGCGATTGCGACCTGACCGGGATTGCCTATCACCCCGCCTATCTGTCGATGCTGGTCGATGTGAACGAGGCGATGTTCGCGTCCTTCGGCATCACCTGGAAGGAGATCATGTTCGAGCGCAGGCTGGGTCTGCCCACGCTGTCGATGAACATCCTGTTCACCAAGCCCGCCGTTTATGGCGACGTGCTGACCTTCAACGTCCATGTGCGCAATGTCGGCCGGTCGTCGCTGGAGCTGGAAACGGTGGTGACGGTCGGCCCGGATGTCATCTGGACGATCCGCCAGAAGATCGTGCTGACCTCGCTGGAAAACCACAAGTCGACGCCCTGGCCCGATGACATCCGCGCGGGCCTGGAGCGTTACCTGGAGCCTGTCGCCGCCGAATGACGCGGCCAGGACGATGCCGCGACAAAGGCGGCTGTCCGGCGGTCGGCCTCGGTTTCGGGACCGTCCGCCCAGGGTCGGAAGCGCAGGCGGAAGGCGGCAAGGCGCGTGGCGGGGTCGGTGGCGGGATAGCCGATCCGGGTGAGGCTGGCCTCCAGCGGTGCGTCCGCGCCCATGCCGCCGGCCAGCGCCAGCCCTTCGCAGGCCAGGCGCTGCCAGTCGAAGCGGGGGCCCGGGTCGATCTTGCGGCCGGGCGCCATGTCCGAATGGCCGATCACGGCGTCCGGCCCGATCCGCCAGCGCGCCATGATGTCGCGCAGCACCATGACCAGGGCATCCATCTGGCGGGCAGGAAAGGGACGGTCGCCCGGATTGGCGATCTCGATCCCGATGCTGCGGGAGTTCACGTCGTCGCGGTCCTGCCAGGACCCGGCGCCCGCGTGCCAGGCGCGCCGATCCTCGGGCACCAGGGCCTCGGCGCGGCCGTCCTCATGGACCAGCCAATGGGCGCTGACCTCGGCCGCTGGATCGCACAAACGCGCGCGCGCCTCGGCGGTGTCCGCCATGCCGGTGTAATGCAGCACGACCAGCTCGGGGCGCTGGCCCCGGCGGTCGCCATGGTTGGGACTGGGGAAATCCCCGGTCACAGTGGCGGCTGATCGCCCCGGCGCATCGTTTCGGGCACGATCACGATCGGGCCGTTCGGATCGCGGACCGGGGCCGAGGGGACGGTGACGGCCTGAACGGGCGCTGCCTGGACCGGAGCGGCTTGAACAGGCACGGCCTGAACGGGCACGGCTTGCACCGGGACCGCCTGGACCGGCACAGCCTGGACCGTGACGGGTTGGACGGGGACGGTCTGGACCTTTTCCACCACCCGCACGGTGCGGATGCCCATGGTGGGCGGGATCGGCACCGGGCTGCGCCCGGCGATATCCGCGCCGGTCGGCGCATAGAAGGGCCGGGCGACCGGGATGGTCTTCGGTGATTCGGCGGCCGTCACCAGCGCCATTTCCCGCGCCACGCGATATTCGCCATAACGGGTCGGCGCGAAGTTGTAGTTCGGGTTCCAGCCCAGGTGTTCGCCACAGCCGGCAAGCGCCAGCACCGAAAGGATCAGACAGCCGCGCATCGTGCCTCCATGACCTGTCACTGGGCCGAGCCTACCACCAGCGATCCGGCTTTGCCAGAAATCCTGCTGCGCGTTCAAGGACAAGCGCCTGATTCAGCAACTCGCCCTCTTCGAAGGGCTTGCCGAACAGTTGCAGGCCCAGGGGCAGGCCCTTCTTGTCCTGCCCGACGGGAACCGCGATGCCGGGCAGGCCGACCAGGTTCAGCGTCACCGTGAAGACGTCGTTCAGATACATCTGCACCGGATCGCTTTGGTCCACCGACTTCAGGGGAAAGGCGGCCGTCGGCGTCGTGGGCGCCAGAATCGCATCGATGCCATCGGCGAAGGCGTTGTCGAAGTCGCGCTTGATCAGCGCGCGCACCTTGCGGGCGCGGTTGTAGTAGGCGTCGTAAAAGCCCGCCGACAGCACATAGGTGCCGATCATCACCCGGCGCTGCACCTCGGGGCCGAAGCCCTCGGCGCGGGTCTTTTCGTACATCTCGACGATGCCGTCGCCCTGACCCAGCTTCGCGCGGCGGCCATAGCGCACCCCGTCATAGCGAGCCAGGTTCGAGGACGCCTCGGCCGGCGCGATTACGTAATAGGCGGGCAGGGCGTATTTCGTGTGCGGCAGGCTGATATCGACGATCTCGGCCCCCGCGTCGCGCAGCATGTCGGCGCCCTTGTGCCACAGCGCGTCGATTTCCTCGGGCATGCCGTCCACGCGGTATTCCCGGGGAATGCCGATGCGCTTGCCGCGAATGTCGCCGGTCAAAAGCGATTCGTAATCCGGGACCGGGTGGTCGGCACTGGTCGAATCCAGCGGATCGACGGAGGCCATGGCCCCCAGCATGATCGCCGCGTCGCGCACCGTCTTGGTCATCGGCCCGGCCTGGTCGAGGCTTGACGCATAGGCGATCACGCCCCATCGGCTGACCCGGCCATAGGTGGGCTTCAGCCCGACGATGCCGGTGAAGGCCGCGGGCTGGCGGATGGAGCCGCCGGTGTCCGTCCCCGTCGCCGCAAGGCACAGGTCCGCAGCCACCGCCGCCGCCGATCCGCCGGACGATCCGCCCGGCGTCAGCTGCCGGTCGTCCACCTTCCAGGGGTTTACCGCCGGGCCATAGCAACTGGCTTCATTGGCCGAACCCATGGCGAATTCGTCCTGGTTCAGCTTGCCCAGCATCACCGCGCCCGCGTTCCACAGGTTCTGCGTCACGGTCGATTCGTATTCCGGCCGGAAGCCTTCCAGGATCCGGCTTGCCGCCTGAGAGGGCACGCCCTTCACGCAGAACACGTCCTTGATGCCGACGGGGATGCCGGTCATCGCCGTGGCCTCGCCCGCCTTGATGCGCGCATCGGCGGCCTGGGCCATGTCGCGCGCCATCTCGGGCGTCTTGTGGACAAAGGCATTCAGCGCCCCCGCGCCTTCGATGGCGGTCAGGCAGGCGTCGGTCAGTTCGACGGCGGTCGTCTCGCCCTTGCGCAGCGCGTCGCGTGCGTCGGCGATGGTCAGGCTGTTCAGGTCGCTCATTCCACCACCTTCGGCACGGCAAAGAAGCCCTCGCGCGCGTCAGGGGCGTTGGACAGGATTTTCTCGGCCATCTCGCCGGTGGTCACGACATCCTCGCGCCGCTTCAGCCGCATGGGGGTGACGCCCGTCATCGGCTCGACGCCCGTGACATCGACTTCGTTCAGCTGTTCCATGAAATGCAGGATGCCGTTCAGCTCGCGCGCCAGGGCGGGCAGAGCGGCGTCATCGACCGCGATGCGCGCCAGATGGGCGACCTTGCGGGCCTGATCCTCGGTGATCGACATGACGTTTCCTTTCGTTGCGCGCGGTCTACAACCCCGGACGCGCCCCTGCAAGAACCGCGCGGAAGGGCCCGGCGGGCCCGTTTCTGTCCCCGCCGAAAAAATTTGGCCGAAGGGCGGATTTTTCCCCTTGCGCCCTCCGGCGGCTTTGCCTAAACACCGCTCCACGCCGCCGGGAAACACTGGCAGCGCTGAAAAAGTGGCCCGTTCGTCTATCGGTTAGGACGTCAGGTTTTCAACCTGAAAAGAGGGGTTCGACTCCCCTACGGGCTGCCACTTCATCCAGAACAGACTGTGCTTTCGGACGGATTCGACGGCGTCAATGCACCATGTCATGCAGTTTGTCTGCGCGACACGGGGCATGATGTAATCGCAGGGGCGATTTGCAACATGCGCTGCAAAACGGCGCTCGTTGCTCCGCATGGGATTCAAGGCCGTATTCACGGGCGGCCATCTTGCCACCGCGGGAATACGGCCGTTTCGGCATTGTCCTGCCGGCGTCAGGCGCTGCGGCCTGACGAGACAGCATGGCCATGAGCGGATTGCGTGACGGGGCGCAGGGGTCCGGCCTTGCGCCCCGCTTCCATCAGCTACACCCGCTGGTGCCGCCGCAGGTGTTGCACTTCATGCAGGTCCCGTTGCGCACCAGCGTATAGTTCCCGCATTCGCCGCAGGGATCGCCTTCGTATCCCTGCATCCGGGCCTTGGCGCGCAGGTCCATGGCGGCAGGCTCGGCCGCCATGATCGCGGTGGCCGAGACCCCCGCCTGCAGCACCATCAGGTCCTGGGGCAGGCGCTTGCGCAGGTATCCCGCGCTGCTGATCTGCTTCAGCATGGTCAGGGACTTGAGTTCCGCCTGTTCGCTGACCGGCGTGACGTTCAGCCCCTCGCGCTCGCCGCCGCCCATGTCGTCGAAGCGGGCGCCCTCGGGCTTCACATGGGCCAGGTCGGTGCGGTCCAGATAGCTGACGGCCAGTTCGCGGAACACATAGTCCAGGATGGAGGTCGCGTTCTTGATGCTGTCGTTGCCCTGCACCATGCCCGCCGGTTCGAAGCGGGTGAAGGTGAAGGCGTCCACGAATTCCTCGAGCGGCACGCCGTATTGCAGGCCGACCGACACCGCGATGGCGAAATTGTTCATCATCGCCCGGAAGCCCGCGCCTTCCTTGTGCATGTCGATGAAGATTTCGCCCAAGCTGCCGTTGTCGTATTCGCCGGTGCGCAGATAGACCTTGTGCCCGCCCACGACCGCCTTCTGGGTATAGCCCTTGCGGCGCTGCGGCAGTTTTTCGCGGTGGCTGCGCACGGCTTCCTTGACGATGATCCGCTCGACGATCTTCTCGGCGATGACAGCGGCCTTTTCCTGGGCGCTGCCGGTGGCGAGGATCTCCTCGGCCTCCTCGTCATCCTCGACCAGGGCGGCGGCGAGGGGCTGGCTCAGCTTCGATCCGTCGCGGTAAAGCGCATTGGCCTTGATGCCCAAAGACCAGGACAGTTCATAGGCGGAAAGCGCGTCGGCGATCGTCGCGTTGTTGGGCATGTTGATCGTCTTCGAGATCGCGCCCGAGATGAAGGACTGCGCCGCCGCCATCATGCGGATGTGGCTGTCCACCGACAGGTAGCGCTTGCCGGTCTTGCCACAGGCGTTGGCGCAGTCGAAGACGGGCAGGTGTTCGGCTTTCAGATGCGGCGCGCCCTCCAGCGTCATGGTGCCGCAGACATGGTCGTTGGCGGCGTCGATCTGCGCCTTGGTAAAGCCCAGGTGGCGCAGCAGGTCGAAGGTCGGGTCTGCCAGCTTGTCGGCGGGGATGCCCAGCGTGCCCTTGCAGAAATCCTCGCCCAGGGTCCACTGGTTGAAGACGAAGCGGATGTCGAAGGCGGTGGCCAGCGCGGCCTCGACCTTCTCGATCTCGGCCAGGCCGAAGCCGTGGCCGGCAAGCGCGGTGTGGTTGATGGAGGGCGCATTGCCAAGGGTCGCATGGCCCACGGCATGGGCCACGATCTCCTCGATCTGGTCGGGGGCATAGCCCAGGGTTGCCAGGGCGGCAGGGACCGACTGATTGATGATCTTGAAGTAACCGCCGCCCGCCAGCTTCTTGAACTTGACCAGGGCGAAGTCGGGCTCGATGCCGGTGGTGTCGCAGTCCATGACCAGGCCAATGGTGCCGGTCGGCGCAATCACCGTGACCTGCGCGTTGCGGAAGCCGTGATCCTGGCCCAGGGACAGCGCCTGATCCCAGGCCTGCCGTGCGATGGCGACAAGGCGAGCGTCGGGGCAGTTGTCGCCGTCCAGTTCCACCGGCGCCACGTTCACGGCCTGATAGGCGCCGGTCCCGTGCGCGGCCGCGCGGTGGTTGCGGATCACCCGCAGCATGTGGTCGGCGTTGCGCCCGTAGCCGGGGAAGGCGCCCAGCTCGGCGGCCATCTGCGCGCTGGTCGCATAGGCCACGCCGGTCATCACTGCGGTCAACGCGCCGCACAGGGCGCGTCCTTCGTCGCTGTCGTAACCCAGGCCCATGTTCATCAAGAGCCCGCCGATATTGGCATAGCCCAGGCCCAGCGTGCGGAAGTCATAGCTGCGCTGCGCGATTTCCTTCGACGGGAACTGCGCCATCAGCACACTGATCTCCAGCGTGACGGTCCACAGGCGCGTGGCGTGGACATAGGCATCGGCATCGAAGCGGCCATCCGCGAAGAACGTGAGCAGGTTCATCGAGGCCAGGTTGCAGGCCGTGTCGTCCAGGAACATGTATTCGCTGCACGGGTTGGACCCGCGGATCGGCCCGTCCTCGGGGCAGGTGTGCCAGGCGTTCACCGTGTCGTGGAACTGGATGCCCGGATCGGCGCAGGCCCAGGCGGCATGGCCGATCTGGTCCCACAGCTCGCGCGCGCTGACCGTCTTGGCGACGGTGCCGTCGGTGCGGCGGATCAACTCCCAAGGGGCGTCGTCGCGCACGGCCTGCAGGAAGGCATCCGTTACCCGGACCGAGTTGTTCGAGTTCTGGCCCGAGACGCTGACATAGGCCTCGGAATCCCAATCCGTGTCATAGGTCGGGAACTCGATGCTGTCGAAGCCCTGACGCGCGTATTGCAGCACGCGGTTGATGTAGGTTTCCGGGATCATCGCGCGCTTGGCGGCGCGGATTGCCGTCCGCAGCCCATCATTCGTCGCAGGATCGGTTTCGCCATCGCCGTCGCGGATGGCGGCGAAGATGTCGTTCAGGCGCGCCTCGTGCGCCTTCGACCCGGCGACAAGCGAGGCGACCTTTTGTTCCTCGATAACCTTCCAGTTGATGAAGGCCTCGATGTCGGGATGATCCATGTCGCAGATCACCATCTTGGCCGCGCGGCGCGTGGTGCCGCCCGACTTGATGGCGCCCGCCGCCCGGTCGCCGATCTTCAGGAACCCCATCAACCCCGACGACTTACCGCCGCCCGACAGGCGTTCCCCCTCGCCGCGAAGCGAGGAAAAGTTGGTGCCGGTGCCCGAGCCGTACTTGAACAGCCGGGCCTCACGGACCCACAGGTCCATGATCCCGCCTTCGTTCACCAGGTCGTCGCTGACCGACTGGATGAAGCAGGCATGCGGCTGGGGATGTTCATAGGCGCTGGCGGACTTGACCAGCTTGCCGGTCTTGTAGTCGACATAGAAATGCCCTTGCGACGGGCCGTCGATGCCATAGGCCCAGTGCAGCCCGGTATTGAACCACTGCGGGCTGTTCGGCGCGGCCATCTGCCGGGCCAGCATGAAGCGCATCTCGTCGTGATAGGCGCGGGCGTCGTCCTCGGTGGTGAAGTAGCCGCCCTTCCAGCCCCAGTATGTCCAGGCCCCGGCCATCCGGTCGAAGACCTGCCGCGCGCTTGTCTCGCCGCCATAGCGCTGGTCGACGGGCAACTGCGCCAGCGCCTGATCGTCGGCCACGCTGCGCCACAGAAACTCGGGGACGCCCTTTTCCCTGACGCGCTTCCGCGCCACTGGGACGCCCGCCTTGCGGAAATACTTCTGGGCGATCACGTCGCTGGCGACCTGGCTCCACCCCTCGGGGACTTCGATCCGGTCGTTGCGGAAAACGATGGTGCCGTCGGGATTGCGGATTTCGCTGGTCGTCGTCGTGAAGACGATGTCGCCATAGGCGCCCCCAGCAGGGGTGGTGAAACGCTGTTCGATCTTCATGCCCGTTGCCCTTTCATATCCTCGTCCCTCGTGTCCCGCGACCTGCGCCACGCGGCAGAAAGCCACCCCCTTACACAAGGCAAGGGGCCCGGGCGCGTGGCCCGGCGGGTCAGATTTCAGAAGCGGCAATCTTGGGTGATGGTCGTTGTGGTGCCACCACATCTGGTATATTCAACGCCGCAGACCACAAAATTGATCCTATCTGACCCGCGATGCAACGGTTTTTATCTGTGGATAACGTTGCGAACGCAGTTGACTCGGGTGTTGCGAAGCGGCCCCGAGATTCGCGCACAGCGGGTGGGCGCGAGGGATGGTCAACACCGGCAGAATGGCGAAATTCGCGGCCAGGGCAGGGGTTTGGCAAAACCCGTCCCGAGGTTATCCACAGCCTTGCCCCAAGGTCATCCCGCGGTTTTGCACAACCGATGCAAACTTGTCACAGTGATCCGGCAATCAGGGACGCGGCTGGATCGCCCCGCCGTCGGTGACGATCAGATCCAGCGGCTGGTCGTAGGGATCGGCCGGGATCTCCAGCAGTTCCTGGACGCCAAAGGCCAGCCCGATGGCGGTGACATCGCCGGTTTCGCGCAGCAATTGCAGGGTGCGGTCATAGTAGCCGCCGCCATAGCCGATGCGATTGCCCCGCCGGTCGAAGCCGGCCAGCGGCACGATCAGCACCGTGGGGGTCAGGATCGGCTGCGAATCGGGGGGGTGGGATGTGCCGAAGGGGCCGGGCACCAGCGCCTCTCCGTCCCACTGGCGAAAGACCAGCGGCACGGCCTTGCCGGGCACCACCGGCAGGCAGACGGGTCCGGCATGGGCCAGCATCGCGGCGCGGGGATCAGGCTCGCCCCGCATGGGCCAATAGCCCGACAGCACCTCGGTCCCGTGCGGGGCCAGCGCCGCCATCAGGTGGCGGCTCAGCGCCTCCTGGTCGCCGCCAAGGGCGCGGGCGGCCAGCGCGCGGGCACGAAGGGCGGCCTTGTCCATGTCGCTCATAGCAGCATCACCGTCGCAAGGCCCAGGAAGGCGAAGAAGCCCACCACATCGGTCACCGTGGTCACGAATGTGGGCGAGGCAAGGGCCGGATCCGCGCCCAGTTTTTCCAGCGTCAGCGGAACAAGGATGCCCGCCAGCGCGGCAATGGTCAGGTTGATGATCATGGCAAGCCCGATCACCGCGCCCAGGCCGAAGCTGCCGAACCACATATAGGTGACCGACCCGATGGCCAGTCCGAAGATCGCGCCGTTGAGAAGGCCCACGACTGCCTCGCGCCGGATCACTCGCAAGTAGTTGTCCTTGGTCAGCCCCTTGGTCGCAAGACCGCGCACGGCGACCGCCAAGGTCTGCGTGCCCGCATTGCCCCCCATGGAGGCCACGATCGGCATCAGCACCGCAAGCGCGACCAACTGCGCGATCGAGCTTTCGAACAGCCCGATCACCGATGCCGCCGCCACCGCCGTCAGGATGTTGGTGGCAAGCCAGGGCACCCGCTGCCGGGCGGTCTGCATCACGCTGTCGGTCAGGCTGGATTCCTCGCCCACGCCGGCCAGCAGCAGGATGTCTTCCTCGTGTTCCTGGTCCAGCACGACCATGGCGTCGTCGATGGTGATGATGCCGACCAGCCGGTCGTCGCGGTCCACCACCGGAGCCGAGATCAGGTGATACTGGTTGAAGACATAGGCCACGTCGCCTTCCTCGGCGAAGGCGCTGATGGTGCGGAAGCTGTCCTCGGTGATGTCGCGCAGCAGCACGTCATGCGCCGAGGCGAGCAGTCGCCCCAGCGTGACATAGCCCAGCGGATGGCGGCGCGGATCGACCAGCACGATGTGATAGAACTGCTCGGGCAGCCAGTCCTCGGACTGCAGGAAGGCGACGGCCTCGCCCACGGTCCAGTGTTCGGGGGCAGTCACGACCTCCGATTGCATCAGGCGGCCGGCGGAATACTCGGGATAGGCCAGCGACTGCTGGACGGCGGCCCGGTCGGTCGCATCAAGCGCGGCCAGGATCTCCTCGCGCTCGGGCTCGGCCATGTCCTCGACCAGGTCCACGACATCGTCGCTGTCCATCTCGCGGACAGCCTCGGCGATGACCTCGGCGGGAAGCTGGCCGATCACCTCGTCGCGGATCGCCTCGTCGATCTCGGACAGGATCTCGCCGTCGATCTCGCCGGAATAAAGGCTGAGGAAGGCGCGGCGGCGGGCGGGATCCAGGCGTTCGATGATGTCGGCGATGTCGGCGCCGTGCATCGGCTCCAGCAGGGTGTTCAGCTGGGCCGTGTCGCCCGTGTCGATCGCCGCGTCGATCCCGTCCAGCAACTCGCGCGGGGGCAGCAGCTTGTCGCCGTCGGCCTGATCCTCGGGGGCAGGGGTCTGGTCGGTCATGGTCCGCGTCCTCAGGCGTTCAGCAGGTCAAGCGCCGCGCGGTGCAGATCGGCCGATGCCGCCGCGATCACCTGGCCGCCGCCCTGCGCCGGGCCGCCCTGCCAGTCGGTGACGATGCCGCCCGCCGCCTGGACCACGGCCAGGGGACCCGCGATGTCATAGCTTTGCAACCCGGCCTCGATCACCAGGTCGATCTGGCCCAAGGCCAGCAGCGCATAGGCATAGCAATCAAGGCCATAGCGCGTCAGCCGCACCTGCTGCGACACGCGGCGGAAGGCGGCGGCCTCGGCGGAGGTGCCGACCTCGGGATAGGTTGTCAGCAGCGTCGCCTGCGACAGATCCACGCTGTTCCGCACGGCCAGGGGACGGCTGCCCGCGTCCGTGACCAGGCGCGCCTGGCCCAGGCCCCCCTCGAACCGCTCGCGCGTAAAGGGCTGGTCGATCAGGCCATAGCGGATGCCCTGGCCGTCCGAGAGCCCGATCAGCACCCCCCAGCTGGCGGCGCCGCACATGAAGGCGCGCGTGCCGTCGATGGGATCCAGGATCCACGTCAGGCCGCTGGAGCCCTCGGCCGCGCCATATTCCTCGCCCAGGATCCCGTCATCGGGCCGCAGCCGGGCCAGCACCTCGCGCATGGCGCGTTCGGCCGCCCGGTCAGCCTCGGTCACGGGGTCGAAGCCGGATTGCCGCTTGTTGTCGACGGCAAGGCCGGTGCGGAAGAAGGGCAGGATGGCCGCGCGTGCGGCATCGGCCATCTGGTGCGCCGCATTGATGATGTCCTGCGCGTCCTGCATGGCTGTCCCCTTGGTCCGATCCAACAGCAGGACTAACCCGAACGGTATCGTCCTGCCAGTGGCAGCGGCAAGGAATTGACAGCCGAACCGTGTCAGGCGCGGGACAGGAACACGTCCCGCGCCTGAAGCGGATCAGGCGGCGTCCGACAGCACGCGGGCCAGTTCGAAGATCTGGCGGCGCTGCGCGACCGGCATCGTATAGTAGGCGCGCACCAGTTGCAGCGCCTCCTTGTCGGCCAGGATGTCGCCGGCGACCTCCTCGGGGGTGTCGCCTTCGTGCAGCCCTTCGAAGAAGAAGCTGACCGGCACATCGACCGCGCGGGCGATGTCCCACAGCCGGGACGCCGAGACGCGGTTCATACCGGTTTCGTATTTCTGGATTTGCTGAAACTTGATACCAACCTTGTCGGCCAGTTGCTGTTGGGTCATTCCGATCATCCAGCGACGGTGACGGATACGCTTGCCAACATGAACATCTACACCGTGTTTCATCGTTACCACCTCATGCAATCTAAGGAAGCACTATCTTAACCTTTCTCAATTTTCGAGTGTTAAACTGGTTAACGGCCCCGCTCCTGACCAAAAAGACAGGTCCTTGGGGCGACCCGAGCGTCCGGAGGTAAGGGGATGAGAGATTTGACGAAAACGGCACTGGCCCAGGGTTCGGAACAGATCCGAATCGCGCTGGTTGAACAACTTGGCCGCGACCCCGTTCTTCGCGATGTCCCGGCGCCCGTCGCAGATCCTGGGCAGGTCCTTGTTCGGATGCGGGCGGCAGCGCTGAACTTTGCCGACCTTCTGAAAGCAAAGGGAGAATACCAGGAACGCCAGGACCCCCCCTTCGCCCCTGGCCTCGAAGGCGCGGGCGAGGTGGTCAGCGCGCCAGAGGACAGCGGCCTGCGGCCGGGCGACCGGGTAGCCGTCCTGGCCGCCGGGACCATGGCCGGGCAGGTCGCCGTTCCCGCCAGTGCCTGCACGGCCCTGCCGGCGTCGATGAGCTTTGAGCAGGCCGGGGGCTTCCAGATCGCCTATGGCACCAGCCACCTCGCCCTGGCGGGGCGCGCCGCCCTGCGCGCGGGCGAAACACTCGCCGTCCTGGGTGCCGCCGGCGGCGTCGGCCTGACCGCCGTGGAGATCGGCCGTGCCGTGGGCGCGCGGGTCATCGGCGTTGCCCGCGGGCAGGACCGGCTGGCCGCGGTGCGCGCGGTGGGCGCGGACCATGTCATCGACAGCGCGGATGGGCCTGACCTCAAGGCCGCCTTGCGCGACCTGGGGGGCGTCGATGTCGTCTATGACGCCGTGGGCGACAGCGCGGGGGAAGCCGCGTTCCGCGCCCTCAATCCCGGCGGGCGCTTCCTGGTGATCGGCTTTGCCGGCGGCAGGCCCCCGGTGCTGCCGCTGAACCACGCCCTGGTCAAGAACATCGCCATCCACGGGTTCTATTGGGGCGGCCATGCCAGGCTGGACCCGCAAGCGGTATCAGGCAGCATGGCCAGCCTGTTCCGCATGTTCGAGAACGGCCAGCTTCGGCCCGTGACGGGCGAGGTGATGCCGCTGGACCGGATCGCCGAGGCCTTTGATCTGCTGCGCAGCCGCAGAACGGTCGGCAAGATCGTCATCACCCTGTAACAACCGCGTAAAACTGTGGGGGATAGGGGCAGGCCCGGCATTGAATCGCGGCGATATCGTGCCAATATGAAGCGCGTAAGCCGGTCACCATCCGGCAAGCCTGAGAGGGAGATATTGATGGCCGATTACAACACTTACCGCACCACGCAGAGCGTCGGGTCCCGCCAGGCGGTGATCGACGAAGGGCTGCGGGCCTACATGAACAAGGTTTATGGGCTGATGGCGGTCGGCATGGGTGTAACCGCCGTCGCCGCCTATGGTATCAGCGCCGCCGCCGTCGATGCGTCGGGGCAACTGACGCAGCTTGGCACGGCGATCTATGCCTCGCCGCTGAAATGGGTGATCATGTTCGCGCCGCTGCTGGTTGTCTTCGCCTTCGGCGCGGCGATCAACCGGCTGTCGGTTTCGGCCGCGACAATGCTGTTCTACGGCTTCGCGGCGCTGATGGGCCTGTCGATCAGCTCGATCTTCCTGGTCTATACCGGCACCTCGATCGTGCAGACCTTCCTGGTGACGGCCATCGCCTTCGCGGGCCTGTCGCTGTGGGGCTATACCACGAAGAAGGACATCTCGGGCTGGGGCAGCTTCCTGATCATGGGCGTGATCGGCCTGATCGTGGCCTCGATCGTGAACATCTTCCTGCAGTCGTCGGGGATGCAGTTCGCGATCTCGGTGCTGGGCGTCCTGATCTTCGCGGGCCTGACCGCCTATGACACGCAGAACATCAAGAACACCTATCTGCAACTGGCCGGCTCGGACCGGGACTTCATCGGCAAGACCGCCATCATGGGCGCCTTGCAGCTGTACCTGGACTTCCTGAACCTGTTCATGTTCCTGCTGCAGTTCATGGGCAATCGCGAGTGATCTGCCCTGCAGCCTGACGCCCTTGACCCCCGCCCCACCGGCGGGGGTTTTTCATTGCGTGAACCGCCCCTCTCCCTTGCCCCGGGCGGGTGCGGCGCAGTGGTGGACCGGCGGGCTGCGCGACAGGCGGGCCGTCCCGGGAGAGCAGATCGCGAGGCGTTGGTCTGCCCGCGCGGATCGGCTAAGCCTGCCGCCAGAATCACTATCCCGAGAGAGACGATGGGCTATTTTCCCCTCTGGCGCCCGGCCACCGGCGCCACGGTCCTTCCTGACGAAAGGCTGCCATGGGCCGCAGCCGTCCCGATGAGCTTCCAGCACCTGCTGGCCATGTCGGGCTCCACGATCCTGGCGCCGCTGATCATGGGGTTCGATCCGAATGTGGCGGTGTTCTTTTCCGGGATCGGCACGCTGCTGTTCTTTGTCATCACGGGCGGGCGGGTGCCCAGCTATCTGGGGTCATCCTTCGCCTTCATCGCGGTGGTGATGGCCGCGACCGGGTTCGCGGGCGGCGGGGCCAACCCGAATATCGGCGTGGCCCTGGGCGGGATCATCGCGGCGGGGCTGGTCTATGCGCTGATCGGGCTGGTGGTGATGGCGATCGGAACCGGCTGGGTCGAACGGCTGATGCCGCCCGCCGTGACCGGGGCCATCGGCGTGTCCATCGGGTTGAACCTGGCGCCTGTCGCCGTGGGCCAACTGAAGGGCAGCATGACGCATCTGGCGATTGCCCTGGCAACGGTGCTGTGCATGGCGATGGTGTCGGCCTATGGCGCGCGCGCCACGCGGCGGATCGCGGTGCTGATCGCGCTGGCTTTCGGCTATCTGCTGGTGCTGGTGCTGGGCAACGGCCTGGGCATCGTGCCGGGCATCGACTTCGGGCGGGTCGCGCAGGCGCCGTGGTTCGGCATCCCGAACTTCACCGCGCCGCAGTTCGACTGGACCGCGATCAGCATGATCGCCCCCGTCGCCATCGTGCTGGTGGCCGAGAACCTGGGCCATATCAAGGCGCTCGGATCGATCACCGGGCAGAACATGGACCGCTATATCGGCCGCGGCTTCCTGGGCGACGGGCTTGCCACGATGATCGCCGGGGCAGGGGGCGGGACCGGGGTCACGACCTATGCCGAGAATATCGGCGTGATGGCGATGACCAAGGTTTATTCCACGCTGATCTTCCCGGTCGCCGCCGCCATCGCGATCATCCTGGGCCTGTCGCCCAAGTTCGGGGCGATCCTGCAGACCATTCCCGCGCCGGTTCTGGCGGGGCTGGCGGTGTCGGTCTTCGGCCTGATCGCATCGGCCATGGCGCGGATCTGGGTGGACAACCGCGTCGATTTCGCCGACCCGCGCAACCTGTTCACCGTGGGCGTCGCGCTGATCCTGGGGGCGGGCGATTTCACCGTGAACATCGGGGGCTTCGCCCTGGGCGGGATCGGCACGTCAACGCTGGCCGCCCTGGTGATCTATCAGCTTCTGGGCATCGGCCGCGACCGGCGCGCGGCCTGACCCTTCAGGCATCGGCAAGCTGCGAGACCAGCAGCTTGTCGATCCGGCGTCCGTCAAGGTCCACGACCTCGATCCGCCAGTTCGCAAGCGTGATCTGCGCGCCGACATCGGGCAGCACGCCCGCCCGGTCCAAGACAAGGCCCGCGACGGACTGGTAATCGCGACCCTCGGGCAGGCTGATGCCGATCATTTCGGCGAATTCGTCGGCGGGCATCCAGCCCGCCACAAGCCAGCTGCCATCCTCTCGCTGGACGGCCTTGGGTTCGTCGTCGCCCGGTTCGGGGAAATCGCCCGCGATGGCCTCCAACAGGTCCATCGCCGTGATCACGCCCTCGAAATGGCCGTATTCGTCATAAACCAGCAACATATGCGCCGGGCTGGTCTTCAACTCCTCGATGACGTTCAGGGCGGGCAAGCCCTCGCGGACGACCGGCACCTCCTGCACCAGGGGGCGCAGGTCGGTCACGTCCTCGGACAGGAGGTCGCGCAGGGTTATGAAGCCGATGATGTCGTCGTCCGATCCCTCGCGGACCAGCAGGCGCGACCGCCGGCTGTCGCGGAACCGTTGCAGCACATCGGCGGCGGCGTCGGCCACATCGACAGTCTCGACCTCGTGCCGGGGGGTCATCAGCCCGCGCGCGGAGCGGTCGGCAATGCGCATGACGCCGGCGATCATCTCGGTTTCCGCAGGCTCGATCACGCCGGCGCTGCGGGCCTCGGACAGCATCACGCGGATTTCCTCGTCCGAGATGCCGCGGTCGGATTCGCCCGACTGGCCCAGAAGCCGCAAAAGGATATTGCCCGACTTGTCCAGAATCCAGACGATCGGCGCGGCGATGCGCGAGATGAACAGGATCAGCGGCGCGATGCGGCTGGCGACCCCTTCGGGCGAGCGGAGCGCGATCTGCTTGGGCACAAGCTCTCCGACGATCAGCGACAGATAGGTGATCAGCACGACCACGCCGCCGACACCCAGGCCTTGGGACAGGGCAGGGGACATTCCGCCTTCCATCAGCGCCGCCGCCAAACGCGCGCCCAGCGTCGCGCCGGAAAATGCGCCCGACAGCACGCCGACCAGGGTGATGCCGATCTGGACGCTGGACAGGAAGCGGCCGGGTTCCGCGCCCAGTTCCAGCGCGGTCTGCGCGCCCCCGCTGCCTTCGGCCGCCATGACCTTCAGCCGCGCGGGCCTGGCCGAGACGATGGCCAGTTCCGACATGGCCAGCACGCCGTTGAACATCGTCAGCAGCAGGACGATGAGAATTTCAAGAAGCATCAGTTCACGTTGTCCAACAAGTCGGGCTGTTCACAGTCTGCACGAAGCGCGCGCCGGTGCAAAGGCATGAAGGCCGCTTGCAAGACAGAATCGCAAGGCAAGGCGCCAACGGGGCGCCTTGCCGGTGATCCGGTGTTATTCGCCCGGTGCGCGGGAAATCTGCGGGTCAGGCACGTTGTCCTTCGTTTTCCACAGGGAATAGACCACGCCCGCGCCCAGGATCGCGAAAGTGATCCCCAGCGACCACGAGGCGGGGAATTTTTCCCACCCGAGCAGGTCGGCCACGAAGATCTTCGATCCGATGAAGATCAGCAGCACCGACAGCGCGTATTTCAGATAGTGGAAGCGGTGGATGATCGCCGCCAAGGCGAAGTAGAGCGCCCGCAGGCCCAGGATGGCGAAGATGTTCGACGTATAGACGATGAACGGGTCCGACGTGATCGCGAAGACGGCGGGCACCGAATCCACGGCGAAGATCACGTCCACGATCTCGACCATCACAAGGGCCAGGAACAGCGGCGTGGCGAACCAGACCAGCTTGCCCGAGGTCGGGTGCGGCTTCTTGACCCAGAAGTCGTGGCCGTGGATCTCCTCGGTCACGTTCATGCGGCGCTTCATGAAGCGCAGGACGGGGTTCTGGGAAATGTCCAGCGGCTTGTCGCCGACCATCATCATCTTGACGCCGGTGAAGATCAGGAACAGCGCGAAGATATACAGCACCCAGGAATACTGGCTGACCAGCGTCGCGCCCAGGCCGATCATCAGGCCACGCAGCACGATCACGCCCAGGATGCCCCAGAACAGCACCCGATGCTGATACTTCGCCGGGATCGCGAAATAGGTGAAGATCATGGCGATGACGAAGACGTTGTCCATCGCCAGGGTCTTTTCGACCACGAAGGCCGTCAGGTAGAGCTTGCTTTCCTCGGCGCCGATCTGCCACCAGACAAATCCCGAAAACAGCACGCCCATGGACAGATACATGGCCGAAAGCTTGAGGCTTTCGGACACGCCGATCTCGTGGTCCTCCTTGTGCAGCACGCCCAGGTCAAAGACCAGCAGCGCGATCACGATCGCCACGAACAGCAGCCACATCCACAGCGGCTTGCCCAAGAATAACAGAAAAAGCAGTTCCACGTTGCCCTCATCGTTGCTGGATGTGCTTCAATGCATAGGGCTTTGTCAGATCAGGGCCGCTTTGCACCGAGGCACGCTCGATGCGGTCCGACATCACGACATAATCATGTCGCCAGAGGAGCCCGGTCCCGCTGAAGGCAAAGGTGGCGGATTCCCGACGGAAAGACAAGGGGGTTGCGGCAAAAAGATTGCAACCCGGCCGTCATGGCGGCACCTTTCTGGCAGGGCGACCGGAGAGTGATCATGAATCGGGCAGAACTGGGGGTGGACGGCATGGTCCACTGGCTGGACGATCCGGCGCATCGCCGCTTTCTGGTCCGCGATGCCTTGGCCGCGCTGCAATTCTTCGATGCAAGCATCGGAAGCGACGGCGGTTTCCAGACGCTGGATCTTTCGGGGCGGCCGCTGCCGGCGCCGCTGGAGCTGCACGTCACGACGCGGCTGGTCCATTCCTATGCTCTGGGCCATCTTGCCGGGCGGGCGGACGAGGCCGGAATCATCGACCGCGGCATGGATCTGTTGTGGCGCGCCCACCGCGACGCCCAGCATGGCGGTTTTGTCTGGTCGGTGCAGGACGGCTCCGTCGCGGATGGCACCAAGCTGGCCTATGGGCATGTCTTCGTGCTGCTGGCCGCATCCAGCGCGAAGCTTGCCGGCCATCCCCATGCGGACCGGCTGCTGGCCGACATCGCGCAGGTGCTTCACGACCGGTTCTGGGACGACTCGGCCGGGCTGCTTTGCGACGAGTTCACGCGCGACTGGCAGCCTTTCTCAAGCTATCGCGGCATGAATGCCAACATGCACGGGGTCGAAGCGCTGCTGGCCGCCCATGAGGCCACGGGCGAGGGGGAATACCTGCGCCGCGCGGGGCGGATCCTGGATTTCTTCATCGCCGGGCAGGCCGCGGCGCATGGCTGGCGGATCCCCGAGCATTACGACGCCGGGTGGTCCCCCGATCCCGGCTACGAGGGCAACCCGATGTTCCGCCCCGCAGGCACCACGCCCGGCCATTCGGTCGAGATGGCGCGCCTGCTGCTGCAGCACTGGGACCTGGCCGGCAGGCCCGACACCGACGCGCCCCGCCAGGCGCGGCTGCTGGTGGAAACGGCGCTGGCCGATGCCTGGCTGCCGGGGGGCGGGCTGGCCTATACGCTGGATTTCGATGGCCGCGTGGCGCGGCCGGACCGCTACTGGTGGCCGGTGACCGAAGCCATCGGCGCCATGGCCGCGCTGATCAAGATCGAACCCTGGCCCGCGGACGAGGACTGGTATCGCCGCCTGTGGCGCTTTGCCGATGCGACGCTGATCGACCACGACTGCGGCGGCTGGTTCCCCGAGCCCGGCGCGGAGGGCCGCCCGGGCACCGGACAGTTCCTTGGCAAGCCGGACATCTATCACGCCCTGCAGGCCGATCTGTTCCCGCTGGTGCCGGGTCTTTCGCAGCATGCCAGGACGCTGGCCAGGGCGCGGCCGCTAAAATCCTGATCCGGGGGTGTAATCCACGCGAAAGCGCATATCTGGCATCCTGACACGGAACACGGGATTTCATTTCGGCATGGCTGCAACAGAGGGTTTCGCGGGTCCGATCCTGCATTTTCGGGGCTGCGACACGGGCGGGATGCACCTTGCCGCCATCACGGTCCGGCCCGAGGGCGCGTCGCCGCCCGGCGTTCTTGAAACGCAGGCGGGCCCGGTGGCTCCGGTGCTGCTGGCTTCGGTCGCCGGGCTGTCTGTCTGGCGCCACGATTTCAGCCTGGCAGCCGGCGAACCCGGCTATCGGCTGGAGGGCCGCCTTCATCCCGTCGCGACCCGCCTCGACGGCGACATCCGCTTTGCCTTCGTGTCCTGCAATGGCGAGGAAAATGGCGATCTCGACCGCGATTCGGCCGAACGCAACCTGATGTGGGCGCGCTTGCGGGCGGACCATGCCCGCGCGCCTTTTGCGCTGCTGCTGCAAGGGGGCGACCAGATCTATGCGGACGAGGCGACGCATGGCCACCCGCTGACCGAGGACTGGCCGAAGCACGTGTCCCGCAACCCCTCGGCCGCGGACCTGGACGACCTGGCCGCGCATCTTCGGCGCAGGTTCGTGGAACGCTACATGATGGTGCTGGCGGCCGAGGGCTGCGCGGAGCTGTTCGCCACCGTGCCGTCGCTGTCGGTCTGGGACGATCACGACATCTGCGACGGCTGGGGGTCGCTGCCGGAAAGCCGCACGAATTCGGCAATCGGGCAGGTGCTGTTCACTGTCGCGCGGCAGATGTATCTGCTGTTCCAGCATGGCGCGACCGAGGCCGACGTGCCCGACCTGTTCATGGATCCCGCGGGCCGCAACCTCGGCTGGCGGCGCGACCTGCCGGGGGTCACGCTGTTCGCGCCCGACCTACGGTCCGAGCGGCACCGCAACCGGGTCATGGGACCGGGCGGCTGGAACGCCATCAAGGCCCTGCAGCCGACCGGGGACCACGTCTTTATGGTGTCCAGCGTGCCGCTGCTGGGGCCTCGGCTTTCGCTGGTGGAAACGCTGCTGATGGCGATCCCCCGGATGCAGCACTACGAGGACGACCTGCGCGACCAGTGGCAAAGCCACGCGCATCGCGACGAATGGCGGCGGATGCTGCGGCATGTGCTGCGGATGCGGCAGACCGCGCCCGTCACGATCCTGTCGGGCGAGATCCACCTGGCGACCCGGGCCGAGATGGGGCCCGAGGCGCTGCTGGTCCACCAGCTTGTCGCCTCGGGCATCTCGCACCGCGCGCCGCCCCAGGCCTATGCCCGAGGGCTGGGCCTGTTCGCGGGCCTGGGCGAGGCGCCGCTTCCCGGCCATCCGATCCGGATCAAGCCGCTGCCGGGCCACCGCCATCGCTATGCGGCGGAACGGAACTATCTCACGCTAGACCGCAGGGACGGACGCTGGCAGGCGGTCTGGCATCTGGAGGACAGCGGGCCGACGCCGCCAATGGCGCTGGATCAGGATTGACCGGCGGCGGGCGGGACAAGGAAACGCATGCGTTTCGCGGCCCGCATGCGATGGCCTTCGGGGTCGGCAGCATGGCTGGACAGGGCAGCGCGTGGCGAAGGTAATGGCCTTCGCCGCTGACGGGCAGATGCGTGTCTACCTTTGCGCCTATCGCTCCAGGATCAGCAGGTCCCCCTCGAAGCTGACGCGGGCGAAGGTGCGCAGGTAGGACATGCCCAGCAGCGACCCCTCCATGTCGCCGCCGATCACCCAGGCCCGGACATGGCGGTCCACGATGTCGCCGATGGCGATCTCGTCGATGGTGACGGGGGCGGTCTGCACCCGGCCGTTGGCGGTGATGGCGGTGCCGATATAGGCCAGATCGTTCGGCTCCAGCCCGACGCGGCGGGCATCGGCAGGACCAAGCGCGATGGATGACGCGCCGGTATCGACCATGAAGCGCACCTCCTCTCCGTTCACCTGGGCGGTCAGGTGGAAGTGGCCGTCCCGGCCCACGGGGATCTCGATCCGGCCGCTGTCCAGCACCTGCTGGCGGGGGGCGTTGCCCTGGATGTACCAGTCCGCCGCCACCGTCGCGCCCGCGAAGATCACCGCCCACAGGATGATCTGGCGCAGGACCTGCCCGCCCCGACCCGCCAGTTCGAAGATCATCGCCCCGCCGATCACCAGCAGCAGGACGCCGTAATAGGCCAGTTGCATGGTGTCGTTGGCGGTCATGGGAACAACCCCGATCCCTTCAGCCCGTCGATGACGAACTGCACCGACAGCGCGGCGAGAAGCATCCCCAGCAGGCGGGTGACAACCATGACCCCGGTCCGGCCCAGGGCATTGGCCAGAGGCGTCGCCACGATGAACAGCGCCATGGCGATGGCCAGCACGAACAGCATCACCAGGTTCACCATGAGCATGTGGACAAAGCCCGGCGCCTCGCCCATCAGCAGGATCATCGAGGCGAGCGCCCCGGGCCCCGCCAACAGCGGCATGGCCAGCGGAAAGACCGAAGGATCGTGATGCAGCGGCTCGCCCTCGCCCTGATGCTCGCGCCGCTGGGTGCGGCGTTCGAACAGCATGTCCAGCGCCGTCAGGAACAGCAGCAGGCCGCCCGCGATGCGGAAGGCGGAAATCGAGATGCCGATCGCCGACAGGATCGATTCGCCCGCAAAGCCGAAGATCATCATCAGGATCGCCGCGATCACCAGCGCCCGGAAGCCGATGCGCCGGCGCTGCGCTGCGCTCATTCCCGGGGTCAGCGCGATAAAGACCGGCGCCAGCCCGACCGGGTCGATCACCACGAGCAGAGTGACAAAGGCGGTGACATAAAGCGACAGGTCCATGTTGCCTTATCGCCCGCACGCCCGGCCCTGCCAAGCCGGGCGGCCGGGGGCAGTAGCGTAGAAATAACGTCACTTTGTCGCAGATTGATGACGAAAGCCGCGAATCGTGGCAGGTGGGGTTTCGCTGCGGGGGCCGAAGCTCTATATTTCGCAGATTGGTTGAACCCAGGTCATTGGCCTGACTCTGGAACGGAGAACTGGAATGCACGCACCGTCCCCCATGGCACTGCTCGTCATCGCCATCGTGGTCCTGGTCCTGTTCGGCCGCGGCAAGGTTTCCTCGCTGATGGGCGAATTCGGCAAGGGCATCACTGCCTTCAAGAAGGGCCTGAACGACGGCACCTCGGAAGCCAGCGCCGAACGCAATGCCGCCCTGGACAAGCCCGTCCAGCCTGTCCAGCCCATCCAGCCCGTCCCGGGCACCGAGGCGCGCGACGTCACACCCTCGAACGAACCCCGCGTCTGATCCCGAAGCCCGGGAAAGGGGTTCCTGAATGCTGGATGTCGGGTGGAGCGAGTTGCTGCTGATCGGCGTTGTCGCGCTGATCGTCATCGGCCCCGAGGATTTGCCGAAGCTGTTCCATACCCTGGGCCGGATCACGGCCCGGGCGCGGTCCATGGCGCGCGAATTCACAAGCGCGATGGAGGATGCCGCCAAGGGATCCGGGATCGGCGACGTGACCAAGGATATCAGGGACCTGAAGTCCCTGACCTCGAAGAAGTCCCTGGGCCTGGATGCTCTGGACCGTGCCGCGACGCGGTTCGAGCAGTGGGACCCCAAGGCCAGCCTCGAGAAGGGCACGCAGGCCAGGCCCGATCCGGCGGCGCCTGTCGCGCCCGCCGAGACCAGGGCCGAGAACCGGGCCGTTGACGCGCCCGCCGTGCCTGCGGCAATGCAGGCGGCGAACGACCCCGTGGCGGCTGCGCCCGACAGCCCGCGCCGCATCGCCGGGGTCCGCCGCTCGGACATGAAGGACCACTAAGTGGCATCGCAAGACGTCGATGAGCTGGACGACAGCTCGGCCCCGCTGATCGAACACCTGAAGGAGCTGCGGACCCGGATCATCTGGTCCGTGCTGGCCTTCGTTGTGGCGATGATCCTGTGCTATATCGTCTGGAACCCGATCTACAACTTCCTGACGCAGCCCATCTGCGCCGCGCTGGAGGAGCGGGGCCAGGAATGCGGGCTGATCCTGCTGAAGCTGCAGGAAGGCTTCACGGTCGCCATCCGGATCTCGTTCTTCGGCGGCTTCATCCTGGCCTTTCCGGTGATCGGCTATCAGTTGTGGCGCTTCGTGGCGCCGGGCCTTTACCGCAGCGAAAAGCGGGCTTTCCTGCCCTTCCTGGTCGCGTCGCCCCTGATGTTCGCGCTTGGCGCGGCCTTCGCCTATTACATCATCCTGCCGATGGTGTTCACCTTCTTCCTGGGCTTCCAGCAGGGGCCGTTGGCGCTGCCGGACGATCCCGACGCGACCCAGGGGGCCACGCATCTGGCAGGCATCGTGTTCCAGGGCTCGGTCAGCGAATACCTGAACCTGACGACGCGCTTCATCCTGGCCTTCGGGCTGTCCTTCCAGCTGCCGGTGGCGCTGGCGCTGATGGGCCGGGCCGGGCTGGTGTCGGCCGATACGCTGGCCGGCACGCGCCGCTATGCCGTCGTCGTCATCCTGACGCTGGCCGCCTGCCTGACGCCGCCCGACGTGGGCAGCCAGCTGGTGCTGTTCTCGGTCATCTACGGGCTTTACGAAATCTCGATCCAGATCGTGCGGCGGATCGAGAAGAAGCGCGATGCCGAACTGCGCGCCGAAGGATTGCTTGACGAAGGCGAATGATGCGCGACGTGTCTGATCCCGACGCCCTGACCCGCATTGCCGAGGCGCTGGAGCGGCTGGCCCCGCCGCCCGTTCCCGCGCCCGCCTTTACCGAAGCGGCGGCCTATGTCTGGCATCCCGATCCCGACCGGCTGGAGCCGGTCGAGACCGTCGCCCGCGTCGATCTGGTGCAACTGATCGGCATCGACCGCGCCAAGCGGATCCTGCTGGACAACACGCTGCAATTCGCGCGCGGCTTCGGCGCCAACAACGCGCTGCTGTGGGGCGCGCGGGGGATGGGCAAGTCGTCCCTGGTCAAGGCCGTCCATGCCGAGGCCGTGGCCCAAGGCCTGCCCCTGGTGCTGGTGGAAATCGCCCGCGACGACCTGGGATCGGTGGCGCGGCTGCTGGCGATCCTGGGGAAGGCGCGGGACAAGCGCTTCCTGCTGTTTTCCGACGACCTGTCCTTCAGCCACGACGACACCCAGTACAAGTCGCTCAAGGCGGTGCTGGACGGCGGCATCAGCGGGCGGCCCGCGAACGTGATCCTTTACGCCACGTCGAACCGGCGTCACCTGATGCCCCGCGACATGATCGACAACGAACGCGCCACCGCCATCCATCCGGGCGAGGCGGTCGAGGAAAAGGTGTCGCTGTCGGATCGCTTCGGGCTGTGGCTGGGCTTCCATCCCTGCTCGCAGGACGAATACCTGGCGATGATCGACGGCTACTGCGCCGCCTACGATCTGAAGATCGACCCCCAGACGCTCCGCGCCGAGGCGGTCGAATGGCAGGCCACCCGGGGCGGCCGGTCCGGCCGGGTGGCCTGGCAGTTCTTCACCGACCTGGCCGGGCGGCACGGGATCGCCGTCTAGGTCGGGGGTCGGCCGTCGCCTTGTTCTGGCGTCGGGCGCAGGCTTCCCCCCGGACCGCCTCAGGGCCGGAACATGATCTTGCCGCTGCGGCCTGGCGTCGTTGCGGCGGCGATGGCCTCGGCTGCCTGATCCAGACCGAAGATGCCGCCCGCGGGCAAGGGCAGGGATCCGTCCAGCACCAGCCCGATCAGTTCGCCGAACAGGCGTTGCTTGTCGGCAGGCGATGTTGCCGCAGCCACCTTGGCCCCCCAGAACCCCTTCACCGTCAGTTCCTTGAAGATGATGTCGCCGGTGTTCAGGGGCAGCGTGCCGCCGGTGGCTGACCCGAAGGTCACCAGCAATCCGTCGCTGCCCAGCAGTCCGGTCAGGGCGGTCGCAACTTCGCCGCCGACCGAATCCACGGCCGCGCGGGCGCCCTCCGGGCCGATGATCTCGCGCGCGTGGTCCTGCCAGCCGGACTGGTCGGTGGAGACCACGTTGTCCATGCCAAGACCGGTCAGCTCGCGCGCGGCATCGGCGCGACGAACCAGATTCAACAGGCGGATTCCACGGGATTTCGCCAGAACCGCGACCATCCTGCCAACCGCGCCATTGGCGGCGGTCTGGATTACCCAGTCGCCGGGCTTCACGCCCAGGAACTCGACCAGGGTGATGGCGCTGAACGGCATCGCGATCAGTTGCGCGGCGGCCTCGTCCGGCATGGCATCGGGCACCGGAATGGCTCCGGCTGCCGGGGCCGTGAACCGTTCGGCCCAAGCGCCTTCGATCCCCGCCACGGCGACACGGCGGCCGACCAGGGCGGCGTCCACGCCCTCACCGACGGCCTCGACGATGCCGGCCGCCTCGCTGCCGCCGATGGCGGGCAGGGCAGGGCGCACACCATAGGTGCCGCGAACGGTCCACAGGTCGTGGTTGTGGATCGGCGCCAGAAGCGTGCGGACCAGGATCCGCCCCGGACCGGGCGCGGGCTCGGGGCTGTCGGCCGAGGTCAGGACCTGGGCCGGATCGCCGAAGGTGTCGTACCGGATACTGCGCATCGTGATCTCCTTGCGTGTCATCGGCCTTTGCATCTAGTTCGCCGAACGCGACAGTTCCACTGCGACACCCCGCCCCAGGTGCCGGGCGTACGCCAGACAGATCGCTTTTGCCTGCAACTTCTTCACTCTCCCGCTGTTGTGCCAGATGCAACTGACAAGGAAGTGCCGAATGGTCCAGGAACCCAAACCCAAGCGCGGTATGCCTCGTTCGCTCATTTATGCGCTGATCCCGGCAGGGTTCCTGCTCATGGTCGCGTTCATGGTGCTGTCGGGACGGGACACGACGGAAACGGCGGCCGAGGCAGCAGCCGAGCAGGGGGCGCCAGTGACCCAGACGACCGAGGGGACGACGGAAACCTCCAACTGATTCTGCCCACGTGTCGTCGATGGCGGCGTCCGGCAGCCATGCTCGCTTGACGCCACGCCCTGCATCGGCCATGCCCCGCGCATGCTGCGCATCGATGACATCTCCTATTCCATCCAGGGGCGCCCCTTGTTCGAGGGCGCCTCGGCCACCATCCCCGAAGGCCACAAGGTCGGCCTTGTCGGCCCCAACGGCGCGGGCAAGACCACGCTGTTCCGCCTGATCCGGGGCGAACTGTCGCTTGACGGGGGCGAGATCAGCCTGCCGTCCCGCGCCCGCATCGGCGGCGTCGCGCAAGAGGCGGCGGGCACCGCCACCACGGTCCTGGAAACCGTGCTGGCCGAGGACAAGGAGCGCGCGGCCCTGCTCGCGGAAAGCCACACCGCCACGGATGCCCATCGCATCGCCGAAATCCAGACCCGGCTGGCCGATATCGACGCCTGGTCGGCCGAGGCGAGGGCGGCCTCGATCCTGGACGGCCTGGGCTTTTCCACCGCCGACCAGGCGCGGCCGACCAGCGACTTTTCCGGCGGCTGGCGGATGCGGGTCGCGCTGGCGGGCGTTCTGTTCGCGCAGCCCGACCTGCTGCTGCTGGACGAACCCACGAACTATCTGGACCTGGAAGGCGCGCTCTGGCTGGAAACCTATCTGGCGCGCTATCCCCATACGGTCATCATCATCAGCCACGACCGCGACCTGCTGAACCGCGCTGTGGGCCATATCCTGCATCTCGAGGCGCGCAAGCTGACGCTGTATACCGGCGGCTATGACGATTTCGCCCGGATGCGCGCGGAACGCCGCGCCCTTCAGGCGGCCGAGGCGAAGAAGCAGGCCGACCGCCGCGCCCATCTGCAAAGCTTCGTGGACCGCTTCGGCGCCAAGGCCAGCAAGGCCCGCCAGGCGCAGGCCCGCGTCAAGATGCTGGCCAAGATGGAGCCGATCACCGCGCCCGAGGAGGCGAAGTTCCACCGCTTCGGCTTTCCCCAGCCCGAGGAACTGTCCCCGCCCATCGTTGCGATGGAGGGGACCAGCGTCGGCTATGACGGCCGCCCGGTGCTGCGCAAGCTGACCCTGCGCATCGACCAGGACGACCGCATTGCCCTGCTGGGCCGGAACGGGCAGGGCAAGTCCACGCTGTCCAAGCTTCTGGCCGAGCGCCTGCCCGCGATGGAGGGCAAGCTGACCCGGTCGTCCAAGCTGCGGATCGGCTATTTCGCCCAGCACCAGGTCGACGAACTGGATTTGGCCGAGACGCCCCTGGACCATATCCGCAGGCTTCGCCCGAACGAGACGCCCCCAAGGCTGCGCGCAAGGCTGGCGGGCTTCGGCTTGATGGAGGCGCAGGCCGAAACCAAGGTTGGCCAGCTGTCGGGCGGCCAGAAGGCGCGGCTGTCGCTGCTGATCGCCACCATCGACGCGCCGCATCTGCTGATCCTGGACGAACCGACCAACCACCTGGACATCGAATCCCGCGAGGCGCTGACCGAGGCGCTGAACGACTATACCGGCGCGGTGGTGCTGGTCAGCCACGACATGCATCTGCTGGCGCTGGTCGCGGACCGGCTGTGGCTGGTCAAGGACGGCGCGGTGGCCCCCTACGAGGGCGATCTGGACGATTACCGCCGCTTTCTGCTGGGCGGGGACGAACCCAGGCGGGTGGAGGAAAAGCCGAAAGCCGCCCCCAAGCGCGCCGCCCGGGACGAGGTGCTGGCGCTCCGCGCCGAGGTCCGCCGGGCCGAGGAGCGCGTCGAGAAGCTGACCGCCATGCTGGAAAAGCTGGACGTGAAGCTGGCCGACCCCGCCCTGTACAACGACCCGTACGAGGCCAAGCGCTGGACCTCCAAGCGCGCCGAGGCCGTTCAGGCCATGGCGCGGGCCGAGGATCTGTGGATGGCGGCCTTGGAAAGCCTTGATGTTGCCGAACGGGGATAGGCTGTTGCGCAAATGTGCCGCCTGGCGGGCCATGGCGCGCTGACGGCGCGTCGCGCCTTGTGCGGATTGACGATTCGACCCTAGGAAGCGTTTACATCCCGCCGACCCCCTTGAAGGATCCGACCATGAAATCCCTGCTGGCCCTTGCCGTTCTTGCCGCATCCGCTGCCACGGGTGCCCACGCGCAGGATTTCGGTCTTGAAGGCCGCGAGTTCTCGGTCGATCTGGGGGTCGGCGTGGATGTCGGCCCCGACTACCCGGGTTCCGACGACGCCGAAGCCCGACCCGTGCTGATCTGGCGCAACGCGGGCTTCACCGAGCCCGGCAGCGACGTGCGCCAGGGCCTCGGCATCTCGCCCTCCTTCAACATGGAGGGAGAGCGCGAGGCCTCGGACAACGAGGACCTTGCGGGGATGGAGGACATCGACCGCGCCTACGAACTGGGTCTGCGGGTCAGCTACGCCTGGGGCCCGCTCGTTGCCTTCGGCACGCTGCGCCAGGGCTTCGAGGGGCACGAGGGCCTGACGGGCGAGATCGGCGGCAGATATCGTACCGACCTGTCGGACCGCCTGTCGCTGTGGTCGGGCCTGTCGCTGGGTTATGGTGACGGCGACTACAACGGCACCTATTTCGGCGTGACTCCTGCCGAGGCCATCCCCGGCCGCCCCGCCTACGACATCGGCGGCGGCTTCAACCTGGCCGCCATCAGCTTCGAGGCGCGTTACGCCGTGACCGACAACATCGCCCTGGTGGGCGAGATCAAATACGGCAAGCTGATCGGCGACGCGGGGGATTCCCCGGTCGTGCAGGACGAATACCAGCCCTCGCTCAGCGTCGGGATCGTGCGCAAGTTCTCGTTCCAGTTCTGATCGGGACCAGTTCCGATCGGGCCCAGTTCTGATCGGACGACGACATTCAGGAAAGGCCGCGGCATCGCCCGCGGCTTTTTTCATTGCGCAGGTCACGGCGCGCCAGAATGCTGCCTGGGCTGTCGATCTTCGAGGAGGGGGGATTGGAGCGGGTGAAGGGAATCGAACCCTCGTATTCAGCTTGGGAAGCTGCTGCTCTACCATTGAGCTACACCCGCGTGGCGCCTTCGCTAACTCATGGCAAGCGCGGCGTCAAGCGTCAGACAAGGCCCATTTCCGCCAGCGCGGCGGCCATTTGCGGCGGCAGGATCTCGTCGCCCTCGCGGCCGCGCGGCATGTCGGCAGGGGCGTCGCCGGCCTGCAGGTAGCGCCAGCCCTGGAACGGGCGGCGCGGCACGGCGGTCACCGGCACCAGGTCGCGGTCCAGGATCAGGGCGCAACGGCGGATGCCGTCCTCGTGGAAATGCTCGTCCAGCCGGATGATGCGCTGGCGGGCCAGCATGACACCCTTGAACACCCAGAAGATCGACCCCCCCGCCAGCAGCTCTTCTTCCCGCTTGGGCCACATGCGGGTGACGTGGACCGCATGGCCGTCGCCGAAGCGACGCTGCCAATGGGCCAGATCCTCGGGGCCTTCGGCGCCCACGCAAAGCTTCATGAGGTGGAGTTGTGCTGACATGACCGCAAGATAAGGGGCAGGGCAGGGCGTCACAAGGCCGCCCGCAAGCGAAAAGGCCGCGCGGAATGGCGCGGCCTTTCGGACAGTTGTCAAAGGACGATCACAGCTCGTCCAGAGCCTCGACGGCCTTTTCCAGTTCTTCCTTGGTGACGGTCTTTTCCTCGACCTTCGCCTGCTCGGCGATGTGGTCGACGACCTTGTCCTCGAAGATCGGGGCGCGCAGCTGCTGCTGCACCGCCTGGTTCTGCTGCACGAACTCGAAGAAGGCGCGTTCCTGGCCGGGATACTGACGCGCGGCGCGCAGCACGGCCTGGGTCATCTCCTGGTCGGTGACGGTCACCTCGGCCTTCTGGCCGATCTCGGCCAGCAGCAGGCCCAGACGGACGCGGCGCTCGGCCAGCTTCTTGTGCTCGTCGGTCGGCTCGATGCTGCCGTGGTTGTGGTCGTGGACCTCGGGGTTTTCCTCGTGCCACAGCTGGTGGGCGATCTGGTGCGCCTCGGCCTCGACCAGCGATTCGGGCAGGTCGAACTTCACCTTCTCGTCCAGCTGGTCCAGCAGCGAACGCTTGAGGATCGCGCGGGCGGCACCGGCATATTCCTGCTCCAGGCGGCCGGCGATCTGCTTCTTCAGCGCGTCCAGATCCTCGGCGCCGAATTTCTTGGCCAGCTCGTCGTCGATCTGCGCTTCCGCGGGCGACTTGACGGCCTTCACCTTGCATTCGAAGGTGGCGTCCTTGCCGGCCAGGTGCGGGGCGCCGTATTCCTCGGGGAACTTGACGTTCACGGTCACGTCGTCACCGTCCTTGGCGCCGACCAGCTGATCCTCGAAGCCCGGGATGAAGCTGTTCGAGCCCAGAACCAGCGGATAGTCCTGCGCCTCGCCGCCCTCGAAGGCTTCGCCGTCGACGAAGCCCTTGAAGTCGATCACGACCTGGTCGCCATCCTTGGCCTTGCTGCCCTTCTTGCGGTCCTCGAAGGACTGGGCCGATTTCGCCAGGTTTTCCAGCGCCTCGTTGATCGCGGCTTCCTCGGCCGGGACGGTCAGCTTTTCCAGCGTCAGGCTGGACAGGTCCACCTCGGGGATGGGCGGCAGCGCCTCGTACGAGACGTTGACGACGACATCGTCGCCTTCCTTCCAGGTCTCGCCGTTCTGCATCTCGACCTTGGGCTGGGTCGCGGGACGGTCGCCGGATTCGTCCAGGTGCTTCTTCAGCGCGCCGTCGATGGCTTCCTGCATGGCGTCGCCCAGGATGCGCGGGCCGAACTGCTTCTTCAGCATGGCCATCGGGACCTTGCCCTTGCGAAAGCCCTTCATCTCGACTTCGGGCTGCGCTTCCTTCAGCTTCGCATCGACCGTTGCGGCCAGATCGGCTGCCGGCAGGGTGAACTGGTAGCCCCGCTTGAGACCTTCGTTCTGGGTTTCCTTGACCTGCATCATCGTCCTCATGCCATAAGGGCCGCCAAAGCCCGGCGGCCTGAAAAATTCCCGCCCTTCTAGTCGCGGGGGCGGGCCGCTGCAAGCGGAACTGCGGCGGCGAGGACGGCGTTTTATACCACCCCTTTCCTGTCCGAGGCCCGTCATGACCCGCATCAGCGTCCTTCTTGCCACCAGTTTCCTCGCGCTCGGCACCGGTTGGGCGCAAACCACCCCGGCCCCGACCCCGGCCCCTGCCGTGAGCCAGCCCCGCGCCGCGGACCAGGCTCCGGCGGCACAAACCCAGGAACAGGGCCAGTCCGGCGAAGGCAACTGCCCCGCCCGCGACACCGTGGCCGAGGCAGCGACCCCCCCGCAGCCGGGTTCCGACAGCACCGAGGCCAACAATTCCGGCACCAGCGGATGGAGCGGGGGCCTGGGCGGTTCCCACCTCGGCACCAACACGCAGGGCGCGGTGACGGCCTCGCCCACCTGGCAGCCGCCCACGGCGCGCGGACTGGATCTCAAGGGCCGGGCCGAGCCCGTAGCGGCTCTCGTGCCCGCCGGGTGCTGATCAGTTCAGGATCGGGACGGTCGGTTCGGCGTCGTCCAGCCGCAGGCGCAGCCCGCCGCGGTTGAAGAACTCTCCGTCGCGGATCAGCGTCCGGTCGCCGTTCAGCGCGCGCACCAACTGGTCCAGCCGGTCGCGGGCGATGTTGTCCGCCACCAGCCCTTCGCGCCCTGCCCGGAACATCACGACACCGTCCCAGGCCACGCCAGATCGGTCCAGGTGATCGGCCATCTGCGGCCAGTCGATATCGTCGCCGATCACATGCAAATGGGTGGACTTCAGCAGATCGACGCGCCCTGCGCCGATGCCGACCAGGACGATCAGCACGGTGAACCCTTGGGTTTCGGCAAAGGTCGCCCAAAGCCAGTCGTCGAAATCGGTGTCACTCATGGCTGGCCTGCGGAGGATGGCGGAAGGGAATGGGAGTCGAACCCACCCGGGACAGTCTCGCTGCCCCAACCGGATTTGAAGTCCGGCCGCCCCACCGGGGACGATTCCCTTCCGTGTTCTGACTTGGGTTCGCCGAACAGGTCGGCGCGATGCGGGTTGATGCGACGTAAATCGCCCCGGCGCAAGGTCAGGCCGTGGCGGTCGAAGAAATCCAGGATCTCGATGGCGACCTTGCGGCCGTTCTGCACCCGGTCTCGAAAGGCGGGGGCGGTGAACCAGCCATCGGGCGCCTGCGCCGCCACGTCGCGGATGATCGCCACCATTTCCGCCGTGACGGGCCGCGCGAAGAAATGATCCTGCGCGATCTGGTCGGTGCGGCCCAGCCTTTGCGTCAGGCGCAGGACGCGGCGGACCTCGCGTTCGTCGATGCCGAATTCGGCGGCGAAATCGCGCACCCGGGGCGGGCGGAAGCGCATCTCTCCCACCAGGGCGGGGGCGATGCGGTTCCATAGGGCCTCGTCCTCGGGGGTCAGGCGGACCTCGTGGCCGGGCAGGCGGACAAAGGCGCCATCCAGCACGGCGCGGCCCGCATCGGCTTCGCTGCGCAGGAAGGCAAGGGCCGCGTCCTTGGGCAGGCGCGGCTGCAAAGCCAAGCGCAGGCGTTCGCGGCCCAGTCCGGGCAGGTCGGGATTGTCCTCGTGGAACTGCGTCAGCGCCTCGGTCAACTGCCGTTGCAGGCTGCCGAGCGTGTGACGCCCGATCGCCAGGTCGCCGATGGTCGCGGCATCGGCGTTGCGGATGGCCTCGGCCAAAGCGGCCCGCGACAGGCTGCGGTCGCGGGCAAAGACGGGCAGGTCGACGGGGGCCACGGCCAGCATCGCGGCCAGCGCCGCGGCGGGATCCTCGGCGCGGGCGGCCCGGATCAGGGCCAGCCGTTCGGGCGTGCGGCGCTTGCGGGCGGGGGCGCGCAGGTCCAGGAAGCGCCCGCCGCCGATCGTCCGGTTGGCCGAGACATCGCGCAGGATGAAGCGGTCGTGGACCGCCGCCGCGATGGGACGGTCCAGGACGATCTGCACCGGGCCGCTGCTTCCCGGCTGGATCGGGTCGGACAGCGGCACGATCCGCGCGCCCGCCTCGACCGCGTGGCTGTGCAGGCGGGCGGGGAACCAAGTACCGATGGGCCTGAGTTCGGACGGCAGCACCGTCAGCCAGGCGTCGATCCGGTCGGTGGGCGCGTGCAGCGCGGGGGCCAGCACCAGGTCGCCGCGATGGATGGCGTCCTTGCTGATCGCCTCTCCGGCCAGGTTCAGGGCGCAGCGCTGGCCTGCCAGGCCTTCGGTCGCGGGGCGGTTCTGGGCGTGGATGCCGCGCACCCGGGCGGGCAGGCCGGAAGGGCTGACGATGACCTGATCGCCAACGGCCACCCGCCCCGTAAGCATGGTCCCGGTGACGACGGTGCCCGCGCCGGACAGGGTAAAGCTGCGATCCACGGCCAGCCGCACCGGGCCCTCGGCATGGCGGGCGGTGGTCTGGGCCTCGGCTGCGACAAGGGCGCTGCGCAGGGCCTCGACCCCCTCGCCGGTCAGGGAGGACACGGGCAGGATCGGCGCGTCGGCCAGGGCGGTACCCTCAAGCGCCGCGCGGATTTCGGCGGTGACAGCCGCGCGCCGCGCCTCATCGGCCAAGTCGGCCTTGGTCAGGGCCACGAGGCCGCGCCCGATGTCCAGCAGGTCCAAGATCGCCACATGCTCGCGGGTCTGCGGCATGACGCTGTCGTCGGCGGCGACCACCAGCAGCGCCATGTCGATGCCGCCCGCGCCCGCCAGCATGGTATGGATCAGCCGTTCGTGCCCCGGCACATCGACAAAGCCGGTGACGCTGCCGCCGCCCAGGTCGGCATAGGCAAAGCCCAGGTCGATGGTGATGCCGCGCGCCTTCTCCTCGGCCAGCCGGTCGGCATCGGTGCCGGTCAGCGCCTTCACAAGCGCGGTCTTGCCGTGGTCGATATGCCCCGCCGTGCCGACGATCATAGCGCGGCCAGGGCCCCGAGCAGATCCTCGTCGCGATCAAGGCAGCGCAGGTCCAGGATCAGCGCGCCGTCGCGGATGTGGCCGACGACCGGGCAGGGCAGGGCGCGCAGTGACGCGGCCAGCCGGTCGGGCGCGTCGCCGCCCTTGCCGGTCAGCCGCAGCCCCGCCGAGGGGATCGTCTCGGTCGGCAGCGAACCCGAGCCTATCTGGCTGGCGCAATCGGTCGCGCCTGCGTCGAAGCCATGAGGTGCCAGCAGGGGGGCCACCTGCGGCGCCAGCCGGGCGGCCTGCGCGGCGATGTCGGCCTGCGGTCGCGACAGCCAACGCAGTGTCGGCAGGCGTTCGGCCAGACGATCCGGGTCGCGATACAGGCGCAGCGTTGCCTCCAGCGCCGCGATGCGGATCTTGTCCAGGCGGACGGCCCGCTTCAACGGGTTCCTGTTGATCTGCGCGATCAGGTCGCGCCGGCCGACGACAAAGCCGGCCTGTGGCCCGCCCAGAAGCTTGTCGCCCGAGAAGGTGACCAGATCCGCGCCCTCGGCCACGGCTTCGGCCACGGTCGGCTCGCGGCGCAAGCCGTAGGCCGCCAGATCGACCAACGACCCGGAGCCCAGGTCGTTCAGCAGCACCACGCCCGCCTTCTTCGCGATCCGGGCCAGGGCGGGGGCGGGGACTTCGGCGGTGAAGCCCTCGATGCGGTAGTTCGAGGTATGGACCTTGAGGATCAGCCCCGTGTCCGGCGTGATCGCGTCTTCGTAATCGCGGGGATGGGTGCGGTTGGTCGTGCCGACCTCGACCAGATGGACGCCCGCGCGGGCCATGATGTCGGGCATCCGGAAGGCACCGCCGATCTCGATCAGCTCGCCGCGCGAAACGATGGCCTGCCGTCCCTGCCCGAAGGTGTTCAGCGCGATCAGCACGGCGGCGGCGTTGTTGTTGACGATCGTGGCATCCTCGGCCCCGGTCAGCTCGCACAGAAGCCCGCGCAGGTGATCGTCGCGCTGCCCGCGCCCGCCGGTGCCAAGGTCGAATTCCAGGGCCAGCGGCGCGGCCATGGCGGCGGATGCGGCGCGGATCGCCGCGTCGGCCAGGATCGCGCGGCCCAGGTTGGTGTGCAGCACGGTGCCCGTCAGGTTCAGCATCGGGCGCAGCTTCGACTGCGCGGCGGCGGCCAGGTCGGCGGCAAGCAGATGGGGCAGGCGCGCGGCCTCGGCCCCGCCATCGGCGCCCTCGCGGATCGCGTCGCGCGCCGCGTCAAGTCGGGCGCGCAGGGCGCCTGTCACCGCGGCGCGGCCATGGCTGTCGACCAGCGCGCGGCCCATTTCGGACAGCAGGACCTGATCGACCGAGGGCAGCGCGCGGAATCCCTGCATCAGTAGCCTGCGATGAAGGGGTTGAAGCCGCCTCGCCGGAAGTCGGTGTCCTTCATCAGCATGTCCAGGCCCAGGCTGGACACGTCATCGGCAATGGGCTCAAGGCTCGGATTCTTGTTCTGGTAGAGTATCTTCACCCAACTGCCGCATTCGCCGCACAATTCGGCCTTCACCGTCGCCTCGTCGGTTTCCACGCTGCGATAGCTGATGCCCTTGGTCGAGCCGCAGCAGAGACAGACCACGCGCACCTCGTTCCATTGCGTGGCGCAGCAGCCGCAGGTCGCATAGCGGGTGTTCTCGACCCCCGCCGCGCCCTGGACCGAGGACGTCGCCGGACGCCCGCCGCAGGTGGGGCAGGTGCCGGTCCGAATCTTGACCAGCTTCGCCGGATCCAGCGTGGCTGCCAGCCGCGCCAGATGCAGCTGCACCGCAGCGCCGACGAACAGATGGGGCGCGGCGCTGTCTTCCGGGATGCGGTCGGACAGGATGTTCTCCAACAGCCAGTGTCGGTCGGCGATGCCCGCCGCCGTCACCGCCGACAGCGCAAGCCGCGCCGGTTCGGGCATGGTCAGCGCGCCGGCCTCGGCCAGGAAGCGGTCCAGGGTGGCGTGCATCGCTTCGTCCGCTGCCATGGCCACCCGGTCGATGGGGGGCATCCGGCTGGACCGGGCAAGCTCGACCCGGTCGGCGGGGATCGGCGTCACCGCAGGCAGTTCGCGGGCCAGCCGCGCCTGCAGGGCCGTCAGGTCGGCCAGGAAGCGCAGGTAGGGCGCCAGGTTGCCGCCGTGATCCGCCAGGAAGGCGAACCGCCCCGCGCGCTTGTCAAAGACCGCTGCCGCGTCGGGCAAAAAAGCCAGCGGCGCCGTGGGGACGCCGCCGATGACCGAGGGATCGGGATTGAGAGTGTTGTTCATGTCTTCTCCGGGCCGGACCGGCCACTTGCATCCGCATTATTCTGCAGGGCCCTTCTGGCGGCGTCCAGCCAGTTCCCGCAGCCATTTGCGATGGTGGCGATAGGCCCAACCGCCGGTGACCGTGCCCCGCGTCATCGCCCGCAGCGTGCCGCGCGTCCAGAAGGCCGCATAGACATGCAGGATGAAGACCAGGATGATCGCCACAGCCGCCAGCGAATGGGTCAGCACGGCCCAGCGGCGTGTTGGGATCGTGACCAGTTCGCCGAAGAACTGTTCCCAGATCATCACGCCCGAGACGATCAGCACGACGATCAGGATCGTCATGCCCCAGAAGATGAACTTCTGCCCCGCGTTGTACTTGCCAAGCTCGGGCAGGTTCTCCTCGTTGCCCTTCACCACGTCGCCGATCTGGGACAGCCATTTCCGGTCGTCGGGCGTGGGCAGGTTCAGCCGCCACAACTGGATGAACATGACCATGAAGCTGACGAACAGGACTACGCCGATGACAGGGTGCAGCCAGCGGGCATTCTGCCCGCCGCCGAACAACCCGGTCAGGAAGTACAGCGACGGGTGGAAGAAGGCCAAGCCCGAGATCAGCAGAAGGATCAGCGTGATCGCCGTGATCCAGTGGTTCGCCCGGATGAAGCCCCGGTAACGGCTGACCGTCACCGGATGGATGCTTTCGATCCGGTCGCCCGGTTCGGAATACAGGGGGCGCGCCATCAGACACTTCCCCCGTCGCCATCGCCGGACTGGACCAGCTTCTCGGCCTCCTGCTCCTCGTGCGCGTCAACCTTGTTGGCGCGGGCGAAGATGCCGTGGATCGCGGCGCCGACGGCAGCCACGCCCATGACGGCCAGACCCGCCGTCTTGGTCACGCCCTTCCAGCCCTCGACCACCGGAGAGATGCGCGGCTCGTCCGGCAGCCCGTCATAGATCGAAGGCTTGTCCGCATGATGCAGCACATAGAAGACATGCGTCCCGCCGACGCCGGGGGGGTCATAGATCCCGGCGTTGTCGTAGCCGCGCGACTTCAGATCCGCGACCCGGTCGTTCGCATGGGCGATCATGTCCTCCTTGGTGCCGAAGACGATCGCCTGCGTCGGGCAGGCCTTGGCGCAGGCCGGGCCCTGGCCCACGGCCACGCGGTCGGAACAGAGCGTGCACTTGTAGCTCTTGTGATCGACCTTGCTGATGCGGGGGATGTCGAAGGGACAGCCCGTCACGCAATAGCCGCAGCCGATGCAGTTCTCGTGGATGAAATCGACGATGCCATTGGAATACTGCACGATGGCGCCGGGCGCCGGGCAGGCCTTGAGGCAGCCCGGATCCTCGCAATGCATGCAGCCGTCCTTGCGGATCAGCCATTCCAGGTTGTCGGTTTCCGGGTTCACCCATTCGGTAAAGCGCATCAGGGTGAACATGTTGGGCGTCAGGTCGTGGGGGTTTTCATAGACCCCCACGTTCTCCTCGACTTCGGGCTTGGTGTCGTTCCACTCGATACAGGCGGACTGGCAAGCCTTGCAGCCGATGCACTTGCTGACATCGATCAGCTTGGCGACCTTGGTCAGCTGGCGTTCAGGCTGCGGCACGTCCTTGGTGGCCGAAATCCGGACCACGTCGGAGGGCAGCAGATTGGACGCGATGGGCTGGACCGGCGGGTTCGACGCCGCGGTCTTGGGTTGGGGCGCGGTTTCGCTCATGCCACCGGCTCCTCGGCTGAAGGTTCGATATTGACCATGAAGGCCTTGAATTCAGGCGTCTCCACGTTGGCGTCGCCGACCTGGGAGGACAGGCTGTTCGGGCCGAAGCCCTTGCGCGCCGCGCCCATGAAGCCCCAGTGCAGCGGAATGCCGATCACATGGACGGTCTTGCCGTCGATCTGCATCGGCCGGATCCGCTTGGTCACCAGCGCCTTGGCCCAGACCTCGCCCCGCTTGCTCCAGACGCGGACGCGCCCGCCCCGTTCGATGCCCCGCTCGGCCGCCAGTTCCTCGCTGATCTCCACGAAGAACTCGGGCTGCAACACGGCGTTCACCGGGTTGTGCTTGGTCCAGTAGTGGAAATGCTCGGTCAGGCGATACGAGGTCGCGACGCAGGGGAATTCGGGATCCCCGATGGCGGCGAACTTCTCGGCGTCGGATTCGAAGACCCGCGCCACCGGATTGCCCCGCATCTTGGGGTTGAACACGTTGGCAATGGGCGCCTCGAACGGCTCCATGTGGGTGGGGAAGGGGCCGTCCCGCATCATGCCCCGGCTGAACAGGCGCGACACGCCTTCGGGGTTCATGATGAAGGGATGCACCTCGCCCGGCTTTGCCGTCACCGGGATGTCCGGCACGTCATAGCCTTCCCACTTCTCGCCCGTCCATTCGATGATCTTGCGCGACGGATCCCAGGGCTTGCCCTGCAGGTCGCAGGACGCGCGGTTGTACAGGATCCGCCGGTTCGCGGGCCATGCGAAGGACCAGTTGAGGAAGGCTCCGGTGTCGTCGGGGTCGTTGTTGTCCCGCCGCGCCATCATGTTGCCGTCCTCGGTCCAGCTGCCGCCATAGATCCAGCAGCCGCCCATCGTCGATCCGTCGTCGCGATACTGGCCGAAGTTCGCCAGTTGCTGACCCGCCTCGGCCACGACCTTGGTCGTGTCCTTGAGGTCATAGACGGTCCGCAGCGCGCGGCCGTTCATTTCGCGCGCCAGTTCGTCCGGCATCGGCTCGCCCGGGTCGGCATAGTCCCAGGTCAGGTTCAGGATCGGGTCGGGGAAGACGCCGCCTTCCTCCTGGTAGAGCTTTTTCACCCGCAGGAAGATCTGCGCCATGATCCAGGTGTCGTGCTTGGCCTCGCCCGGAGGGGTCGCCCCCGCCCAGTGCCATTGCAGCCAGCGGCCCGAGTTCACCAGCGCGCCTTCGTCCTCGGCAAAGCAGGTGGTGGGCAGCTCCAGCACCTCGGTCTGGATGGCCGCGCTGTCCACGTCGTTGTAGATGCCGTGGTTCTGCCAGAAATGCGCCGTTTCCGTGGCCAGCGGATCCATGATCACCAGCATCTTCAGCTTGGAAAACGCCTCGGTCATCTTGCCGCGGTTGGGGAAGGACAGAAGCGGGTTGAAGCCCTGGCAGAAGTACAGGTTCACCTTGCCGTGGTTCATCAGCTCGAACATGCGCATGCCGTCATAGGCGGGCACGTCGAGCTTCGGCAGATAGTGATAGGCCCAGTCGTTTTCGGCCGTGGCGGCATCCCCCCACATGGCCTTCATGAAGCTGACCATGAACTTGGAGTAGTTCTGCCAGTAGCTGGTCTGGCCCGGCACGATCGGCTTGAAGCCGCGGGTGGACATGTAGGTCGCCCAGTCCGCTTCCATCTCGGTCGGGATGTTCAGGTATCCCGGGATCAGGTTCGACATCAGGCCGATGTCGGTCAGGCCCTGGATGTTGGAATGGCCGCGCAGCGCGTTCATCCCGCCGCCCCGGACGCCGATATTGCCCAGGATCAGCTGCAGCATCGCCATGCCGCGGATGTTCTGCGCACCCTTGGAGTGCTGCGTCCAGCCAAGCGCATACATCGAGGTCATGGTCTTGGTCGGCGTCGAGCATTCCCCGATCATCTCGCAGATCGTCAGGAACTTGTCCTTGGGCGTGCCGCAGATGCGTTCGACGAATTCCGGCGTATAGGCATCGACATGCGCCTTGAGCAGGTTCCAGACGCAGCGCGGGTCCTGCAGCGTGGGATCGGTCTGGACAAAGCCGTCCGGGCCCATCTTGTAGTCCCACGAGGACTTGTCGTAGTCGCGCTTTTCCTCGTCATAGCCGGTGAAAAGCCCGTCGGACCAGCCGAACTCGTCCTTCACCAGGAAGCTGGCGTTGGTGTAGTTGCGGACATAGTCCCACTGCACCTTGTCGTTCTCGATCATCCAGCGGATCGCGCCCATCAGGAAGGCGATGTCGCTGCCCGGACGGATCGGCGCATAGAAATCCGACACGGAGGCCGTGCGGGTATAGCGCGGATCGACCACGATCAGCTTGGCGCCGCGATGGTGCTTGGCCTCGGTCACCCATTTGAAGCCGCAGGGATGCGCTTCAGCGGCGTTGCCGCCCATGACGATGACAAGGTCGGTATTCTTGATGTCGGTCCAGGAGTTGGTCATCGCTCCACGGCCAAATGTCGGGCCCAAACTGGACACCGTGGGGCCGTGTCAGACGCGCGCCTGGTTATCGAATCCGACGATCCCCATGGACCGGACCGTCTTGTAGGTCAGCCATGCGGTTTCGTTTGTGGTTGCCGATGCCGCCAGGAAGCCGGTCGTGGTCCAGCGGTTGACGGGCACGCCCGCCTCGTTCGTCTGGATCAGGTTGGCGTCGCGGTCGTCCTTCATGGCGCGGGCGATCTTGTCCAGCGCCTCTTCCCAGGTGATGTCCTGGAATTCGCTGGCGCCTGCCGGGCGGTAGCGCGGCTTGGTCAGGCGCGTCGGCGCGTGGACGAAGTCCTTGAGCGCGGCGCCCTTGGGGCACAGCGTCCCGCGGTTCGTCGGGTGGTCCGCGTCGCCCTCGATATGGATCAGTTCCGCGGTTTCGCCCGCCTTCACGTCACCCTTGGAATACAAGATGATCCCGCAGGCGACCGAGCAGTAGGGACAGGTGTTGCGCGTTTCCGTGGTCGTGGCCAGCTTGAAGGCGCGCACATGCGCCTGTTCCGCCGCCTCGGCCTCGCCGAAGCCCATGGCTCCAAGCGATGTTGCCGCAACCCCCGCACCCGCCAGCCTCAGAAAGCCGCGGCGCGAAAGGTCGATGTTCATGAGACCCCTCCTGCTGCCTGTCGATAGATAGGTACAAGAGAAGATTCTGCTGACCGGACGGTCAAAAGTCAAGGCAAGCAGGGGGGAGGACAAGGTAACGTGACGCGACGGACCGTCGGTCTGCAAGGACCTTTTTTGCTGGTGCGCGGCGAGGGACTCGAACCCCCACGCCGAAGCGGTTGGACCTAAACCAACTGCGTCTACCAATTCCGCCAGCCGCGCACGCGCCCAGCCTTACGCCGGGACGGGCGGCGCGGTCAACGGGTCATCGCGATGGCGATCTGCGCGGCAAGCCGGGCGTTGTTCAGGACCAGGGCGATGTTGGAGGCCAGCGAGCGGCCTTCGGTCAGTTCGAAGATGCGCTGCAGAAGGAAGGGCGTGACCTCCTTGGCGGCAATGCCTTGGGCCTCGGCCTCGGACAGGGCCTGTTCGATCACCGGCATGATGGCGTCGCGGGCGATTTCCGCGTCGGGCGGGATGGGGTTGGCGACCAGCTGGCCGCCCTTCAGGCCAAGCCGGGCGCGCATGTCGGCGGCGGCGGCGATCTCCGCCGCGCTGTCCATGCGCAGCGGCGCCTTGATGCCGCTGCTGCGCGACCAGAAGGCGGGCAGTTCGTCCTGGCCATAGGCGATCACGGGAACGCCCAGGGTTTCCAGAACCTCCCATGTCTTCGGCAGATCCAGGATCGCCTTGGCCCCTGCGGCGACCACCGTCACCGGGGTCTGGGCCAGTTCCTGCAGGTCGGCCGAGATGTCGAAGCTGGTTTCCGCCCCGCGATGCACCCCGCCGATGCCGCCGGTCGCAAAGACGCGGATGCCCGCCAGATGCGCGCAGATCATGGTGGCGGCGACGGTTGTGGCGCCCGTGCGGCCATTGGCAAGGCAGACCGCCAGATCGGCGCGCGACAGCTTCATGGCCTGGTCTGACGGCGTTTGCGCCAGGGCCTCCAGGGCGTCGTCGGTCAGGCCGACATGGATCTGCCCGCCCATCACGGCGATGGTGGCGGGCACGGCGCCGTTGTCGCGGATCACCTGTTCGACCTGACGCGCCATCTCCAGGTTCTGCGGATAGGGCATCCCGTGGGTGATGATCGTCGATTCAAGCGCGACAACGGGGCGCCCGGCCGCAAGGGCGTCGGAGACTTCGGGAGAGAAGGTCAGGGGGGCGGTCATGGAACGTCCTTTCCGGAAACATGGGCGGCCGAGGCCTCGACGGCCCGGCGCAGCGCTTCCTCGCGCGGCTGGTGGTTCAGTTCGGCGGCAAGATGCGCCGCAAGGAAGCAGTCGCCCGCGCCGGTCACGCGGGCCACGGTGACGGCGGGCGGGGTCAAGGTCAGGGTGGGCGCGCCCGCCATCGCCTCGGCCGCGGGGCGGGGGCCGTCGGTCACCAGCACGCGGGCGGCGCCGCGCGCGACCACGGCCTGCGCGGCTGTCGCGGCATCGGGGCAGGCGCGCCCGGCCAGGATCTCGGCTTCGAGCCGGTTGAGGTAAAAGCAGCCGCGGCGGGCGGCGATCAGCGGCTCCAGCCGCTCGGCCTTGCCGGGACTGGCCGGGACCACGCGCAGGTCGGCCCGGGCCAGGCGCGGGTCTCGGGCGATGGTGGCCAGCAGATCCTCGGTCAGGTTGCCGTCCAGGACGACGGGGGCGGTCCAGCCGGACAGCGCGCCGTCCAGCGGCGCCAGGATCGCCGTGCCGGCGTCCTCCAGGCTGTGGACATCGGCAATGGCGGCGATCAGCCCCTCGCTGTCCTCGATGCCCATGTAGGTGTCGGTCGGAAGGCCCGTGTCGCGCGCCAGATGCGCGGTGATGACGCCAAGCCGCCCGGCCTCGGCCACCAGGGCCTCGCCCTCGGGGTCGCGGCCGACGGCGGACAGGACGGCGGGGCGCAGGCCCCAGCGGGCAAGTGCCACCGCCACGTTCAGCGCCACGCCGCCGGGGATGTGGCGGATGCGGCCCGGTACGTCGGCGCCCGGCGCCATGCGGCGCGGCGCGCGGCCGATCACGTCCCACAGCATCGCGCCGATGCAGAGGATATCGGGGCCTGTCGTCATTCCTTGGTCCAGCTTTGCATCTCGGCTTCCAGAAAGCGTTCGAAATCGTCCAGATCGACGGGATCGAACTGCCCGAATCCCTGCATCCAGACCGAGGCCGCGCGCATCCCGTCCGGGTCCAGCTTGCACCAGGTGATCCGGCCCCGGCGTTCCTGCCGGATCAGGCCCGCCGCCGCAAGGACCGACAGGTGCTTGGAGATGGCGGCAAGGCTCATCTGGAAGGGGGCCGCCACGTCGCTGACGGCCATGTCGTCCTCAAGCAGCATCGACAGCACGCGCCGCCGCGTGGCGTCGGCCAGGGCCGCGAAGATCAGGTCCAGCCGGTCGGGCGAGGGGGTGTTCATCACGGGTCCATGCAGCCGGATGACCGGAATGGTCAACTTTGCGGTTGAATAATGTCCGGGCCGCGCGGGGATTGCAATCAAACCCCGCGGGCAGGGGGTGAAGCGCAAATACCAACTTTATCAGGGGGTTGGGCATCGCCCTTGATTGCTTGACTTGCGACGCGTTCCACCCTAGACAGCCCGGCAACTGATGACGGGGGCGTTACAGATGGCCGAGGAGCCCCGGAACGACGACAGGGACGCGGATGCTGCCCGGTTGCGCGAACTGGAGGACCGGCTGTCCAGGCTTACCGAAAAGCCAGAGGCGAACATGCCGATGGCAGGCTATGACAAGGCGCATATCGCCTGGCGCATGGTCACCGAGATCGTCGCAGGCATCGTGCTGGGCGCCGGGATCGGATACGGGTTGGATTACGTGTTCGGCACCCTGCCGGTCATGCTGATCCTGTTCATACTTATCGGCTTCGTGGCCGGCATCAAGGTGATGATGCGCACGGCAGCCGAACTTGGCAGCACATCCGGCAAGCCGCCGGGCACCGACGAGAGGGATTGATCGTGGCGACAGAAGCGCATGGCGAGGCAACCGGCCTGTCTTTCCACCCGATGGATCAGTTCATCGTGCGCCCGCTGTTCAGCGACGGCCCGGTCCACTGGTACACGCCGACCAACGTGACGCTGTGGCTGTTCGCCATCGTCCTGGCCACGCTGGCCCTGCTGGTGCTGGGCACCCGCGGCCGCGCCATCGTGCCGAACCGCAGCCAGTCCATGGCCGAGATGTCCTATGGCATGATCCACAAGATGGTGGGCGACATCGCGGGCAAGGACGGGCTGAAGTACTTTCCCTACATCATGACGCTGTTCATGTTCGTGCTGTTCGCGAACTTCCTCGGCCTGCTGCCCATGGCCTTCACGGTGACCTCGCATATCGCGGTGACGGGCTTTCTGGCGCTGGCGGTGTTCCTGACGGTGACGGTCATCGGCTTCGTCAAGAACGGCGCGCATTTCCTGGATCTGTTCTGGGTGCGCTCGGCCCCGCTGGCGATCCGCCCGGTGCTGGCCGTGATCGAGGTGATCAGCTATTTCGTGCGGCCCCTCAGCCTTTCCATCCGACTTGCCGGCAACATGATCGCCGGTCACGCCGTGATCAAGGTGTTCGCGGGCTTTGCGGCGCTTATCCTGATCAATCCCGGTCTGGGCGCGCTTGTGACCCCCGTCTCGATCCTGGCGGTCGTGGGCATGTATGCCTTCGAAATCCTGGTGGCCTTTATCCAGGCTTACGTTTTCACCATCCTGACCTGCGTTTACCTGAAAGACGCGCTGCACCCGTCGCACTGACGCCGGGCTGCACAGGTCATCATCACCCCAATCCACAACTTCCAACCGCAAGGAGCATCATAATGGAAGGCAATATCGGAGAACTGGGCCAGTACATCGGCGTCGGCCTGACGGCCATCGGCATGGGCGGGGCTGCCATCGGTGTGGGCAACGTGGCCGGCAACTTCCTGTCGGGCGCCCTGCGCAACCCGTCGGCCGCCGCCAGCCAGACCGCCACGCTGTTCATCGGCATGGCCTTCGCGGAAGCCCTGGGGATTTTCTCGTTCCTGGTCGCGCTTCTGCTGATGTTCGCGGTCTGATCCCAAGCCATCCTTGCGGCGGGGTGGGGCTTGCTTGCCCCGCCCCTTCGTGACTTTCAAGGCCAGGGGTAGGACATGATCAGCCTGTTGCAAGAGGCCGCCCATACTGCGGCCGAACATACCGAAAGCGTGGCGAGTTCCGTCGCGCATGGCGAGACCGAAACGGCCACGGGCCTGCCCCAGCTGGATCTGACCTCCTTCGGGAACCAGATCTTCTGGCTGGTCGTCGCGATGGTCGTTCTCTACTGGATCGTCGCCAAGGTTGCGCTGCCGCGCATCGGCGCCGTCCTGTCGGACCGCCAGGGCGCCATCACCGGCGACCTGATGGCTGCCGAGGAATTCAAGCTGAAGGCCCGCGAGGCCGAGGCCGCCTATGACAAGGCGCTGGCCGATGCCCGGGCCGAGGCCGGCAAGATCGTCGCGGCGAACCGCGCGGAAATCCAGAAGGAACTGGATGCCGCCATCGCCCATGCCGATGCCGAGATCGCCGCGCGCGCCACGGAATCGGAACGCCGCATCCGCGAGATCCGCGATTCGGCGGACAACGATGCCCGCGAGGTTGCCCGCGACGTCACCGCCGAACTGGTCCGCGCCTTTGGCGGCGTGGTCGATCAGGCCGCGGTGGACCAGGCGGTGGACAGCCGCATGAAAGGGACCCTGCAATGAAGAAGCTTGCCGTCATTGCCGCCGCGGGCCTGGTCGCCAGTCCGGCCTTTGCCGCGACGGGTCCGTTCTTCTCGCTGCGGAACACGAACTTCATCGTCCTGATCGCCTTCCTGGTGTTCGTGGGCATCCTGTTCTATTTCAAGGTTCCCGCAAGGATCGGCACGCTGCTGGACCAGCGCGCCCACGGCATCCGCCGCGACCTAGACGAGGCCAAGCGCCTGCGCGAGGATGCGCAGGAGATCTATGCCAGCTTTGAACGCCGCCAGCGCGAGGTGGCGGGCCAGGCCGAGCAGATCGTGGCCAATGCCAAGCGCGAGGCTGAGGCGCAGGCCGCCAAGGCCAAGGCCGACCTGAAAACCTCGATCGAGCGCCGCCTGAAGGCCGCCGAGGACCAGATCGCCAGCGCCGAGAACGACGCGGTCCGCGCGGTGCGCGACCGGGCCGTGCAGACGGCGGTGGCTGCGGCCTCGACCCTGCTGGCGCAGCAGGTGGGCGCCGGACAGCGTTCCGCCGGGATCGACGACGCCATCGAAGACGTGGCGCGTCGGCTGAACTGACGGGCGCAGGCCGGATCAGGGACAGTGAAAAAGAAACCCCCGTCGCGAAAGCGGCGGGGGTTTTTCCTTGTCTGCCATGACGGTCGGAACCGGCCCGGTCGTGACACCGGCCCCGCCGCCTTGACGGATCAGCTGGTCGGGCGGATCAGGATCTCGACCCGGCGGTTCTGTGCGCGGCCCTGGGCGGTGTCGTTCGAGGCGATGGGCTGGTTGAAGCCCGCGCCCGTGGCGACGAGGCGCGAGGACGACACGCCTGCCGCCCCAAGGATGCCAGCGACCGATTGGGCGCGGCGCTGCGACAGGTCCATGTTCAGCGCGGCGCTGCCGGTGTTGTCGGTGTGGCCCACGACCTCGACCCGGCTGTTGGGATACTGGTTCAGGTTGCGCGCGACCGCATAAAGGTCGTTCTGCGCGGCGCCCGACACGGCGGCCGAGCCGGTGGCGAACAGGATGCCTTCGGGCATCACGACCTGCAGATAGGATCCGCGGTTGATGACCTGGATGTTCGGGTTGGACAGGGACTGCTGCAGCGCCTGCGCCTGGCGGTCCAGGATGTTGCCCGCGACGGCGCCCGCCGCCGCGCCAAGGATCGCCCCGCGCGCCGCGTCGCGGCCTTCGTTGTTGCTGTCGCTGTCACGGGTGGCGCCAAGGACCGCGCCGACGGCGGCCCCCGCCAAGGCGCCCTGCTGCGTGCGGCTCATCCCCGTGGTGGTGCCGGTGCCGTCGGTCGGTGCGCAGGCGCCAAGTGCTGCAAGGCCCGTGGCGGCAAGCATGGTGGTGAGGCGAAGGTTCATGAAATCGTCCTTTTCGGTCTGTCAGCGGGCCCCCGGCCCCTTCATGTCATGGCGGCCATGATTCTGCGGCCGTCGCTCAACATCGCCACGCTGGCCCGGTTCCGGGGCAAAGGGAAGTCACGGCTTTGTGGAAGCCCTTGGATCGGCGGAAAAAAACCTGCCTTGGGGGCGGGGCTTGCATTGGCGGGCGGGGGCGGCCAAAAGCGGCGGGCCATGGTCCAGACCCGCCGCCTGCCGCAGCCCTTGCCCTTCGCCCAGCAAGTCGCGATCTTCTCGCGCCTGGCCGAGGCGAATCCGAGGCCTGTGACCGAGCTGGAATTCACCAATCCCTTCACGCTGGTGGTCGCCGTCGCCCTTTCGGCGCAGGCGACCGATGTGGGCGTCAACAAGGCGACCAGGGGGCTGTTCGCCATGGCCGACACTCCGCAGAAGATGCTGGACCTGGGGCTTGAGGGCGTGACCGAGCATATCAAGACCATCGGGCTGTTCCGCCAGAAGGCGAAGAACGTCATCGCCCTGTCGCGCATCCTGGTCGAGGAGTTCGGCGGCGAGGTTCCCGACAGCCGCGCGGCGCTGATGCGCTTGCCGGGCGTGGGGCGCAAGACCGCGAACGTGGTGCTGAACAGCGCCTTCGGCCATCCCGCGCAGGCGGTCGACACGCATATCTTCCGCGTCGGCAACCGCACCCGCATCGCGCCGGGCCGCGACGTGGACGAGGTCGAGCGCGCCATCGAGGACAACGTGCCCGCGCGTTTCCAAGACAATGCCCATCACTGGCTGATCCTGCACGGCCGCTATATCTGCCAGGCCCGCCGCCCGCGCTGCGCGGTCTGCATCATCCACGATTTGTGCCCCTATGAGGAGAAGACCGCATGACCACCCCCTATGTGATCGGCATCGGCAATGCGGTCATGGACGTGATCTCGCCCACCGACGACGGCCGGCTGGCGGCGCTTGGGGTGCAGAAGGGCATCATGCAGCTGATCGAGCGCGAGCGGTCGGAATACCTGATGGCCGCGCAGGCGGACGACCACGGGCCGGGTCGCCTGCAGTCGCGCATGGTGCCGGGAGGGTCGGTGGCCAACACGCTGGCGGGCATCGGGATGCTGGGGCTGCGCACGGCCTTTATCGGGCGGGTCGCCGACGATCCGCTGGGCCTGTCCTATGCCGAGCAGACCGAGGCGGCGGGGACGGTCTTCGTGAACCCTCCGGTCGCGGGGGACCAGTTGCCGACCTCGCGCAGCATCATCCTGGTCACGCCGGATGGCGAGCGGTCGATGAACACCTACCTGGGGATCTCGGCCGAGCTGGGGCCGGATGACGTGAATCCCGCGGTTTTCCAAGGGGCTGGCTGGCTGTTCCTCGAAGGATACCTGTTCGACAAGCCCAAGGGGAAGGATGCGTTCCTGAAGGCCGCACGGTCCTGCCACGAGGCGGGCGGGCAGGCGGGGATCGCGCTGTCCGATCCCTTCTGCGTGGACCGCCATCGGGACGATTTCCGGCGCCTGGTCGCCGGACCGATGGATTACGTGATCGGCAACATCCACGAATGGCAGTCTCTCTATCAGGTCACGGATCTGGAAGAGGCGCTGCGGCTTGCCTCTGCCGACTGCGACACGGTGATCTGCACGCGATCGGGCGAGGACGCGATCCTGATCCGCAATGGCGAGCGTGTGACGGCGCCGGTCCACCGGATCGTGCCGGTCGATGCGACCGGGGCGGGCGACCAGTTCGCGGCAGGGCTGATCTATGGGCTGGCGACGGGTGCCCCGCTGGAGGCGGCGGGCCGGATGGGCTGCATCGCCGCCGCCGAGGTGATCGCGCATGTCGGCCCGCGGCCCGAGCGTGACCTGCGGGCGGATTTCCGCGCCGAAGGGCTGATCTGAGGCTTTGCGTCCCGCGACTGCCGGGGACTTCACGTCCCCCACCCGGGCCTGCCGGCCCTTCTCCGCTGAAAAAGGTCCACTGGACCTTTTTCCGGGCGCTTCGAAGCCCCCCCTGGGATATTTGGGCCAAAGTGAAAGGCCCTTGGGTCGGAGGTCGCGGCGTTGCGCGGATATCGCGTGGCGTGTATCAGGGCCGGAACGAATTTGCAGCTTGAAGGACATGGCGGATGCGCAGGGTTGTTGTCACCGGATTGGGCATGGTCACGCCGCTGGCCTGCGGCGTCGAGGCGACATGGGAGCGGTTGCTGGCCGGGCAATCCGGCGCGGGACCGATCACCCGCTTCGATTCCAAGGATGTGGTGACGAAATACGCCTGCGAGATCCCCTTGGGCGACGGCAGCGACGGCAGCTTCAATCCCGACGACTGGATGGAACCCAAGGACCGGCGCAAGGTCGATGACTTCATCCTGTATGGCATGGCCGCGGCCGAGCAGGCGGTGAAGGATTCCGGCTGGGAGCCGCAGACCGAGGAAGACCGAGAGCGGACCGGCGTGATGATCGGGTCGGGGATCGGCGGGCTGACCTCCATCGCGGAAACGGCGGTGCTGATCAAGGAACGCGGGCCGAAACGCGTGTCGCCCTTCTTCATTCCGGGCGCGCTGATCAACCTGGTGTCGGGGCAGGTCAGCATCCGCTTCGGCTTCAAGGGGCCGAACCATGCGGTCGTCACGGCCTGCTCCACCGGGGCGCATGCCATCGGCGATGCGGCGCGGCTGATCATGCTGGGCGATGCCGACGTGATGGTCGCGGGCGGCGCGGAAAGCCCGATCAGCGAGATCGGGATCGCGGGCTTCAATGCCTGCAAGGCGCTGTCCACCAAGCGCGACAACGATCCGCAGGCGGCCAGCCGGCCTTGGGATGTGGACCGCGACGGCTTCGTCATGGGCGAAGGCGCGGGCTGCCTTGTGCTTGAGGAATACGAGCACGCCAGGGCACGCGGTGCCACGATCTATGCCGAGGTGCTGGGCTATGGCCTGTCGGGCGACGCCTATCACATCACCGCCCCGAGCGAGGATGGCGACGGCGGCTTCCGCGCAATGCAGAACGCGTTGCGCAACGCCAGGCTGGAGCCGTCGGCGATCGACTATATCAACGCGCATGGCACCAGCACCATGGCCGACACCATCGAGCTTGGCGCGGTCGAGCGACTGCTGGGCGATCACGCGAAGAACGTGGTGATGTCGTCCACCAAGTCGAGCATCGGGCACCTGCTGGGAGCTGCGGGCGCGGTCGAGGCGATCTTCTGCGTGTTGTCGATCCGCGACCAGATCTGCCCGCCGACGATCAACCTGGACAACCCCGCGGTCGAGCCGCAGCTTGACCTGGCGGCCAATGCCGCCGTGCGGCGCAAGGTGGATGTGGTGCTGTCCAACAGCTTCGGCTTCGGCGGCACCAATGCAAGCTTGGTCCTGGGGGCGGTCAAGGAATGATCTGGCGCAACATCGCCTCGAATTTCCTGACGCTGCTGATCGTCCTGCTGATCGCGGCGGCGGCGGCGGTGGCCTGGGGACGGCACCAGTTCACCGGACCGGGGCCGAGTGCGGTCGCGCAATGCGTGCAGGTCACGCCGGGGGCGAGCCTGAACGCCGTCAGCCAGCAACTGGCCGAGCAGGGGGCGATCAGCAACGCCTATGTCTTCCGCGCCGGGACGGATTACATGGACAAAGCCCGGGATCTGAAGTTCGGCAGCTATCTGGTGCCGCCCCATGCCAGCATGGAGCAGATCGTGGGCGTCATCACGGCAGGCGGGCCATCCACCTGCGGGACCGAGGTGCTGGTGCGCGTGGGGGTGCGGGAAAATACCGTGCTGCTGCGCGACATGAACCCCGATACAGGCGCCTTCGAGGAGATGGCGCGCTACAACCCCTCGACGGACACGGCGCCGGAGGCCATCACGGCGGCGGCGGAAAAGCCCGGCGCGCGGCTGCGTGTTACCATGGCCGAGGGTGTGACCAGTTGGCAGGTGGTCGAGGCGCTGAAGGCGGCGAGCTTCCTGACCGGCGAGGTCGAGGACGTCCCGGCCGAGGGCAGCCTTGCACCCGACACCTATGAGGTCGAGAAGGGCGGCAGCCGCACGGCCCTGCTGGCCGAGATGGCGCAGCGGCAGTCCGCGATCCTGGCCGAGGAATGGGAGGCGCGTCCCTTCGGTCTGCCCTACGAGACGCCCGAGGAGGCGCTGATCATGGCCTCCATCGTCGAGAAGGAGACAGGGGAGCCAGAGGAGCGTCCTCAGGTCGCCAGCGTCTTCGTCAACCGGCTGGAGCAGGGAATGCGGCTGGAGACCGACCCGACGGTGATCTATGGCATCACCAATGGCAAGGGCATCCTGGATCGCGGGTTGCGGCGGTCGGAACTGGCGGCGCCGACGCCCTATAACACCTATCGCGTCGATGGGCTGCCGCCGACTCCGATCGCCAATCCGGGCCGTGCCGCGATCCGGGCCGCGCTGAACCCCGACAGCACGGAATATCTGTTCTTCGTGGCCGACGGCACGGGCGGGCACGCCTTTTCCCGCACGCTGCAGGAGCACAATGCCGCCGTGGCCCGCTGGCGCGAGATCGAGCGGCAGCAGGGCGGCGACCCGACCAGCCCGGTCCAGGGCGACGGCTGAGAACGCAAGCCGTTCAAAGGGTTTGACAAAGCCCGTTCCCTTGCGCAGCATCGTGTCAAGGGGCGGGCTTTTTCGATGGCGTGAACCCGCGCCGGGCCGTCGCCTGTTGCAGGAGGATGCGCCATGAAACTGTCCGACATGTTTTCGACCCTGGCCGACAACGCCCGTCTTTACGAGCAGCGCGTGAACGAGTGGCAGGACCAGATGAACGTCCGCAACGACGAGATGCTGGCCAGCGCGCGCAAGTGGCAGGAAACCGCCATACAGCGCCAGGACGAGATGAACCGCCAGATCCGCGGCTATTTCGACGAAGCTGGGGAAAACGTCCGCAGCCAATGGCAGACCATGCAGACCGCATGGGAAGAGCAGTTCCAGAAGATGCGCGAGAAAGGCGAGGAGATGCGCGCATCGGCCATGAAGTCAGGGAATTTCCCGGAATGGGCCGAAGCCTATGCCGCGCAGATGGTGGGATTCGCGCAAAGGATGCAGGACGAGGCCGCCAATGCCATCGCCGCCGCCACCGAGGCGCGAAGCAAGGGCAAGAACACGAAGGACGTGTGAGCGGCGAATCCCGTTGCGCCTGCCGGCCTGTCTCGGCGGGCGATTCTGCGGCGGGATGAGAGGTGTTGCGCGGGGTGTTGCACGATGCAAGCCGTTGTTTAGGAAGAATAACAACATCTGGACCGTGCGCGCCTTGGTTGAGCAATTGACTTATCGAACGCCCTAAGGTAGAACATTCACATGCTGGGAAAAGTGGGCAAGCGGCCGGGGGCGACCCCTAGGGCCGCTTTTTCAGTTTTCGGCTCGTGCGGACAGGACACGAGGCGGGACAGTTTGCATGAACGATATGGAATGGCGCGGGATCACTGATCCCGAAGGACCGTTCGTGGCCGGGGACAACCCGGCGCGGGCGGGCGTGAAGCCGGTTGCGAGTGCGGAGGCAGCGATGGACCCCAGTGAGGCCATCGCCGTCGCCGAAGGGTTGTTCTGGTCCTATGTCAAAGACTTGAAGCGTCACGAGGCCGCGCTGGAGGCCCGGCAGAGCGGGGCCGTGGACCCGGCCGAGCTGAAGGAAGCCATGCAAACCGCGAAGGTCGTCCGCGAGGCGGTGGGCCTTCTGATGGCGGAAAGGAACAGGGTTGACAAGTTACGCAAGGATATCGCCGGCGGGGTCGGGGGCGGAAGCCTTGACCTTGACGCGGCACGAGATGAAATCGGGCGCCGCCTGGCTTGCCTCCGCCGCGCCGGAGGAAGTTGACGCATTCCTGGGCGGGCTGTCGGAAAACGCGCTGATGGCGCTGCCCTGGCTGTTCGAGTTCTGGGCCCTGCCGCACCAGTTGCCCCCCGAGGGCGACTGGAAGACCTGGGTCATCATGGGCGGGCGCGGCGCGGGCAAGACCCGCGCCGGGTCCGAATGGGTGCGGCGGATGGTCGAGGGGCCGAATGCCGCCGCACCGGGGAAATGCCATCGCGTGGCCCTGGTCGGGGAAACCTTCGACCAGGTGCGCGAGGTGATGGTGTTTGGTGAGTCGGGCATCCTGGCCTGTTCCCCGCCCGACCGGCGTCCCGTCTGGGAAGCGGGGCGGCGGCGGCTGGTCTGGGCCAATGGCGCGACCGCCACGGTCTATTCCGCGCATGAGCCAGAGGCGCTGCGCGGGCCGCAGTTCGACGCGGCCTGGGCAGACGAACTGGCCAAGTGGAAGAAGTCGGAGGATGTCTGGGACATGCTGCAATTCGCGCTGCGCCTGGGCGAGCATCCGCAGCAGGTGGTCACGACCACGCCGCGCAATGTGGGAGTGCTGAAGCGGATCCTGGGCAATGCCTCGACCGTGACGACCCATGCGCCGACCGATGCGAACCGCGCCTATCTGGCGGAAAGCTTCCTGGCCGAGGTGGCCTCGCGATACGGCGGGACGCGGCTGGGGCGGCAGGAACTGGACGGCGTGCTGCTGGACGATGTCGAGGGCGCGCTGTGGACGACCGCGATGCTGGAGGGCGCGCGGGTGGAACGGGCGCCGAAGCTGTCGCGTGTTGTGGTGGCTGTGGATCCGGCGGTGACGGCGGGCAAGGCCAGCGACGAATGCGGGATCGTGGTCGCCGGTGTGGTGACCGAGGGTGAGCCGGGAAGCTGGACCGCCTATGTGCTGGAGGACGCCACCGTGAAGGGCGGACCGCTGGACTGGGCGCGCGCGGCGATTGCCGCAATGGATCGCCACAGAGCCGAGCGGCTGGTGGCCGAGGTGAACCAGGGCGGTGACTTGGTGGAGAGTGTGATCCGGCAGGTGGATCCCTTGGTCCCGTTCCGCGCCCTGCGGGCCGGCCGGGGCAAGGGACTGCGGGCCGAGCCGGTGGCTGCGCTTTATGAACAAGGGCGGGTCAAGCACCTGCGGGGCTTGGGCGCGCTGGAGGATCAGATGTGCCAGATGACGGTGCGGGGCTTCGAGGGGCGCGGGTCGCCCGACCGGCTGGATGCGCTGGTCTGGGCGATTCATGAACTGGTGATCGAGCCGGGGGCAAGCTGGCGGCGGCCGCAGATGCGGCGGTTGTGAAGCTGGGGGCTTCACCCCCAGACCCCCAGGATATTTGGACCAAGATGAAGGGGCTGCCGTTTGGCGGCCCTTTTTCGTTGGCATGGAGGCGAGAGATGGCGTTTCGGTTGTTTTCGCGGGAGGAGAAGCAGGCTCCTCCGCCAGAAGGGAAGGCCAGCGCGACCGGCCGGGTCGTGGCCCTTGCCAGTGGCGGGGGCCAGGCGGTCTGGTCGTCTCGGGATACCGCCAGCCTGACGCGCGGCGGGTTTGTGGGCAATCCGGTCGGCTTTCGCTGTGTCAAGCTGATCGCCGAGGCGGCGGCCGCGGTGCCCCTGGTCTGCGAGGACCGCGACCGGCGCTATGACATCCACCCGGTGCTGGATCTGCTGCGGCGGCCCAATCCGGGGCAGGGCCGGGCGGAACTGTTCGAGGCGCTGTTCGGGCAGATGCTGCTGTCGGGCAACGGCTATGTCGAGGCGGCGGGCCTCGGCGCGCAGGGGCTGCCCGAGGAGCTTCATGTCCTGCGGTCGGACCGGATGAGCATCGTTCCGGGGGCGGATGGCTGGCCTGTCGCCTATGACTACGCGGTCGGGGGGCGCAAGCATCGGTTCGACATGACGGGCAGTCCCGATCCGATCTGCCATATCAAGTCATTCCATCCGCAGGACGATCATTACGGACTGTCGCCCATGCAGGCGGCGGCGATGGCGCTGGACGTGCACAACAGCGCAAGCGCCTGGTCCAAGGCGCTGCTGGATAACGCGGCGCGGCCCAGTGGCGCGATCGTCTACAAGGGCGTGGACGGGCAGGGGGTGCTGTCGCCCGAGCAATACGACCGGCTGGTGGGCGAGATCGAGATGAACCACCAGGGCGCCCGCAATGCGGGGCGTCCGATGCTGCTGGAGGGTGGGCTCGACTGGAAGCCGATGGGGTTCTCGCCCTCGGACATGGAGTTCCACGAGACGAAGATGGCGGCAGCGCGGGAAATCGCGCTGGCCTTCGGGGTGCCGCCGATGCTGCTGGGGATCCCCGGCGACGCGACCTATGCCAACTATGCCGAGGCGCACCGGGCCTTTTATCGCCTGACGGTGCTGCCCTTGGCCACGCGGGTCGCGGCATCGGTCGCCTGGTGGCTGTCCGAGCATCTGGGGGCCGAGGTCGAGTTGCGCCCCGATCCGGACCGCATCCCGGCCCTGGCCGAGGAGCGGGACCAGCAGTGGAAGCGCATCGGCGAGGCCATGTTCCTGACGGATGCGGAGAAACGGGCCCTTCTGGGCCTGCCGCCGCTGGCCGGGGCGTGACCCATGGAGGGGTCGCGCTTTGTGAAGGACAGCCTGGGTTGGCACGACCAGCGTTTCGAGGCGCAGGAGCGGATCATGGCGCTGCAGTTCGGCACCGTGGAGAAGCGGCTGGAGCGGATCGAGGCGCTGATCGAGGGCCTGGAGCGGCGCTTGTGGATGACCGTCTATGGCGTCGTCGCGGTGATCCTGACGCAGGCGGTGCAGGGCATTCTGGAATTTGCGCCCAAAGGAGGCTGATGGATGGTTCCGGGACTTGAGGTGAAATTCGCGGGCGGCGCGCCTGTCCTGAGCGATGGACAGGTGATCGAAGGCTATGCCAGCCTGTTCGGCCTGACCGACCAGGGCGGCGATGCGGTCCTGCCGGGGGCATTCGGGGCATCGCTGGCACGGCTGGCGGCCAAGGGCGACAAGGTGCGGATGCTGTGGCAGCACGATCCGCAGAAGCCCATCGGCGTCTGGGATGAGATCCGCGAGGACGAGAAGGGGTTGTGGGTCAAGGGACGCCTGCTGCCGGAGGTGGCGCAGGCCCGCGAGGCCGCGGCGCTGATCCAGGCGGGGGCCATCGACGGGCTGTCGATCGGCTATCGCACTATCCGTGCCGAACGCGACGGCAAGGGCCGCCGCGTGCTGGCCGAGGTCGAGTTGTGGGAGGTGTCGCTGGTCACCTTCCCGATGCTGCCCGAGGCCAAGGTGGGCCGCAAGGAGGCGGACGATCTGCGCGAGGTGGCGGCGCTGTTCGTGGCGGCGGCGGAAGCGCTGCGGGTTTGAGATTGGCGGTGCGTGCGAGCACGCACCCTACGGGTTTGGAGCGCCTTGGCGGTCCGAAAAAAGGGGCGGGTCGGCCCCGATCATCGCGATGAGGAGAAGATCATGACCGAGGTGAAAGCCGCGGAGGGTGGCGGCACGGCCGCCGACCTGAAGGGGGCCATGTTGGGGTTCGTGAGCGAACTCAAGGGCTTTCGGGACGACATCCAGAAGAAGTTCACTGCACAGGAAGAGCGTATGAACATGCTTGATCGCAAGACCGCCATCCGTGGCCGTGCCCCGCTGTCCACCACCGCGGAGGTCGAGGTGCCCCACCAGAAGGCGTTCAACGCCTATCTGCGCAGCGGCGACGACGACGGCCTGCGTGGCCTGGTCATCGAGGAGAAGGGCCTGACGGTCGCCAGCGACGGCGGCTTCCTGGCCGCGCCCCAGGTTGCCGAGACGGTGCAGAACGTGCTGCGTTCCGGCGCGTCCTTGCGCAAGCTGGCCAATGTCGTGGCCATCGAATCCGCCAGCTATGAAGTGCTGGTCGAGAAGAACGAGATGGGCGCGGGCTGGGCGACCGAGACCGCTGCCGCCGAGACGACGCCGGGCCAGATCGAGCGCATCTCGATCCCGCTGCACGAGCTGTCGGCGATGCCCAAGGCCAGCCAGCGCCTGCTGGACGACGCGGCCTTCGACGTCGAGGCCTGGCTGGCCGAGCGGATCGCCGACAAGTTCGCCCGGTCCGAGGCCGCGGCCTTCATCACCGGCGATGGCGTGGCAAAGCCGAAAGGCATCCTGACCTATCCGACCGCGTTGAACGCGACCGCGGGCACCAGCAAGATCGGCGTGGTCGAGACCGGCACCGCGGGCGGCTTCGACCCGATAGCCCCGGCGGATGCGCTGATCGACCTGATCTATGCCCTGGGCGCGGAATACCGGGTCAATGCCAGCTTCGTCATGAACTCGAAAACCGCGGCGGTCATTCGCAAGATGAAGGATGCCGATGGCCGGTTCCTGTGGACCGACGCGCTGGCCGCAGGGCAGACGCCGCAACTGCTGGGCTATCCCGTCCTGATCAGCGAAGACATGCCCGATATCGGCACCGATGCGCTGGCCGTGGCCTTTGGTGATTTCCGCGCCGCCTATACCATCGTCGAGCGTCCCGACCTGCGCGTGCTGCGCGACCCGTTCAGCGCCAAGCCGCATGTGCTGTTCTATGCGACCAAGCGCGTGGGCGGCGGCGTGACCGATTTCCGCGCCGTCAAGCTGCTGCAGTTCGCCTGATCCCGGTTCGCGGGATCGGGTGAGGGAAAGACCGCGCACGGGTCGCTGGCCGTCCTGGCTTTGCAACTGTCCGCGCGTGCTGATGGCCGGAGCGCGGGCGCGGTCTTTCCCGTCTTGAAGCGACGACAAGGCCCCGGCGGGCCTTGTCCCGGTGGATGACGAGCGGACAGCAAGACGGGAGGTTCGCGAGATGATGCTGATCGAGGAAACGGCGCCTGCAGCCGGGGCGCTGCCTGTCGCGGCGCTGCGCGAGCATTTGCGGCTTGGAACGGGTTTCGAGATTGCCGAGGACAGCGCCGAGGACACGGCCCTGACAGGCTTTCTGCGGGCCGCGATCGCGACGATCGAGGCGCGCACGGGCAAGGTGCTGCTGACGCGGCGCTTTCGGATGCAATTGGACGATTGGCGCGACAGGCTGGGCCAGACGCTGCCCTTGGCGCCGGTGGTTTCGGTCGAGAAGATCGAGATCGACGACGGCATGGGCACGGTGACCGAGATCCCGCCCGAGAACTGGCGGCTTTTGCCGCATGGGCAGCGGCCGATGATCCTGCCCACCGGGGTCATCCTGCCGCATGTGCCGCGCCGGGGCATGGTCAACGTGACCTTCATCGCCGGCTTCGGAGAGACCTGGGCAGCGGTTCCCGCCGATCTGGCGCAGGCGGTCGTGATGCTGGCGGCGCGTTACTACGAGGATCGCAGCGGCGATGCAGCGCGGGGCGCGATGCCCTTCGGCGTCAGCGCGCTGATCGAACGGTGGCGGCAAGTGCGCACCCTGGCCGGCCGCGGCAACCGCGAGGCGCGGCGATGAGCGCGCCCAGGCTGAATGTCCGGCTGGAGCTTGAGGGATCGGTTCGGCAGGACGACGGAATGGGCGGCTATCGCATGGTCTGGCAGCGGGTCGGGTCGCTCTGGGCCGAGATGAAGGCTGGCACGGGGCAGGAACGCGGGGCCGAGGTCGGTCCCGAGAGCGTCGTGTCCTGGCGGATCACCGTGCGGGGCGCCCGCGCCGGCGACCCGCGCCGCCCGGTCGTGGGCCAGAGGCTGCGGATGGGCCAGCGCCTGTTCGCCATCGAGGCGGTGGCCGAGCGCGATCCGCAGGGCCTGTGGCTGACCTGCTTTGCCCGAGAGGAGGAACACGCATGAGCTTCGTTGGAAGCGTCGCCCTGCAGGGGGCGGTCTATCAGCACCTGCGCGCCGATGCCGCGCTGCACGACTTGGTGGGCGACGCGATCTTCGACGCGATGCCGGTCGAGGCCCCCACAGGGGTCTTCGTCTCTCTGGGGCCCGAGGATGTGCGGGATGCGGGCGACATGACGGCGGCAGGATCGCGGCATGATTTCGTCGTCTCGGTCCTGTCGGGCGCCGATCGGGGCGCGGGCTTTGCGGCGGTCAAGGCCGCCGCCGCCGCCGTGGCCGAGTCGCTGGACCAGGCGCCGCTGGCCCTGAGCAGGGGGCGGCTGACCGCCCTGTGGTTCCTGCGCGCAAGGGCGCGGCGGGTGGAAAACGGTGCCGCGCGGCGGGTCGACCTGACCTTTCGCGCGCGGATTGATCTGGGCTGAGGAGTAGGACCAATGGCGGCACAGAATGGACGCGATCTGCTGATCAAGATGGACATGACCGGGGACGGGGCGTTCGAGACCATTGCAGGTCTTCGCGCCTCGCGCTTGTCGTTCAATGCCGAGACGGTCGATGTGACCAGTCTGGAAAGCGAGGGCGGCTGGCGCGAGTTGCTGGGCGGGGCGGGCGTGCGCAGCGCCTCGATTTCCGGGTCGGGCGTGTTTCGCGACGCCAATACCGACGGGAGGGCGCGGCAGATCTTCTTTGACGGCGAGGTGCCGCGCTTCCAGGTGGTGATCCCGGATTTCGGCACGGTCGAGGGCCCGTTCCAGATCACCGCGCTGGAATATGCGGGAAGCTATAATGGCGAGGCGACCTATGAGGTGACGATGGCCTCGGCCGGCGCCCTGACCTTCGTGGCACTGCCATGACGAACCCGTTGCGCGGAGAGGTCGAGGTGGTGCTGGACGGCACCCCGCATATCGCCCGGCTGACGCTGGGGGCGCTGGCCGAGTTGGAGCATGACCTGGGCGCGGACAGCCTGATGGCGATTGCCGGACGGTTCGAGCAGGGCCGCTTCAGCAGCCGCGATGTGCTGGCGGTGCTGGTCGCGGGGCTGCGCGGGGGCGGCTGGCGCGGCACGGCAGCGGACCTGCTGACGGTCGAGATCGGCGGCGGGCCGGTGGCAGCAGGCCGGGCTGCGGCCGAGCTTCTGGCGCGGGCGTTCCGGATCGCGGCATGAGCGGGGGGCTGGACTGGCCCGGCCTGATGCGGGCGGGGATGCGCAGCCTGGGCCTGCGCCCGGACCAGTTCTGGGCCCTGACGCCGGCGGAACTGGCGCTGATGCTGGGGGTCGAGGCGGGGCCGCCAGCCATGACACGTGACCGGTTGGCGGAACTGGCCGCGCTCTATCCCGACCGGCCAGGGGAAACATCTGCATGAGGGGCGAGGGATTATGGCCAACAAGGATGGGTTCAGCTCGACGCTGGACGAACTTGACGAGGGGTTCAGCCACACCAGCCGCATGACCGCCGCCTTTGAGGCGGAACTGGAGCGGCTGCGCCGGTCCATGACGGTCACCGCGCGCGAGGTCGGATCGCTGAGTTCGGGGATCGAGGGGGGGCTGCGGCGGTCCTTTGACGGGCTGATCTTCGACGGCGACAAGCTGTCCGAGGCGCTGAAGGGCATTGGCCGGTCGATCGCGGACACGGTGTTCTCGATGGCGATGAAGCCCGTTGAGAATGCCCTGGCCGGGTCGCTGGCGCAGGGGATGGGCGGGATGCTGGCGGGCGCGCTGCCTTTCGCCAAGGGCGGGGCGTTTGTCCAGGGGCGGGTCATGCCCTTTGCCAAGGGCGGAGTTGTCAGCCAGCCCACGCACTTCCCGATGCGCGGGGCAACCGGCCTGATGGGCGAGGCCGGTCCCGAGGCGATCATGCCGCTGCGCCGGGGCGCCGATGGCCGCCTGGGCGTTGCGGCGGCCGGTGGAGGCGCGCGCCCTATGAACGTGACGGTAAACGTGACCACGCCGGATGTCGCGGGCTTCAAGCGCAGCCAGTCGCAGATCGCCGCGCAGCTTGGCCGCGTGTTGGCGCGCGGCGAACGCAACAGCTGAGACAGGAGCCGTTCATGGCATTTCACGAGGTAAGATTTCCGGCGAACCTGTCCTTCGGATCGGTCGGAGGTCCGGAGCGGCGGACCGAGATCGTGGCCCTTGCCAGCGGATTCGAGGAACGCAATACCCCCTGGGCCCATGCCCGCCGCCGCTATGACGCGGGCATGGGGTTGCGGTCGCTGGACGACCTGTCGTCCCTTGTCGCCTTCTTCGAGGCGCGGGCGGGCCAGTTGCACGGGTTCCGCTGGAAGGACTGGTCGGACTACAAGAGCTGCCTGCCCTCGCGCACGCCGGCCTTTGACGATCAGGTGATCGCGCAGGGGGACGGCGTCACCAGGGTCTTTCAACTGACCAAGACCTATCTGTCGGGGCCCGGCAGCTATGCGCGACCGATCAGCAAGCCGGTCCGGGACAGCGTCCGGGCAGGCATTGGCGGCAACGAGGTGTTCCCCGGCACGCATTATGCCGTGGATCATGCCCAGGGGCTGATCACCTTTGTCGAGGCGCCACAGCCGGGTGCCGAGATCACGGCGGGTTATGAGTTCGACGTGCCGGTGCGGTTCGACACTGATCGCATCTCGGTTTCCGTGGCCTCTTTCCAGGCGGGCGAGATGCCGGCCATTCCGGTGATCGAGGTGCGGGTATGACCGCGACGACGATTGCGCGTGCTTGGATGGTGCGCCGCGCCGACGGGATGGTGCTGGGCTTTACTGACCATGACGCGATGCTGGTCTTCGACGGCATCCGGTTCCGTCCGGACCACGGCATGTCGGCTCGCGCCCTGGTGCAGGCGACGGGGTTGTCGGTCGACAACTCGGAGGCCGAAGGGGCGCTGTCGGACGATGCGATCACGGAAAAGGACGTGCTGGCGGGCCGCTGGGACGGCGCGCAGGTCAAGATGTGGGAGGTGGACTGGACCGACGTGGCTGCCCGGCGCCTGGTCTTTGCGGGGAGCCTGGGTGAGATCGCGCGGTCCCAGGGTGCGTTCCGCGCCGAGCTTCGTGGCCTGTCGGAACCGCTGAACGCGGCGCGGGGGCGGGTGTTTCATCCGCGCTGTTCGGCGCGTCTGGGGGATGGCCGCTGCAAGCTGTCGCTGTCCGGTGAGACGTTCATGGCCGAAACCGCCGTGGCCCAGGTGGACGACGGGCGCATCCTGCGTTTTTCAGGCTTTCCGACCTATGAGGCCGGCTGGTTCGAGCGTGGCAGCCTGCTGGTTCTGAGCGGCGCGGCAGAGGGCCTGCGTGGCACGGTCAAGAACGACACCGCCTTGCCGGACGGCGGGCGCGAGATAGAGCTGTGGCAGGGCCTGGGGATAGCGCCAGTCGTGGGTGATCGCGTCCGGCTGGTGGCGGGCTGCGACAAGCGCGCCGCGACATGCCGTGACAAGTTCGGCAATTTCGTGAACTTCCGCGGCTTCCCTCATCTGCCGTCCGAGGATTGGATCATGGCGCCGCAGGCAGGAGGAAACCGTGGCTGAGGATGTGGTTTCCATCGCAAGGACCTGGATCGGCACGCCCTATCAGCATCAGGCCAGCACCAAGGGCGTGGCCTGCGATTGCCTGGGGCTGATCCGGGGCATCTGGCGGGAACGCCATGGCGGCGAGCCCGAGGCGCCCCCGCCCTACACCCCCGACTGGGGCGAGGGCGGGGGTCAGGAAGTCCTGATGGCGGCCGCGTTGCGCCATCTGGTCCCCGTCGATCGCGGGGCCGACTGGCTTCCCGGCGACGTGCTGCTGTTCCGGATGCGGGCTCGCGCGGTCGCCAAGCACCTGGGCATCCTCTCGCAGGCGGGTGAGGCTCCCCGCTTCCTCCACGCCTACAACGCGCATGGCGTCATCGACAGCCCGTTGACGACGCCTTGGCAGAACCGGATCGCTGCCCGGTTCCGCTTTCCCTGAACCCAGACCTTAGGAGGCCGAAATGGCGACCATTGTGCTGTCCGCCGTAGGGGCGTCGATTGGCGGAAGCTTTGGCGGCGCGGTTCTTGGCCTGTCGGGCGCGGTCATCGGCCGCGCGGTCGGCGCCACGGTCGGCCAGGTCATCGACCAGAAGCTGCTGGGCAGCGGGTCGAAGGCCGTGGAAACCGGCCGCATCGACCGCCTGCGCCTGCAGACCGCTGGCGAGGGCGTGGCCATCCCCCGCATCTGGGGGCAGATGCGCCTGCCGGGCCATGTCATCTGGGCCTCGCCACTGGAGGAGATCGCGCGGTCCGAGGATGCGGGCGGCGGCAAGGGCACGCCCCGGTTGCAGGTCACGCAGATCAGCTATAGCCTGTCGGTCGCGCTTGCACTGTGCGAGGGGCGCATCCTCGGCGTGGGCCGGGTCTGGGCGGATGGCGAGGAGATCTCGGCCGACGACCTGAACATGCGCGTCTATAACGGCGATGAGGACCAGCGGCCCGACCCGGCCATCGCCGCGCATGAAGGCGATCTGGCGCCGGCCTATCGCGGGCTGGCCTATGTGGTGCTGGAGGATCTCAATCTGGAGCCCTGGGGCAACCGGATGCCGCAGCTGAGCTTCGAGGTCACCTCGCCCGCGCAGGACGGCAGCGGGTTGTGCCGCGACGTGCGAGCGGTGGCGCTGATCCCCGGCACGGGCGAGTATTCGCTGGCGACCACGCCGGTCAACCAGGATCTGGGTCTTGGCGAGTTGCGGTCAACCAACGTGAACACGCCCATGGGCGGGACCGACTTCACGGCCTCGATGAACATTCTGAGGCGCGAGTTGCCGAATGTGGGTTCGGTGTCGATGGTCGTGTCCTGGTTCGGCAGCGACCTGCGTATCAGCCATTGCACCGTCCAGCCCAAGGTCGAGCAAAAGGAGATCGACGGGGACGAGATGCCCTGGATGGTCGCGGGCATCGACCGCAAGGCTGCGGCGGAGGTTGCGCGCGTCGACGACCGGCCGATCTATGGCGGAACACCAGCGGATCAGGCTGTCGTCGAGGGGCTGCGGGCCATCGCGGCCTCGGGGCGGAAGGCGGTCTTCTATCCGTTCATCCTGATGGAGCAGCTTGCGGGCAACAAGCTGCCCGACCCCTATGGCGCCGAGGAGCAGCCGGTCATGCCTTGGCGTGGGCGGGTCACGACCTCGGTCGCGCCGGGGCGGGCGGGGTCGGCCGACGGGACGGCGGCTGCGGCGGCCGAGGTCCAAGCGTTCTTTGGTTCTGCGGCTGTCGGCGACTTTGTTCGGGATGGCGACAAGGTACGCTATCAGGGACCGGACGAGTGGTCCTATCGCCGGTTCATCCTGCATTATGCCCATCTGTGCGCAGCGGCGGGCGGGATCGACGCCTTCCTGATCGGATCCGAGATGGTCGGCATGACGCAGGTCCGTGGCGCGGGGAACAGCTATCCCGCCGTGCAGCAACTGTGCCGCCTGGCCGAGGATGTGCGCGCGATACTGGGGCCGTCGGTCAAGATCGGCTATGCCTCGGACTGGTCGGAGTATTTCGGCCATCATCCGGGCGACGGCGAACTGTTCTTTCACCTGGACCCGCTATGGGCACATCCCGAGATCGACTTCATCGGCATCGACAATTACATGCCGTTGTCCGACTGGCGGGATGGAGAGGACCACCTGGATGCCGGATGGGGCCGCATCGGCAACCCGGACTATCTGGAAGCCAATGTCTGCGGGGGCGAGGGCTTCGACTGGTATTATGCCAGCGACGCCGACCGCGATGCGCAACGGCGCACGCCCATCACGGATGGCGGCTATGACGAGGCCTGGGTCTGGAAATACAAGGATCTGAAAAGCTGGTGGCAGAACCTGCATTACGATCGCCCGAACGGCGTGCGGTCGCGGCAGGCCACGGCTTGGGTGCCGGGATCGAAGCCGATCTGGTTCACGGAATATGGCTGCGCGGCGCTGGACAAGGCAACCAACCAGCCCAACAAGTTCCTGGACGCGATGAGTTCGGAAAGCACGCTGCCCCACTATTCCAACGGGCAGCGCGATGATGCGATCCAGGCGGCCTATGTCCAGGCGGTCACGTCCTATTGGTCGAAGCCTATGAACAACCCCGCGATGAAGGATGGCCGGCGCATGGTCGATCTGGACCGGGCGCATGTCTGGTGCTGGGATGCGCGGCCCTTCCCGGCCTTTCCCGGCCGGCCGGATCTGTGGTCTGACGGCCCCGCCTGGCAGCGCGGGCATTGGCTGAACGGCCGGGCGGGGTCGGTTATGTTGGGGTCAGTCATCGCCGACATCTGCCGCGACGCGGGCGTCACGGATTTCGACACCAGCGCGGTCAGCGGGGTTGTGCGCGGCTTTCAGGTCGGTGGCGGCGAGACTTCGCGCGCGGCGTTGCAGCCGATCCTGCTGGCCCATGCCATCGACGTGGTCGAGCGCGACGGATCGCTGCGGTTCGTTCCTCGCTACGGGCTGGTGAAGCGGACGCTGGGCCGAGAGCATCTGGCGATTGGCGAGGAGGTTTCCGGTTTCGAAACCGTCAGGCAAGCGCAGGCTGAACTGTCGGGCCGCCTGCGGGTGACTCATGTCGAGGCGGGCGCGGACTATGCGGCAGCGACGGCCGAAGCCAGCCTGGCCGATGCGGACGGCAGCACATTCAGCGAAAGCGAATTCGCCATGTCCCTGACGCGCGCCGAAGGCCGGGCCATGGCCGAACGCTGGCTGGCGGAAGCGGCCGTGTCGCGCGACACGGCACGCTTTGCGCTGCCGCCCTCGGCCGCCGATCTGGGGCCGGGCGACGTGATCCGCATGGATGACGGCCGTGCCGAGCCGAAGCGCTGGCGGATTGACCGGGTGGAACGCGCGGGCGTGATCACCGTCGATGCGGTGCGTGTCGAACCTGGCGTCTATCAGCAGGCTGCGGCGAACGAGGATGACGGGATCATCAACCGCCATACCCCGACCTTGCCGGTCTGGTCGCTGTTTCTGGACCTGCCGCTGCTGAAGGGGGACGAGCAGCCGCATGCGCCCTATCTGGCCGCCACGGCGAAGCCTTGGCCGGGGTCGGTGCTGGCCTATTCCTCGGTCGAGAGCGACGGCGGGTTCGAACTGAACACGACGCTGAGAAAGCGGGCGTTCATCGGACGGACCGAATCGCCGTTGCATTGCGCGCGGCCGGGGATCATCGACCGCGGAGCGCCACTTCGCATCCGGTTGAAGGATGCCTCGCTGCGGTCGGTCGGCATGAGGGCGCTTCTCGCGGGATCGAACGTGCTGGTGATCGGAGACGGCTCGCTGGAGAACTGGGAGGTCATGCAGTTTTCCAGCGCGAATCCGGTCGAGAAGGACGTGTGGGAAATCGGCGGCAGGCTGCGCGGGCAGGCGGGTACCGATGGCATCATCCCCGAGGTCTGGCCCAAGGGCAGCGTGGTGGTGATCCTGGATGGCGCAGCGCAGCAGGTGAACCTGCCGCCCTCGGCGCGTGGGCAGGAACGCTTCTGGCGCATCGGTCCCGCACGGCGGGCCTTCGACGATCCCAGCTATCGCGCGCGCGTGACCGAGGCGCGGGGGATCGGCCTGCGCCCCTATGCACCCTGCCATCTACGCATGGATGGCCGCACCCTGTCCTGGATCCGCCGGAGCCGTGTCGACGGGGACGGGTGGGAGGGCGAGGACATCCCGCTGGGCGAGGCTCGCGAACGCTATCGCGTGCGCATAATTCAGGCGGGCACTGTCCTGCACGAAGCGGATGTCGGCACGCCGGCCTATGCCTTCCCCGAACAGGTCTGGAATGCCGCCCATGCGGGCGGCGCCTTTACCGCAGCCGTTGCGCAACTGTCCGACCAGTTCGGCGCGGGCCCCTATGCCAGGAGGACTTTCAATGTCGAATGAAACCATGCGCCTTCAGATGCCGCTGCTTCAGCCCGCGCAGGCCCAGAAGCATGTCACCGTCAACGAGGCGCTGATGCGGCTGGACGGTCTGACCAATGCCGTCCTGGAAAGCTGCTCGACCCCGACCCTGCCCGAAGTAGTAATCGATGGCCAGTGCTGGGCGGTGCCGCCGGGCGCGACCGGTGCCTGGTCGGGAAAGGCAGGGCAGATTGCGGTGGGCGCGAACGGGGGGTGGATCTTTGTCAGCCCTTTTCGCGGAATGCGTGCATTTGTGGCCGACCGTGGGGCCGAAGCCATCTTTGACGGCCAGTCGTGGTTCATTGGCGCGGCCACCCTTGGCACCATGGGTTCGGGCCTGGCATTCGGCATGGCCGAAGGCGAGGTGAATGTCGGGGCGGGCGCAACCTTCGACACCGGCATCACGATTCCGGCCAGCGTCATGGTGATCGGCGCAGTTGCGCGGGTCACGAAGGCGCTGACCGGTTCGCTCCAGACCTGGCGCCTGGGCACAGCGGATTCCAGCAACCGCTTTGGCCAGGGCTTGGGCAAGGGCGCGGGTTCCTGGGCACGCGGCATGCTGGGGACGCCCATGACCTATTACTCTGGCTCGAACCTGCTGATGACGGGCGAAGGCGGCGCGTTCACCGGCGGGGCCGTGAGGCTTGCCGTTCACTGGCTGGAACTGCGGCTGCCCGACTGACAGCCGTGCTTTCAACTGCCGATGCTTCGCGCTAAGAAGGGACAGAAGACTGGCATGGACCCGTGGCATGAACATGCAAGGCACCAAGAAGAACCTGGGACTTGACCGCGATGCGATCTGGTCGCAGTTGCGCGACGAGGCGCGGGCGGCGGTTCGTGACGAGCCGCTGCTTGGATCCTTGATCCATGCGGGGCTGCTGCATCATCCCAGCCTGGAGGCCGCGCTGGCCTATCGCTTTTCCCTGAAGCTGGCCAGCGGCGAGATGAGCGAGCAGATCCTGCGCGAGATCGCAGACCAAGCCTATCGCACCTCGCCCGAACTGGGGGATGCGGCGCGTGCCGACCTGATGGCGGTCTATGACCGCGATCCGGCGACACACCGGCTGTTGCAGCCGATCCTGTTCTACAAGGGCTTTCAGGCGCTGCAGGCCTATCGCATAGCGCATTGGCTGTGGCAGCAGGGACGGTGCGACATGGCCTATTTCGTCCAGATGCGCTGTTCGGAATGCTTTGGCGTGGACATTCATCCGGCGGCGGTCATCGGCATCGGGGTCATGATCGACCACGCCCATTCTATCGTCATCGGCGAGACGGCGACCGTCGGCAATGACGTGTCGATGCTGCATTCCGTCACGCTTGGCGGAACCGGCAAGGAGGATGGCGACCGCCATCCGAAGATCGGCGACGGGGTGATGATTGGGGCAGGGGCCAAGGTCCTGGGCAATATCCGGATTGGCCACCATTCACGAATCGCCGCCGGTTCGGTGGTCCTGCACGAGGTTCCCTCCTGCAAGACCGTTGCTGGCGTTCCTGCCCGCGTCGTCGGTGACGCGGGATGTTCCGAGCCGTCGCACAGCATGAACCAGCTCTTGGGACTGGGCGAAGACTATCTTTGAGACCAGTCGGCGGCTCCGCTGCCGCGGAGGTCGTTGAGGGTCATGCCTGCGGCGCGCAGCCGGTCATCCAGGCTGTTCGCGAGCTGCGTGACCAGCGAAAGGCCCTGATAGATCAGCGCCGAATAGATCTGCACCGCGCTGGCGCCGGCGCGGATCTTTTCCCACGCGTCCTCGGCCGAGGCGATGCCGCCAACGCCGATCAGGGGGATCGCGCCGTTCGTCGCCCGGTAGAGCCTTGCCAGAACAACGGTCGAGCGTTTGAAAAGCGGCCGGCCCGAAAGCCCGCCTGTCTCGGCCGCGTGGGGGCTGGACAGGCCGTCGCGCGACAGGGTCGTGTTTGTCGCGATGATGCCATCGACCCGGCACTTGCCGGCGACAGCCGCGATGTCCCCTATTTCGCGGTCATTCAGATCGGGGGCGATCTTCAGGAAGACGGGACGACGCTGCGGCAGCCGGTCGCGCGCCTGAAGGACGCCGTCCAGCAGGGCCGCCAAGGCATCCGCCCCTTGCAGATCGCGCAGGCGTTCGGTGTTCGGAGAGGACACGTTGACGGTCAGGAAATCGGCAGCGGCCCCGGCGATATCCACCACCGCCGCGAAATCCGCGGCGCGGTCGTTGCTGTCCTTGTTCGCGCCGATGTTCAGCCCGACCGGGATGCCTGCCGGCCGCGCCGCCATGCGCGCCGCTATCGCCTGCGCCCCTTCATTGTTGAAGCCAAAGCGATTGATGATCGCGCGATCCTCGGTCAGGCGGAATAGGCGAGGCTGCGGATTTCCGGGCTGCGGGCGGGGGGTCGCGGCGCCCAGTTCGATGAAGCCGAAGCCTGCGCGCATCAGGGGCGCCACCGCCCTTGCGTTCTTGTCGTAGCCGGCGGCAAGCCCGACCGGGTTCGGCAGCTTCAACCCCGCAAGCCTGGTGCGGAGCCTGTCGGACGTGACCGGCGCCCCCGGCAGCGGAACCAGACCGGACGAAAGCGCACGGATCGACAGGTCATGCGCGTGTTCCGGGTCCAGCCTGTGCAGGGCAGCCAGGCCGATCTTTTCAACAAGCTTCATTCCAGCGGTCCCGTGTCGTGGCCATTGCCGCAGGGCAGGATGTCGCGCGACCAGGCGATGTCATCCAGCCTCAGCGGGCGGTAAAGATGCGGGAACAGACCCCCTCCGCGCGAAGGTTCCCACCGAAGATCATCGCCGAATCCTGCGGCAGGGCAGGCCAGCAGCACCAGTTCCCGCTCGGCCGCGAAATGCCTGGACAGGGTCGCGCCAAGCTGGCTGGCGGTCGAGAAATGAACGAAGCCATCGGCCAGATCGACCGGCGCACCCTGCGTCGAGCCATCGGCCTGAAGCTGCGCCCACTCGGCGGGGCGGAGAACCTTGTAGATCATCATGAGGGCATTTGCCCTGTGGTCATGCAGCGGGTCAAGGGACCGGACCGCCAAGATTCCGTCATTTGACCCACCGAGCGGGCTGCGCCAATCTTCCCTTCGTCCAGTCCCTTGGGGAAGAAAGGAATCACCGATGGCATTCCGCCTTTTGACCGCTGTGTCCGCTGCGGCGCTTTTCGCAGGATCGGCGCAGGCCGAAACGGTGCTGCATATCCTTCACACGAACGACCTGCACAGCCGGATCGAGGCGATCAACGAATACGACAGCACCTGCGAGCAGGAAGCGAAGGATGCGGGCGAGTGCTTCGGCGGCGTGGCGCGGCTGGCGTCCAAGGTCAAGGAACTTCGCGACGGAATCCGCGCCGAGGGTGGCAATGTCATCGTGCTGGATGCGGGCGACCAGTACCAGGGTTCGCTGTTCTACATGACCTACAAGGGCAAGGATGTGGTCGAGTTCATGACCCACATCGGCTATGACGCGATGGCGGTCGGCAACCACGAATTCGACGATGGCCCCGAGGGGCTGGCCGTCCTTGCCGACGGGGTGGCCTTCCCGGTCCTGTCCGGAAACCTGGATCTGTCACGGTCGAACGTGCTGAAGGGCAAGGTCGAGAATGTCGTCACCCTTGACGTTGGCGGCGAGAAGATCGGCATCGTGTCCGCGCTTGCGATGGACACGCCGGAAACATCCTCGCCCGGCCCGTCGGTGATTTTCCAGGACGACATCGAAAGCCTCAAGGCCGATGTGCAGGAACTGACCGACCAGGGCGTCGACAAGATCATTGCGTTGACCCATGTCGGCTATCTGCGCGACCAGGACTTCGCCAAGGAGGTTCCGGGGCTGGATGCCATCATCGGGGGGCATTCGCACACGCTTCTGGGCAGCATGGAAAAGGCCGAGGGACCCTATCCCACCATGGTGGCCGGGCCGGACGGGACCGAGGTTCCGATCGCCACCGCCTATGCCTATTCCAAATATCTGGGCCACCTGACGCTGACCTTCGACGACGCCGGCAAGCTGACCAAGGTCGAGGGCGAGCCGATCCTGCTGGACAACTCGGTTCCCGAGGACGAGGCGATTGCCGCCCGCGTCAAGGAAATGGCCGCCCCCATCGAGGAACTGCGCCGGAAGATCGTGGCGGAAACGGCTGCCCCCATCGACGGAGACCGCACCAGCTGCCGCGCCAAGGAATGCGAGATGGGCAACCTGGTGGCCGATGCGATGCTGGATCGGGTCAAGGACCAGGGCATGACCATCGCCATCGCCAATGGCGGGGGCTTGCGCGCCTCGATCGACCAGGGGCCGGTATCCATGGGCGAGGTTTACACCGTCCTTCCGTTCCAGAACACGCTGGCGACCTTCCAGCTGAAGGGTGCGGATGTCGTTGCCGCGCTGGAAAACGGGGCCAGCCAATACGAGGAAGGCGCGGGCCGTTTCGCGCAGGTGGCGGGGCTGAAATACACGGTCAATCCCAAAGCCGAAGTGGGCAGCCGCATCAGCGACGTGATGGTCGCGGCGGAAGGCGAATGGAAGCCCATCGATTCCGCCGCGACCTATGGCGTGGTGTCCAACAACTACATGCGCGCGGGCGGCGACGGTTACCATGTCTTCGAGACGAGCGCACAGAACGCCTATGACTTCGGCCCGGACCTGGCTGAGGTGGTGGCCGCCTATCTTGGCGCGCAGGAGGGTCCCTACAAGCCCGCCCTGGATGGCCGCATTACAGTGAAGTGAAGGCTGATGTCCCCGGTCGCCGGGGACATTTTCTCACAGGGGCTCGACCAGGCAGCGCCTGCCGATGTTGCGCAACTGGCGTTCCGCCAGTTGCTGTGCCTCGCGTCCGGTCAGCAGTCGGCGGGCGGGTGCGGTGGGCGTGCCCTGGCCCAGTTCGGGAAACAGGATCAGGATTTCCCGGCGCGCCGCATCGCTGACCGATGCCAGGGCCTGTGGCCCGGTGTACAGGCTTTCCGACCAGGCGCCGTTCGACATGACGACCTCGTGCCGGTCGAACAGCAGGTGGAAATAGCTCACCCCCTCGGGTGGAACGATCACCTCGATCCCGGGCAGCCCTGCCAGATGCTTGGCCGCCACCAGGATCTCCGTGTCGCGGAACAGCCGGTTCGCGATGCGGGACCTGACCAGGACCCTGTGCTGGGGCGACACCACAAGATCCCGGTCGGGGCAGCCCGCGCCAAGCGCGCCGCTGCGGATCAGGATCGGCCGCAGGTTCGGCCGCATCTCCAGCCCTTCCTTCGAGACATGCGTGCCGCCCTGCCAGCGCAGCGCCTGCGGGCCGTGGTCCCGCGTCAGGACCAGATCGCCGGGCTGCAAGGTTTCGACCGGGCGGGGTCCCGCCGGCGTGTCGATCATCGTTCCCATCGCAAAGCAGGTCACGGCGGCCGGCGGCGCATAGGCGACCGAGTCGCTGGTTCGCCCGATGCTCTGCACCGTCTTGAAAGTATAAGTTTTCGACAGGCTGAAGATCGGAAAGGTTCCATCTGCCCGCGCGATCGGCATCAGCAAGACCGAATACCGTCCACCCAGTTCCAGACCGGGGAGCCCTGGATCGACCTTGCGGGGGAAAACCGCCCGGAACTCGTCATAGCTGCCGTCGGCGTTCGGAGTTCGGATGATCGAGTGGATGTAATACGACAGCGCCGTGCCCGCCGGCGTCGGCGAGGCGTCATTGCCGAATGTGACCGCTGTGGTCAGGGTCTGGCCCGTGGCATCGGCGTTATAGCGGCCGCTCTGGAAGTTGGCGTCGTCGTCGGTGAGGGTGATGGTCGACAGGGTCGCACCAGGCATGGTGATCGCGCCGGTGATGTTCGACCATGGGGCCTGTCCCGTCGCGTCGGTGACGATGCCCTTGGTAGTAATCTGCTGACTGACGGTCAGCACCGTGAACTGGTAATCCATAACAACTATCGTCCCGTCATGACGAAGCCCGGTATGCCCCGGTGCCTGGACGGCAGGGTCAGCCGTCGGCCAAGGCATATCCGCCAACGATTAACGAAGCGTTAATGTGGATTTACAAGTTGCGAACGCCGCAGCGCTCTTGTCAAGGCTGCCAGCGCAGGAAGTTGGCGATCAGGCGCAGGCCCGTGGCCTGGGACTTTTCCGGGTGGAACTGGGTGCCCACGATATTGTCGCGCCCCACCACCGCCGTCACCGGCCCGCCATAATCGACATGGGCCAGCAGATGCGCCGGATCCGCGACCCGGAACTGCCAGCTGTGCACGAAATAGGCGTGGTCGCCCGTGGAAATTCCTTCCAGCACCGGATGGGGGCGGTCGATCACCAGATCGTTCCAGCCCATGTGCGGCACCTTCAGCCCCGGCGCGGCGATGGCCTCAACCTCTCCTCCGATCCAGTCGAGGCCAGCCGTCTGGCGATATTCGTGGCCGGTCGTCGCCAGCATCTGCATCCCCACGCAGATGCCCATGAAGGGCACGCCGCGGTTCAGCACGGCATCGCGCAGCGCCTCGGCCATGCCATCGACCTCTCCCAGGGCGGTGCGGCAGGCGGGAAAGGCCCCGTCGCCCGGCAGCACGATCCGGTCTGCCCTTGCCGCCACCTGCGGGTCCGCCGTCACCACGATCTCGGCCCCGGCCTCGCGGCCCATCAGCTGGAATGCCTTTTCCGCCGAATGCAGGTTGCCGCTTTCATAGTCGATCAGCGCGACCCGCATCACAGCGCCCCCTTCGTCGAGGGCAGCACGCCTGCCATGCGGCGATCAGGCTCGACCGCTTCGCGCAGCGCGCGGGCCACGGCCTTGAAGGCGGCCTCGGCGATGTGGTGGCTGTTGATGCCGTGGATGCGGTCCACATGCAGCGTGATGCCGCCATGGGTGGACAGGGCCTGGAAGAACTCGCGCACCAGCTGGGTGTCGAAGGTGCCGATCTTCTCGGTCGGGAAATCGACGTTCCAGACAAGAAAGGGGCGCGCGGACAGATCCAGCGCGGCGCGGACCAGCGAATCGTCCATGGCCAGCAGGAAGCTGCCATAGCGGCGGATGCCCTTCTTGTCGCCAAGGGCGCGGACCAGGGCCTGACCGATGGCGATGCCCGTGTCCTCGACCGTGTGGTGGTCGTCGACATGCAGGTCGCCCTTGGCGCGGATCGTCAGGTCGATCAGCGAATGGCGCGACAACTGGTCCAGCATGTGGTCGAAGAAGCCCACCCCCGTCTGGTTGTCATAGACGCCGGTGCCGTCAAGGTTCAGCGCGACCTCGATCTGCGTCTCGGCGGTGGTGCGGGTGATGGTGGCTTCGCGCATGGAGTATCCTTTCGTCGCCCGCCTTATAGGGCGCGGCGTGCGGCGCGCCAAGTCGCCGGACTTGTCATGGGCGGGGCGCAATGCCACAAAACAGGGGACGCTTTGAAAGGACCGCCGATGAGCGATATCTCTGTCAGCGAACGCCGCCTCAGTGCCGCGCTGGACCGGATCGACCAGTATCTGGATCGTGGCGGCGTCGGTTTCGGATCCTCGGACCCGGATCTGCGGGCGGAACTAGACCAGGCCTATGCGCAGATCGCGGCGCTGACGGACCAGTTGTCGCAGCGCGGGGATGGCACCGACGGGCAGGATCCGGCGGAACAGGCAGCCCGGTTGGCGGCGGCCAATGACGAACTGGCGGCGGCCAACCGGGCGCTGATCCAGGCCGCGGCCGGGGATGGCGACCGGATCGAGGCTGTGAGCGTCGCCCTGGAAGCCGAGATCGAAGCCTTGCGCGCTGCCCGCGCCGCCGAGTCCGCGCAGTTGGGCGCGCTTCTGGCCGAGGTCGAGCGCCTGCTGGCCGGGAACGAGGCCGCCGCCGCCGCCACCCCCGAGATTGCGGGCGACGCCGGCGGCGTGCCCGAGGACACAGATGCGCAGGAAAGGGACCGCTAGATGGCCGAGGTCGATTTCATCATCGGGCACAAGGAATACCGCGTCGCGGCCCAGGACGGCGAGGAGCGGCTGCTGCAACGTGCCGCCGCCCTGCTGGATGCCGAAGCGCAGCAGATCCTGTCGCAGGCGGGCCGCGTGCCCGAGCCGCGCCTGCTGCTGCTGGCCGGGCTGATGCTGGCCGACCGCGTCGCCACGCTGGAAGAGCGGGCAGAGAAGGCCGAGCGCCACCTGAACCGGCTGCAGGCCAATCCCACGCGGGTCGAGGTTCCGGTCATCCCCTCCGACCTGAAGGAGGCGATGGCCGAACTGGCCGCGCGCGCGGAATCCCTGGCCGACCGGCTGGAAGAACAGGGCGGGCGTTAACCCGTTGCAAGGACGTGGCATGGCAAGGGCCATGCCAGGTCCGTGTTCTTTTTGCTGATGCCTTGCGCCTGCGCCACTCCGCGGATGCCGGGCGTTCTACTCCATAGCATGTGCCTGCAAGGCCCTGATTTCACGAACTTGCACAGAAGGACCGGCGCCAAGGTCGTGCGGATGACCTTTCGGGTCATTCCTCCCGCCTGATGATCCACCCGGATTGCCTGGGCGCCCTCAGCCCTCGCCCAGATAGCTGACCAGGATCTGCGCCACCGCCTCGGGCGCGTCGGCATGAAGCCAATGCCCGGCCCCCTTGACGCGCATGACGCGCGCCTGCGGGAAATATTCGCGCAGCGCCTCCTGGCCCGCCCGGGTCACATAGTCGGACCGTTCCCCCGCGACCTCCAGGACCGGGCCGTCGAAGCTTGCCTTGGGCAGCCCCTCGGGCCAGCCGACCAGTTCGTCCATCTGGTTGCGCAGGGCGGTCAGGTTCAGCCGCCAGGCCTTGGGGTTCGCCTTCAGATCCAGCGATTGCAGCAGAAACGCCCGCACCCCGGGATCGTCAACCCGCTCCGCCAGGGCGGCATCGGCAGCGCTGCGGCGATCGATGGAGGTCAGGTCCAGCGATTCCATGGCGTCGATCAGCGCCGTTTGCGAATGGCCATAGGCCACCGGAGCGATGTCCAGCACCGCCAGCTTGCGCACCATCGCGGGCCGGGTCAGCGCCAGCACCATCGCCGCCTTGCCGCCCATGGAATGCCCGGCCAGATCCACCTGTCCGCCCAGGTCCGCGATCACATCGGCCAGGTCGCCCGCAAGCGCCGGATAGCTGTGGTCGGGATCATGGAAGCTGTCGCCGTGGTTGCGCATGTCCACGGTAACGACGCGCCGTTCTTCCGCCAGCCTGCGCGCCAGAGCCCCAAGGTTGCGCCCCTGGCCGAACAGGCCATGGACCAGCAGCACCGGCAGGCCTTCGCCGCTGCCGAAGATCGCGTGATTCAGTTTCATGCGGGCGATCCTAGAGTGTCTGGCGCGGGCCTGCCAGTCCGGCTAGACTGCCGCCATGACACGCAGCGCAACCAGTCCCGACGATATCCGCGACATGGCCGACGAGGTGTCGCGCCTGATCGCCGCCCGTTTCGGCGGCGCACGGCGGGGCGAACGTCCGCCGCTGCATGTCATGCTGCGCCGGAGGGGCGGGGCCTTGCCGCGCGGGTTGCGCAAGCAGGCGGCCGCCCTGGCCCAGGCCGACCAACTGTCCGCCCAGCCAAAGATCGCGCGCCAGCTGGACCTCGCCCGTTTGTCGCGCGCCCACCAGGCTCTGGTCGCCCATCTGCAGCCCTTGGGCGAACTGTCGCGCTGGCAGGGCCGGGCGACGGGCTTTGCGGCCTCGGTCGTCTTTGGCCTGCTGGTTCTGGCGGCGGTCGTGGTCTGGATCATGCTGGAGCGCGGCTACCTGTAACGGTTGCATTCCGTGCAAGGCGGGTTTACTGCGCGGGCGTCTTGCCATTGCTGCGCTGCAGCGGGATGTTAGGGCAACCACCCACGGGAACGCGCGACATGACCCAACATGGAAATCTTCGCCATGCCATTCTGGCATTGGCTCTCGGCGCCTTTGCCATCGGCACGTCGGAATTCGCGGCCATGGGGCTCTTGCCCTATTTCGCAAGCGACCTTGCAATCACCGAACCGCAGGCGGGCCATGTCATCAGCGCCTATGCCCTGGGCGTGGTGATCGGGGCGCCCTTGACCTCGATCCTGGGGGCGCGACTGCCGCGCCGCCGCTATCTGGCCGCGCTGATGGCCTTTTACGGCGTGATGAACCTGGCCGCCGCCGTGCTGCCGGGTCTGGCCACACTGACGGCGATGCGGTTCCTGGCGGGTCTGCCGCATGGCGGGTTCCTGGGGGTCGCGATGCTCTATGCCGCCGACGCGCTGCCGCGCGAGCACCGGGCGCGGGGCGCGGCGCAGGTTATCATGGGGCTGACCGTTGCCAACATCGTCGGCGTGCCGCTGGCCGGATGGCTGGGCCAGAGCATTGGCTGGCGGTGGGGCTTTGCCCTGCCGGGATTCATCGCGCTGCTGTCGGCCTGGCTGATCCTGAAGGTCGCGCCGCGCGTCGGCGGCAATCCCGACGCCCGTCCCTGGGACGAGCTGCAGGCCCTGCGCAACCCGCGCGTGCTGTGGCTGCTGGCCGTTGGCGCCATTGGCTTCGGCGGGTTCTTTGCGGTTTACGCCTTCCTGACCGCCGCGATGATCGCCACCACGAATGCCCCCGCCTATGCCATCCCGCTGGCGCTTGGCGTCTTTGGCGTCGGCGGCACGCTGGGCACCTGGGCCGCGGGCCGGCTGACCGAGCGGGTGGGCCAGATCCGCGCGGCCTATGTCAGCCTGGCCGCCATGGCCATGACGCAGGGCTTCGCATCCTTTGCCGTCGGCAACTGGCAGATGATGGTGCTGTCGTCCTTCCTGCTGGCGGCCGGCGCGGGGCTGGTGATCCCGCTGCAGACGCGGCTGATGGATGTCGCGGGCCGCGCGCAGAACATGGCAGCGGCGATGAACCACGCGGCCTTCAACGCCGCTAACGCGCTTGGGCCGTTCCTTGCGGGAATGGCGCTGACGGCGGGCTGGGGCTGGGCTTCCAGCGGCTATGTCGGCATCGCGCTTACGGCCGCGGGGGCCCTGGTTCTGACGTTGGCAGTCTGGCATGATCGGGCAAGCGCGGCGGTGGCAGACTGCGCATGATCACCTGGCGCGAGGTCGAGGCGAACTCGCGCCGCCAGGTCACGAACAGCACCACGGCGATGCCCAGCATCAGCGCCCATGGCCCTGCCAGCCAGCCCAGCGATCCAAGCGCGAAATAGACGCTGCGCAGGCCCGCATTGAAGCTGCGCGCGGCGGTGATGTTCAGATCCGCCGCCTGCATGGCGCGGTCCCGCGTCATCGGATCGGCGGGATCGTTCGGCACCGCGGCCATCATGATGGCGCAATAGCCGAACAGCCGGTGCGACCAGACGAACTTCAGGAAGGCGTTGACGACGAAGAACATCGTCACCAGCAGCTTCAGTTCCCACAGGATGTCCCCCGGCCGTTCCAGTGCCAGTTCCGCCGCCAGCCCGCGCAACTGATCGGTATTGCCGATCAGCGCCAGAATCCCGCCGGTGGCGATCATGCAGGCGGACGCGAAGAAGGCCGTGCCCTCGCGCAGGCTGGCCAGGATGTTGCCATCGAAGATCCGGGGGTCGCGGGTGATGAAATGCACCATCCATTCGCGCCGGAACCGCTTCATCAGGACCGAGACCGAGGGCTTGCCCGCCGGCGGCCGCTCGACCAGCCAGCCGATGGAGAACCAGGTGACGAACAGCAGGGCGATGGCCGACAGGTCGGTCAGGGGAAGCGAGGCGGGCAGGGACAGAAGCAGATCCATGGCCTCTTCTAGCCGCGCGGGGGGGCGGTTGAAAAGATTGCGCCGGGGCTCTTGAACGCCTGTTTTCGCCTTCTAAATCACCTTTACCGGCGGCCTGGATGGCGCCGGTCAGGACGGCCCGCCCGGCGACCGGGGGGCAGAACACTGCATCGCTTGTGAAGGATGTGACCATGCGTAATTTTGACCTGACCCCGCTCTATCGCGCCTCGGTCGGCTTTGACCGTCTGGCTGACGTGATGGACCGCGCGCTGTCGGCTGACGTTTCCGCGCCGACCTATCCGCCCTACAACATCGAAAAGACGGGCGAGAATGCCTATCGCATCTCGATCGCCGTTGCCGGCTTCGCCGCCGATGATCTGACTGTAGAGGTTCGTGACGGTGCCGTGATCGTCTCCGCCCGCAAGGCCGAGGAAAACGACGGCCGCACCTACCTGCACCGCGGCATCGCCACCCGCGCGTTCGAGCGCAAGTTCACCCTTGCCGACCATGTCCGCGTCGATGGTGCCAGCCACGTCGACGGGATGCTGCATATCGACCTGGTCCGCGAAATTCCCGAGGCCCTGAAGCCCCGCCGGATCGAGATCGCGAAGGCCGCGCCGAAAGTCGAAAAGCTGGACGCCTGATCGTCCGCTTGGCTTCCGCTCCGTGAAGCCCAGGATGCCCGTCGGTTCATTCCGGCGGGCATTTTGCTGTGGAATGGTAGGCCCGGAGGGACTCGAACCCCCAACCAAGGCGTTATGAGCGCCCTGCTCTGACCATTGAGCTACAGGCCCGCAGCATGTCCGGGGTTAATCGCAGGGCGCGCTTCGGTCAAGCGCCGATCGCCGTTGCCCCCGTTTGCCGCTTCCGCTATCGGGGGCGCATCATTCAGCCGGGGGCCGCCATGACCAGGAACGGGATCAGCTATCGCGATGCAGGCGTCGATATCGACGCGGGCAATGCGCTTGTCGAACGCATCAAGCCCGCCGCCGCCGCGACCGCGCGTCCTGGCGTGATGGACGCGCTTGGCGGCTTTGGCGCGCTGTTCGACCCGCGCGCGGCGGGCTATGACGACCCGGTCCTGGTCGCGGCCACTGACGGCGTGGGCACCAAGCTGCGCATCGCCATCGACACCGGCCACCTGGACGGCATCGGCCAGGATCTGGTCGCCATGTGCGTGAACGACCTGGTCTGCCAGGGGGCGGAACCCCTGTTCTTCCTGGACTATTTTGCGACCGGCAAGCTGTCGGTGGATGAAGGCGCGCGCGTCGTCGAAGGCATCGCGCGCGGCTGCCAGGCGGCCGGCTGCGCCCTGATCGGCGGCGAGACGGCCGAAATGCCGGGCATGTATCACGACGGCGACTTCGACCTGGCGGGCTTCGCGGTCGGCGCCATGCAGCGCGGCACCGCCCTGCCACAGGGCGTGGCCGAGGGCGACGTGCTGCTGGGCCTGGCTTCTGACGGCGTGCATTCCAACGGCTATTCGCTGGTCCGCAAGGTCGCGGAACACGCGGGCCTTGGCTGGGACGCGGCCTCGCCCTTCGGCGATGGCGATCTGGGCGCGGCGCTGCTGACGCCCACGCGGCTTTACGTCAAGCCTGCGCTGGCGGCGATCCGGGCGGGCGGCGTCCATGCCCTGGCCCATATCACCGGCGGCGGCATCACGGAAAACCTGCCGCGCGTATTGCCCAAGGACCTGGGCGCTGAAATCGATCTGTCGTCCTGGACCCTGCCGCCGGTCTTCCGCTGGCTGGCCGAGGCTGGCGGGATCGAACAGGCGGAGATGCTCAAGACCTTCAACAGCGGCATCGGCATGATCCTGTCGGTCGCCGCCGACCGCGCCGACGCCCTTGCCGACCTGCTTGCGGGGCAGGGCGAGACGGTTCATCGTCTGGGCCGGGTCGTCGCGGGGCAGGGCGTGCGCTACAACGGGGCGCTTGCGTGAAACGCGTCGCCATCCTGATTTCTGGCGGCGGGTCGAACATGATCCGCCTGGTCGAGGACATGCAGGCGGACGATCACCCGGCCAGGCCGGTGCTGGTCGCCTCGAACAACCCGGCTGCCGGAGGGCTTGCCAAGGCCGCCGCCCTGGGCGTTCCGACCGCCGCCGTCGATCACCGCGCCTATCAGGGTGACCGCGCAGCCTTCGAGGCCGCGCTGCTGGGACCGCTGCTGGAGGCGCGTCCCGACATCATCTGCCTGGCGGGCTTCATGCGCATCCTGACCCCCGCCTTCATCGACCGCTTCAAGGGGCGGATGATCAACATTCATCCTTCCCTTCTGCCCAAATACCCGGGCCTGCACACCCATGCCCGCGCCCTCGAGGCGGGGGATGCCGAGGCCGGCGCCACGGTCCACGAGGTCACGACCGATCTGGATGCAGGGCCGATCCTGGGCCAGGCCCGTGTCCCGGTCCAGCCGGGCGACACGCCCGAAACGCTGGCCGCCCGGGTCCTGCAACGCGAACACCAGCTTTACCCGCTGATCCTGCGCCGCTTCGCCGCAGGCGCCCGCGAACGCTTCGATATCTAGCCCCAGAGCGCGGTCAGCGCCGCCACCGGATCGCTGGCCGACCAGATCTCGGGGCCGATGGCGATGAAGTCGCTGACCGGCGACAGTTGCTCCAGCAACTCGCGGGTGATGGCGCCCTCGGCCACGACCGGAACCTCGATCATCTCGGACCACCACTGGAACAGTTCCAGCTCGACCGGTTCACCGCGATACAGGGCGGATGCGCCGACCGGGCCGAAGCTGACGTAATCCGCGCCAGCCTCGCCCGCGCTCATCCCCTCGTGGCGCGAATTGCCGCAGAAGCAGCCGACGATCGCGTCCTTGCCCAGTTCCTTGCGGGCATAGCGCACGGCCTTCGCCCCGTCGGTCAGGTGAACCCCGTCCAGGCCATGCCGCTGCGCCAGCGCCACATGGTCGTCGATCACCACCGCCACGTCGCGGGCATGGGCGATCTCTCGCGACAGATCGGCCAGGCGGCCCAGTTCGTCCTCCTCGGCGCCCGCGCGGATGCGCAGGCAGGCCACGGGGAAGGCGTCCATGACCGCCGCCAACTGCGGCCCGAGGGTCGATGCCTGCGCACCGGCGGGCGTCATCAGGTAAAGCTGGGGGGCATCATTGGTGGCGTCGGACATGGCGGAACTCCTTTATGTCGCAGATAGCGCAGCTTGCCGCCCGCCGCCAGACGGACTATCTGGCCCATCATGCAAAGCGAACGTCTGCCCGTCATCATCCTGGTCCGCCCGCAGATGGGCGAGAACATCGGCGCCGCCGCCCGCGCCATGCTGAACTTCGGCCTGACCGAGATGCGGCTGGTCGAACCGCGCGACGGCTGGCCCAACCCGCGCGCCATCGCCATGGCGTCCGGCGCGGCGGGGCAGGTGCTGGACCGCGCCCGCATCTATCCGACCCTTGCCGAGGCGATGGAAGGCATCGACTTCGCCTTCGCTACCACGGCGCGGGGCCGCGAGCTGTCGAAGCCCGTCCACACCCCCGCCACGGCGATGGAGATGGCGCGCGCCCACCAAGGCCGCTGCGCGATCATCTTCGGCCCCGAACGCACGGGCCTGGAAAATGACGACGTGGCCCGCGCCAACGCCATCGTGACCGTGCCCGTCAACCCGGATTTCCCGTCGCTGAACCTGGCGCAGGCCGTGCTGCTGATGGGATACGAATACGGGCGAGAGGTCTTGCCCGCCGAACCCTCGCCCCACCACGCGCGGCCCGAGGCCATCCAGCCGGCCGACCGGGTCGAGATCGAGAAGCTGGGCGACCACTTCGAGGAAAAGCTGACCGAGGCGGGCTTCTTCTTCCCCGAAACGAAGGCTGCCTCCATGCGGCTGAACCTGCGCAACATGTGGTCGCGGCTGGCGCTGACCCGTGGCGACGTGCGCATCCTGCACGGAATGCTGCGGCAGTTGACCCGGTCCTGACCCCGACCTACCCTCCGCCCGACCTGAAGGAGCAAGCGATGGCCAAGCGCCCCGTTTTCCAGGAAGTCCTTGACCCGACCGCCAGCAGCCGTCCCGTCACCACGACCGGCATGATCGACGCGGCACCCCGCGGCGCGCGCCGGGCAATCCGCATCTGGCTGATGGTGCTGTTCGTGATGGTCTTGGCGATGATCGCGCTTGGCGGCGCGACGCGCCTGACCGGATCGGGCCTGTCGATCACCGAATGGGCGCCGGTCACGGGCACCATCCCGCCCCTGAACGAGGCGGATTGGCAAGCGGAATTCGAGGCCTACAAGCAGATCCCCCAATATGTCGAGGTCAATCCCGACATGGATCTGGCGGGCTTCAAGGAGATTTACCTGTGGGAATGGTCGCACCGCCTGCTGGGCCGGCTGATCGGCCTTGTCTGGGCGGCGGGCTTTTTCTTCTTCCTGGCGACCCGGCGCATCCCGACCGGCTGGACGCCGCGCCTGCTGGGTCTTGGCGCGCTTGGCGGGCTGCAGGGCGCCATCGGCTGGTGGATGGTCAGTTCCGGCCTGGTCGAGGGGATGACCCGCGTGGCCTCCTATCGCCTGGCGACGCATCTGGGACTGGCTTTCGTGATCCTTGGTCTGATCACCTGGTATGTCCTGCTGCTGGGCCGCACCGAAGCCGACCTGCTGCGCGCCCGCCGCGCCGGGGAAGCGAAGCTGTTTTCCATGTCCACCGGCCTGATGCACCTTGCCTTCGTGCAGATCCTGATCGGCGCGCTGGTTGCGGGCATCGACGCGGGCCGCACTTATACCGGCTGGCCCACCATGGGCGGCGAATGGATCCCGTCGCTCATCTGGGACCCTGCGCTTGGCTGGCGCAACCTGTTCGAGAACCCGGCCCTTGTGCAGTTCGTCCATCGCATGACCGGCTATCTGCTGGCGATCTTTGCCGTGGTCGTCTGGCTGCGCGCCCGCCGCTCGCCCCATTCGGTGACGCGCGGGGCCTTCACGGCCATGATCGCGGCGGTGGCGGTCCAGGTGGGCCTGGGCATCATGAACGTGATCCACGCCTCGCCCTTGCCGCTGGCATTGGCGCATCAGCTGGGTGCGGTCGCGCTGTTTTCGCTGATCATCCGGGCGCGGCACCACGCGCGCTACCCGCATGAAACTTCGGTCAGGGGGACCATCCGATGACGGCCATCAACGACCTGCTTGCCTTTCAGCGCCAGACCGAGGCGCTGTCCTCGGTCGCCGAACGCCTTGGCTGGGACCAGGAAACGGTCATGCCGCGCGGCGCGGTGGAACAGCGGGCCGAGGAGATGGCCGCGATGGAGGCCGTGCTGCACGAACGCCGCACCGACCCCCGCATCGGCGAATGGCTGGAGGTCGCCGAACCCGAGTCCGAGGCGGACACCCGCGCCGTCGAACTGATCGCCCGCGACTTCAACCGGGCCAGCCGCATCCCCGCGCGGCTGGCGCAGGAACTGGCGCGCGTGACATCGCTGGCGCAGGGCATCTGGGCCGAGGCGCGCGCCAACGACGCGCCCGAGGATTTCCTGCCGACGCTGGACCAGGTCCTGATGCTGAAGCGCGAGGAAGCGTCCGCGATCGCCAATGGCGGCGATCTTTATGACACGCTGCTGGACGACTATGAGCAGGGCATGACGGGGGCCGAGATATCGGCCCTGTTCGCAGCCATGCGCCCACGCCTTGTCGCCCTGCGCGAGGCTGTGCTTGGGGCCGACGGCCAGCCGCAGCCGCTGGCGGGCCATTTCCCGCAGGAAACCCAGATCCGGCTGGCGCGCATCTGCGCGACCGCCTTCGGCTATGACTGGGCGCGGGGACGAATGGACATCGCCGTCCACCCCTTCAGCAGCGGGCGCTGGCAAGACAGCCGCATCACCACGCGCGTGGTCGAGACCGACCCCTTCAACTGTGTCTACTCGACCATCCACGAGGTTGGTCATTCCAGCTATGAACTGGGCATCGACCCGGATTATGCCTTCACACCCCTGGGCCGGGGGGTCTCGATGGGCATCCATGAAAGCCAGAGCCGCATCTATGAAAACCAAATGGGGCGGGGGCGGGCGTTTGCCGGATGGCTGTTCAAGCGCATGTCGGATGCCTTCGACGGGCTGAACATCACCGATCCCGACGCCTTCTATGCGACCGTGAACCGCGTCACCCCCGGCTTCATCCGGACCGAGGCCGACGAGGTGCAGTACAACCTGCACATCATGATGCGCTTCGACCTGGAGCGCGACCTGATCGCCGGGCGGCTGACCGTCGAGGATCTGGTCGAGGCCTGGAACGCCCGCTTCCAGCGCGACTTCGGCGTGGTCGTGGACCGTCCCGCCAACGGCGTGCTGCAGGACGTGCATTGGGCCGTGGGCCTGTTCGGCTATTTCCCGACCTATACGCTTGGCAACGTCTATGCGGGCTGCCTGGATCAGGCGATGCGCGCGGCCGTGCCGGGTCTGGACGCCTCGCTTGCCGAAGGCGATGCCGCGCCCGGCGTCGAATGGCTGCGGGAAAACCTGCAACGCCACGGCGGGCTGAAGCGCCCGCGCGCCCTGATCGAGGACGCGACGGGTCTGGACGTCTCTCCCGAGCCGCTGCTGGCCTATCTGGAACAGAAGTTCGCCGGGATCTACGACCTGTGACGACAAAGGCCGGGCGCAGTGCCCGGCCTTTCGCTTACCGGTTGGCCCACAAGGGCGCGTGGCGGTTCACGTCCTTGTAGAGCAGATAGCGGAACGGCCCCGGCCCGCCCGCATAGCAGGCCTGCGGGCAGAAGGCGCGCAGCCACATGTAGTCGCCGGGTCCGACCTCGACCCAGTCCCGGTTCAGGCGGTAGACGGCCTTGCCCTCCAGCACGAAGAGCCCGTGCTCCATCACGTGGGTCTCGGCGAAGGGGATCGAACCGCCCGGCTTGAAGGTCACCACGGTGATGTGCATGTCGTGGCGCAGGTCGGCCGGGTCCATGAAGCGCGTGGTGCCCCAGGCCCCGTCGGTGTCGGGCATCATGGACGGGGCGATGTCCTGTTCCTGCGCGACGATCGGGTTGGGGCGGGCCAGCCCTTCGACCGGCTGCCAGCGCTTGCGCCACCAGTGGAACCCGGTGTTGCCGGGCGCGGCGTTGCTGACCGACCAGGCCGTGCCGGGGGGCACATAGGCAAAGCCGCCGGGGGCCAGCCGGTGTTCGGTGCCGTCGATGGTCACGGACAGCTCGCCCCCCGTGACGAACAGGGCGTGCTGGATTTCGGGATCGTCGTCGGGATTGTCCGAGCCGCCGTTCTCGGCCAGTTCGACGATGTACTGGCTGAAGGTCTCGGCAAAGCCGGACAGGGGGCGCGCGATCATCCACATCCGCATGCCGGTCCAGCCGGGCAGGTAGGAGGTGACGATGTCGCGCATCACGCTGCGGGGAATGACCGCATAGGCCTCGGTGAAGACGGCCGTGTCGGTGGTCAGGCCGGTCTGCGGCGGCAGGCCCGCCACAGGACCGGCATAGGGCGCAAGCTGCGGCTCGGGACGGCGGGTTTCGGCGATGTCGTGGGACATGTCGGTCATTTCAGGGCCTCTTTCAGGCGGAGTTCGCCGATGCGCATCACCTGGCGTTCGGCCTCGGCGCGCTCGGTCGCGGTGTCGTTGTCGACGCGGGCCTGCATGGCGCGCATGATGCCGGGCTTGTCGTGGTCGCGCACGGCGATGATGAAGGGAAAGCCGTGCTTGGCGACATAGGCGTCGTTCAGGCGGGTGAAGGTCGCGCGTTCCTCGTCCGTCAGGCTGTCGAGGCCCGCGCTGGCCTGTTCGGCGGTGCTGTCCGCCGTCAGGCGCTTGGCCTGCGCCAGCTTGCCCGCCAGATCCGGGTGCGCGTTCAGCACGCCCAGCCGTTCCTCGTCCGACGAGGCGCGGAAGACCTGCGCCATGCGCGCCGCAAGACCGGTGGGACTGTCATGGACCGCGCCCATTTCCCCGTCCCAGACCCGCTCGGCGATAAAGGGCGAATGTTCGTAGATGCTGCCGAAGGCCTGCACGAAGGCATCGCGGTCCATCTGCGAGGGAAGCTGCCGGGGCTGGAAGGGATGCGTTTCCGCCCAGTGCCGCGCGATGTCCAGGCGGCTTGCGAACCAGACGCCCTCATGCTGGCGGCAGTGATCGAGGAACCGCTGGATCGCCATCGCACGGCCTGGACGCCCGGCAAGGCGACAATGCAGGCCGACCGACATCATCTTGGGCGCGCCCGCCTGGCCCTCGGCATACAGCACATCGAAGCTGTCGCGCAGATAGTCGAAGAAGTCCGTCCCCGTGCCGAAGCCCTGCCCGGACGAGAACCGCATGTCGTTGGCGTCCATGGTATAGGGCACCATCAGCTGCGGCTTGCCGTCGTGCACATGCCAATAGGGCAGGTCGTCGGCAATCGTGTCGGCGAGGTATTCGAAGCCGCCTTCCTCGCAGCCAAGCGCGACCGTGTTCATCGAGCAGCGGCCCTGGTAGAAGCCGCGCGGGCGTTCGCCGGTGACGCGGGTGTGCAGCTCGACCGCCTGGGCGATATGCTCGGCCTCGACCTCGCGCGGGATGTCGCGGTAGTCGATCCATTTCAGCCCGTGGGTCGCGATTTCCCACCCCGCCGCCTTCATCGCGGCGACCTGTTCGGGGCTGCGCTCCAGGGCGGTGGCGACGCCGTAGACGGTTACGGGGATGTCGCGCAGCATCCGGTGCAGGCGCCAGAAGCCCGACCGCGCGCCATAGTCATAGATCGATTCCATGTTCCAGTGGCGCTTGCCGACCCAAGGCTGGGCGCCGATGATCTCGGACAGGAAGGCCTCGGAGGCGGCGTCGCCATGTTCGATGCTGTTCTCGCCGCCTTCCTCGTAGTTGAGGACGATCTGGACCGCGATCTTCGCGCCACCCGGCCATTTGGGATCGGGGGTGGTTTCGCCATATCCTCGCAAGTCGCGGCTGTAGCGCATCGGACGTCCTTTCTGTGGCAGCATGGACACAGCAAACCGCGTGCGAGCCTGCGCGGCAAGCGTTCGGCGGCAGAATTCTGTATCAACGAATCGGAAAAGATCGTTTCCGGTTTCAATCCATCATTGAAAGACTTGCGGATTTGGCCCGATTGTCCGGTCAAGCGCAAATTCTAGGCTGTGACGCAAGCGAGGCCGCGTGTCAGACGGCCACCAACAGGGAGCAATCATGGATCGCTACTTCAAGCTATCCCAGCATGGCAGCACGGTCAGGACCGAGGTGATCGCAGGCATCACCACCTTTCTGACGATGGCCTACATCATCTTCGTCAACCCCGACATCCTGTCCACGACGGGGATGGACCGCAACGCCGTCTTCGTGGCGACCTGCCTGGCCGCCGCCATCGGATCGGCGGTGATGGGGCTTTGGGCCAACTGGCCCATCGGCATGGCGCCCGGCATGGGGCTGAACGCCTTCTTTGCCTTCACGGTGGTCGGCGCCATGGGCTTCACCTGGCAGCAGGCGCTTGGCGCGGTCTTCATCAGCGGCATCATCTTCCTGGTCCTGTCCGTGACGGGCATCCGCCGCTGGCTTGTGGCCGGGATCCCCATGTCGATGCGCAGCGGCGTGGCGGCTGGGATCGGGATGTTCCTGGGCATCATCGCGCTGCAATCCTCGGGGATCGTGGTGAACAGCGATGCGACGCTGGTGGGCCTGGGCGACCTGACGGCGCCGGGCACGCTGCTGACGATCGCGGGCTTCTTCATCATCGTGGCGCTTGACGCCTTGCGGGTGACGGGCTCGATCCTGATCGGCATCCTGATCATCACGGTCGCCGCGATCCTGCTGGGCGTCACCGAGTTCGGCGGCATCCTGTCCATGCCGCCGTCCGTCGCGCCGACGCTGCTGCAACTGGATGTGATGGGTGCGCTTGGCATCGGCATCTTCCAGGTGATCCTGGTGATGGTCCTGGTCGAGGTCTTCGACGCCACCGGCACGCTGATCGGCGTCGCCAAGCGCGCGGGCCTGCTGAAGGAAGGGCCGGCCCATACCAATCCCGGCCTGTCGCGCGCGCTGATGGCGGATTCGACCGCGATCACCTTGGGCTCGATGCTGGGGACGTCTTCCACGACCGCCTATGTCGAAAGCGCCTCGGGCGTGCAGGCGGGCGGGCGGACGGGCCTGACCGCGCTTGTGGTCGCCGTTCTGTTCCTGCTGGCGATGTTCTTCGCGCCGCTGGCCGGCTCGGTTCCCGCCTATGCGACCGCGCCCGCGCTGCTTTATGTCGCCACCCTGATGGTGCGCGAGCTGTCCGAGATCGAATGGGAGGACGTGACCGAGGCCGCCCCCGCGGTCCTGACCGCGCTGGTCATGCCCTTCACCTACTCCATCGCCAACGGCCTTGCCTTCGGCTTTGTCAGCTACGCGATCATCAAGCTGCTGACCGGCAGGGCGAGAGAGGTCCACGCCGCGACCTGGACCGTGGCCGCGCTGTTCGTGATCAAGTTCGCCTTCTTCGGCGGCCACTGATCCCGCGCGAAACGGGAATGGCAGGGCTCCGCGAGCGATCGCGGAGCCCTTGGCCTATCCGCCCATGGCCTGGCTCAGTTCCGCCGCGGCAGCCGCGACCACGGCCCCAAGCGTCTTGACATGCTCGTGGCCGATGCGGTGGGTGGGGCCGCTGACGCTGACGCCTGCAATCGCCTCTCCGCTCAGGTCGAAGACCGGGGCTGCGATGCAGCGCATTCCCCGGGTCCGTTCCTCATCGTCGAAGGAAAAGCCGCGAGAGCGGATGCGGCTCATCTCCTGCGTCAGGGCCTCGGGCGTGGTCAGCGTCCTGTCGGTGAAACGCGCCAGCCCGGCGCCGTCCAGATAGGCGTGCAGGATCTCGGCCCGGCCAAAGGCCAGCAGGGCCTTGCCGATGCCCGAGGCATGCAGCGGGGACCGCGTGCCCGGCGGAAAGAAGGCGCGGATCGTCTCGTGCGTCTCGGCCTGGCTGACAAACAGCACCGCGTCCCCGTTGAGGATCCCCAGGTTCGCGGTCTCGCCCGTATGCTCCATCAGGGCGCGCAGGATCGGACGGGCGCGTTCGACGATCCCCGACCGGCGCATGAAGGCCGACCCCAGCCGGAAGGTCGCGGGGCCGATGTTCCAGGCCTGCGTGGCCGGATCGCTTTCCACCATGCCGCGCGCGGCCAGCGAATGCAGCAGGCGGTGGACGGTCGATGGCGACTGCTCCATCCGCTCGGCCACCTCCGACAGCGTCAGGCCGGGATGGGCGGCCAGCAGGTCCAGCATGTCCAGCGCGCGGTCCAGCACCTGCACGGTGCCGGTGCTGTCCTTGGCGCTGCGGGGACGGCCCCGACGTCGGATGGGTTCGGACATTTTCGCCCTTTTCTAAAGAATACATTTTCGGAACGGCGATAATCGGAAACCCGGCCTGAAAAAAGCCAAGTTGCTGATGATCAACTTCATTTCGGCTTTTAGCGCGAAAATGGAAATGTTTTCCAGAAAAATTGTGACATCTGGCGGCGGGGCGTATCATGGGCCTATCAGAGGAGGAAGAACCATGACCAGCCAGAATCCCGTGTTCATTCCCGGCCCGACCAATATCCCCGAAGTTCTGCGCAAGGCCGTGGACATGCCCACGATCGACCATCGCAGCCCGGTCTTCGGCCGGATCCTGCACCCGGCGCTGGAAGGGGTGAAGAAGGTGCTGAAGACCACGCAGGGTCAGGTCTTCGTCTTCCCCTCGACCGGGACCGGCGGCTGGGAAACCGCGATCACCAACACGCTGTCGCCCGGCGACAAGGTGCTGGCCACCCGCAACGGCATGTTCAGCCACCGCTGGATCGACATGTGCCAGCGCCACGGCCTGGACGTCCAGGTCGTCACCCAGGAATGGGGCGAGGGCGTTCCCGCCGACCGCTTCGAGGAAATCCTGACCGCCGACAAGGCGCACGAGATCAAGGTCGTCCTGGCGACCCATAACGAGACCGCCACCGGCGTGCGCAGCGACATCGCCGCCGTCCGCCGCGCCCTGGACAACGCGCGCCACCCGGCGCTGCTGTTCGTGGACGGGGTTTCATCCATCGCGTGCTATGATTTCCGCATGGACGAATGGGGCGTCGATATCGCCGTGACCGGCAGCCAGAAGGGGTTCATGCTGCCGCCCGGCCTTGCCATCGTCGGCTTCTCGCCCAAGGCCATGGCTGCGGTCGAGACCGCAAAACTGCCGCGCACCTTCTTCGACATCCGCGACATGGCGAAAGGCTATGCCGCCAACGGCTATCCCTACACGCCGCCGGTCGGTCTGCTGAACGGGCTGAACATGGCCTGCGACATGCTGCTGGACGAGGGGCTGGAGAATGTCTTCGCTCGCCACCACCGCATCGCGGAAGGCGTGCGCAAGGCGGTTGCCGCCTGGGGAATGCAGCTTTGCGCCAAGCGCCCCGAGCTTTATTCCGACAGCGTCAGCGCCATTCGCACGCCGGAAGGGTTCGATGCCAACAAGATCGTCAGCCATGCGCTGAACGCCTATGGCGTGGCCTTCGGAACCGGGCTTGGCGATGTCGCGGGCAAGGTCTTCCGCATCGGCCACCTGGGCAGCCTGACCGATGTCATGGCGCTGTCGGGCATCGCGACGGCTGAAATGGTCATGGCCGACCTGGGACTGCCGGTGACGCTGGGCAGCGGCGTTGCCGCCGCGCAAGACCACTACCGCCAGAGCGCCACCGCGATGAGGGCTGCCGCGTGATGAAGGACGCTTCGATGTATATTCCGACCTACGAGGACATGCTGGCGGCGCATGATCGCATCCAGCCCTACATCCGGCGCACCCCGGTGCGCACCTCGGATTACCTGAACGACCTGGCCGGGGCGCAACTGTTCTTCAAGTGCGAGAACTTCCAGGAGCCGGGGGCCTTCAAGGTCCGCGGCGCCGCCAATGCGGTCTTTGGCCTGGACGACGCTCAGGCCGCCAAGGGCGTGGCGACGCATTCCAGCGGCAACCACGCGTCCTGCCTGTCCTATGCGGCGATGCGCCGGGGCATTCCCTGCAACGTGGTCATGCCGCGCACCGCGCCGCAGACCAAGAAGGACACGGTGCGCCGCTATGGCGGGGTCATCACCGAATGCGAGCCGTCCACCAGTTCGCGCGAGGAAACCTTCGCCAAGGTGCAGGCCGAAACGGGCGGCGATTTCGTCCATCCCTACAATGATCCGCGCGTGATCGCGGGGCAGGGCACCTGTTCCAGGGAGTTCATGGAGCAGACCGACGGGCTGGACATGGTGGTCGCGCCCATCGGCGGCGGCGGCATGATCTCGGGCACCTGCCTGACACTGGCGACGCTGGCCCCGGAAACAAAGGTCATCGCGGCCGAGCCCGAGCAGGCCGACGACGCCTATCGCAGCTTCAAGGCGGGCCACATCATTGCCGACGACGCGCCCAAGACCATCGCCGACGGGCTGCTGGTGCCGCTGAAGGAGCTGACCTGGCACTTCGTCAGCAACCACGTGTCCGAGATCTACACCGCGTCCGACGCCGAGATCATCGATGCGATGAAGCTGATCTGGAAACACCTGCGCGTCGTGATGGAGCCCAGCAGCGCCGTGCCGCTGGCCACCGTCCTGAAGAACCGCGACGCATTCGCCGGCAAGCGCGTCGGCATCATCATCACCGGCGGCAATGTCGATCTCGACAAGCTGCCCTGGATCTGAGGGAGACGGATCATGAACGCACCCGTGAACTTCGACAACCTGGAAGTCGGCTTCGACGTGCCCGCGCTGCCGGGCATGGATGAAAAGGACATCCAGACGCCCTGCCTGATCCTCGACCTGGACGCGCTTGAGCGCAACATCAAGAAGATGGGCGATTACGCCAAGGCGCACGGGATGCGCCACCGCGCCCATGGCAAGATGCACAAGTCGGTCGATGTCCTGAAGCTGCAGGAGGAACTGGGCGGCGCGGTCGGCGTCTGCTGCCAGAAGGTGTCCGAGGCCGAGGTCTTCGTGCGCGGCGGCATCAAGGACGTGCTGGTCAGCAATCAGGTGCGCGACCCGCTGAAGATCGACCGCCTGGCCCGCCTGCCGAAGCTGGGCAGCCGGATCATCGTCTGCGTGGACGACGTGGCGAACGTGGCGGACCTGTCGGCGGCGGCGCAAAAGCACGGCACGACCATCGAATGCTTCGTGGAGATCGACTGCGGCGCGGGCCGCTGCGGCGTGAAGACCACGCCGGAAGTCGTCGCCATCGCCAAGGCCATCGACGCGGCGCCGGGGCTGAAGTTCACCGGCATCCAAGCCTATCAGGGCGCGATGCAGCACATGGACAGCTACGAGGACCGCAAGGCCAAGCTGGACGCCGCCATCGCCCAGGTCACCGACGCGGTCGAGGCGCTGAAGGCCTGCGGGCTGGAGCCTGAACTGGTCTCGGGCGGCGGCACCGGCAGCTATTACTTCGAAAGCAATTCGGGCGTTTACAACGAACTCCAGTGCGGCAGCTATGCCTTCATGGATGCGGATTACGGTCGCATCCACGACAAGGACGGCAAGCGCATCGACCAGGGCGAATGGGAAAACGCGCTGTTCATCCTGACCAGCGTCATGTCCCATGCCAAGCCGCATCTGGCGGTCGTGGACGCGGGCCTCAAGGCGCAGTCGGTCGATAGCGGGCTGCCTTTCGTCTATGGCCGCGACGACGTCAAATACATCAAGTGCAGCGACGAACACGGCGTGGTCCAGGACGACAACGGCGTCCTGAAGGTCAACGACAAGCTGCGGCTGGTGCCGGGCCATTGCGACCCCACCTGCAACGTCCATGACTGGTATGTCGGCGTCCGCAATGGCAAGGTCGAAACCCTGTGGCCCGTGTCGGCGCGCGGGAAGGCCTATTGATGTGGGTCGTTCCTGAAAAGGACATCGCCGGGCTGATGACCCCCGAGGCCGCGTTCGACGCGGTCGAGGCGGTCTTCGCCGCCATGGCGCGCGGGGATGCCCGGAATTTCCCCGTCGTGCGCGAGGCCATCGGGCACGAGGACGCGCTTTATGGCTTCAAGGGCGGGTTCGACGGCGCGGGGCTGACACTGGGCCTCAAGGCCGGGGGATACTGGCCGAACAACCAGAAGCGCGGGCTGATCAACCACCAGTCCACGGTGTTCCTGTTCGACCCGGATACGGGGCGCGTGTCGGCAGCGGTCGGAGGGAACCTGCTGACCGCCTTGCGCACGGCGGCCGCCAGCGCGGTCTCCAGCAAATACCTGGCACCGCAAGGCGCCAAGGTGCTGGGCATGATCGGGGCGGGCCACCAGTCCGCCTTCCAGATGCGGGCCGCCGTGCGCTTCGGCAATTTCGAGCGTGTCATCGGCTGGAACCCGCATCCCGAGATGCTGACCCGGCTGGCCGACACGGCCGCCGAACTGGGCCTGCCCTTCAAGGCGGTGGACCTGCCCCGGCTGGGGGCCGAGGCCGACGTGATCGTGTCGATCACCTCGGCCTTTTCGCCTTTGCTGATGGACGCGCATGTCCAGGGGCCGACCCACATCGCGGCCATGGGCACCGATACCAAGGGCAAGCAGGAACTGGACCCGGCGCTTGTCGCCCGCGCGCGGCTGTTCACGGACGAAGTTGCCCAATCGCTCAGCATCGGTGAATTCCAGCACGCGAGCGCGCAGAAACTAATTTCCGACAGCGATGTCACCGCGATAGGCCAGGTCATCATTGGCAATCATCCGGGACGCGGCGATGCGGAGGTCACCATCTTTGACGGAACCGGCGTCGGATTGCAGGATCTCGCGGTCGCGGGCGCAGTGGTCGAACTGGCCAAACAACAAGGAAAGGCCGTCGAGGTCGAGATCTGAAACGAAACAAGACATCCGTGGAAGGGAGGTCCGCAATGTCTGACGCAACCTATCAGGACACGGTTCATTCGGTGGATGAACTGTTGCCCGCGCCCAAGCTGCTGACGCTTGGATTCCAGCACGTGCTGGTCATGTATGCCGGCGCCATCGCGGTCCCGCTGATCGTGGGCCGCGCGCTGAACCTGCCGCCCGAGGAGGTGGCGTTCCTGATTTCCGCCGACCTGTTCGTCTGCGGCATCGTATCCATCATCCAGAGCCTTGGGGCGACCCAGTGGTTCGGGATCAAGCTGCCGGTGATGATGGGCGTGACCTTCGCGTCCGTCGGTCCGATGGTCGCGGTTGCGACATCCTTGCCCGGCCATGAAGGCGCGCGCGCGCTGTTCGGCGCGATCATCGCGGCGGGGGTCATCGGCATCATCATCGCGCCGTTCATTTCCAGGATGCTGCGGTTCTTTCCGCCGGTCGTGACGGGCACGCTGATCCTGACCATCGGCATCAGCCTGATGCCCATCGGCATCAACTGGATCTTCGGCCTTCAGGTCGGGCCGACCGCGCCCAAGATCGTGGACCCGGAAGCCGCCGCCTGGCTCGAGGCCGCGCGCGCGGCTGGCAACGTGCCCGCCAGCGTCAGCCTTGCGCCGACGGTGCAGAACCCGCTTTACGCCGCCGGTCAGAACATCCTGATCGCGGTCCTGGTGCTGGGGACGATCCTGCTGGTGTCGAAGTTCGCACGGGGCTTCCTGTCCAACATCGCCGTGCTGGTCGGCATTGTCGTCGGCGGCATCGTCGCCGCCATGCTGGGCATGATGAACTTCGAAAAGGTCGGCGCGGCCGAATGGTTCGCGGTCATCAAGCCCTTCCACTTCGGGATGCCCACCTTCGATCCGATCATGATCGCGACGATGGTGCTGGTGATGCTGGTCACGCTGATCGAATCGACCGGCATGTTCCTGGCGTTGTCCGATATCTGCAAGAAGCCGATGGACCAGAAATCCCTGGCGGCAGGCCTGCGGGCCGACGGGTTGGGAACCGTGATCGGCGGGATCTTCAATACGTTCCCCTATACCTCGTTCAGCCAGAACGTCGGGCTGGTGGGCGTCACCGGCATCCGGTCGCGCTTCGTCTGCGTGGCGGGCGGCGCGATCATGATCGTGCTGGGCCTGATCCCGAAGATGGGCGCGCTTGTCGAAAGCCTGCCCACGACCGTCCTGGGCGGCGCGGGCCTGGTGATGTTCGGCATGGTCGCGGCGACCGGCGTGCGGATCCTGTCGCGCGTCGATTTCGCCAACAACCGGCACAACCTGTTCATCGTCGCGATCTCGGTCGGGATGGGGATGATCCCGCTGGTCGCGCCGAACTTCAACCAGTGGATGCCCCATGCGATCCACCCGCTGATCCATTCCGGCATCCTGCTGGCGGCGATCAGCGCGGTGCTGCTCAACTGGTTCTACAACGGCGCGGCCCATGTGGACGAGGAAGAGCTGCGGGCGGCGGGTCATGTCGCCGACCACTAGAACGCTGTTCCGGGGCGCCGAGGTCGTCGTCACCATGGACGACGCCCGGCGCGAGATCCGGGGCGGCGACGTCCTGGTCGAGAATGGAAAGATCGTCGCGGCGGGTGAAAACCTGCCGCGCGACAATGCCGAGGTGGTCGAGGCCGCGGGCTGCGTGATCACGCCGGGCCTGGTCAACACCCATCACCACCTGTTCCAGACACTGACCCGCGCCGTGCCCGCCGCGCAGGACGCGGCGCTGTTCGGCTGGCTGCGCACGCTTTATCCCATCTGGTCGCGCATGACGCCGGATGACATCCGCATGTCGGCCGAGGTAGGGCTGGCGGAACTGGCCATGTCGGGCTGCACCTGTTCGTCCGATCACCTGTATCTGTTTCCGAACGGATCACGCCTGGACGACAGCATCGAGGCCGCCAGCCAAATCGGCATCCGCTTCACCGCCACGCGCGGGGCCATGTCCATCGGCGAAAGCAAGGGGGGCCTGCCGCCGGATGCCCTGGTCGAGGACGAGGCCGCGATCCTGCGCGACAGCGAACGGGTCGTGGAGGCCTTCCACGACGCGGGCGCGGGCGCGATGGTGCAGGTGGCGCTTGCGCCCTGTTCGCCCTTCTCTGTCAGTCGGGAACTGATGCGGGACGCCGCGATCCTGGCGCGGGAAAAGGGCGTGCGACTGCACACGCATCTGGCCGAGAATGACGAGGATATCCGCTATTCCCTGGACAATTTCGGGATGCTGCCGGGCGATTATGCCGAAAGCCTGGGATGGACCGGCGACGATGTCTGGCACGCCCATTGCGTGAAGCTGTCCGCGCCCGAGATCGATCTTTTCGCCCGTACCGGCACCGGGGTCGCGCATTGCCCCTGTTCCAATGCGCGGCTGGCCAGCGGCATCGCTCCGGTTCGTGCCATGCGCGATGCGGGCGTGCCGGTGGGGCTGGGGGTGGATGGATCCGCCAGCAACGATTGCAGCCATCTGGGGCTGGAGGCGCGGCAGGCCATGCTGGTCGCGCGGCTGAAGGACGGCCCCGCCGCCATGGGCGCGCGCGAGGCGTTGGAGATCGCGACCCTGGGCGGCGCGCGAGTCCTGGGGCGCAGCGACATCGGTGCGCTGAAGCCGGGGATGCAGGCCGACCTGGTGCTGTGGGATGTGTCCGATCTACCTTTGGCCGGGCAGTGGGATCCGGTGGCGGCGCTGGTCTTCTGCGCGCCGATCCGGCCCCGCGCGGTCTATGTCGGGGGCAGGGCGGTCGTCGCCGACCACCGTCTGCTGACCGCCGATCCGCGCGACCTGCGGGCGCGGGCGGAACGGGCCGTCGCGCGGCTGGCAGGCTGAGGGCGGGGGGCTGTCTGCCCCCCGACGCGCTTCGCGCTCCCCCCGAGGATATTTCTGCCAAAGTGAAAGAGCCGGCCGGATTTTCTACGAAATCTTAAGACTACCTTGCTTACGGTCCCTCTCGTGCCTTCGCAGCGGGATCGGTTATCAAGAAAACAGCGATAATAAGGGAGGCGATGATGCCCGGATACCTGACCACCCATGTGCTGGACACGGCGCGCGGCCGCCCGGCCGAGGGGATGGAGGTGGTGCTGTTCCGTCTTGAGAACGGCCAGCGGACCGAACTTGCGCGGCTGAAAACCAACAGTGACGGCCGCACCGACAGCCAGATCCTGCCCGCCGCCGACTTTGCGACAGGCACCTTTGAGCTGGAGTTTCACGCGGGCGCCTGGATGGATGCAACCGGGGTCGAGCCCGAAAGCCCCCGGTTCCTGGACGTGATCCCGATCCGTTTCGGCATGTCGCAGGACGACCATTACCATGTGCCGCTGCTGGTCTCGCCCTTCGGCTATTCCACCTATCGCGGAAGCTGACCCATGCTGCACCTTGTCCCCGACCACGTCGTCATCTGGGAATGGCTGGCCTTCGCGATCCGCTGGACCCATGTCATCACCGCCATCGCCTGGATCGGATCGTCCTTCTACTTCATCGCCCTCGACCTGGGGCTGCAAAAGGTGCCGGGCCTGCCCAAGGGCGCACATGGCGAGGAATGGCAGGTCCACGGCGGCGGCTTCTATCACATCAACAAGTACCTGGTCGCGCCCGAGCGGATGCCCGAGCACCTGACCTGGTTCAAATGGGAAAGCTACGCCACCTGGCTGTCGGGCGCGGCGCTGCTGATGGTCACCTATTGGGCGGGCGCGAACCTGTATCTGATCGACACCGCCAAGGCCGATCTGGCGACCTGGCAGGCGATCCTGATTTCCGCGGGTTCGCTGGCGCTTGGCTGGCTGATCTATGACACGCTCTGCAAGTCGAAGCTGGGCGAGACGCCGACGATCCTGATGCTGCTGCTGTTCGTCGCGCTTGTCGTGATGGGCTGGGGCTACAACGAGATCTTCACGGGCCGCGCCGCGCTGCTGCACCTGGGCGCCTTCACCGCGACGATCATGACGGCAAACGTGTTCTTCATCATCATGCCGAACCAGCGGATCGTGGTGGCGGATCTGAAGGCCGGGCGCGCACCCGATCCGAAATACGGCAAGATCGCCAAGCTGCGTTCGACCCACAACAACTACCTGACGCTTCCGGTCATCTTCCTGATGCTGTCGAACCACTATCCGCTGGCCTTCGCCAGCCAGTACAACTGGCTGATCGCGGCGCTGATCTTCCTGATGGGCGTGACCATCCGGCATTTCTTCAACACCATGCATGCCCGCAAGGGGTATCAGTGGTGGACCTGGGCGGTAACGGCGGTGCTGTTCATCATGGTGATGTGGCTGTCCTCGGCCGGGCTGAACCAGGACACGCTGGAACAGGCCGAGGCGCGTCCTCTGACCCCCGTCGAGACCCGCTTCGCCGAGGCAGAGGGTTTCCAGCAGGTCAGCGACGCCGTGCTGGGCCGCTGCTCGATGTGCCACGCCCGCGAACCGGGATACGAAGGCATCCATCATGCTCCGAAGGGGGTCTTCCTGGAGACCCCGGGCGACATCGCCAGGCACGCGCGCGAGATCTATGTCCAGGCCGGGCTGACCAACGCCATGCCGCCTGCCAACGTGACCTACATGGAACCGCAGGAGCGTGAGCAGATCATCCGCTGGTTCCGCGCCGCCGGGGGCGCGAGCCTGGCCGGGATGTAGGCGGGGCTGGAACTCCTCCAGGCGGGACTGCAAACGGCCGCGGCAATCGTGCAGCGGCCGTTTTCCTGTCCTAGCGCTCGAAGATCTTCTTCAATTCCCGCACCGCGAAGTCCGCGAACATCCGCACCTTCGGGTCCTGCAGCCGCCGGTGCGGGGTCAGGCATCCGAATTGCGCGGGCAGGGGGCGGTTGTTGGGCAGGATCTCGACCAGGCGGCCGGCCTTGATGTCCGCGCCCACCTCATAGAGGGGACGGTTCGCGATCCCCTCGCCGCCGATCGCCCAGGCGGTCAGCACGTCGCCGTCGTCGGTGTCGAAGCGCCCGCCGACCATCATCTTCTGCGGTCCGTCCTCGGACTGCAGGACCCAGTAATACTCGGGGCTGCGGGGATAGCGCAGCAACAGGCAGTTGTGATCCACCAGATCCTCGGGCACCTTCGGCGTCCCGCTGCGCGACAGATAGTCGGGCGAGGCGACCAGCACGCGCGGGCAGTCCGCGATCTTGCGCCATTTCAGCGCCGAATCGGCGGGCTCGCCCAGAAAGAAGGCCAGGTCGATGGCGTCTTCCACGATATTCACGTTGCGGTCGGAAAGCCGCAGCCGGAAATCCACGCCCGGGTTTTCCGCGCAGAAGGGCGGGATCAGCGGCGCGATCAGCCGCCGCCCCAGACCCAATGGCGCCGTCAGGCGGATCACCCCCTGAGGACGACCCGAAAAGCTGCTGACCAGCGCCTCGGCTTCATCCAGCGTGTCGATCACACGGCGGGCGTTGTCGTAAAAGGCTCGCCCGATCTCGGTGGACGTCAGCTTTCGGGTGGTGCGGTTCAGCAGCCGCACGCCAAAGCGGTTTTCCAGATCCTTGATGCGATTCGAGGCAACTGCCGGGGAAAGCCGCAGATCCCTGCCTCCGGCAGTGATCGAACCCAGTTCGACCACACGGACGAAGACGCGCAGGCTTTCAAGATAGGACATGAGTGATAGGCCGTTTTCAAGGAATCGTGTAAAGTCTTCCGGGTCGGGACCGATTTCGCAACCGTTTTTTTCCGCCTAGCTTCATGGCGGGTCCACAGCCAAGAGGAATGCCATGACACCCGAGCTGCGCTTTCTGTTGAACGGTCAACAGGTTGAACTGACCGCCGTCGGCGCCTCGGACACGCTGCTGGATTTCCTGCGCATCAACCGGCGCCTGACCGGCACCAAGGAAGGCTGCGCCGAGGGCGACTGCGGCGCCTGCACGGTGCTGGTGGGAAGGCTGACCGACGACGGCCTGGTCTATGAGCCGGTCAATGCCTGCATCCGCTTCCTGGCGTCGTGCCACGGCTGCCATGTGGTGACGGTGGAACATCTGCGCGGTCCCGAGGGCGGGCTGCACCCGATCCAGGCGGCCATGGTGGAATACCACGGCAGCCAGTGCGGCTTCTGCACGCCGGGCATCGTGATGGCGCTCTACGGGTTGTGGATGAGCAATCCCGATGCCTCGGTCACCGATATCGAGGTCGCGCTGCAGGGCAACATCTGCCGCTGCACGGGCTATGAGCCGATCATCAAGGCCGCGCTGGCCGCCGGCCGCGCGGGCGGGCAGGCCGCCGATGCGCTGGCAGTGGAACGCGAGATGGTGGCCGCAAGGCTGCGCGACATGCGCGGCGAACGGGTGGAACTCTCGAAGGACGGCGAACGCGCCATCATCCCCGCGGATGTGGACGACCTTGCCGCGGTGCTGGAGGCCGAGCCCAAGGCCACGATCATCGCGGGGGCGACCGATGTGGGCCTGTGGGTCACGAAGTTCATGCGCGACATTTCCCCAGCGGTTTTCATCGGCCACCTGATGAAGGGCAAGCGCGTCGAGAATGGCGAGATCCGGCTTGGCGCGGGCGTGACCTACAGCGAGGCCGCACCGCTGATCCGCCAGCACATCCCCGCCGCCTATGACTATTGGCTGCGCATCGGCGGCTGGCAGGTGCGCAACATGGGCACCATCGGCGCCAATATCGCCAACGGCTCGCCCATCGGCGACACGCCGCCGCTGCTGATCGCGCTTGGCGCGCGGATCGTGCTGCGCAAGGGGGCCGCGCGGCGCGAACTGCCGCTGGGGGATTTCTTCATCGAATATGGCAAGCAGGACCGAGCGCCGGGTGAATTCGTGGAGGAGGTCATCATCCCGATCCGCCCGCAGGCCAAGGTTGCCGCCTACAAGATCAGCAAGCGCCGCGACAGCGACATCACCGCCGTTGCCGCCGGCTTTTGCCTTTCCGTTGAAAATGGCACCATCACCGATGCCCGCATCTGCTTTGGCGGCATGGCGGGCACGCCCAAGCGCGCCACGGGGGCCGAGGCCGCGCTGAAAGGCCAGCCCTTCGCCCGCGAAAGCTTCGAGGCTGCAGCGCGGGCGGTGGCCGACGACTTCACGCCCTTGTCCGACTGGCGCGCCAGCGCCGATTACCGCCGCACCGTGGCCTCGAACCTGTTCCGCCGCTTCTGGCTGGAACAGTCGGAGCCCGGCCTGCCCGTTCGCCTGCATGAAGCCGTGGGAGTGTGATCCATGAAAGACGAAACCATCATTCGCGGACAGGCGCATCAGGACACCATCCATGACAGCGCCATCAAGCATGTCACCGGCCGCGCCGACTATACCGACGACCTGGCCGAGCCCCATGGGTTGCTGCACGCCTATCTGGGCCTGTCGCAATGCGCCCACGGCAAGATCACCGGCATGGATTTCACCGAAACGCTGGCCCATCCGGGCGTGGTCGGCGTGCTGACCGCCAAGGACATTCCCGGCGTCAACGATGTCTCGCCCAATGGCAAGCACGACGACCCGATCTTTGCCGAGGAGGAGGTCCTGTTCTGGGGCCAGCCGGTCTTTGCCGTGATCGCGGAAACCCGCGACCAGGCGCGGCGCGCGGCGCACAAGGCGCGCATCACCTATGACGTGCTGCCCCATGCGCTGGACCCTATCGCGGCGCGCGATGCCGGCATGGGCTATGTGACCGATCCGCTGACCCTGCGCAGGGGCGATGCGGATGCAGGCATGGCCGCCGCCCCGCATGTCATCAAGGGCCGCTTCAACATCGGCGGGCAGGACCATTTCTACCTGGAAGGCCAGATCGCCATGGCCGTGCCGGGCGAGGACGAGGACGTGACCATCAACGTCTCGACCCAGCACCCGTCCGAGGTGCAGCACATGGTGGCCCATGTGCTGGGCTGCCAGAACAACGCCGTGGTCGTGAACGTGCGCCGCATGGGCGGCGGCTTTGGCGGCAAGGAAACGCAGATGAACCTGTTTTCCTGCGTCGCGGCCATTGCCGCCAAGCGCTGGAACCGCGCCGTCAAGATCCGCCCCGACCGCGACGACGACATGACCGCCACCGGCAAGCGCCACGATTTCGTCGTGGATTACGAGGTGGGCTTCGACGACGACGGCAGGATCCGTGCGGTCAAGGGCGATTGGTTCGCGCGTTGCGGCTTTTCGGCGGATCTCAGCGGCCCGGTGACGGACCGCGCGCTGTTTCACTGCGACAACGCCTATTACTATCCCGACGTGCGCGTCAGCAGCCATCCGATGAAGACGAACACGGTCAGCAACACCGCCTTCCGCGGCTTTGGCGGGCCGCAGGGCGTGATCGTGGCCGAACGCATGATCGAGGAGATCGCCTATGCCTTGGGCCGCGACCCGCTGGAGATCCGCAAGGCCAACCTTTACCAGAACGGCCAGCTGACCCCCTATCACCAGGAGGTCACCGACCAGATCCTGCCCCGCATCTTCGAGGACCTGGAAGCCAGCAGCGATTATCATGCGCGCCGGCAGGCGGTGCTGGACTGGAACGCGAAGGGCGGCGTGATCCGCAAGGGCATCGCCTTGACGCCCGTGAAGTTCGGCATCAGCTTCACCGCGACCTGGTTCAACCAGGCGGGCGCGCTGATCCATGTCTACAACGACGGCTCGATCGCGCTGAACCACGGCGGCTGCGAGATGGGCCAAGGCCTGAACACCAAGGTCGCCCAGGTCGTGGCCGAGGCGTTCCAGTGCGACATCACCTGCATCAAGATCACCAGGACCACGACGGAAAAGGTGCCCAATACCTCGGCCACGGCGGCATCGTCAGGGACGGATCTCAACGGCATGGCGGCGCTGGACGCGGCCGAACAGATCAAGGCACGGCTGGTCGAATTCGTCGCCGAACGCTGGCAGCAGCCCAAGGATGACGTGCGCTTCGTGCCCGGCCATATCCGCGCGGGCGATCACCTGATCCCCTGGAACGAGGTCATCGCGGCGGCCTACATGGCGCGCATCCACCTGTCGGCGGCGGGCTTCTACAAGACGCCGAAAATCCATTGGGACCGCGCGACCGGGCGGGGCCGGCCTTTCTATTACTATGCCTATGGGGCGGCGGTGTCCGAGGTTTCGGTCGATACGCTGACCGGCGAATACGTGATCGACCGGGCAGACATGATCCACGATGTGGGACGCTCATTGAACCCCGCGCTGGACAAGGGCCAGGTCGAAGGCGCCTTCGTCCAGGGCGCGGGATGGCTGACGACCGAGGAGCTGTGGTGGGACGAAAAGGGCCGGCTTCGGACCCACGCGCCCTCGACCTACAAGGTTCCGCTGGCGTCCGACCGGCCGCGCGTCTTCAACGTCACGCTGGCCGACTGGTCGGAAAACAGCGAGCGCAGCATCAAGCGGTCCAAGGCCGTGGGCGAGCCGCCCTTCATGCTGGGCATCAGCGTCTTCGAGGCGATCAACATGGCCGTCGCGTCCTTCAGCGACTATCGCGAACCCGCGCGGCTGGACGCGCCCGCGACGCCCGAACGCGTGCTGATGGCGATCGAGGCGCTGAGAGAATGATCCGCGTCCGGGTCATATCGGCCCGCGGGTCCACGCCGCGCGATGCGGGGGCCGAGATGTTCGTGGATGACGACCGCGTTGCCGGCACCATCGGCGGTGGCCAGCTGGAATACATGGCCATCGACCGCGCCCGCCAGATGCTGGCCAGCGGAGAGGCCGAGGCCCGGATGGACATCCCCCTGGGTCCCGAGATCGGGCAATGCTGCGGGGGCAGGGTGGTTCTGCAACTGGACCGCGAAGGGCCTACGCCCGAGGACCATGCCGACGTGCTGGTCTTTGGTGCGGGCCATGTCGGCCGCGCCCTGGCCCAGGCCCTGCAGCCCCTGCCGGTCAACGTCCTGCTGATCGACACCCGCCCCGAGGAACTGGCCCAGGCCGCCCCCGGCATCCAAACCCGCCTGACCCCCTTGCCCGAGGCCGAGATCCGTGCGGCCCGCCCCGGCAGCGCCGTGGTGATCCTGACCCATGACCACGCGCTGGACTTCCTGCTGGCGGCCGAGGCGCTGTCGCGCGACGATCTGTCCTATGTCGGGATGATCGGCAGCGCCACGAAACGCGCGCAATTCAGCCGCTTCGCCCGCGATCGCGGCATCGACCCCGCACCCCTCATTTGCCCCATCGGCGCGGGCTTCACCCATGACAAGCGCCCGGCGGTCATCGCCGCCTTCACCGCCGCCGAACTGATCGCGCGGCTGACCGCCACATCTTCCTTGCGAAAATATTCATGCAACAGCTGATCCGGGGCCGCGTTCTGGGCTTTCATGCCGACCCGCAAGACACCACCGACAATCACCGCTACATTGAAGACGGCGCCATCCTGATCGAGGACGGCCGCATCCTGGCCGTGGACGAATACGCGAACCTCGCACGCGAGGGCCTGGCGGAAATCGACCACCGCCCGCACCTCATCATGCCGGGCTTCATCGACACGCATATCCATTTCCCGCAGGTCCAGGTGATCGCCAGCTGGGGCGCGCAGCTTCTGGACTGGCTGAACACCTATACCTTCCCCGAGGAATCGCGCTTTCGCCAGCAGGGCCATGCCCCGGCGATGGCCGACGCCTTCCTGAACCTGCTGACGGACCACGGAACGACCACGGCCGTCGCCTTCTGCTCGGTCCACCCGGAATCGGCCGAGGCGCTGTTTTCCGCGGCCCATGCCCGCAACATGGCGATGGTCGCGGGCAAAGTGATGATGGACCGCAACGCACCGCCCGAGGTTCTGGACACACCCCAACAGGGATACGACGACAGCAAGGCGCTGATCCACCGCTGGCACGGCAAGGGCCGGCAGCGTTACGCCATCACGCCGCGCTTCGCCATCACCTCGACGCCCGAGCAGATGGAGATGGCGGGCACGCTGGTCCGCGAACATCCCGACTGCCACATCCAGACCCACCTGTCCGAGAACAAGGACGAGATCGAGTTCACGCTGAGCCTTTATCCGCAGGCGCGCGATTATCTGGACATCTACGAAACCTATGGCCTGTTGTCCGACAAGCTGCTGCTGGGCCATTCGATCCACCTGCGCCCGCGCGAGATCGAGCGCATGGCGGAAACCGGCAGCCGCGCGGTTTTCTGCCCGACATCGAACCTGTTCCTGGGATCGGGGCTGTTCGACGAAGCGGGCCTTCGCGCGGCGGGCGTGGTCAGCGGCGTTGCCACGGATGTCGGCGGCGGCACCAGCTATTCGATGCTGCAGACCCTGAACGAGGGCTACAAGATCCTGCAGCTGCGCGGCCAGAAGCTGACGCCCTTGTCGGCCTTCCACTGGATCACGCGCGGCAATGCGGTTGCCCTGGGCATGGCGGACCAGATCGGCACGCTGGATGCGGGCAGCATGGCCGACCTTGTGGTGCTGGACAGCCGCGCCACGCCGGCGATGACGCTGCGCATGGACCGGGCCGAGACGCTGGAGCAGGAACTGTTCATCCTGCAGATCATGGGCGACGACCGCAGCATCGCGCAGACCTATGTCGCGGGCCAGCCGATGAAAACCGCCGGTTGAGTCTGAGGGTCTTTTCCGCTGCGGTGCGGCAGGCTATCCCTTGCGCGTAATCAGGTTGCAAGGGACAGCGTCATGACCAAGATCACCCCCGTTCTGATGGCCGGCGGATCGGGAACCAGGCTTTGGCCGGTGTCCCGCAAGAGCTTTCCCAAGCAGTTCGCGCCGCTGGTGGGGGACGAGACGCTGTTCCAGGCATCCGCCCGAAGGCTGGCGGGACAGGATTTCGCCGACCCCTTGGTGATGACCAATGCCGATTTCCGCTTCATCGTGGCGGAACAGCTGGACCAGATCGGCATCCGGCCCGGCGCCATCGTGATCGAGCCCTCGGGCCGCAACACTGCGCCCGCGATCCTTGTCGCCGCGCTGATGGTCGCCGCGAAAGACCCCGAGGGGCTGGTGCTGGTCGCGCCTTCGGACCATGTCATTCCGGACGAGGCCGCTTTTGCGCGCGCCGTGCGCCAGGGCGTGGAACCGGCGGCGGACGGCCGCATCGTGACCTTTGGCGTAACCCCCGACCGGCCCGAGACGGGTTATGGATATCTGGAACTGGGGGGGCAGGGCGACGGTCCGCAGCCCTTGGCGCGCTTCGTGGAAAAGCCCGACGCGGTGACGGCGGCGCAGATGGTGGCGCAGGGCAATTTCCTGTGGAACGCGGGCATCTTCCTGTTCAAGGCCGACACCATGATCCAGGCCTTCCGGACCCATGCCCCCGAATACCTGTCGCCCGTGCTGACGGCTTTGGACGATGCGCAGGACGATATCGGCTTCCTGCGGCTGGCGCGCGTGCCGTGGGACAACCTGCCCGACCAGTCGATCGACTATGCCGTGATGGAAAAGGCCGACAACCTGACCGTTGTGCGCTTTTCCGAACGCTGGTCGGATCTGGGCGGCTGGGATGCCGTCTGGCGCGAGGCGCTGCTGGAGGCACCCTCGAACAACGGCGTGGTGGCGGACGAAAACTCGACCGCCATCGACTGCCACGACGTGCTGCTGCGGTCGGACAGCGAGGATCTGCAGGTGGTGGGCATCGGCCTGACGGATGTGATCGTTGTCGCGACCTCGGACGCGGTGCTGGTGGCGGACAAGAACCGGGCGCAGGACGTGCGCCATGCCGTGGCCGCCCTGAAGGACAGGGGCTGCAGGCAGGCCACGGCCTTTCCGCGCGATCATCGCCCTTGGGGCTGGTTCGAGACGCTGGCCCTGGCCGACCGCTTCCAGGTCAAGCGGATCGTCGTGAAGCCCGGCGCTGCCCTGTCGCTGCAAAGCCATGTGCATCGGTCCGAACACTGGATCGTGGTCAGCGGCACCGCAAAGGTGACGGTGGATGACCGGGTCACGCTGGTGACGGAAAACCAGTCGATCTATGTTCCCCTGGGTGCCGTCCACCGCATGGAAAACCCCGGCAAGGTGCCGATGGTTCTGATCGAGGTGCAGACCGGCAGCTATCTGGGAGAGGATGACATCGTCCGGTACGAGGATGTCTATGCGCGCAGCAGCGCGGAATGAGAAAGGGCGGGGGCTTCGCGTCTCCCCACCCACGCGGGATACTCCGGCCAGAATGAACATGCCGGCAGTTCATAATCTTCTATAGGATTATGAATTTGCCGGTCCCGCCATCTGTCGCTATATCTGCGCCTTCCTGGCAAGGGTGACATGATGACCGGCAGACTTTCCCCATCCCCTGCATTCGCGGCGCTGGATCGCGCGGCAGCCGAACGGATCCTGATCCTTGACGGGGCGATGGGCACGCAGATCCAGCAGCTTGGGCTGGCCGAGGATGATTATACCGGCCACGGGTCAGGCCATGCCTGCCGCCATCATTCCGACCATCCGCAGCAGGGCAACAACGACCTGCTGGTGCTGACGCAGCCCGATTCGGTCGAGGAAATCCATTTCCGCTATGCCATGGCGGGCGCGGATATTGTCGAGACGAACACGTTTTCCGCGACCACCATCGCGCAGGCCGATTACGGGATGCAGGCCGCCGTCTATGACCTGAACGTCGAGGGTGCGCGCATCGTCCGCCGTGCGCTGGACCGCGCCACCGCGCAGGACGGGCGGCCCCGGTTCGTCGCGGGCGCCATAGGGCCCACGAACCGTACCGCATCCATCAGCCCGGACGTGAACAACCCCGGCTATCGCGCTGTGACCTTCGACGATCTGCGTGTCGCCTATCTGCAGCAGGCGCAGGGCCTGATCCAGGGCGGCGCCGACATCCTGCTGATCGAGACGATATTCGACACGCTGAACGCCAAGGCCGCGATCTTCGCCTGCATCCAGGCGATGGAGGCGCATGGGCAGCGGCTTCCGCTTATGATCTCGGGCACGATCACCGACGCTTCGGGGCGCACGCTGTCGGGTCAGACGCCGACAGCCTTCTGGCATTCCGTTCGCCATGCCCGGCCTTGGTCCGTGGGGCTGAACTGCGCGCTTGGCGCGTCGGCCATGCGCCCGCATCTGGCCGAACTGTCAGGCGTGGCGGAAACGAACATCTGCGCCTATCCCAATGCCGGGCTGCCCAATGCCTTCGGCCAGTATGACGAAGGCCCCAGCGACACTGCCGTGCAGGTTGCCGAATTCGCCCGCGAGGGGCTGGTGAACGTGGTTGGCGGCTGCTGCGGCACCACGCCCGACCACATCCGCGCCATTGCCGAGGCGGTGGCCCAGTACAGTCCCCGAAAGGTGCCCGAATATGCTTGAACGTCACCTGCGCCTGTCGGGCCTGGAACCCTTCACCCTGACGCCCGACATTCCCTTCGTGAATATCGGTGAACGCACGAACGTCACGGGCAGCGCCCGATTCCGCAAGCTGATCACCAACCGCGACTATGCAACCGCGCTGGAGGTCGCGCGCGACCAGGTGGAGAACGGCGCGCAGATCATCGACATCAACATGGACGAGGGCCTGATCGATTCGAAGGCCGCCATGGTCGAATACCTCAACCTGCTGGCGGCCGAACCCGACATCGCCCGCGTCCCGGTGATGATCGACAGCTCCAAATGGGAGGTGATCGAGGCGGGCCTGCAATGCGTGCAGGGCAAGCCGGTCGTCAACTCGATCAGCATGAAAGAGGGCGAGGAGCAGTTCCGCCACCAGGCATCGCTGTGCCTGGCCTATGGCGCGGCGGTCGTGGTGATGGCCTTCGACGAACAGGGCCAGGCCGACACCTGCGCCCGCAAGATCGAGATCTGCGCCCGCGCCTACAGGATCCTGACCGAGGAGGTGGGTTTCCCGCCCGAGGACATCATCTTCGACCCCAATATCTTCGCCGTGGCCACCGGGATCGAGGAGCACAACAACTATGGCGTCGATTTCATCGAGGCCACGCGCTGGATCCGCCGGAACCTGCCGCACGCCCATGTCTCGGGCGGGGTGTCGAACCTGTCCTTCTCCTTCCGCGGCAACGAACCCGTGCGCGAGGCGATGCACGCCGTGTTCCTGTATCACGCCATCCAGGCGGGCATGGACATGGGCATCGTCAATGCGGGCCAGTTGGCGGTCTATGACCAGATCGACGCGGATCTGCGCGAGGCCTGCGAGGACGTGGTCCTGAACCGCCGCCCCAAGGCTGGTGGCGACGCGACCGAGCGGCTGCTGGACATCGCCGAACGCTTCAAGGGCGAGGGCGGCCAGAAGGCGCGCGAGAAGGACCTGTCCTGGCGCGAATGGCCGGTGGAAAAGCGGCTGGAACATGCGCTTGTGAACGGCATCACCGAGTATATCGAAGCCGATACCGAGGAAGCGCGCCTTCAGGCCGAACGCCCGCTGCATGTCATCGAAGGTCCGCTGATGGCCGGGATGAACGTGGTGGGCGACCTGTTCGGCGCAGGCAAGATGTTCCTGCCGCAGGTGGTGAAATCGGCCCGCGTGATGAAGCAGGCGGTCGCCGTCCTGCTGCCCTACATGGAGGCCGAGAAGGCGGCCAATGGCGGCAGCGGCGAACGCCAGGCTGCGGGCAAGATCCTGATGGCGACCGTCAAGGGTGATGTCCACGACATCGGCAAGAACATCGTCGGCGTCGTCCTGGCCTGCAACAATTACGAGGTCATCGACCTGGGCGTGATGGTGCCAGCGCAGAAGATCCTGGAGGTCGCGCGCGAACAGAACGTCGATGTGATCGGCCTGTCGGGCCTGATCACCCCGTCCCTGGACGAGATGGTGCATGTCGCATCCGAGATGGAGCGCGAGGGCTTCCAGGTGCCGCTGCTGATCGGCGGGGCCACGACCTCGAAGATCCACACGGCGGTCAAGATCGCGCCGCGCTATCACAAGGGCGCGGCGGTCTATGTCACCGATGCCAGCCGGGCGGTTGGGGTGGTGTCGTCCCTGCTGTCGCCGTCGCAGCAGGCGGGTTATGTCGATGCGATCCGCGCGGAATACCTGGACGTGGCCGAACGCCATGAGCGGGCCGAGGCTGCCAAGCAGCGCCTGCCGCTGGCCGCCGCGCGGGCCAATGCCCTGAAGGTAGACTGGTCCGATTACCGGGCGACGGCCCCGCAGTTCACCGGCGCCCGCACCATCGACGACTGGGATTTGGCCGAGATCGCGCGCTATATCGACTGGACGCCGTTCTTCCAGACTTGGGAACTGAAGGGCGTCTATCCCCGCATCCTCGAAGACGAAAAGCAGGGAGAGGCCGCGCGGGCGCTGTTTGCCGAGGCGCAGGACATGCTGGCCCGGATCATCGAGGGCAAGTGGTTCAATCCCCGCGCCGTGGTGGGCTTCTGGCCCGCCAACGCGGTCGGCGACGACATCCGCCTGTTCACCGGCGAGGATCGGCGCGAAACGCTGGCCACGCTGCACACGCTGCGCCAGCAGGTGACGAAGCGCGGCGACCGCCCGAATGTGGCGCTGTCCGACTTCGTGGCGCCCGAGGGACGGCCCGATTATGTCGGCGGCTTTGTCGTGACGGCAGGCCCCGAGGAGTCCGAGATCGCCGCCCGCTATGAACGCGCGAATGACGATTACGCCGCGATCATGGTCAAGGCGCTTGCCGACCGCATCGCCGAGGCCATGGCCGAGATGCTGCACGAACGGGTCCGCAAGGAGCTGTGGGGCTATGCCTCCGACGAAACCTTCAGTCCGCAGGATCTGATAGGCGAGCCCTACAAGGGCATCCGTCCCGCGCCGGGCTATCCCGCCCAGCCGGACCATACCGAAAAGCTGACCCTGTTCCGGCTGCTGGACGCGGAAGCCGCCACCGGCGTGACGCTGACGGAAAGCATGGCGATGTGGCCGGGGTCATCTGTGTCCGGCCTTTATGTCGGTCATCCCGAAAGCTACTATTTCGGCGTGGCGAAGATCGAGGAAGACCAGGCCCGCGACTATGCCGCGCGCAAGGGCATGGATCTGGCCGACGCCGAACGCTGGCTGGCGCCCATCCTGAACTATACGCCACGGAAAAAGGACGAGGCTGCGTAAGCCTCGCCCTTTCACCTTGGTCCAAATATCCCACAGGGGGCCCGGGGGACGTGAAGTCCCCCGGCGCTCGCCAATCAGAACCCGGCCTTGATCTTCTCGAACTCGGCCAGCTGCTTTTCTCGCTGTGCCGGGTCGTTCGGGGTCTGGGCCAGGATCGGCGCATCGACCTCGGACAGGCCCTCCTTCACCGCGGGCTCGTCCGCGATGGTCGCCATCGCCTCGGTCGAGGTGTGGCCATAGCCGATCGTGTCCAGCAGCGCCTTGCCGGCCGACGGCTCCAGCCAGGCGTTGATGAAGTCGTAGGCCTTTTCCTCGTTGCCCGGCCCGTCCTTCAGGTTGATGTAACCGCAGAAGAAGGTTGACGAGCCTTCCTTGGGCGCCCGCTGGAAGCCCACCGGATAGTTGTCGGCCCGCAGATAGGTCACCCCGTCGTTCCAGGACCATGCGATGTCCACCGCGCCCGAGGCCATCAGCTGCGCCTGTTCGGACGGATCGGCCCAATAGGCCGCGACGTTCTGATGCGCCTTGCGCAGCCAGTCGGCGGCGGCCTGGAACTGTTCGTCGGTCACATTGGTCCAGTCGGTCGTGCCGGTCGCCAGATAGCCAAGCGCCCAGACATCGTCCGAGGAATCCGGCAGCGAGGTGCGGCCCTGGTATTTCGGATCGACGAAGACCTGCAGCGTGGACACGTCCTCGGCCGGAACCGTCTCGGTGTTGTAGGCGATGGCGGTCGCGCCCCAATCGGTCGGGATATACCAGACGCCCTCGTCGTCCTTGAACACCTCCGAGGCCAGGAACTGCGGGTCGATCTTGTCGAAGTTCGGGATCTTCGAGGTATCCCATGGCTCGATTAGCCCGGCGTCGCGATACTTGCTGACCATCTGGCTGCAGGGATGGGCCACATCGGCCTTGAAGCCCGAGGCGATCTTCTGGAACGCCTCGTCATCGTCGCCATAGAAGGCATAGGTCGGGCTGTCGCCATGCTTGTCGATATAGGCCTGGAAGATCGACGGCTCCTCGAACCCCGCCCAGTCGAAGACGGTCAGCTCGGGATCCGCTGCCAGGGCGGGCAGGGCGATGGCAGATGCAAGGGCGGTGGTGACAAGCAAGCGCATGGACAAACGGGCCTTCCTGTTGGGCGTTCGATGCAGACGCTAGCGGCGGGAAAACCGTCGTGCAAGGGTATCGCGGATCGGTGAAGGCCGGGCTGTCTAGCCCATGCGCAGGGCTCCGTCGAGGCGGATCACCTCGCCGTTCAGATAGCCGTTCTCGACGATATGGGCAGCCAGCCGCGCGAATTCCCGCGGATCGCCCAGCCGGGGCGGAAAGGTCACCTCGGCGGCCAGCCCGTCCTGCACTTCGGGCGGCAGGCTGCGCAACATGGGCGTGGCAAAGATGCCGGGCGCGATGGCGCAGACGCGGATGTTCAGGCCGGCAAGGTCCCGCGCCAAGGGCAGGGTCATGCCGGCAATTCCGGCCTTGGACGCGGCATAGGCCGCCTGGCCCTTCTGGCCGTCAAAGGCCGCGACGGATGCCGTATTGACGATCACGCCGTTTTCCGCCCGGCCGTTCCGCGCCATTTCCACGGCCGCCAGCCGCAGGACGTTGAAGCTGCCGATCAGATTGACCTCGATCACGCGGCAAAAGGCGTCGAGGTCATGCGCTCCTTTCCGGCCCACGGTCTTTTCGCCGATCACGATGCCCGCGCAGTTCACGCAGATGTCGATCCCGCCCATCAGCCCCACGGCCTGCGCAATGGCAGCCGTCGCGCTGTCGGCCGAGGTCACATCCGCTTGCACATGGTCCGGATCGTCGCTTGCCTCGCGGTCCAGGACCACGACCCTCGCCCCCTGCGAACGAAACCAGGCAGCCGTCGCCGCACCAAGGCCTGAGGCTCCTCCGGTCACGATGGCTCGGCTGTCTTTCAGTTCCATCGCTTTCCCCTACCGGTCCAGCAGTTCCGGCCCGCCGGTGATCGCCGGATCGGGTATGCCGATGGCATTGACGTCCTTGCCCGCAAAATCGACGGCGTTCAGCACGGTCTGGATTGCGGCAAGCCGCGCGCGGCGCTTGTCATCGGAACGGATCACGGTCCAGGGCGCGATCGGCGAATGGGACAGGTTCAGCGTGTCGCGGATCGCCGTGGTGTATTCGTCCCATTTCGCCAGCCCTTCCACGTCGATCGAGGACAGCTTCCACTGCTTCAGCGGATCGGACTCGCGGTCGAGGAACCGCCGCATCTGTTCGGCCCGGCCCACGTTCAGCCACAGCTTGACCAGGATGATGCCGTCATCGACCAGGGTTTGCTCGAAGCTCGGCAGCTGGCGGAAGAAGGCGTTGCGCTGCTGTTCAGTGGAGAAGCCGAAAATGCGTTCCACGACGCCGCGGTTGTACCAGCTGCGGTCGAACAGCGCGATCTCTCCGGCGGCGGGAAGCCAGTCCACATAGCGTTGGAAATACCACTGGCTTGCCTCGCGGCTGCTGGGGGTCGGCAGGGCGACGATATTGGCGGAACGCGGGTTCAGGTTCTCGCGCAGCCGTTCGATGGTGCTGCCCTTGCCGGCGGCGTCACGCCCCTCGAACAGGACGACCAGTCGCTTTCTGGTGGCGACGACGTCGCGCATCATGCGCACCAGTTGCAGCTGCAACTGGTCCATCTTCGCGTCATAGGTCTTCGAGTCGATTTCCTGCCGGTAGGGATAGCCCGGATCCAGGATGTCGTTCTTTCCCGCCCCCTTCAGCGCCTTGCGGATCTCGGACGGGGCAGCCTTCAGCGCCTCGGTGATCTTGCCGACCAGCGGCAGGTCCGGTGTCGTCACCATGTCTTATCCTTGGCCAATGCGGGACAGGTCGTATTCCGTGGTCTGATAGATCTCGTTTATCCAGTTACCGTAAAGCAGATGGGCATGGCTGCGCCAGCGGTTCGAGGGCGTGCGCGAGGGGTCGTCATTGGGGTAATAGTTCGCGGGCACGTTGATCGGCTTGCCCATGGCCACGTCACGGTCGTATTCCTCTTTCAGCGTCGTGCTGTCATATTCCAGATGGTTGAAGATATAGAGCGCGCGATGCCCCGGATCCTCCAGCAGGCAGGGGCCGGCCTGTTCACTGGCCAGCAGGGTCCGCAGCGCCGGACGGGCGTCCACGTCGGACTGCCGGATTTCCGTCCAGCGGCTGACGGGCACCAGCACATCGTCCGAAAAGCCCCGCAGATAGGGCGAGGCCGGGGCCTCGTTGTGGTGGCGGAAGCAGCCGAAGGCCTTGTGGTCCAGCGCGTGCTTTTCCAGCCTGTGGAAATGCCAGGCCATCGCCATGCCGCCCCAGCAGACGCCGAAGGTGGAATGGACATGGCTTTGCGTCCAGTCGAAGACGCGCGTCAGCTCGTCCCAATAGGTCACGTCCTCGAAGGGCAGCAGTTCGACAGGGGCACCGGTGATGAGGAGGCCGTCGAACTTCTCGCCCGTCGCCTCGACCTCGCGGAAGGGTCGGTAGAAGCTTTCCATGTGATCGGCGGCCGTGTTGCGGCTTTCGTGGTCCGACATGCGGATCAGCTGGAAGTCGATCTGCAGCGGGGTTGCGCCGATCAGCCGGGCGAACTGGTTCTCGGTCTGGATCTTCTTGGGCATCAGGTTCAGCAGCCCGATGCGAAGGGGCCGGATGTCCTGTGTCGCGGCCCGGCCCGGAGACATGACCATCACGCCCTCATCCGACAGGATGCGGTAGGCGGGCAGGTTCTCGTTGAGGGTGATGGGCATTGTCAGTCTTCCTTGCGGTCGATGGCGCGGGCGATCAGGCGGGCGAAGTCGGCGGGGGATTTCACCTCGGCGACTTCCTCGGCCAGGACGGTGACGCCGCGCCGTGCCATCGCCTCGTATCGCGGCTGGCGGTCCGCCAGCGCGCGTGCATAGGTCCAGCGGATGAAGTCGTCGGGGTTCACCTCATGCTCTGCCAGGCCCTTCTCGACGCGATAGGTGATCCAGGCCCTGTCCAGAAATTCCGGCTGGTAATACATGGGCTTCGGCGCCCGGTCGAAGCGGCGCACCAGTTCCGCCGTATGCGCGTCCGAGCCCTTGATCCAGACCATCAGCAGGTCGCGTTCCAAGGCCTGCAGGACCGGATCGGCGGGGTCGTGGGGGTCCACCACCTCGCAGATCGACCCACCGCTGTCGCAGACGAAATTCGGGATGGCATAGATGTCGCGGGCGCGATTAATGAAATGGCGCGTGTCCAGCAGGGCTGAGATCTCGGCCTGGCGATGCTGGTTCTGGCGCAGGCAGTAATCGTCGAAGCGAAGGCCGCCCCGGGTGGGGCTGCCGGGCTTGCCCAGATAGGTGGACAGGGGCGCCAGATTGTCGAAGGTGATGTTGCTGGCGATGATGACGCTGTCCGACAGCAGCAACTCGCGCAGCAAAGGAACCTTCATTGCCTCGCGCTTGAAGTTGTCGGCAATGAATTCGCCCATGTAGCGGGTGCCGATCCGGTAATCGACGGAATAATGGAACCAATTGCCCGCATCGCGCAGCATGTTGGCCAGATAGGTCTTGCCAAGACCCGACATGCCGAACAGCACGACGCGCTTGGCGCCTGTCCCCAGCCAGTCGCTGCCGCTGCGATAGATCATCGGATGCCCCTTCGTTTCGGGCGCATAGGTAATGCGCGGATTCCAGAAAGCAAAGACCCCGCCTTTTGAAGGCGGGGCCATGCCCTTGTCATGTGAATTGGCGTCAGAAGCTGTAGCCGATGCGGACGCCTACGCCCCACAGATGGCTGTCTTCCATGCGGGCGCGTTCCGCATCCGGCGTGCCGGTTTCGGGCCGCGCATCGCCCAGCTTGCTATAGTTGATGCCCGTGGTGATCTCGATCTGGTCCATCGTATAGACGGCGGCCAGCGTGATGCCCGTGCGCCCGTTCGTCGGCGCCAGCGGCGAGACGAGGTCGTCGTCGCTTTCCGGCTCATAGACGAACGAGGCCGAACCGGACCAGTTCTCGGTGAACTTGCGGCCGACGCCGATGGTATAGGTGGTCGTGTCTTCCAGTTCCACCAGCCCGCCTTCGACGCCAAAGCCTGAGGGCGGGGCCGAGACCAGCGCCTGCGGATCCACCCGGAATTCCGACCAGTTCACCCAGCGGATCGAGCCGAACAGCAGCGTGTCCGGTGCGATGCCGGTCTGTCCTTCCAGCGTCCAGCTGCGCGGCGTCTTGACCGTCGTCTCGCTGTCCACCCGGCCCAGGACGGTATTTTCCGTGGTATCGAAGTCATGTTCGATCGGCGAGTTGTAGGTCAGCGAGATCCGCGCCGCGATTTCCGGCACCTCGTAGGCCGCGCCCGCGACCCAACCCAGGCCCCAGGCATTGTCCAGCTTGACGTTATAGCCCGACAGGGTAATGGCTGGCGGAGGGGGGCCATAGGCCAGACCGCTCAGCGTCACCTCGCCTTCGGCATTCGAGCCGCGCAGACCGCCATGAAGCGAGAAGTTGTTGTCGAAGCGATAGCGTCCAAGCGCCGTAAAGGTGGTCGAATCGACCCGTGCCAGCGTGCCGCCAAGGACAGGCGAGCCTCCATCGGTCACCGAGGGATAGCGCACATCGGCCCCGAACGGCTGTTCCATGATGAACGCGCCCGACAGGTTGTCGGTGAACTGGTGCTTGTAGGCCAGACCCACGAACCCATAGCCCTGCGCCACGTCGCCCGTGTCGAAGCCCAGAATGTCCGTGCCCTCGACCGTCGGATCGACACCGCCGAAGCTCAACTCGGCGTAGTTTCCCTCCTCGAAAAGCACCGACAACGACTGCGGCGCGCGTTCGATCCCGCCCGCGACGATCGGCGAGGCCGAGATCAGCAGGGCCGCGACGCCCGTCAGGATTTTATTCATAAGTTCCTCCCTTTGCGGCCGATCGACCGCTGGATTCAGCTTTGCGCCTGATGTCCTATGAATCAATTATCGGTGCAACATGACGCGGCGTCGGTGGCTGATCCGATTGCCTCGCGTGACTTTGCGGCAACTTTCGGTTGTTTCAGGTCAGGGGACGGCTGCAACAAAATCGCCTCTCCGGGCTGGACAAACCCTGCAGCGCATGAAAGGGGAAACTGCCAAACGAAATTGCCGCAAGGACACCCGCCATGCAGATTCGTGAGGCTCTGACCTTTGATGACGTTCTTCTGGTCCCTGCCGCATCCACGGTCATGCCCTCGACCGCCGATGTGACGACGCGCGTCACGCGTTCCATCGCGATGAACATCCCGCTGCTGTCGTCCGCCATGGATACGGTGACCGAAAGCCGCATGGCCATTGCCATGGCGCAGGCGGGCGGCATGGGCGTGATCCACCGCAACCTGACGACCGAACGGCAGGCCGACGAGGTGCGTCGCGTGAAGCGGTTCGAATCGGGCATCGTCTACAACCCGATCACGCTGCGCCCCGACCAGACGCTGGCCGATGCCAAGGCCTTGCAGGACCGCTACAACGTCACCGGCTTTCCGGTCGTGGACGAGCACGGCCGCGTGGTCGGCATCGTGACCAACCGCGACATGCGCTTTGCCAGCGACGACCGCACCCCGGTCCGCGCGATGATGTCCTCGGAAAACCTGGCGGTCCTGCGCGAGCCTGCCGACCGGGGCGAGGCGATCAGCCTGATGAAGGCGCGCCGGATCGAGAAGCTGCTGGTGACGGACGGGCAGGGCAAGCTGACCGGCCTGCTGACGCTGAAGGATACCGAGCAGTCGGTGCTGAACCCGCTTGCCTGCAAGGACGACCTGGGCCGGCTGCGGGTCGCCGCGGCCTCGACCGTGGGCGACGAGGGCTTCGAGCGCAGCCAGGCGCTGATCGAGGCCGGCGTGGATATGGTCGTGATCGACACGGCGCACGGCCATTCGGCAGGGGTCGCCAAGGCTGTCGAACGCGTCAAGATGTTCTCGAACCAGGTTCAGGTGGTGGCGGGCAACGTCGCCACGGCGGAAGCCACGCGGGCGCTGATCGACGCGGGCGCCGATGCTGTGAAGGTGGGGATCGGGCCGGGGTCGATCTGCACCACGCGGATCGTCGCGGGCGTGGGCGTGCCGCAGCTGACGGCGATCATGGACGCGGCCTCGGCGGCGGGCGACGTGCCGATCATCGCGGATGGCGGCATCAAGTTCTCGGGCGATTTCGCCAAGGCCATCGCGGCGGGCGCAAGCTGCGCCATGGTGGGCAGCGCCATCGCGGGCACCGACGAATCCCCGGGCGAGGTGATCCTGTACCAGGGCCGGTCCTTCAAGTCCTATCGCGGCATGGGCAGCCTTGGCGCCATGGCGCGGGGGTCGGCCGACCGCTATTTCCAGAAGGACGCAGCCACCGACAAGCTGGTCCCCGAGGGGATCGAGGGGCAGGTGCCCTACAAGGGCCCGGCGGGAACGGTGATCCACCAGCTGGTCGGCGGGTTGCGCGCGGCCATGGGCTATACCGGTTGCGCCACGGTCGAGGAGATGCGCCGGAACTGCCAGTTCGTGCGCATCACCGGCGCGGGGCTGAAGGAAAGCCACGTCCACGACGTGCAGATCACGCGGGAAAGCCCGAACTATCGGCTCGGGTAACCAATGGTCCGAGCCGCCGTGCCGAAACGGCGGCATATGACCGTTTCCGGGGCGAACGGGGCACGCCCCGGTTCCGCAGCCACTGCTCTCACCCTGTCCCGAAAGTCGACAAATTCTCTGCCGAAGCGTATGATCCTCAGGGGGCACGGGGGGCGTGTCCCGAGACAGCAGGGAGGGAGTTATGGTCAAGTCTCTGACCTCTATGTCCGCGGTGTGTGTTTGCCTCTTTGCAGCCACCGCTGCCTGCGCTGATCCGGCCGACGACGTCACGGCGGCCTATTCGGCCTGGGACGCCGCCTTCGACGCAGGGGACGCGAAAGCCGTTGCGGCATTTTACGGGCAGGATGCGATCTTCCTGCCTGCAACGCATGACGTGATCAAGGGACCCGAAGGGGTGGAAAAGTTCTTCGGCGGCCTTTTCGACATGGGCGTGACGGGGCACAAGCTGGAACTGATCGAAACGCGGGCCGACGACAACCTGCTTGTCGGAACGGCCAAATGGTCGGCGACCGGCAAGGACGCCCAAGGGGCCGACCAGCCCTGGGGTGGCATTGCGACCCATGTCTTCGAGAAGCAGGCAGATGGCAGCCTCAAGCTGAGCGTGCATACCTTCAACTGAGTGACGGCAGCGCAGGGGCGGCCTTCATCGCCGGGCGATCCCGCCGCAAGGCCCAACCTGCTGTCGCCGCAGCAAAAAGGCCGGTCGCTGGACCGGCCTTTTCGTCTTATTCCTCGTCGTTGTCGGCGACGTCCGCGATGTCGTCCAGCGACACGTCGCCGTCGTCATCGTCTTCCTCCAGCAGGTCGTCGTCCAGATCGCCGGCATCGTCGCCCAGATCCTCGTCCTCGTCGACCAGGTCATCGTCTTCGCGAACGGCGGTCTTTTCGGTGACCAGCGTCTTGCCGCGCGAGTCGGTCAGGCTTTCCAGCGTGAACGTGTTCCCGCAGGCGGGGCAGGTCATCGGATTGGCCTGCAGGTCATAGAACCGCGTTGCACAGTGCGGGCACAGGCGTTTCGTGCCCCATTCCTCTTTGGGCATGGCTTTCTCCTTCCGCCGCGTTTAGGGAAATCGGTGGTCCCCCTGCCACAGGTGCCGGGGGGTGTCAAAGGCTTTTCTGACGGCAATGTACCGGCAGGGCAAGGGCATGGGGATGGCCGAGGCGTTTACCATCGGCAACGGAATGCGGATCACCTGGCGGCGGTCGGCCCGGGCGCGGCGGATGACGCTGCGGGTGCCGCGCGACGGCGGCCCGGTCGTGCTGACGCTGCCTGCGCATGTGGCGCTGGCGGACGGAGCGGCCTTTGCCGAGTCGAAGTCACGCTGGCTGCTGCAGGCGTCCGAGCGGCGGCCCGCGCCCAGCATCGTGCGCCATGGGGTCGCCCTGCCGGTTTCGGGGTCGATGCTGACCCTTACCCCCGCCGCCGTCCGGGTGGCCGGGATCAAGGGCGAGGCGCTGCTGCTGCCCGCCGCCCGTCGGCCCGCTCCGGTGGTGCAGGCCTTCCTGAAGCATCTCGCCATGCAGCACCTGCGCGCCGCCTGCGACCGTCATGCGGCGGCGCTTGGCCGTTCCTTCCGGGCCATCGTGCTGCGCGACACGCGGTCCCGCTGGGGCAGCTGCACCTCCGACGGGCGGCTGATGTTTTCCTGGCGGCTGGCGATGGCGCCGCCTGCGGTGCTTGACTATGTCGCGGCCCATGAGGTCGCCCACCTGCGGCACATGGACCATTCGCCCCGCTTCTGGGCGGCAGTGGCGGCGCTGATGCCGGATTATGCGCGCCACCGCGACTGGCTGCGGCGGCACGGGGCGGATCTGATGGCCTGGCAGTTCCGTGACCCGGCGGGGGATTGACGCGCCGAGTATTTGTGATCACAAAGCAGGCCATGAACGCGCCCGCACGCCCGACCGATCCTTCCGCCCACGAGAAGCTGTATCGCAACCTGCGCAGCCGGATCATGCTGGGCGAACTGCCGCCGGGCAAGGCGCTGACCCTGCGCGGCATCGCCCGCGAATACCACCTGTCGATGACCCCGGCACGCGAGGCCGTGCGCCGCCTGGTGGCCGAAGGGGCGCTGACCCTGTCAGCCTCGGGCCGCGTGACCACGCCTGCGCTGTCGGACGACCGGATCGAGGAACTGGCCGCCCTGCGCGCCCTGATCGAGCCGGAACTGGCGGCCCGCGCCCTTCCACGCGCGCATTTCGCGCTGATCGACCGGCTGGCGCAGATGAACGCGCGGATCGCGGACGCGGTCGAGAACCATGACGCGGTCGGCTATATCCGCTGCAACCTGGAATTCCACCGGATGCTGTATCTGCGCGCGCAGGCCCCGGCGATGCTGGCCATGCTGGAAACGATCTGGCTGCAGTTGGGCCCGACGATGCGGGCGCTTTATGGCCGGGTGAAGCGGAACGAGCCGCCGCGCCATCACCGGATGATCCTGGCCGCGCTGCGGGCGGGGGACGAACCCGCCCTGCGGCTGGCCGTGCGCGCCGATGTCACGCACGGGCTGCGTCACTTGACCTCGGGTTAGCCCATCTGCGGCATCTGGGGCATCTGCGGCAGGCCCATGCCGCCGAAGCCCAGCGTCGGGATCTCGGACGGAATGACGCGGGTGTATTTCGTGCCCTCGATGGATGCGCCCGCCATCAGCCCCGCCTGGCCGAAGATCATCGCGACCACCGGCAGTTGCGCGGTGATGGTGTCGGCGCCAAGCGCCATGCCGCCCTGGGGGATCGCGTAGAAGGCATTGGCCCCGGCCAGCCAGCCGGGCGACGCGCGGAACGACGACAGCGCGGCATCCGTCTGGAAGATCAGCACATGCGCATATTGCTGCGCGCCTGCCTGGAAACCCACCGTCGCGCGGGTCGCGGAATAGTAATCCACCGTCGCCCCGCCGATCCGCAGCGCGCCCTGGCCATAGGCGCCACCCACGCCAAGCGCGGCCTCGGTCATCAGGGGCATGTACAGCACGCCGCGCGCGTTCTGCACCAGCGACTGCGCGGACGGATAGTTCTGGATCAGATACTGATGCGTCGCATCGACCCGCGCATCAAGCTGCGCGCCCGCATTGGTGCCGACCGCGTTGCTGCAGCCCGCCAAGGCCAGGGCGGCGGTCCCGGCCGCGCCCTTCAGCACCATGCGACGGCCGACCCTGGCCTGAAAATCTCTGCTCATCACTTGCCCCGCTTTTGTCGCGCCGGATGACCCGGCATTTTGGGGCGGATGTTAGGAGATTTCGGGCGATCTGTCACCCGCCCCGCAAGGGCCCGGGCGACAGACCGCCTGCCCGTCAGGCGCGCGCCGCGATCGCCTCGGCCACCAGCGGCGCGAAATAGGTGAGGATCCCGTCGCAGCCCGCGCGGCGGAAGCACAGCAGGCTTTCGAACATCGCGTCCCGCGACAGCCAGCCGTTGCGGATCGCGCCCTCCAGCATCGCGTATTCGCCGCTGACCTGATAGGCGAAGGTGGGCGCGCCGAACTGGTCCTTAACCGCGCGGCAGATGTCCAGATAGGGCATGCCCGGCTTGACCATGACCATGTCCGCGCCCTCGGCCAGGTCGCGGGCGACGCAGCGGATCGCCTCTCCGCGGTTGGCGGGGTTGACCTGGTAGGTCTTCTTGTCGCCCACCAGCCGCCCCGAGGCGCCGACCGCGTCCCGGAACGGGCCATAGAAGCTGGAGGCGAACTTGGCCGCATAGGACAGGATCGCCGTGTGCTTGTGTCCCGCCTTTTCCAGCGCCGCCCGCAGCGCGCCGATGCGCCCGTCCATCATGTCGCTGGGGCCCAGGATGTCCGCCCCGCTTTCCGCCTGGACCAGGGCCATGCGGACCAGGGCCTCGACCGTCTCGTCGTTCAGGATCTCGCCGTTCACGACGATGCCGTCGTGGCCATTGGCGTTATAGGGGTCCAGCGCGATGTCCGTCATCACCGCCAGTTCCGGCACGGTTTCCTTGACAGCCCGGATGGCGCGGTTGCCGATATTGTCGGGGTCCCATGCGCGTTCGCAGGTTTCGGTCTTAAGATCCTGGTCCGAATGGGGAAAGATGCAGATGGCCGGGATGTTCAGTGTTGCGGCCCGTTCCGCCGCGCGGCGCGCACCGTCCAGCGTCAGGCGCTCGACGCCGGGCATGGACCCGATCTCGCCCTCGGCCCCCGGAACCTCGGTCACGAAGATCGGCCAGATCAGGTTCGCGGGCGTCACGTCGCATTCCGACACCATGGCGCGGATCGCGGGCGTGCGGCGCAGGCGGCGCAGCCGCGAGGCGGGGAAGGGGGCGATGGTCGGCGTCGGCATGGCAGGCTCCTTCATGTCCGGGCGAGGGACGGCTTTTCCTTTGCCCGTCACCGTTCTAAGGTCGCCCGCGACCAAGGACAAGGAAGCCCGCGTGCCTCAATTCGACAGCCTGATCGGCTTTCTGGACAGCAGGTCCTTTGGCACGGTCTGGTATTGGCTCGTGGTGATCGGCACCTGGTCCGTGGCCGGCCGCAGCGTGATCGGCGTCCCGACCGAGATCGTCAGCCGCGCCCGCATGGCGGTCAAGGCGGGCGAGGGCGAATCCCCCGCCATGCTGCACCTGCTGGATTGGTTGTCGCTGCTGCTGCCACGCTGGCGGCTTGGCGCGCGCGAGGGGGCGGTTTTCCTGGGGCTGACAGGGTTCGTGCTGACCTCCCTGGCGATCCTGGGCATCGGCTATGCGCTGGAACTGGCGTTGGCGGCCTTCCTGCTGCTTCTGCCCTTCGCGATCCTGTTCTGGATGCGCGTGACCCTGGCCCGCCGCCTGCTGCCGCTGCTGGAGGCCGCCGAGCAGGGGGCGCAGCCGATCCCCAAGGCCGCGGCCGAGGCCGTGCGGCGCATGGTCATCCATCGGCGGCTGGTCACGGCGCTGTCCATGGCGGCGGTGGCCGTCACGGCGATGTGGGGGGCGCTGTGGTCCCTGGTTCATCCCTACGGCTTCTGAACTTGACTCCGCCGCGTGGCGCTTTACCTGACCCCCATGGCCGAACACCTTATTCTTTCCGGCGCGCCCGAAGGCTATGACGCCGCCCTGATCGCGCGCGAGGCCGCGCGTGGCGCCCCCGTGATCCACATCGCCCGCGACGACCGTCGCATGGCCGCAATGCGCGCGGCGCTGGCCTTCATGGCGCCGGACCTTGCGGTGCTGGATTTCCCGGCATGGGATACGACGCCCTATGACCGCGTCTCTCCCTCGCCCGACATCCAGGCCGCGCGCATGGCGACGCTGGCCGGGCTGGCGCAGGGGGCGGTCAAGGGGCCCTTCGTGCTGCTGACCACGCTGAACGCCGTGCTGCAGCGGGTGCCCGCGCGCAATCTGGTCGCCGACGCGAGCTTCGTCGCCCGCGTGGGCGATCGCATCAACGAAGGCGCGCTTCGCGATTTCCTGGTCCGGATGGGCTTTTCGCAATCGCCCACCGTGACGGAGCCGGGCGACTATGCCGTGCGGGGCGGCATCATCGACATCTTCCCGCCGGGCGAATCCGGTCCCGTGCGGCTGGATCTGTTCGGCGACGTGCTGGACGGCGCGCGCAGGTTTGACACCGAAACGCAGCGCACCACCGAAAAGCTGTCGCGGATCGAGCTTGCGCCCATGTCCGAGGTGATCCTGGACGAGGACGCGATCACCCGCTTTCGCCAGAACTACCGCACGGAATATGGCGGCGGCACGAACGACCCACTTTATGAAAGCGTCAGCACGGGCCGCAAGACGGCGGGGATGGAACACTGGCTGCCCTGGTTCCACGACCGGATGGAAAGCCTGTTCGACTATCTGCCCGGCGCCTCGGTGGCGCTGGACGACCATGTGGGGCAGGTGATCGACGCCCGGCGCGGCATGATCCGCGAACAGTTCGAGGCGCGCCGCGCCGCAATGGCCGCCAAGGGCCGCAGCGACACGGTCTACAAGCCCGTGCCGCCCGACCGTATGTTCCCGGCCGAGGACGAGTGGAACGACTGGCTGTCGCGCCACCGCACGCTGCGCTTGACGGTCCTACCGCAGCCGCCGGGGCCGGGGGTGCTGGATGCGGGTGGACGCGTCGGGCGCAACTTCGCGCCGGAACGGCAGGCTGAAAGCATCAACCTGTTCAAAGCCTTGGCCGACCATGTGAAGGCCCTTTCCAAGGATCACCGGGTTGTGATCGCAAGCTTCTCGGACGGGGCGCGGGAGCGCCTGTCGGGCCTTCTGGCCGATGAAGGGATGACGGGCAGCAAGGCCATCGGCGACATCCGCGAACTGGCCGACAAGCCCGGCACGGTCGGCCTTGCGGTCTGGCCGCTGGACGAAGGCTTCGTCGCCGACGGGCAGGCGCTTGGCAAGCTGGCCGTGATTTCGGAACAGGACGTGCTGGGCGACCGGCTGATCCGGGGGGCGAAGAAGAAGCGCCGGGCCGACAATTTCCTGAAGGACACCACCAGCCTGTCGCCGGGCGATCTGGTTGTCCATGTCGAGCACGGCATCGGTCGCTATACAGGCCTTGAGACGATCAAGGCCATGGGCGTTCCGCATGACTGCGTGGCGCTGGAATATGCGGGCGGGGATCGCCTTTACCTGCCGGTCGAGAATATCGAGCTGCTCAGCCGCTACGGGCACGAGGAAGGCCTGCTGGACCGGCTTGGCGGCGGGGCCTGGCAGGCGCGGAAAGCCCGCCTCAAGGAACGCATCAAGCTGATCGCCGACAAGCTGATGCGGGTCGCCGCCGAACGCCTGCTGCGCGCGGCCCCGGTGCTGGAGCCGGAGGATCACGATTGGCAGGCATTCGCCGCCCGCTTCCCCTACAGCGAGACCGACGACCAGTTGTCCGCCATCGACGACGTGGTCGAGGATCTCTCCGCCGGCCGCCCGATGGACCGGCTGATCGTGGGCGACGTGGGCTTCGGCAAGACCGAGGTCGCGATGCGCGCGGCCTTCATCGCCGCCAGCCAGGGGATGCAGGTCGCGGTCGTTGCGCCCACCACGCTGCTGGCGCGGCAGCATTTCAAGACCTTCGCCGAACGCTTCCGCGGCACGGCGATCTGCGTGCGGCCGCTGTCGCGCTTTGTCAGCGCGAAGGATGCGGCCAAAACGCGCGAGGGGCTGTCCGACGGCACGGTCGATATTGTCGTCGGCACCCATGCGGTGCTGGCCAAGGGGGTCCGGTTCAAGAACCTCGGCCTGCTGATCATCGACGAGGAGCAGCATTTCGGCGTGGCCCACAAGGAACGCCTGAAGGAGTTGCGCAGCGACATCCATGTCCTGACGCTGACCGCCACCCCCATCCCGCGCACGCTGCAACTGTCCCTGACCGGCGTGCGCGACCTGTCGGTGATCGGCACGCCGCCGGTGGACCGCCTGTCGATCCGCACCTATGTCAGCGAATTCGACAGCGTGACCGTCCGAGAGGCCCTGCTTCGAGAGAAATATCGGGGTGGGCAAAGCTTCTTCGTCGTCCCGCGCCTGACCGACCTGCCGGAAGTCGAGCACTGGCTGCAGGAAAACATGCCCGAGGTCAGCTATGTCGTCGCCCACGGCCAGCTTGCGGCGGGCGATCTGGACCAGCGGATGAATGCCTTCTACGACGGCAGCCATGACGTGCTGCTGGCCACGACCATCGTGGAAAGCGGCCTGGACATCCCGACCGCCAACACGATGATCGTCTGGCGCGCCGACATGTTCGGGCTGGCGCAGCTTTACCAGATCCGGGGGCGCGTGGGCCGTTCCAAGACCCGGGCCTATTGCTATCTGACCACCAAGCCGCGCCAGCCGCTGACGCCGCAGGCCATGCGCCGGCTGAAGTTCCTGGGGTCGATCGACGGGCTCGGCGCGGGCTTCAACCTCGCCAGCCAGGATCTGGACCTGCGCGGGGCCGGCAACCTGCTGGGCGAGGAGCAGTCGGGCCATATCAAGGAGGTCGGCTTCGAACTTTACCAGCAGATGCTGGAGGAGACGATCGCCAAGCTGAAATCGGGCGAGATCGAGGGCACGCCAGAAGACGAATGGGCGCCGCAGCTGAACCTGGGCGTGCCAGTCACGATCCCGGAAAACTACATCCCTGACCTGGATGTGCGGCTTGGATTGTACCGGCGCCTGTCCGGCCTCACGACCAAGGTGGAACTGGAAGGCTTTGCCGCTGAACTGATCGACCGCTTCGGGGAACTGCCCAGAGAGGTGAACACCCTGCTTCTGGTCATCCGCATCAAGGCGATGGCCAAGCGGGCCAATATCGCGCGGCTTGACGCGGGACCCAAGGGGGCGACCATCCAGTTCCACTTGGACAAGTTCCCCAACCCTGCGGGGCTGGTCGAATTCCTGACCGACCAGCACGGGCAGGCCAAAGTCACCGACAACAAGATCTTCGTGGCCCGCGACTGGAAGACGGATGCCGACCGCATCAAGGGCGCCTTCGCCATCGCGCGCGACCTGGCGGCCAAGGCCAAGGCCGCCAAGTTAGCCTGAACGGCGGTTGCGGACGGGCCGGCCGCTTCCGCCGGGGGGGCGCCTGACCGATGTCCTGCCTGCGCGGTTTCCTTGCCGTTCGATCGCGGGCGCCCCGAAGATCCGTGCCATGGAGGATCATGGCCGGGCGGGAGGACGCATCTCGCGGCAGCCACTGCGGCGCAATCGCTGCGGCGGACCCGGCGGGGCGGACACGGTGTCCGGTAGCCGTTCGCTTGCGGTGACGGTCGCGGCGGCATAACCCATGCCACAGGCGCCGGACCGGAAGGAGAGGAAGCATCTTGCAAGGCCGCATTCCTGGACCTCTCCCCGAAGGGCTGACCGTCATCGAAACGATGCGGCGGGATGCGGACGGCCGCATCCGGCTGTGGCCCTTGCACCTGCAGCGGTTGCGGCGCGACTGCGTGGCGGTCGGCTTTCCGCTGGACGAAAAGCAGGTGCTGGATCGGCTGTCCCGCCTGCCGGCGGGCAAGGCGCTGCGCCTGCGGCTGAGCGTTGCGGGCGACGGCGCGGTCGAGCTGGTGCATCAGCCGCTGCCAGCCCATCCCCCTGAATGGCGGGTCGATATCTCGGGCGTGCGGATCGACAGCGGGGACGCTTGGGTGCGAATCAAGACCTCGAACCGGCCGATCTACGACCGGGCGAGGGCGGCGATGCCTGACGGCATCGACGAGACGATCTTGCTGAATGAGCGGGGCGAGGTCTGCGAGGGAACGATCACCAACCTGTTCCTCTGCCGGGATGGTCGCCTGCTGACGCCGCCCTTGGCCTGCGGCTTGCTGCCGGGCGTGCTGAGGGCCGCGCTGATCGAGGAGGGCAGGGCGCTCGAAGCGATGCTGACGCCCGATGACCTGATGGAGGGTCCTCTTCTGATGGGGAACGCCTTGCGGGGTCTGATCCCCGCGCGTCTGGTCACCCCCTGCAGCGGGGGCTTGCAAGACAGGCTGGTACGCAGCGCCTGCTGATCCCAAAGGAAAGCCCCGCCGCGACAGGGTCGAGGCGGGGCTTCGGGATAAGGCGCGGCGATCAGTCCGCCGTCAGCAGCGGAGTCTTCGACTTGCCGATGCGCGGAGCGTCGGGGCCGGTGATATCGAAGACGGGCTTGTCGTCTTCGATCTTCACGCGGACCACGCCGCCCTTGGTCAACCGGCCGAACAGCAGTTCCTCGGCCAGCGGCTTCTTGATGTTCTCCTGGATCACGCGGCCCAGGGGACGGGCGCCCATCTTGTCGTCATAGCCCTTTTCGGCCAGCCAGTCGGCGGCCTCGGGCGTCAGTTCGATATGGACGTTGCGATCCATGAGCTGCGCTTCAAGCTGCAGCACGAACTTCTCGACCACATGGACCACCACCTCGCGCGACAGCGGCGCAAAGCTGATGATCGCGTCCAGGCGGTTGCGGAACTCGGGCGTGAAGGTCCGCTCGATGGCGGCGGTATCCTCGCCTTCGCGCTTGTCGCGACCGAAGCCGATCGCGGCCTTCTGCATGTCGGACGCGCCCGCATTCGAGGTCATGATCAGGATCACGTTGCGGAAATCCACCTGCCGGCCGTTGTGATCAGTCAGTTTTCCGTGGTCCATCACCTGCAGCAGGATGTTGTAGACATCCGGATGCGCCTTCTCGATCTCGTCCAGCAGCAGCACGCAATGCGGGTGCTGGTCCACGCCGTCGGTCAGCATGCCGCCCTGATCAAAGCCCACATAGCCCGGAGGCGCGCCGATCAGGCGGGAAACGGCGTGCTTCTCCATGTATTCCGACATGTCGAAGCGCAGCAGTTCCACGCCCAGGGTCGAAGCCAGCTGCTTCGCAACCTCGGTCTTGCCGACGCCCGTGGGCCCCGCGAACAGATAGTTGCCGATGGGCTTCTCGGGCTCGCGCAGGCCCGCCCGCGCCAGCTTGATGGCCGAGGACAGCGCGGTGATCGCCGCATCCTGGCCGAAGACCACGCGCTTCAGGGTCGCTTCCAGGTCGCGCAGAACCTCGGCATCGTCCTTGCTGACGTTCTTGGGCGGGATGCGGGCGATCTTGGCCACGACGGCCTCGATCTCCTTCGGCGAAATCGTCTTGCGGCGCTTGCTTTCGCTGACCAGGTGCTGGGCCGCGCCCGCCTCGTCGATCACGTCGATGGCGCTGTCGGGCAGCTTGCGGTCGTTGATATAGCGGCTGGCCAGTTCCACCGCCGACTTGATCGCGTCGTTGGTATAGCGCAGGTCGTGGTGCTTCTCGAAACTGGGCTTCAAGCCCATCAGGATCTTGATGGTATCGGCCACCGAGGGCTCGTTCACGTCGATCTTCTGGAACCGCCGCGACAACGCCCGGTCCTTTTCGAAGTGCTGCCGATATTCCTTGTAGGTGGTCGAGCCCATGCAGCGCAGCTTGCCGCCCGCAAGCGCGGGCTTCAGCAGGTTCGAGGCATCCATCGCGCCGCCCGAGGTCGCCCCGGCACCGATCACGGTGTGGATCTCGTCGATGAACAGGATCGCGTCGGGATGGTTCTCAAGCTCCTTCACGACGGCCTTCAGGCGTTCCTCGAAGTCGCCGCGATAGCGGGTCCCCGCCAGCAGCGCGCCCATGTCCAGCGAGAAGATGGTGGCGCCCGCCAGCACGTCCGGCGTCTCGCCCCGCGTGATCTTCAGCGCAAGGCCTTCGGCGATGGCGGTCTTGCCCACCCCCGGATCGCCCACCAGCAGCGGGTTGTTCTTTCGGCGGCGGCACAGGACCTGGATGGCGCGCTCGACCTCGGCCTCGCGGCCGATCAGCGGGTCAACGTCGCCCTTCTTGGACTTGGCGTTCAGGTCGACGCAGTACTTGCCAAGGGCAGTCTCGTCCTTGGACTCCTGAGCGGTCTCGGCCTGCTTCTGTTCGGGTTCGTCGGACCCCACGACCTTGCGGGATTCGTTGAAGGACGGGTTCTTCGCCACGCCATGCGCGATGAAGTTGACCGCGTCGTAACGGGTCATGTCCATTTCCTGCAGGAAGAAGGCGGCGTTGGATTCGCGTTCCGCAAAGATCGCGACCAGCACGTTGGCGCCCGTTACCTCTTGCCGGCCCGAGCTTTGGACATGGATGGCCGCGCGCTGGATCACCCGCTGGAACGCGGCAGTCGGCACGGCCTCGGACCCTTCGACATCGGTGATGAGGGTCGAAAGATCGTCTTCGATGAAGTCGATCAGCAGCTTGCGCAATTCATCCAGATCGACATTGCAGGCCCGCATCACCTTGACCGCGTCCGGTTCCTCGGTCAGGGCCAGCAGCAGGTGTTCAAGCGTTGCAAGCTCGTGTCGATGTTCGTTCGCCAGTGCAAGCGCCTGGTGAATGGCCTGTTCCAGGGAAGTCGAGAAACTTGGCACGGTCGTCTCCTGTCCAGTCGACTGGCGGTATGGGCATATCTTGTACCCACCTGCCCAGACTGTCACGATACAGTTAAGATTTGGTGGAAATCAGCCGGCATCAAGTGCTTTTTCACGCGGATGCCGCGATTTTCCCACAGTTGAGGCAGATGTGATGCGCCCCTGGGCGGATTTCAAGCGCGACCCCCGGAACGGCGCCTTCACGGACCTGTCAGAACGCGTCCTTCATGGATCGCAGCCGCGCGAAAACCTCGGCGTCCGAGGCGTTCTCCATGCCCAGGGACGGGCGCAATGCGGCGACGCGCAGGAAGGGGTTGGTGTCGCGTTCCAGGGCAAGCGGGGCGGGCGCGCAGGGCTGGCGGGCCTCCTGCACGGCCTTCAGCCGGTCGCGCAACCCCTGGTTGCCGGGATCGACCGACAGTGCGAAGGCGCCGTTGCCCGCGCAATAGTCGTGGCCCGAGCAGATCAGCGTCTCGGCGGGCAGGGCGTTCAGGCGCTGTAGGCTGTCCCACATCATCGCGGCCGTTCCCTCGAACAGGCGGCCACAGCCAAGCGCCATCAGGCTGTCGGCAGTGAAGGCCACGCCCGACTGGGGGAAATGGAAGGCGACATGGCCGACCGTATGGCCTGAGACGTCGATGATCTCGACGGGCTCGCCCAGGGCCTCCAGCGGCTCGCCCGGGGCGACGCGCAGATCCAGCGGCGGCAGGCGGTGCGCATCGGCTGCCGCGCCGATCACCATCGCGCCGGTGTCGCGCACGATCCCGGCCACGCCATCGGTATGGTCGGCGTGATGGTGGGTCAGCAGGATCGCCGACAGGCTCCAGTCCCGCTCCGCAAGCTCGCGCAGGATCGGCGCGGCCTCGGGCGCGTCGATCAGGACCGTGCCTTCCTCGCCATGCAGCAGATAGGCGTAATTGTCCTTCAGGCAACGCAATGTGACCAATTCCAGCGGCATTGGCAAAACCCTCTTCCTGTGATGAGGTCGAGCCTGACAAAAGCTGGGCTGGGGCGCAATGCACCACGATATCGCGGATCTTCGCAGCTTCTATTATCAGCGCGCGCTCGGGCGCGTCGTGCAGCGCATCCTGCGCGACCGGCTGGTGACGCGCTGGCCGCCGGCGGGCTGCACCGGCATGAATGTCGCGGGCTTCGGTTTCGCCGCCCCGATGCTGAGGCCGTATCTGCCGACGGCCCGGCGCGTCACCGCCCTGATGCCAGGACCGCAAGGCGTGATGGCGTGGCCGGCGGGAATGCCGAACCACAGCGTGCTCTGCGACGAAACCGCCTGGCCGCTGGAAACCGGCAGCGTGGACCGGCTGGTGATCCTGCACGGGCTGGAAACCAGCGACGATCCCGCCGCCCTGCTGGCCGAGGCCTGGCGGGTGCTGGGTCCCGGCGGGCGGATGATGGTCATGGTGCCGAACCGCGCGGGGCTGTGGGCGGCGTCCGACCGCACGCCCTTCGGCTTTGGCCGCAGCTATACCAGCGGACAGATCGAGACACAGGCCCGCCGCGCGGGCTTCGTGCCGGACTGGCATGGCTCGGCCGTCTATATCCCGCCCTCGGACCGCCGCTTCTGGCTGGGCAGCGCGCAGATGTGGGAACGCACGGGCACGCGCATCAGCCGGGTGCTGATCGCGGGCGTGGTGCTGATCGAGCTTTCCAAGCAGGTCCGCGCCCCGATGGGTCCCGACCGGCGCGTCCATGTCCCAAGCCCGCTGGAGATCCTGGACGGGGTCGCCAGACCGCGGCCATCGCGCGCGCCGCTGGGACGAAACTTGCAGCATCTCCAGAAGGAGCGACCGGAACCCGCGGTCGAATCAGGCGAAACCTGTCCATAAGGTGAACTGCCGCACTGCAGCGAAGTCGCATATATCAGGGGGTGTACCTGGTAGCCTGTTGTTAACAAGTCTTCCGTTTCGCCGTGCCGATCGTGACCCGAACCGGAAAAAGCCTGCCTTGTATCGTAGCCAGTGCGCCCGGCGTGGCGTGCCGACCGCAAGGGCGGCCGTCCACCCCGGGTTGTTCATGGCTGGGGTGAGGGTCCTGCTGGCAGGCCATGACGGCCTCGGTTTTTCGCATCCGCCGTCCCGCTTTCCCCTGCGCCCTGAATCGTCCCGATCCGAAGGTCGCAATCCTTCTCATTTCCGTATTCTAGCCGGTTGCCCGAGCCGGTTTCACCTGCTAAGGACGCCGCAGATTTCACAACGGCCTCCCGAAAGCCGTGCGAATGCGACCCGCACCCCGCGACAGACCGGCAGGATCGCCGGCCCGCCGGCGGGGTTTGCGCAAACCGTAAAGGATGACCGTGGCCAACTCTGTTTCCATGTCCCAGAGCATCGCCGGGCGCTATGCGCAGGCCGTCTTCGATATCGTCAAGGATGACGGGGGGCTGGACGCTCTGGCCCAGCAGGCCGAGGATCTGCGCGCGGCGCTGGACGACAGCGCCGATCTGCGCGACCTGATCAATTCGCCCATCTATTCGCGCGAACAGCAGTCCCGCGCCATTGCCGCGCTGGCGCAGCGAATGGGCTTTTCGCCGGTCCTGGCGAACACGCTGCAACTGATGGCCCGGAACCGCCGCCTGTTCGTGCTGCCGCAACTGGTGCGCCGCTTGCAGGCCCTGATCGCCGAAGAGCGTGGCGAGATGACCGCCGATGTCACGAGCGCCGTGGCGCTGACCGACGACCAGCAGGCGCGCCTGCGCGAAACGCTGGCCGCGAAGTCGGGCAAGAAAATCAAACTGAACACGCGCGTCGATGAGACCCTCATCGGCGGCATGATCGTCAAGCTGGGCTCGCAGATGATCGACAGCTCGATCCGCTCGAAGCTCGCCTCCCTCCAGAATGCTATGAAAGAGGTCGGATAATGGGAATCCAGGCTGCCGAAATCTCGGCCATCCTCAAGGATCAGATCAGGAATTTCGGCCAGGAGGCCGAGGTGGCCGAGGTCGGCCAGGTGCTGTCCGTGGGCGACGGCATCGCGCGTGTCTATGGCCTGGACAAGGTGCAGGCCGGCGAAATGGTGGAATTTCCCGGCGGCGTCCGGGGGATGGTGCTGAACCTTGAAACCGACAACGTCGGCATCGTGATCTTCGGCGACGACCGCGACATCAAGGAAGGCGACACCGTCAAGCGCACGCGGTCCATCGTGGACGTGCCCGTCGGCAAGGGCCTGCTGGGCCGCGTCGTGGACGCGCTTGGCAACCCGATCGACGGCAAGGGCCCGATCGACTACACCGAGCGCCGCATCGCCGACGTCAAGGCTCCGGGCATCATGCCGCGCAAGTCGGTGCACGAGCCGATGGCCACGGGCCTCAAGTCGGTGGACGCCATGATCCCCGTCGGCCGCGGCCAGCGCGAGCTGATCATCGGCGACCGCCAGACCGGCAAGACCGCCATCGTGCTGGACACGATCCTGAACCAGCAGAACTACAACGGCCGCGAGGCCGAGGGCATGAAGACGCTGCACTGCATCTACGTCGCCGTGGGTCAGAAGCGTTCGACCGTCGCCCAGCTGGTCAAGAAGCTGGAAGAAACCGGCGCCATGGCCTACACGACCGTCGTGGCCGCGACCGCCTCGGACCCCGCGCCGATGCAGTTCCTGGCGCCCTATTCGGGCACCGCGATCGGCGAATACTTCCGCGACAACGGCATGGACGCGCTGATCATCTATGACGACCTGTCCAAGCAGGCCGTGGCCTATCGCCAGATGTCGCTGCTGCTGCGCCGTCCGCCCGGGCGTGAAGCCTATCCGGGCGACGTGTTCTACCTGCACTCGCGCCTGCTGGAGCGTTCGGCCAAGCTGAACGAGGCCAATGGCGCAGGCTCGCTGACCGCGCTGCCGATCATCGAGACGCAGGCGGGCGACGTATCGGCCTATATCCCGACCAACGTGATCTCGATCACCGACGGCCAGATCTTCCTGGAAACCGAACTGTTCTTCCAGGGCATCCGTCCGGCCGTGAACACCGGTCTGTCCGTTTCCCGCGTGGGCTCGGCTGCCCAGACCAAGGCGATGAAATCCGTCGCCGGTCCGGTCAAGCTGGAACTGGCCCAGTACCGCGAGATGGCGGCCTTCGCGCAGTTCGGTTCGGACCTCGATGCCGCGACGCAGCGTCTGCTGAACCGCGGTTCGCGCCTGACCGAGCTGATGAAGCAGCCGCAGTACCGGCCGTTGACCAACGCCGAGATCGTGATCGTCATCTATGCCGGCACCAAGGGCTATATCGACTACGTTCCGGTCAAGGATGTGGTCGCCTGGGAAGACGGGCTGATCCAGTTCCTGCGCAACCAGAAGGCCGACCTGCTGGACGACATTACCCGCAACGACCGCAAGGTCTCGGGCGATCTGGAAGAAGCGATCAAGGCCGCTCTGGACGCATACAACAAGACCCGCGCCTGAGAGGGGGAATAGATGCCCAGTCTCAAGGATCTCAAGAACCGGATCGGAAGCGTCAAGAACACGCGGAAGATCACGAAGGCGATGCAGATGGTCGCCGCCGCGAAGCTGCGCCGTGCGCAGGACGCGGCGGAAGCCGCGCGTCCCTATGCCGACCGGATGGCGGCGGTGATGGCCGGGCTGACCGCGAATGCGGCCGGCTCGGAATCGGCGCCGCGCCTGCTGGCCGGGACGGGCGCCGACCAGAAGTATCTGCTGGTCGTGATGACCTCGGAGCGCGGCCTAGCCGGCGGCTTCAACAGCACCATCGTCAAGCTGGCGCGGCAGCATGCCGACCGTCTGCGGGGGCAGGGCAAGGACGTCGCGATCCTGACCGTCGGCAAGAAGGGCCGCGAGCAGCTGAAGCGCGAATACGGCAGCCTGTTCGTCGGACATGTCGACATGTCCGAGGTGAAGCGCCTGGGCTATGAGAATGCCCGCGACATCGCCGACAACGTGCTGGACCGCTTCGAGGCCGGCGACTTCGACGTGGCGACGCTGTTCTACAATCGCTTCGAATCGGTGATCAGCCAGGTTCCGACCGCGCGCCAGATCATCCCGGCCGAGATGCCCGAGGGCGAAGCGATCGGCGGTGCCTCGGCGCTGTACGATTACGAACCCGGCGAGGAGGCGATCCTGACCGACCTGCTGCCGCGTTCGGTCGCGACGCAGGTCTTTGCGGCGCTTCTGGAAAATGCGGCCTCCGAACAGGGGGCGCGGATGACGGCCATGGACAACGCCACGCGCAACGCGGGCGAGATGATCGACCGTCTGACGACCGAGTACAACCGCTCGCGTCAGGCTGCGATCACCAAGGAACTCATCGAAATCATTTCGGGCGCCGAGGCGCTCTGACACGAAGGGGTTTAAGACATGGCAGAGGCCACTGGTAAAATCACGCAGGTGATCGGCGCCGTCGTTGACGTGCAGTTCGACAATCACCTGCCCGCGATCCTGAACGCGCTGGAAACCACCAACAACGGCAAGAAGCTGATCCTGGAAGTGGCCCAGCATCTTGGCGAGAACACCGTCCGCACCATCGCCATGGACTCGACCGAAGGTCTGGTCCGCGGCGAGCGCGTGACCGACACCGGCGGCCCGATCACCGTGCCGGTCGGCGACGTGACCCTGGGTCGCATCCTGAACGTCGTGGGCGAGCCCGTCGACGAGGGCGCCCCCCTGGCCGTGGCCGAGCGTCGCGCCATCCACCAGCCTGCCCCGGAATTCTCGCAGCAGGCGACCTCGTCCGAGATCCTGGTCACCGGCATCAAGGTCATCGACCTGCTCGCCCCCTATTCCAAGGGCGGCAAGATCGGCCTGTTCGGCGGCGCCGGCGTCGGCAAGACGGTTCTGATCATGGAACTGATCAACAACATCGCCAAGGTGCACTCGGGCTATTCCGTGTTCGCGGGCGTTGGCGAACGGACCCGCGAGGGCAACGACCTTTACCACGAGATGGTGGAATCGGGCGTCATCAAGCCGGACAACCTGGCGGAAAGCCAGGTGGCCCTGGTCTATGGCCAGATGAACGAGCCTCCGGGAGCCCGGATGCGTGTCGCCCTGACCGGCCTGACCGTGGCCGAGCAGTTCCGTGACGCGACGGGGACGGACGTTCTGTTCTTCGTGGACAACATCTTCCGCTTCACGCAGGCCGGTTCCGAAGTGTCGGCCCTGTTGGGCCGGATCCCGTCCGCCGTGGGCTATCAGCCGACGCTGGCCACCGACATGGGCGCGATGCAGGAACGCATCACCTCGACCAAGAACGGCTCGATCACCTCGATCCAGGCCGTCTACGTTCCGGCCGACGACCTGACCGACCCCGCGCCTGCCACGACCTTCGCCCACCTCGACGCCACGACCGTTCTGTCGCGTGCGATCTCGGAACTGGGCATCTACCCGGCCGTGGACCCGCTAGACTCGAACAGCCGTATCCTCGACCCCGCCGTCGTGGGCGAGGAGCACTATCAGGTCGCCCGCGACGTCCAGGGTATTCTGCAGAAATACAAGTCGCTGCAGGACATCATCGCCATCCTTGGCATGGACGAACTGTCGGAAGAGGACAAGCTGACCGTGGCCCGCGCCCGGAAAATCCAGCGCTTCCTGTCGCAGCCCTTCGACGTGGCAAAGGTCTTCACCGGTTCGGACGGCGTCCAGGTTCCGCTGGAAAAGACCATCGCCTCGTTCAAGGCCGTGGTTGCCGGTGAATACGACCACCTGCCCGAAGCCGCCTTCTACATGGTCGGCGACATCGAAGAGGTGAAGGCGAAAGCCCAGCGTCTCGCGGCTGAAGCCGCGTAAGGGGGCAGGATGGCCGATACCATGCAGTTCGATCTCGTGTCGCCGGAACGGAGCCTTGTCTCCGTTCCCGTGCGCGAGGTGCGCCTGCCGGGCACGGATGGCGACTTGACCGCCATGCCCGGCCATGCGCCGACTATCGTCACGCTGCGGCCGGGCCTGGTCACGGTGATCGGCGCCGACGGCGCTGCGACGGAATTCGCGGTGACCGGAGGCTTCGTCGAGATCAACGGCGATTCGGTCAGCCTTCTGGCCGAGCGCGGCCACCGTCGCGAGGAGATCACGCAAGAGATCTTCAACGAGATGATGGCCGATGCGCATCGCAACCGCCGCGCCGCGGAAACCAAGCGCGACGCGGCAGGCGAGGATGTGGTCACGGCAGCCGCCAAGCTGCTGGCGGATATGGAGGCCCTGGGCACCCATATCGGCCTGGACCCGAACCATTCGAGCTTCCCGGACTGATCCCGTCCGGCGTTCAACACAGGCCCCGGCGCGGCATCCCGCGCCGGGGCTTTCCTATGTCGGGGCGGCCGCCCCGGTGCCGCGTTCGCGATAGGGCGTGCTGCCGTACTGTGCACGGTAGCACTTGGAAAAATGCGACGGGCTGGAAAAGCCCGATGCCAGCGCGACCTCGATGATCGGCAGTTCGGTCTGCATCAGCAGGTTGCGCGCCCGCGCCAGTCGCGTTTCCATGTAGTACCGCTTGGGGCTGCGGTTCAGGTAACGGCGGAACAGCCGTTCCAGCTGCCGCGTGGACATGCCCGCATCCGCCGCCAGTTGCGCCGGGCTGATCGGTTCCTCCAGGTTCGCCTCCATGCGCGCGATCACGGCGGCAAGGCGCGGATGGCGCACGCCGATCCGCGTCGGGATCGACAGGCGCTGGCGGTCCTGGTCGGTTCGGATCGCGGTATGCAGCATCTGGTCGGCAACCTCGGTCGCCAGGAAATCGCCATGCGCCTCGGCGATCAGGTGAAGCATCAGGTCTATCGAGGACGTGCCGCCCGCCGCCGTCAGCCGGTTGCCGTCATTGACGAAGACCGAACGATACAGATCGACCTCGGGGAAGGCCTCGGCAAAGCCGTCGTGGTTTTCCCAGTGGATCGTGGCCTTGCGTCCGTCCAGCAGGCCCGCCTCGGCCAGGATCCAGGCGCCGGTGCAGACCGCGCCCACCGTCGCCCCGCCGCGCGCCTGCTTGCGCAGCCAATTCAGCACGGGCTTTGTTGCCTCCCGCGCGATGTCGGTGCCTCCGCAGACGATGACAACGTCGTCGCGTTCGGAGGCGATCTCGGCGTCAAGCGAGGCGTCCAGGATGACCCTTGTCCCGTTCGAGCAGGTCGCTTGATCCTTTCCCGGCCCCACCAGCCGCCAGCTGTAAAGCTGCCTGCCCGAGGCGCGATTGGCCAGCCGCAAGGGCTCGATCGCCGCGGTGAAGGGCAGCATGGTGAAGCGATCCAGCAGAAGGAACGTGAATCGGCGTGGTTTTTCGGAGGGCATGGGGCTGTCTTCGCGCGTAATCGGGCCACATCAGCAGGGATTTTCGCCTGCCGCAAGAGGAGCTAAGCTGTCCGGAGTCCGCCTTCCCCTTTGCCCTGTTCCCGTCTATATCGTTCCGAGCGTTTTACAAGGAGTGCGTGCCATGACGCAGGAGAACCGCAGGACTGCCACCCAATCCTGGGACAAGGCCGGTTGGCGTGCCTTTCCCCGCGTCCAGATGCCCGACTATACCGATCAGGCGGCCCTGGAGGCTGCCGAGGCGCAGTTGCGCCGCTATCCGCCGCTGGTCTTTGCCGGCGAAGCGCGCCGCCTGAAGGCGGAGCTGGCGCAGGCCGCCCAAGGCCGGGCCTTCCTGCTGCAGGGCGGGGACTGCGCCGAAAGCTTTTCCGAATTCAGCGCCGACAATATCCGCGACACCTTCAAGGTCCTGCTGCAGATGGCCGTGGTGCTGACCTGGGGCGCGCAGATGCCCATCGTCAAGGTCGGGCGCATGGCGGGCCAGTTCGCCAAGCCGCGCAGTGCGCCGACCGAGGTGATAGGCGGGGTCGAGCTTCCCAGCTATCGCGGCGACATCATCAACGGCTTCGACTTCACGCCCGAGGCGCGGATTCCCGATCCGCAGCGGATGCTGGCCGCCTATACGCAGGCAGCGGCCTCGCTGAACCTGCTGCGCGCGTTCTCGACCGGCGGTTACGCCGACATGCACCGCGTCCAAAGCTGGATCGCCGATTTCGTCGGTGGTCCCGAAGCCGCGAAATACCGCGACATCGCGAACCGCATCAGCGACGCGATGGCCTTCATGCAGGCGGCTGGCGTGAATTCGGACACCGCGCACCAGCTCTCCAAGGTGGACTTCTACACCAGCCACGAGGCGCTGCTGCTGGAATACGAGGAGGCGTTGGCCCGCGTCGATTCGACCACGGGCCTGCCGGTCGCGGGCTCGGGCCACATGATCTGGATCGGCGACCGCACCCGCCAGCCGGACGGCGCGCATGTCGAGTTCTGCCGGGGCGTGCAGAACCCGATCGGCTTGAAATGCGGCCCGACCACCACGGCGGAAGACCTCAAGGTGTTGATGGCCAAGCTGAACCCCGAGAACGAACCGGGCCGGCTGACGCTGATCGCGCGTTTCGGGGCGGGCAAGGTGGGCGATCACCTGCCGCGCCTGATCCAGGCGGTCCAGGCCGAGGGCGCCAATGTCCTGTGGTCCTGCGATCCGATGCACGGCAACGTCATCAAGTCCTCGACCGGCTACAAGACCCGGGCCTTCGATTCGATCCTGCGGGAGGTGCGCGAGTTCTTTGCCGTCCACAAGGCCGAGGGGACGATCCCTGGCGGCGTGCACTTCGAGATGACCGGCAAGGACGTGACCGAATGCACCGGCGGCGTCCGCGCCGTGACCGACGAGGATCTGTCCGACCGCTATCACACCGCCTGCGATCCGCGGCTGAATGCCAGCCAGTCGCTGGAACTGGCCTTCCTGGTGGCCGAGGAACTGCGCAACCGCCGCGAGTCCGGGGGTCAGGCCCAGAGAAGCGCCCGCGCCGTCTGACAGGGTCGTACGACCATGAAACAGCCGCCGGTCACCCGGCGGCTGTTTCCTTTTGCGGCGCGGGTGCTGCGTTTTTGCCGCGCCTCCCGGAAGCTCTTTGGTGCAACCCCAGGATTTGCTTTCTTTCGCGCCCATGCTGCGGCGTGATTGGTCTTGCGGGATTTCCGCTGACCGGGCCGGCAGCCCTTCCAGGGGGGCCATGCCCTGCAATCTTCCAGGAGGGGCTTCATGCAGCTACAGAACCCGTCACCCGCCCTTTACAACGCGGACCTCGCCCCCGCGAAGGAACGCAAATGGGGTGCCTTCTCGATCTTCAACGTCTGGACCTCGGACGTGCACAGCCTTTGGGGCTATTACCTTGCCGCCAGCCTGTTCCTGCTGTGCGGCAGCTTCGTCAATTTCGTCCTGGCGATCGGAACCGGATCGCTGGTGATCTTCGTGCTGATGACCCTGGTGGGCAATGCGGGCGTGCGCACGGGCGTGCCGTTTCCGGTGCTGGCGCGCGCGTCCTTCGGCACCTTCGGCGCAAACGTCCCGGCGCTTGTCCGCGCGGTCGTGGCCTGCTTCTGGTATGGCGCGCAGACCGCCGCCGCCGCCGGGGCGCTGGTCGCGCTGCTGATCCGCAGCCCCGCCATGCTGCAATTCCACGAAACGAGCTTCTTCCTGGGCCATTCGACCCTGACCGTGATCTGCTTCCTGATCGTCTGGGCCGCGCAGCTTATGATCATCCAGAACGGGATGGAAACGGTTCGCCGCTTCCAGGACTGGGCCGGTCCCGCCGTCTGGATCGTCATGCTGGTTCTGGCGGTCTATCTGGTGGCGAAGTCCGGCACCTTCTCCTTTGGCTCCGAAATCCCGCAGGACGTGCTGATCGAGGTCACGCGCGACGCGGGCGTTCCCTATGCGCCCGGCAGCCTTGCCGCGCTGGCCGCCGTGGCCGCGACCTGGATCACCTATTTCGCGGCGCTTTACCTGAACTTCTGCGATTTCTCGCGCTATGCCACCGATGAACGGGCGCTGATGAAGGGCAACCTGTGGGGACTGCCGGTGAACCTGCTGGCCTTCTGCCTGGTCGCGGGCGTGACCACCACCGCCGCCTATGCGGTGTACGGCGAGGTGCTGATCCATCCCGAACAGATCTCGGCCAAGTTCGACAGCCTGTTCCTGGCGATCCTGGCGGCCCTGACCTTTGCCGTGGCGACCCTGGGCATCAACGTGGTGGCGAACTTCGTCTCGGCAGCCTTCGATTTCTCGAACGTCTTCCCCTCGCGGATTTCCTTCAAGGGCGGCGGCTATATCGCGGCGCTGATCTCGCTGGCGCTGTTTCCCTGGGCGCCGTGGGAAACGGGGGCCGCGAAGTTCGTGAACTTCATCGGATCGACCATGGGCCCGATCTTCGGGATCCTGATGGTGGACTACTACCTGATCCGCAAATCGCACCTGGATGTCGCGGCGCTTTACCAGGAAAACGGAGAGTTTCGCTTCAGCAACGGCTGGCATTCCAAGGCCTTCATCGCCTTTGGTGTCGGCATCGTCTTTTCGTCGCTCTTGCCCACCTTCACCACGCTGCTGCCCGTCTGGTGGAGCACCTATGGCTGGTTCTTCGGCGTGGCCGTGGGCGGCGGCGTTTACTACGCCATGCGGCGCGGACAGGCACGGGGGTGAGAGGAAACTGGTGGAGCCGAGGGGAGGCTAAACCAACTCTCCTCGATGCCCTTTTCTCCTTGTATTGCTGGGCCAGAGCCACCACACCTAGGCAGAATAACCTAGGCAGAATGGCGGTAACGGATGGCTGGTAAGAGTAAGCGCGGCGGCGAACGCCACCTTTGGCTGCAAGGGAATGTGTTTTGGTATCGGCAGCAGATACCGCAGGCTGTTCATGCTGTCATCGGCGGGCCGAAGTTTGTCCGCGTCAACCTGCAGACGGCAGACGTGATAGAGGCCAAGCGCCGCCGCGATGAACTGGAAAGCCAGACCCGCATTCAGTTCCTCCACATCAAGACGGGCCGCAGGGCTACGCTTGAATTGCCGGGGTGGAAGCCCCCTGAGGCTGACAAGCGGGCAACACTCGGGCCATCTGAGAGAGGCGCACTGTGGCGGGAAGCTGTAGCAGAGGCCGTTGCTGCCGAAGACGACTACATCGAAGGGATTGCCCGCGACCTTGCCGCTGAGGAAGCCGAACGGTTCCGCGATGATACCCAGCGCCGCGCCTTCAATGACGCCTTCAGGGGACGCGAGAAGGTTGACCATCATCTTGAAGCCTATCTCTCCTCTGTGGGGCTTGCCCCGAAGACCACCGGGGAGCGCCGGGGGTTAGTCGGAAAGATGGCCCGATGGGCAGCCGCGAAGGGACTAACCCTTGATCGCATCGACCGCAGGCAGGCGGGCAAGTATGTGACGGAGGAGATAGACCCGCTTCACCCTGTCACCCAGACAAAGCATCTGACTGCATTGCGGCAGTATTGGATTTACCTCGCCAAGCGCGGGCACGTCGACCTGCCAGCAGGGGAGGACCGGAATAATGGTTGGCCTTGGGATGGTCAGAAGACCGAGAAGCGCGGCAAGCGGGTGGAGCGGGGCAGCAAGGTGGAGGAGGAAAGACCCTTCACCGATGATGAGGTGCGCAAGCTGCTGTATGCGTCCTGGCCCATGAAGAAGCCCGATTGGGAAAGCCAGATAAGGGACGCCACGACCATCAGCCTGTTGACCGGGATGCGGCTTGCCGAGGTGCTAACGTTGTGGGTCGGGGACGTGGATGGGGATTGGTTCGACATAAAGGAAGGCAAGACCGAAGCGGCTGCCCGCAGGGTACCCATTCACCCCGACCTTAAGGCCATCGTTGAGCGCCGCACCGAGGGCAAGGACGGGACCGATTGGCTGTTCCATGAATTGAAGATCGAACGCGACCCTGGGGACACCTTCGGGAAACGCTTCAAGAGGTTCCGCGAGGCCGTGGGCGTGGATGATCGGCGTGAAGGCGTGAGGCGGTCACTGGTCAACTTCCACTCAGCCCGGCGCTGGTTCGCTACCAAGGCCCGACATGCGGGACACCTGAAGGAGACCATAGCGCAGATCGTCGGACACAGGGCAGACAAGAGCGATGTGACCTTTGGTGTCTATGCAAAGGGGGCCAGCGAGGAGCAGTTGAGGGCTTGTGTCGAGGCAGTGAAGCTACCTAAGGCCAGCTATCGGCAAGACCCCCAAATCCTCGCAGCGCCCCCGGATGTTTTCTGCCACGGCTCCGAAAGCCCACATTAAATAGAGGAAATGGGCAGCTTCCCCCGGTGGGGAGTCTGTGTTTACCAGAATAACTGAGGCCGCTTGACCAGCATTAGGGTTGTTCTCAAATGGCGCTGCTACCTTCCATCAAACAGGTGATCATGCGTCCCTTCCCTCTTCTGCTGTCGGTTTTCAGCGTGGCTACTGCCGTTCCCGCCTCTGCTAGAACAGTTCATCTTCAATCATGCGTAGCTACCATCGGGGGCTTCTGCCCTGTTGAAACGGTCGGTGGAGGACTGGCGGCGCTGGTCGTGTTCTTTTTCGCAGGAATACCGCTGAGGTTCATGATCAAGAGACACATCCGCAGGAGAGTTTCTGACGATCCCGGCTATGTTCCCTCAGACGCGCTGACCGCGACATATCGCAACGCAGGGCGTCTAACGCTGATGGTTGTGGGGCTTATCGTCGCTGCATCCATGTTTTCTTCGATGAAGTGAATACCCCTGCATAAGTTCGCTTCCCTGCCCACAGGGTGTTCCCATATGGGCAGTTAGGAAGATACCAGATGGGGTGCCCATAAGGGTTGACTTCGAATTTTGGGCAGTCTTTTATGTGGGCATGATCCTTGTTGGCAGGAGATGCCCATGTCCCGTACCGTCCTTTACGCCCGTGTCTCGACTTCGGACCAGACCACAGCCCACCAGAAGGCCCAGGCTGAGGCGGCAGGCTTCACGATTGATGAGGTAATTGCCGATGAAGGAGTGTCGGGTATCGGCACGACCTTGCGGGAGAGGCGCGAAGGAAAGCGGCTGTACGACAAGCTGCGGCATGGGGACACGCTGGTGGTGCGCTGGGTGGATCGCTTGGGCAGGAACTATCAGGATGTCACAGACACGATCCGGGAGTTTATGCGACAGGGCGTGGTGGTCAGGACTGTGATCAATGGCCTGACCTTCGACGGAGCCACCAAAGACCCCATGCAGCAGGCTGTGAGAGACGCTCTGATCGGCTTCATGGCCGCGACAGCACAGGCACAGGCCGAGGCGACCAAAGAGGCTCAGAAGGCCGGAATTGCCCACCACAGGGCAGCGGACCCGACGAAGTACCGGGGCAGGAAGCCCAGCTTCACCCGCGATCAACTGGACATGATGCGGGACATGCTGGCGCAGGGTGCAGGGGCATCAGCCATAGCCAAGGCCACGGGAATGACGCGACCCACAGTGCAGCGGCTGAGGGAGGACATGGCGGGAGCCGAGGCGGTCTTAACAAGGTGGGGAGGGTGACAGAACTACCCACAAATGATTGTAATATATAGTTATTTTACTTCGGTATGATGGGGGATAATGGTGTTTCCACGTTATAAAACACGAGGGACACCATCATGAACGTCTATCTAGGGCGCGGTCGACACCGCATCGAACTGGAACTTCACCGGCATTGGGTCTGGTACCGGCTGCCCTACATCGGCCAAGGCCATTGGACCAGGAACAGCGGATGGGCTGTTGATGGCTGGCCGGAAGTGGCCGGGGAAGGCCCACAGGTCTGGTGAACCTGGCGCAATGCCACCGGACACTGCAGGGGGATCGCTACGGCGGTCCCTTTTCCATTTCCGGGGGGACTGATCAGGGCAGCGCCACAGGGCCTCTGAGAGAGCCGTGTAGAGCCTCTACGGGCGGAAGCGGGGCAAGGGGACCAAAGCAGGCGGGAAGGGCGGCAGGCGGGCCGCTTAGAGGCAGGGATTGCCCCTTCGACTTCAACAGCAACAACATCCGCGTGATCGACCGGGAGAGCAATGAGCGAAAGTTGGTGATGCCCTGAGGGGCGGCATATCATGGCGGTGTTCACGCGCCGTCAATTCTCAGCCGAGAAAGGGATATGCCACATGCCAGAGAATACCATCACCCAGCTCCCCGATCCATCGGGATTCAGCGCCGATGCATTCACCGACGTCCTGCGCAATGGGGCGCGCAAGCTGATCGAACAAGCGATCCACGCCGAGTTGGCGGTGCTGATGGCCGCCTTTTCCAAGGAGAAGCTTGAGGATGGGCGTGCGCGCCTGGTGCGCCACGGACACTTACCCGAACGCGAGGTGATGACCGGGATTGGTCCCGTGCCGGTGAAAGTGCCGCGGGTGCGCGATCGCAAGTCCGGTGAGGACAAGATCACCTTCACGCCCAGCATCCTGCCGCGATACCTGCGCAAGGCGAAATCAGTGGAGGAGCTGCTGCCCTGGCTTTATCTCAAGGGGGTCAGCACGGGGGACTTCAGCGAAGCCTTGGCAGCGCTTCTTGGCCCCAATGCCAATGGGCTTTCCGCCAAGACGATCACGCGGCTGAAGGCGGATTGGTGGAACGACTATGAGGCTTGGCAAAGGCGCGACCTGAGCCATCGGCGCTTTCTCTACATCTGGGCCGACGGGGTGTATTTCAAACCGCGCATGGCTGAGGAAAGGCAATGCGTTCTGGTGATCGTCGGGGCCGATGAATATGGCCACAAGGAGCTTCTGGCGATGATCGACGGCTTCCGCGAAAGCACCGAGAGCTGGCGTGAGCTCTTGCTCGATCTGAGGCGCCGGGGCCTGAAGCAGGATCCGAAGCTGGCCATCGGCGACGGCGCGCTCGGGTTCTGGACCGCCCTGCGCGAGGTCTTCGCCACCACGCGCGAACAGCGCTGTTGGGTCCACAAGACAATGAACGTGCTGAACGCGCTGCCGAAGTCGCTGCAGGACAAGGCCAAGAGCCATCTCCACGACATCTGGCAGGCTGAAACAAAGGCCGAGGCCGGCGCCGCCTTCGACTTTTTCGTTGAGACCTACGGGGTCAAATACGACAAGGCCGTTGCCAAGCTGGTCAAGGATCGCGAGGCGTTGCTGACCTTTTACGACTACCCGGCCGAACACTGGAAACACATCCGAACATCCAATCCAATTGAAAGCACCTTTGCGACCGTTCGGCACCGCACGAAACGCACCAAAGGTTGCCTCAGCCGCAGGACCGGGCTGGCCATGGCCTTCAAGCTGATGATGTCGGCGCAGGGGAAATGGCGCAAACTCGACGGCCAGAACCGTCTGCCGGAGATCATCCAGGGGGTTGAGTTCCGCGACGGCCTCCGCCAACTTCAAGCCGCCGCCTGATCAGGCGTCACCAACTTTTGCCCATATCTCCGACCGGGACGGTAACCCTTGGTTCGCTGTCGCAGACATCTGCCGAGTGCTTGGCATTTCGAACACATCGGACGCCACGAATTATCTCGATCAGACCGAGGTTAATCGCCTCAAGCTGACCGCAGGCCGTGGCCCCTCGAACCTGATCATCAGCGAGAGCGGCCTCTACAAGCTGGTCCTCCGCAGCGACAAGGCTGAGGCCAAGCCGTTCCAAGACTGGGTGACCAAGGTCGTCCTCCCCGCGATCCGCAAGGACGGAGCCTATGTGGCTGGCGAGGAGAAGGTAGCGACCGGCGAGATGAGCGAGGACGAGTTCATCCTCCGCGCCGTGATCCATGATGCAGCGCAGGAGCATGCTGTATTTTGTGGTATTTCCTTTGAAAAACCACAAGATGATGTCCCAGGGCAGGTTCGGGCGATGGGGCAATTGTTTGAAAAAAGCCCATTTAAGATCAACGGTTTAGATAAGGAATTTGATAACCACCCCCATATGAGGGAGACCCCAATGATTGCTACATCAGATGAACTGAACACCTCACGACCATCGTCCCCAAGTCAGTTCACCTTCAGGTGGCCCTAGAGGTGATCCTGAAGATGCCCTTGATGCGATGGTCCAATTGAAGCTGCAACTGACGACGACAGCCATTATCACCTGACCGTCTTCACCGCCTCGTGGTCTTCCCCTTATCGTCGGGTTGAAGCTGCACCCTACTATGCCGGGCATCGTGACCTGCCCACCGTCACGGCTCTGTAGTCTTCCCGACTGTCCTGGCCCAGCGCCTTCCCCTTGTGTCCTGCCTTCGGCCCTCTTGATTACCCCTCCCACATGAGGGAACCATGAATGTACCTACCTATGGGTTACCTTATCATCTCACGACCATCATCATCCCCAGATCAGTCCCACCTGAGATGCCCGGCCTTGTAGCAAACGCATCAACGTCTGAGGTACCGTTACAGTCTGTTACACCTTATCATGCTGCCATGGAGGCAGAACCATCAACAATGCGCTTCTTGCGCTTCGCAGGCCGGGCGGAGAAGCCTTAGGGTTGATGACAACGAGAGAAACCTGCGGAATAAGGTGAGCCGAGGGAAGTTCACCGCAGGATTCTTGCTCCAATGCTTAGCTACGATGGAAGTAAAGGATTTGCGTCTGTAATCATCCGCATACTTCTTCCGCCGACGCTGGTGTTGTTGCTCCTAACACCGCCTTTATGGATGATGAAATCCACCGCCACCCGCCAGCATAGTGCAGAGCAGGAAGCTGCCCGCCAGATCGAGAGAGCCAACCAATCCATAGAAGAGAAATGTTCCGGCGCTGGCTCACTTATATCGTGCGAAAACGAGGTGATAGATGCCAGCCGCGATTACGAGCGCGGCGAATATGATCTGGCTGCCCAGCAAGACATGGCTCAGTATGCCTTGTTTGGGCTCTTTGTCGCTTGGTCCGGCGTCCTCGTAACCTCTGTGGCGACGTTCTTCGTCTATCGGACGCTTCAAGCGACTTTGGCTGCCGTTGGCGAGGCAGAGAAAGCCACTGCTGTAGCGCGGGATGCCACCCAAGTAACCGCCCGACAGTTCCGTGCATCCTTCAAGCCTTGGATTAACGTCGAACTGCGCGGCCCCTTCTTGGGGGGAGGAGAATGTGCTTCTCAAGTCAGATCGCTGGAGCCTGATGAGGTTGAGCGACCAGTCTCCATCCAAGCCCAGGCTTTCGTGCACAGCATTGGTAGCATTCCAGCCATCATTGACGATTTCGATATTCGGCTCATGGAAGGACCGGAATGGCCTTATGTGCCCAATTCCCCTCGTGAACTAGGAGGGGGGAAAGAAAACTTCTTCGCCATCATGCATGAAGGTCAATCTATTCAGATTGATCCCGAACTTGGCATAACCACTAACCTCGCCCCTCTTGCCGTCATAGTGTTGACCCGAGAAAATTATCGCAGTTTCCGGATGAACCCGCCTCCTATCGTGGGCTGGGTGTCCTACTCTGATCCTCTCGGCGTTCGGTACAAGCATCACTTCGCGTTTGTCGCAAAGCCCGCATGGGGAGATAAATTCCTCCGCTACGGAGGCAGACGGCTCAACTATGAGCGAGAGGTTGAAGACGGCCGGGACCAGCAAGGACCGCACCTTGGAGGGCTTGCTACATAAGGCCGGAGATACCCCTAGAGGTGAATCTGAAGCTGCTTCTGAGTATGGGTGAAGGTCGACGGAAGCCGCACCTAACGATGAGAGCCATCATCATCCAACCATCATCGTTCCCCCATGGTCCCTCTCTCATCGATGGACTGAAGCTGCTCTGATCGCTGCCAGCCTTCATGGCTAGGCCATCACCATCTCACCTTCATTCTTCCGTCATGTCGCCCATGCACCTGCTGGCAGCATTGGCTCCGTGCTGCCTTCAGTGGCGGTGACAGGTCCTGCATGGGCGGCATGACCGAGGAATGATCCTCCATCTTCTCTGTCACAAGGAACCATCAATGCAGAACTCCCATCCCAGTACAGCCACCGCACAACCCATCGATCCGAGTATCGCTGTCCATATCGACATGCGAGGTTGCACCAACCTCTGTGCCATAGCTCGGCACATGGTCCATGAAGGGGCTAACCCTGATGCCCTGGTCTACGCTTGGCGAGGCGAAACGCTGTGCTTCACGCCCATGCCTCTACGTCGATGGGCGGGACTGACCGTGCGGGAAAGCGATACAGTCAGCGTCCGGTTTGGCAAGCACCACCCCATGCCCGAACACCTGCGTCAAAGCGTGATGCGGGGGGCACCGTACAGCCCCATCTACGGGCTGCATGATGTCGCCCTAGCCTGAGCCAACAAAGGCGCTCTAGGGCGCTCACCGTACAACTCTCCGAACGGTCTCGTCTTCGGACCCGATCTTGAGCGCGAGTTGCCTTCCCTTGTGTCCTGCCTTCGACCCTCTTGAGGTTCATCCTCTTGAGGGGTTTTTTCGTCCTCTGGTCTTCCCCTGATCATCAGAATGAAGTTGCACCCCACGATGCCAGCCACCATGATCGGACGACCATCATCGCCCTGTGGTCTTCCCCGATTTTAGGCGTTGGTGGGTGACTGGTGATGACAGCCGCCATCATCGGACCCCATCCTTGTCCCTTGCCCATGCTGAAGCCCTCAGTGACTCTGGAAGGCCACCTACACGCCCGCTGGGGTCTCCCCTATGGCTGCCTAGCCGAGATGAAGAGCGCGTCTGTAGGGCCCTCCCAGTGCCTCTGTGGGCTTCTCTCATGGCGATGTTCTGGTGAGGAGTTCGTGAAGGCAGTTCAGGTAAAAAGCCCTTGGCAGCTTTCCCCCGGTCCTTGCCTGCTACTCAAGCCGATAGGGAGGAGCGGGGCTGAATCACCAAGGGGATTTGCCCGGGGCTATTCCTTGTCAAACCTAGGCAGAATGGGGCAGGCAGCATGGCAGTAAATTTCACCTAAACCAATGAAAATAAACAGTTCTATGATGCTGGTGGAGCCGAGGGGAATCGAACCCCTGGCCTCATCATTGCGAACGATGCGCTCTACCAACTGAGCTACGGCCCCACTGGCGTCCTTTTTGTCCCGGCTGCAGGGAATGTCAAGCGGTTGGCGAAGCGTCGCGGATGATTTCGCGCGGTCTCAGGCCCAGGGCGATCCCGTCACGGCCACGCACGGTCAGTCGGGCGACGGGGAGGGGGGGCGTTGATCCCGGCTGCAGGTGGAAGGCCTGGACGATGCGGGACAGCATCACCACGCCCTCGATCATCGCAAAGCCCGCGCCGGGGCAGACGCGCGGGCCGGCAGAGAAGGGGATGAAGGCATCGCGGGCGCTGGCCTTGCCCTCGGGCCTGCTCCAGCGGCCTGGATCGAAGTCGCCGGGCCGGTCCCAAAGGCGCTCGTGCCGGTGCAGGTGCCAGGGCGACAGGACCAGCTGCGCGCCCTGGCTGACGCGGCGGCTGCGCATTATGGTGGGCCGCCGGGCTTCGCGGACCATCATCGGGACGGGGGGATAAAGGCGCAGCGCCTCGCGGAACACGGCGCGGGTCGTTCGCAGGGCACTGATCCCGGTCATGTCGGGTGTCAGGCCCGCTGCCTCGGCCGCGACGGCGTCCTGCCATTCGGGATGCGCAGCCAGCAGCCACAGCGCCCAGGCCAGGGCCGAGGCGCTTGTCTCGTGCCCGGCCAGGAAGAAGATCGCCACCTGATCCACCATCTGGGGCGCCGAGAAGCATCGGCCGGTCTGCGGGTCGGGCGTGGTCATGATTCGCGTGGCTAGCACTACTTTGGCAGATTTTCCTTGGGGCGTTCTGCGATGAGCCTTTCACAATGAGGGCAGCGCATTGGTGGCG
>NZ_JAPTYD010000040.1 GCF_026913015.1 Paracoccus benzoatiresistens
ATGACAGGCCCATACGATCTTGAATCAGACCGAGATCATGAACGCAACACCTGTGCCCCGCAATCTGCCCCAGTTACCACTCCCCCTGCCCTGCTGACAAGCAAGGATACAGGTATTTTTATCTTCACACCCGCTACTGTCAGATATAATGCGGTTTAGTGTAGCGGCTTTGGAAGCAGCGCTGATGTCGGGAAGAACTCCTGCCCTGAAGCACACAACGTCCGGGAGATACCAGAGGCTGAGAAGCCGGCAAATAGTAGCAGCGCGAGGAAATGCTACGTCCTTGGCCTGACCGACCTGAAAGGGCCTGCCCTAAAACGGTCTCCAAACGGCCATTTTTATATGCTAGATAAAATTGTAATTTATTTGATCTGTCACTCTGGCAGGGCATTGAACGAGGACCCTGCGGCTCCTGTCAAATGAACTTGATAGACAACCCGTAACTGATCAAAAACTATGCTAATACGTATTTACGTAATTATGCTTTTGCCCGGCCTAGGTATTCAACAAGTGCGCGTTCAAGGATGTCTTGATGCGTCTGCTCTACCTCCACAGCATGGAGGCGGAGGCGACGATAGGTTGCCCCGTCTAGTGCTAAAGTCAGACGCTTCTCACCTTCACGTTTGACAGGCTTTGGAGGAGTAGCCACCTGTCCTGCCCCACGCTGCGGGATACCTGTCTCAGTCGGCTTTGCGGTAGTATCGAGCAGTCCTTCTAAGGACACGGCTTTCTTGGCCATCACAGGATTCTCTTCACATAATTCCAGATGTCCCGGATTTCTTCAGCGGCCTTCACGTCTGCGGTCTCGATGACCCCTGCCCCGGATGCGCCTGTCTCGGCATAGATGACACGCTGCACGATGTTGACCGGTGCGACCCGGCCATGCTGTGCCAGGACGCGAACCGCCTCCTCGGTGATCTTCGCGCGCGGGGCCTGAGACAGCACAAAGGCGAATGGCACCTTAGCATCAGTGACGGCCGATATCGTGGCACCCACGGCCCGCAGATCGTCGGGTGATGGGCGAACCGGGATCAGCACCAGGTTAGCCGTCCCGATAGCATCAGCAAGCCACACAGGAGCCGCAGGGGGGGTGTCGATGATGACCAAGTCAAACACCTTGGCAGCCGCTTGTAGCATCTTCTGCAAAGCTTCTGGCTTCGGGTCAGCTTCGAGCATGCCAGGGTTTTCATCCTCACGAGCTTGCCACCAACCGCGCAAGGACCCCTGCGGGTCGAGGTCAACGCAAAGCACGTTCTGCCCATCAGCAGCCGCTGCTACGGCAAGATTGCGAGAGAGGGTCGTCTTCCCTGCGCCGCCCTTCTGCGCTGCCACCAAGATCGTCTTCATTATCGCCTGTCCCGATTTTCTTTTCAGGTTAACATATGAGGATTTGCGGAACCAAGCAATTATGGGAGGGCGCACTTATGGTTTTACGTAAATTAGCAATCACGTAAATAAGGATTCATCGTCTATTGCTTCGACTGTCCCAGCCAGTCGCGGCCTGCGACTAATCCGCGACCGCTGCAGTTCGGCATAGGCTGCCTTCCGCCCCTCGATGTCCTTGACGCTCCACCCGATCATCACACTGACCACGCGGCGCCCCTGCTTCACCGGCTCCACGCTCACAAGGAAGTCGGACAGAGCGTTCACCTCCAGCAGGGCAGGCTTGATGGCAAATTGGTTCAGGTTCCCAAACGTGGTCAGCTTGTCATACTCCACCCCAAGGAGTTCCCGGAAGTCGTCCAGGTCGAACTTCTCGCTGAAGACGTGCTGGAGGCGCACCCGGCGTGCAACCGCCTCATAGAGGGCGAGCGCATACTTGGACGTGAAGGCCCGCAGCACCTCCATCTCAAGCTTGGCGAAAACCATGGAGTCCCGCAGCAGGACAGCCAGTTCAGGCGGGATCGAGTACTTCAAGAAGCCATGCTTGCGCTTCGAGTCTGACAGGTTGTTCCAGCCGAGCAGCTGCACCCGGTCTGTCGATCCGTCGGCCCGGCGCATCGTGACGACTGTCGTCATCAGGGCCTCGATGGACTGAACCAGCCGGTCGTTGCTGTCGTGGGTGTCCCGAAGTTCGGAGAGGGGGATCTCAAAGCGACGGTTCTCTGTCCCCAGATCAGGCCCGAACGCATTGTGTAGCAGAATGTTGTAAAGCCGCCGATCCGCCAGAGCCAGTTTCGCCGCTCCCTTCACCTCGATCAGCTCAGAGGGCTTCACCATCTCCCCAGCATTGGGGACGACCTCAAGCGTCCGTCTACTATTAGCTCTTGGGCGGTTTTCGTCTGACACGAGCGGATGCCTTAGCTGAATGACCCAAGACAGCTAATAGTAAGAGTCTCACTCGCGCAAGACCCTTCAAAGAGGTCAAAAAAGATCAGAAACCGCCCGAAAACTAAGCGTAAACCGCCCGAAAACTAAGCGTAAACCGCCCCAAAGCTAATCGAACATTGCCCAAAAGCTAATAGTTAAGAAACTAAACGTATGAAAAATAAAAACAAATCTGCCTATGAAGAAAGAAGATATTAGAAGAAGAAGAAAGGCTGAGCGCCAATCTCTCCTGTGGATAACTTACCGCAGAAGGTAGAAAACCGTAGCACATCGTTGCATATTTACGTAAATGCGTATGCACGCGAAATCACATATACGTAGATATGCAACAGCGCAAATGAGCAGCACTCCTCCTCTCGGCAAGTGGCGCCTCGACGGTCTGCTGTTCTGCCTCGACGTGATCGCCGCCCTCGGCCACATGGAAAGCATCGAGAAGGCGGCCGGGCAGATCGCCGGGTTCGGCGTGAAGCTGTGGCCGGTCGTCCAGGATTTGACGCAGCTGCAACGCGACTAGAAGGCCGCCTGGGAGACCTTCATGGGCAACGCGGGGCTGCTGACCTTCTTCGGCAACACCGATTTGTCAGCGCTCGAAAGCAGATAATGGCGCAGGCCAAGATGGTGAAGGCGAGGTGAATGTCGGCCCTGCGCTCGTATCTGACGGCGAGGCGCCGGAATTTGGAGAGCCAGGCGAATGTGCGCTCGACGACCCAGCGATGCTTGCCGAGATGACTGCTGCTCTCAATGCCCTTCCTGGCAATGCGATGCTTGATGCCGCGTTTGGTGCAAGCCCTGCGACAGCGGGGATAGTCATACCCCTTGTCGGCATGCAGCTTGCCGGGCCGATGGCGCGGCCTGCCACGCTTGCCATGAATGGGAGGAATGGCGTCGAGCAGCGGATCGAGCATCCTGCTGTCATGGACGTTTGCGCCGCTGAGGCGCACCGTCAGGGGAATGCCGCGACTGTCGGTGACGATGTGGCGCTTCGTGCCAGGGCGCCCTCGATTCGCCCCCCTTTTCGCCGCGATGGATGCGCTGTCCATGCAGGCCCGGGTCCAGTCGAGATGACCGGCGCGATGCAGCTGGCGCAGTAAGACCTGATGCAACCGATCCCAGACACCGGCCAACTGCCAATCCCTGAGCCTTCGCCAACAGGTCACGCCCGAGCCGCAGCCCAGCTCCGCGGGCAACATCCGCCAGGGGATGCCGCTCTGCAGGACAAACATGATCCCGGCCAGAGCGGCCCGGTCGCAGACCCGAGGCCGCCCACCTTTCGCGGACCGAGACGTGGATGGCAACAAAGGTTCGATCATGGCCCAAAGGCCGTCAGAGACAAGCATGGCAGACATAAACCGCTAATCTAGAAGGATAAATCCGCCTGCAAGTGGTTTTCAAATGCCCTCTAAATACCGTCCGCCAGATCGTCCAAGCTACTCAGATGATTGCGCCGACGAGCGACAGCCTCGGTCAATAGTCCCTTGAGTTTCGTATTGTGCTCGTCGATTTGCGCCGTTGACCACTCGACGTAATTTTTCAGACAAGTTTCCTGACGGTCGAGCTCCCTCTTCAATGAGTCACGATCATCCGCGCGCCCTTCGATGCCAATGGTCACATAGCCACTTCGTACCTCGCCACGAGGGTGAGCCGAAGACCACTGGCTGGGCTGCATATCGAACAGCTCAACCTGGCCTGTAAAAGGAAAACGGCGCGTGGCCCTCACGCCGTCGATCTGCACTTGCCGACGGCTGAAAGAGTCAGTCACGTTGACGCGGGCTTCTGTTACGTCCTTCTGAACCTGGTCGAACGCGACGGCAAGCGGGGTCACATAAGCGCCAGGAAGCATGGCCTGGACGATCTCCGCGTCCGTTTTTGATAGGTCATCTTTCCCCATCGTCCGCCGTACATGCTCTCCCACGGCACCTTCCTGGCCGCGTAGGTATCTGCTCAAATCGCCTTCGTGAAATAGCGGTCTGCCAATAATCAAAGCTCATCTCCCATGCTTTGGTAAATCTTACTTACAGCGGGGCAGGCTGAGCAAATTGTTGGGCTCGTCGCCATCCGCTTCGGTCTTCAGATACTTCTTTCCGTTCCGCCTAGCGACGACGACCCAGACGGATTTGCCGTTGGCCGTTGTCCAGAACCGCCATTTTCCTTCCTCGATCCCCTTGAGCGCGACATCGAGTTTTATGCACCACGAGCCGCCCGTGCCTGCGCCGCCCGTCGAGCCGCCGATGCTGTCGATACGGCGATCCGCGTCGGCGGAATCGGGAATGATGCAAGTTATTCGATGGTCCTGGGGCATTGGCTATTGTCCTTTCATGCCGATACGCCTTGGTCGCTCACCAAGGAAACTCGTTCTGTATCCACGTCTTCCCGGCTGATCAGCTGGGGCAGCTCGGCGTCCTGCTTCATAAGCGCCAGCTTCAAGGCAACCTTGGCCTGCCTTAGCGCAACGCCAATAGGCTGCCCGCTCGCGATCGCGGAATAGAACTGCGTCGCGAACACCCCCGCGGCGGCGTCGCCGACAGAATCCTCCATGCCAATCAAAACCGGCACGGCCTCCAGGAGAACGTCCGAGCCATGGAGCGTCCGGCAAGCGTTCATTACGAGCAGGGTCGGCGGCCGGTCGGTCGCGTTCAGCAGCTCCGCGAGAAGATCGAATTCGACGATAACGCTGTCGGGCTCATCCAGGCTGGCATTGTCGAAGGCGAGAAGGCCATCGTCGCCATGCCCCGAGAAATGAATGACGTGCGGGCGAATATCGTTGATGCCGTCCAGAAGATCCTTCGGCGTCGCCGCCGGACGGACCTGCAGATCGATATGGTCGCGGTACTTCGTCCCGCGCAGCTCGCGAAGAACGCTGCTGACCTCCGCCTCGGTGCGGAGCGGCTGCTCCCTGTCCGGATTGGCGGTGAGGTAGAGAATGCGAAGCTTCTCGGGCTGAGGGGCGGGCACCATCACGTGCCGCACTTCCGGCCGCGCCAGCTTCGCCAGCTCCCGCGCATGCTTCAATTCATCCTGACGGCGTCTTTGCGTTTCCCGGTCGGATGCACGTTGTTTTGCGGCAAGCGCCTGATCGGCTCGGTCGCTCTCCTGCTTCAAGGCATTCTGCAGCGACTTTTGCTTACTGGTGACCTGGCTCTCGATATCCGCGATCTTCTTCGCGCAGTCGTTCGCCCTTTTCTCGGCCGCCAGCGCATTCCTGGTGTCCTGATCCGCTTGTTGCAGGTAGCTCCGGGCGGAACTGGCCGACCTGGATTTCGCCGCCTGTTCCCTCTTCCGCTGCGCGTTCTGAGCCGCCTTGAAGGAGGCTTCGGAATGCCTCCTCTGATCGTCCCGCAGCCCCGCGACCCTCTTCAGCAAGGTATCGATTTGCGATTTGTACGATGTCGACAGCATGCAGGAACCCTTACCGCTTACCATAATGGAATATATGGTGGTTCGAACTTCACGATAAGAGCTGGTTTTCATATTTTTTACATGATTGCCTGACGGATCATGCCGTTACCTGAACCACCTATTCCGCCCCAGGGGGCTCTGCCCCCTCTGCCCTGCGGCATTCACCCCCGGAATATTTGAGGGCATAAGGATAATGTGGTAGGATTGGGGCACGGTACAGGCTGGAAAGCCGATGACCGTGCATGGGGATAACCCGAAGCGCCTCCGGACAATATCCGGAGGCGCTCGCGTTTCCTGTGGTAGCATCCGGTATGAAGAGACGACAGCAAGCGAAGCCAAGAGCCCCCGCCAACGCCAAGACGGCCGCCGGGCTCGTCCGGCGTTACATGATCGGCCTGTTCGATCGGCAGGACGGCGCGGCGGCGGATTGGGCGCTGATCTCGGAGACGCTGTTCACGGCCGCCTTCGAGGCGATCGAGGCGGTGCCGGACGAAACGCGCCGCTTGGCGCTTCTGCGGCGCGTTCACGAAGGGTCGTACAATCGCCTGGTGGGGAATAAGGACGATGACGGGGGGTTGTCTGCCAAGCGGCAAGGTGGGCCTTCAGGCGGCATCGATCCTGAGCCCAGGTTGCTCCCTGATTTCAAGAACTGAGGGAGGCGACAGGGTTGGCGCGTCTCTCTTTCATGTCCTCACTGAATCGAACGTCCCTGTTAAAAAATTGCTGTTTGACGAAAGAAAGCGACAGGAACGGATAAGGACAGCCGCAATTCGCGGCTGTTCTATGTGATGACAGTGTCACTCTAGAGGGTGTTTGTAAAGCGATAAAAATACAGTTTTACTTCGCCCATCAACGATCGCCACTGTGCAAACCATATTCTGAGTGAACCCTATTTCATGATTAAGTATATTAGTTTTTACTGACCAGTCCTTCTCAACTTCAGGCAAAACTCCAACCATTTGAGACAAAGGGTTGGTAATAAACAATCTAAACTCGTCACTTTCAGATTTTACTTCTCTCCAAAACATACTCCAAGGCTCAGCGTCTATGTCTTTATCGAATGTATCTACCGGCTTCCAACTTGTCATGATGTCCTCCTACTACTTACATTGCCAGGTGGGAAACAAAATCTAAGAGGAGTTTTCTAATCTCTGACCGTGCATCAAAAATTTTTCAAAAGCTGACAGTATTATAATGTCAGCCATCCGAATCAGACAGGCGGTCAGTTTAGCGATAGCACTGTAAGTTGTATAATCCGTTAAGTATGGAAATTCTGTCAAGTCACTTGAGCGCATCTAAGTCTTTGCCCCAATAGAAGAAGAATTTTGATGAATAGTATTGAAAAATAAATGAAAAATTCACGTAACAAAAAACCTAGAAACTATGCATAGAGAACCTATGGCTGTTCCTCAATGTTCTTCGTCCACTCATTGGTAATGGTTTTATCTGGACCCCAATGGACTTCAGCTGCATTGGCATAAGCGGAAACAACTAAGTCAAGCTCACCTTCCTTGCCGTCATCCTGTTTCCATACACCGGAAAACAGAATGTATCCTGATCCGTCTTCACCCCCTCTTAAAATTTTGATACTGCCTCCCGCTCTACCTGGAGCATTCGTATAGAGGTGGTCCGGCATTCTCGACCAGTTTGCCGCCTTGCTAAGCTCTGGCATGGGTCTCATGTCAGGCAGCGTTTCTCAGGTTCTGGTTGGCGGTATCATAGGCCTCATCTGGCGTCAGCAATCCATGCGATGAGTGCGGACGTTTTTCGTTGTAATAGCTGATCCAGGCGCCGATCCCCCTGCGGGCCTCGGACCCGGTCTCGAAGGCGTTCAGGTAGACGCATTCGTATTTGAGGGAACGCCACAGCCTTTCGATCATTCGGTTGTCGATCCAGCGACCGCGGCCGTCCATGGAGATCTTCACCTTGGCGTCCAACAGCACGTGGGTGAACTCGGTACTGGTGAATTGCGAACCTTGGTCGGAGTTGCAGATCTCGGGCGGCCCGTATTTGGCCAGTGCTTCCTTCAGGGCATCAACGCAGAAGCTCGCGTCCATGGAATTCGAGAGCCGCCAGCTGAGCACCTTGCGGCTGTGCCAGTCCATGATGGCCACCAGGTACAGGAAGCCCCGGCGCATGGGGATGTAGCTGATGTCGGTGCGCCAGACCTGATTGGGACGGGTGATGGCCAAGCCTGTGAGCAGATAGGGGTGAATCTTGTGCTCTGGATGCTTCTTGCTGGTCTTCGGCTCTTGGTAGATCGGCACAAGTCGCATGAGCTTCATCAGCCGACGGACCCGATGGCGCCCGCATCCATATCCTTCGCGTTGCATATGACGGGCCATTTGCCACGAGCCATACCACGGCGTCTCGAGGAACTGACTGTCGATGATGGCCATGAACTTCAGGTTCTCGGCGCTTTCGCCGCGTGGCTGGTAATAAAGGCCGGAGCGCGCCAGCGACAGCAGGCTGCATTGCCGTCGGACGCTGAGATCAGGATGATCCCGCTTCACCGCTTTTTGCCTCCTGTGCCGAGAATGAGACTGGAGGCTGCGGACAAAAAATCCCGCTCCACAACCAACCGGCCGATCTTGGCATGCAGCTTCTCGACCTCCTGATCGGAAATCGCCGGCTCGGCAGCGGTCTTGCCGTCAAAGGCCGAGGCCATGTTCTCAATCGCAGTTCTCTTCCAGCCCGTGATCATGGTGGGGTGGATGTCATACTTCTTGGCCAGCTCAGCCGTCGTCAGTTCCTCGCGAATGGCTTCAAGAGCCACCTTCGCCTTGAACTCCGCCGAATAGCGCTTCCGTTTCGTCATGCGGATCAGTCCTTCGTCAATTGCCAAAGCTTAGCAACTGGTCCGAATTCCTGCGACCACCTCTGAATTATCCGCGCAAGGTGTGACCCGCACATCGCTTACGGTATATCTGAACCAAGCCGCAATCGGATCTTCTGCGCTCGCCGCCTGCAGCGGAAACGCTTCGTCAGGGGCGGGATTAGAATCGCAGTATTGGCCTTGGCCAGATTTCGCACGTTGGCGCGGAATTCGAAGCAACGCTGCCCTTCTGCTTCTGCCCAGTCTCGTCACGCCCTCCTAAAAAGACGATGCGGCTGAGCCTGAGCGAACGACCGTTTGGCAAACGCGGCAAGCATTATTCCCATGTTGCGCAAACCAACGGCAGGAGTCTCTGATCGCGCAATCGGGAATGACCGAAGCAGGATCTTGTTCTGCTACAATACGATCTGCAAGTGTGCAGCGCGTCCCGTCCCATTTGTTACAACCGGCTCGCGCACATGTGTTAGCAAAACGAAATCGTGCATCCAACCGCCCGAGCTTCGATCCTTCGTCAATAAACTTGGAATCGACCGGCTGAGGTGCTGACAGAATCTCTACCGCTTGAGACCTTCGAACGACCCCTAGCAGTAATGCTCCAACCTTCGGCGCGGAACTCGGGCAAAGTGAACGCTCTGTCACTTTCGCAGCGGCTTGAACACCGCTTCAAGCCCGTCAAGCGGACCGCGGCCCGTGGGAGAGTGGATGGTAATCTCGTCCCGGAACTCCATCTTTGCGATCTCAAGCATTGCTGCTTTTCGAATGGCGGAACTAATGCTTTCACGCTGAGCATCGGTTAGCTCTAAACCGCTGAATCGCACTTCAAACAGATTGTCGTTCGAATTGGCCATGACAGCTCCCACCCCAAGCAGTTTAAAAATAGATCAAGACATCAGATGCTACAAGCCTGTGGCTAGGTTGGTAGGTTTTGTGATACCAAGAAGCGCATGTTTGCGCTCATTGGAGGACGACTATGAACGGAACTGTTGATAGCGAAGCCAAGAAGCGTTGGGAGGCGATCCTGCGATCCGTTTTCCGGCGCGCATCTTATGATGAGGCGTTCCGCAGCATGTGCCTGACCTCTCCGGGTGAGATGCTCAAGAAATTTTATGGCGTAGAGCTCGATAGTGATTCCATTCGCTTCGCTGAGACAGACGAGCATGGCGCGCTGAAACTGCCCCCGTTGGCCAAAATCCGGCTTGAGGAGGGGGACCTGAAGATTGTGAGCGACGGGGACGAGATGCGCCTCGCGCGATATGAGAATTGGGGATCGGAGAGCATCTCAGACCTTTACCGCCAAGCCCGATATGAAAACTGGGGATCGGAATAGGCGCTTTGCCTCGGTGTTGACCGATGCGCTGGTGGAAAGTGCGAGGCAGCGATTCGAGCACGCTCACGAGTCCGCTCTAGAGACGCTGCGGGCTCTCGAACCTCTGTCATGCACGTTCCGGGGCATATCGAAACTCGAGAAAGGGCTTAAGCGGCGAGAGCAACAGCGCTGCGACGCTGCGCTGGCATATGCGCGCGAGATAGAAGGCCAGCACGTTGCCAATCAAGCAGCGCTGGCCGCTAGCTACGGCCTCGCTCCTGGAGCGCGCATTGTTGATGCGAGCGATCTCGGCGGCGACCCTCACCGGGGAGGCCGTACTCCTCTCCTATTGTCCTATTCATGTGGCCGCCGTCTCGTTTACAAACCTCGTGCTTCCTACAACGAGCTAGTGTTTGCAGATGTTTTGCGGTGGTTCGCGTCAGGCACGGGCGTTGAGTTCGCTCTCCCACAGGTAGTCAGCACGGATTCAAGTTCCTGGAGCGATGTTGTGCAGCCAGAAACGTGCTCCGCCGAGGGTGTAAACAGGTTTTACTATCGGGTCGGCTGGATGCTGTTCGTTTGGGGCGTGTTGGGTGCGAGTGACCTGAACCACGAGAACCTGGTTGCAAGCGGCGAGTGGCCGGTGCCCATCGACATGGAGTTTCTCGCAACTTTTTCGGTCAACGCTGCGCTGAGCGGTCGCCCTCAGGACGAATACGACATCCTGTCCACTCTTGCGCTCCCCTTGGCTCGATCTTCTAAGGTTGACATGAGTGCACTCGGGACAGCCAGCGGGTCATGGGATTCTACGGGGCGCTGGCGAAAGTCAGTCCATGCACCGATTGCTAAGGGAACGAGCGTCTTCGCGTTCAACAAGCGGAGTGAGCTCGTCGAGGGGTTTCGAGACGCATATCATCAGAGTCTCTCCCGTGGCATTGATACCACTTCCACCTACCTTCACGACAAATTCAAACAATATCCGAGAGCGCGGACGCGAGTGGCTGTGAGGAGCACATCGGAATACAGACCGTTCCTCAACTATGCGTCTTCCGAGCCAGTACTCCTCACGAAGAAAGGGCAGCGATCACGCAAGCTCTATAAGCGAACTGGCGTCACCGTCGGCCGTTTTGGAGAGGATGTCAGTCTTCGAACAGTTGCAAGCATGGCGAAAGCGGAAGCGGACGCGCTGCTCGCGGGTGACGTGCCTGTGTTCCAAGTGGGGCCGCTTGGCCGCACACTGCTAGACTCGCATGGACGTATACACGCATCATTTGCGATGGACTTTGGCGTCAACCTGATCCTGAAAAGAGCGTCGCAACTTTGTGATCGAGATAAGGAACGCCAGCTCTGCTCCATTAACGCGGCATTGGAACAGTCTGAACCCTTGAAAACTTTACTCAGGTTAGACGATGAACCCGCAAGTCGCTGATGTCGTTGAGGCCGCAGCCTACGTTCGTGAAAGCTGGACCCAAGCGCTTTGGCTGGGTGCTGCCAGCAAACCGCTCGCCAGGGACATGGAACTCTCGCTCGCCGAAATCGACCAGGTGCTTTCTCGACCAATTGTATATCGGTCGAACATCGTGCTTTTGCGGTCCGCGGACGGTAAGAGCAATCGCCCCTCGCAAAGTTGGGCAGACGCTCTGAGAGGGATGGAGGATGGGCTATCCCTCCAAGTGCGAAACCTGGAACTCTTTCTGTCTTCAGAAAATGCGATCGTCCGGCTGGCATCAGCCATCGAAAGAGGGACGCGGGCCAAGCTCGACTCGATTACCCTATTTGTCTCGCCAGAGAACGCACAGGCAATCAAAGCTCACGCCGATCCGACCGAGATAGTGACCCTTCAGATCCGAGGAGAGAAGAAGTGGCGGTTCGAGGGCGGTGAGCGGACGATTATCCTCCAGCCAGGCGATCTGATGTATGTACCGGCGGGATTGCAACACGAGGTAGTTGCCGGAAACGCACTATCGGTTTCGGCAGCGTTGGTTTTTGAGACCCCCACCGTTAGAAATCTCCTCGATCTCGTTGCAAATCAGGAACCGCTAAAATCGATCCTTACCCGTCGGCTGCCGACACCATGGGAAGAGGCAGAGTCAGCACGCTTTGGGGCGCTGGTGCTGCAGGAGTTTGCAAACGAGCTTATGTCTGTCTCGGAACACCGACTGCTCCCTTTGGTGCCCCAGGCTCGACCCAAAGGCGACAAGACCACTGTGCTCGGTTTGGAGAGTAGGGGCGAAGTTGGTTTGGATAGCGAGCTAGCCCGAACAGACGCAGCCGCGCGACTGGATGATCAAGACGACCGCCTTCAACTACACATAAATGGTGTCGTTCTTGAGACTCCGGTCTTTCTAGAGCAGGAACTTCTGGCTGCAATGTCAGCATCCAGTCGCATAAGACCGCGGGACCTTTCGGCCAAACTCGCCGAGGATGAGCGCCTAATTTTGGCGCGCAAGCTCGTTCGAGTCGGACTGTTGCGGTTGACGGAAACGGAGCCTTTTTGATGGTCACTGTCAGTCGGTTAATCGGGGAAACCGCATCGTTTAACGAACGCTTCTGGGGTCGAGAGTGCTTGAAACTGTCAGGGACTTTTCAGCCTTTGGATGTTTGGAACTTGGAGCAGTTTTGGAACGCGATATTAGGCCCCGGCACAATCGATCAAGCGCGAGTTCGCATCAGTGGCATCGAGAACGGGGTGGAAACGCAAAAGCTGGCTCAAGACGCTTTCGAGGTTCGACGGGCGTTGGGCCGCGGACTAGGCGTTACAATCAACCGACTTGAGCGAGCGCTGCCACCCGGACATCCCCTTGTCGTACTTCATGCGGATTTCGCGGAAAAGTGTGGGTGCTCCTCTAATGACATCCAAATAGCGTCGTTTCTGACGCCGCCGGGTGGACAAAATTTTGAATGGCACCGCGATCGTGATCACGTGTTCACACTTCAGATCGAAGGAGACAAGCTTTGGGATGTCATTGGCGGCGATCAAGTGGAACGGGAGTTCCACTTGATACCGGGTAATTTTCTGTACGTGCCATACGGCATGCCACATCGGGTTCGTGCCGCGTCACAAGAGAGTCTGTCCGTAGCGATTATCGTTCGCGCGCCGGCGTTTCGCGACGTTGTAGTTGAAGCGATTCTCACAATGATGGACCGATCTGCGGAACCACTGCTTTCCGGCTTGCGACCCCTGCCACTCGGGTGGACTTCCACTGCGGATCAGTTGATGCCCTCGGGATTGTCTGATGCTGTCGAAGGCGTGATGCGACCGCCGGATTGGAAGACCGAATTAATGGAAGCAGCTAATTCCATCGCGCTTCAGGCTTTCCCTGGTATGCCAGTAAGTCAGTCGCTAGCGACCGCGTTAAGTGTCCGCTCTCCTGTTCATCTTTCGAGTGTCCTTGGACGCTTGGATCCAGTTGGCATGCGCATCGGAGAGAGTTCGCGTGGCGTCGCCGCCGCGGTACCCGGACGTCCCCAGCTTCAAGGGCCTGCGGAGCTTGGTCCGGCACTCAAGTTCCTGAAGAACCAGGTTGCATTCAAGGTATCGGATCTGCCGTCGTCCTATGAGGACGACACAAAGGTGATGATCGCCAGACGCTTGGTCGACGCAGGATTCTTTAAGCTGCTCGACCCACCCTGAACTACCTAGATGCCGTAATGGGCCTGCGCTCTTCAGATCGCCATGAAGGTGGCTGCGGCGAGATGCCAGTTGGCGGCGTAGCTGCAGATCGTCTTTTCATAGCGCGTGGCGATGGCTCGGAATTCCTTGATTTTCGCGAAGAAGTTTTCGCTCAGGTGCCGCCATTTATAGGCGTGTCTGTCATAATCCGCTTGAACCTGCGGTTCGCTTTTGGTGGGATAACGGCACTCGCTCCGCATGCGTCCAGCTCGGCAAGCATAACCACCCGATTGAGGCCGCCTGCTTGACGGATGCGCGCCGAGTTAAGACACGTGTATAACGACGTCGTTAGCGGCGTGTCTTATCGGAAGGTGCCATGCTGAGGGAGGCTCTGGTGGGGGGGCGACGCTGGAACGACGATGAGAAGCTCGAGATCGTGCTGGAGGTCGGCGTCGGCGGGGCCCACTCATGACAAAATGTGACTTTTGTCATGAGTGGGCTTACTAGCCCCCTCGACCCTCTTATGCAGCTTCGAACGCGGCACCACGCGCACCGAATGTCTGTGCTGCAGGAGGCAAAGTCAGCAATGATCCACAGGTCACTGTCTGGTTTGATGGCCTGCTAGTCGCCGTAGGAGACGGCGACTTAGCGATGCCTTTTGCGTAGCGCGTACACCGATGCCTGGGGCAGAGTGGCTAGCTCATGAGGGGAGTAAAGATTGACCTCAGCGCAGGAGCAGGGGAGCCGGATGTGACAGGGACGTCAGCTGTGGGGCAGCCCAAACCCATTTTTCGGCGAGTTCCTGGCCCGAACCCTTCGCCAGACAGCAGCCGTTCTGTTCCGGTCGGTCTTTACTCGCGTGATGCCCCACGCCTCTAAGCGAGCGTCGGTCCCCGCTTTGATTTCGGTTTTCATTCTCTGGAACCGTTTGCCATGGGCAATTATCAGTGTGGGAAGGCTGAGCCTACTGCGCACAGTCAGGAGATCCAGTGCAAGCTCCGAGGAGTACCCTTGTCGCCCCTCGCGAATCTTGGTTGGGCTGTTGTCCGCGGCATCGGTATAGAGGCGCTTTACCTTGTCCGGTGACTTGGCGCTGTACATAAGAAAGTGCTCTACATCGGCGGCGTTCTTGCAGGGTTTCATGTCGACCCCCTTCGCGCCGTCAACGCAGGGGAACAGTTTCGAGAGCCTCGCTTGGGCCTTCTTCTCTGCCAGAGCCCCCCGCTTCTTCGGAGTGATGACCCCATGAACATGAAAATGAAGCCCCTTTGCTTGACTACGCATGCCTTGGACTTCGATCATGAGAAGACCCTCAAAGCCGATGGCGTCGAGTGCCTTCTCCACGGCACGCGTCATGTTCTCGATGTTCATCATCGGCAACTTTCGTGACTTGCGCCATTGGCTCCTAATCAACGTAAGGGTGAATACTTCGCGCTTGGTCTTGTCTGACCAAGCTTTCACCACCTCATGGAACGCTAAGCCAAAAGCAGCACGGAGGATGGGCTGGGCGGCCGTACCGCGAACACGTGGATCGTCACCCCGCTGTCCAAAGCCAAGCGCCAAGCGCAGCTCCTCAGCCTCTGGTGATTTGAGGGCCAATCTCTCCAGCCCCTTGAAGGCGCGCTCATAGAAGGAGCGCTCACGCCTGAAGTATCTCTCAAGTGCATCACCGGCATGCGCCGCCTCGCGGCTGCTGCTGTACTTTCTATGCGGATGGGCTGCTGCCGGTTCCAGTAGCTTTAGTAGCTCGGAAGAAGGTGTGGGTACACACGCCAACACCCCTTGATAGGTAGTTCCCCCTGGGTGCGTGACTGCGGTTGACACTACACGGGGGCCTACTGCCACCGCTCTGTTTTGGAAGAGCTTCGTTGCTGCGGATTTCATCTGGGTGTCCTCTATTTTGATAACACCCCTTTACAGCTCTCATTTCAGGTCATTTATCTTACCATATTTACGTATTATATCCCTTACTAGCAGGATATGGTTCGTATCTATCGTTACAATGGGGTAAGGTCATTGTCTGGTAAAAAAGGATGCAATCCGGCGCGACTGATTGATGGTGCTCTATATCCTCAAGTGCTTGAGCCCCTCACGGATGTCGATCGGGATGACGGAGACGCTGTCCGCGAGTGTTTCGAGCAGATGTGTCACGCCATCCGTGTGCGGCTAGGTGAGCTCGCCGCAGAACTCGAGGAACCACTTACCGGGCGTAAGGCAGGCCGACCATCGGGAGACCTGGCAAAGATCTATAACGACCTTCGTCTTAAGACGTATATGGTGGTCAGGGAGATGGAGAGGCTGGGCGTATGGGAGCATGTCGACGCGCTGGTGGCGCGAGCTACGCCCGGACGGCGGGCGAAGAACCTGATGACGAGGCGGTTCATCGACGTTCTTTTCTTCTTGAGTCAGTCGGAGGGATCCATCTTGCTGGAAAGAAAGGTCTTGGCTGACTTTGCTAACCAGTTGGCTTATGCGCATCGACATGATGTCCCATTTCAGTTCCTGCTGGGTTTTCTGGCTGAAATAGGCTTCGATGAAGCTGCGCGAAAGGAACGCGCGGACCAGTATGAGATCTGGCATCCTAAGCGCCCTCGCAAGTCTGATAAGGACGGCAGATCGAAAAAGATCAGCAAGGGCTAGCCAGGTTAGCAACTGAAGAAGGCGAGGTTGCGAATGCGTAAACTAGCGGGCTGTGCCGAGGACCGGAGCACGCTGTTCGCATAGATAAACTGCATGCCGCTGCTGTCACAAAGCATGACCCTGTGGTTGGACATGCCCGTGATGACGGTGTGATGCGCCATACGCCCCTCCAAACACACCAGGAGGACTGCCCCACGCTTGAGCGCTCCTCTCACGAGGAGGTCGAGATCGCCTGCGGTGCTCAGCTTCGGTCGTTGCACAAGCAATCTCAGCGGCCGGCGCGTTTGAAGTATGGGGTACGAGGTAAGCGTTCGCAGAAGCCTCCGCTGTGAACCGGCGGTCATACCATCATAGAGGACTGCCCGCGTGCGCTTATCTGCGATCAGCGCCTTCAAGCCCGCTTTGAACAAGCTGCGGCACGCCTGCCCGGAAAGGGGCTCGTCGACAGCATGCACTACCCGAATGGCGTTGATAAGCGCGTAGAGGCCGCAGAGGGCGTCGAGGCGACCTTGCATGTAAGGGGTCACGAGGGCGGCGCCGGGGTGAATGACCGATTTCATGGTCTGGGCCTTAGTATTCGCAGGCTAGCATCACGGTCAGCACACGGGTCGTGAGTTGAGGGTTGGCAGGTTCAGGGGAACCATAACGACATGCGGCGTCGTAGTAGTCGATTTTCCAGAATACCCGTTCCCCCCGCCAAGTCAGGCTCCCGAAGTCGTGCTCGCGGTAAGGGTCGTTGCCTTCGTCAAAGGCCTCATACCGCCGGACTGCGTCCAGAAGTTCAGTGACCGCACCTCCAGCCGCTTCAAGAAGACCGCGGGTGATGAGAAGCCTTCCACCCCGCAGGCTATGACGGAACCTGTCGTTGAGCTCGCGCATCTTCGCCGCACGTTGGGCATCAGTCATCCGTTCGGTGCCAGCCATGGCATCGTTCCTTTCTGCTAATGTAGGGGTGGTAGTTAGAGGAGGTTGACCAGCTTGCGCTGCAGCGCCCGATCACCCTGGATGTAACGCTCTGTCGTGGTCAGGGAGCTGTGTCCTGCCAATTCCTGGACATCTCGCAGGGAGCCTCCTGTCTTGGAAAGCAGGCGGGCTGCGCGTGTGATAAAGGTCCTGCGCCCCGAATGGGAGGAGCACCCACGAAGGCCCAAGCTGTCATAGGTCGTTCGAAACCAGTTCACGACAGAGCGGGCAGTCATGGCGCGGCCTCGCTCTGAGCGGATGACGGGGCCTTCATGCGGCTTTCCCTGGTTCCGGTGCAGCCGTCTTAAGGCAGCACGCAACTCAGTCGAGATTGGCACACACCGGGAGCGGCCGCCCTTGGCAATGCCCCCACTGATGGAAAGGGTGTCGGAAAGGTGGCCTGACGGGCTTAAGACCATGGGCCAGGTAAGACCGGAGATTTCGCAGGCGCGCAGACCAGCGTGAAAGCTGAGCAGCACGAGAACATGGTTTCGGATGGGGTGGCGTGTTGTAGCGAGGGCTTGGAGCAGACGGCGCACGTCCACCACGTCCAGAACCTTTGCAGGTTGCCGGGGCATAGCATTTCCAATTTTGGGAGTATGTAAATTTATTATATAATAAAAACAGTAACTTGTAAAGTTACAAACTTAGGTTTCTCTGGTTCGCCGTTATAGGACCCAGGCCATTCAAGCAGTGCCAGCGCTGAAGCTGCTACGCAACGGTATATCCTGAAGACGCTCGATGACCTCAAGACTTGGGCGTGCCAGATCAATCGTCACAAACCTGAGCCGGTGTCCCTGAATCAATGCCGCTTCGTCCACGTCCATGCCGACGGAAGGATAGAGCAGAATTCCATCTGAACTCATCGACAGCGGGTCGCCCGGCTGCTCCTGGCTGCGCAAATAGGCGTATAGCTGATAGAGATGACTGGTCTTGAAGCGAGACGCACCATGCTGAGACTTTGTCAGAACCTCAGTGAACTTGGTGTCGATGACGATCCGGCGTTTTTGCGTCACATTCTCAAGGATAATGTCTGTGATCATGATCGGCAGATAGGCGGCAATGCCTGTAGAGGCTGCCGCGACCGCCCATTTGTACTGCTTGCCGGGATAAACGCGCCAACCGTCTTCTCGCGAAAGCTCTGCGGCAAAGAAGTTGCCGATCGCCTTCTCGAAGAGCTTCCGGAACTCGGTCTCATCACGCTGTGCCTTCAGAAGCGAATGCGCGCCAGCACTCTCAGTCGGCAAGATTAAGTCAAAAACGGCACGAGCGAGTGAAACTATAAGGCGATCATCAGCTTCATGCCTGCCGATTTGATCAGAGACAATCTCAGCGCGGGAGGGTTTATCGCCCGTAACGCCTGCTCGCCCTAAAGCATGTGCCAGGGTGCGGCACCTATGGGCGAGATCAGCATCATCAAGCCTCCCCAACAGACTCAACAATGCCGCCCGCACCAGCCGATTGCGTGGCGTATTAATGGTGAGCTCTTCAAAGCGGCAAGCGACCTGTCCCTTTCGGAACAGGTCATGCGAAACAGATTCAAGGATGTCGATGCGGCCGCGAACACGGCGCAAGGTTTCCTCTTGTTGCCGGTATCCAAAACTCAGATTGCGGCGCAGGCGCTTCTCGGTAGCATAGCACAGAAGCCTTGCGACCAAGGATTCGAAGTCAGGCGAGGCCTCCACTTCAGCTTCAAACCGATCCCGAAATCGCGCAAGCCCGGAAGCATAAAGAAAGAGTAGCCAGACATTGCGCACCGGGATCTTATCCAGCGCCAGCGGCACGGCTTCATCTTCTTTCTGCTCTGCCAGAGGAGTTTCCATTATATTCCGTCAAGGAGCCGGCGGGTGGACGATGCCGCCTTGTCGGGATTGTCGAACCAATATTCTTCCAGAAGCGGACTGATCTCTGTCTCTACGACTTGACGAAACCATTTTCGCGTATCGCTAATGGCCTGATTGTTGCCCGGCGTGACATAGCTATGGCCAACCTTGAACTGGGCGCCGAGAGCGCGGTCACTGGCAATTTCTTTGTTGAGTTCGCACATCAAGCGCCGAATGTCTTCAACGGCAACGGCGTCCATACCGGCCTTCTCAACGCACCATGCCTTCCAGAGATCGTTAAGCAGGGCTTCAAGTGTGATAAAGGCAAAGCGACGGCGCAGCGCCAGATCGACAAGCGCGAGAGAGCGGTCGGCGATGTTCATCGTGCCAATGACGTAGAGGTTATCTGGTATGTAGACGCGCTCGCCGGTCTCGCTGCGGTAGGCAAGCTCGATCGCTTCGTCTTCGCGCCGCTTGTCTGTCTCAAGGAGCGTCAACATTTCCCCAAATATCTGGGATGGATTGCCTCGGTTGATCTCCTCGATGATGACCACGAACGGCCGATCACGTTCGGCTCGCGCGGCTTCGATCGCCTCTAAGAAGACACCATCCGTCAGCTTTAGCTGGCCATTTCCGTCTGGACGCCAGCCGCGGACAAAGTCTTCGTATGAGAGCGAAGGATGGAACTGAATGGCCCGCATGCGCTTGCGCGTCACCTTGCGGTCTCGGGTACCGATCAAAGCATAAGCAAGTCGCTTTGCCAGCCAAGTCTTGCCTGTGCCGGGGGGGCCTTGAAGAATAAGGTTCTTTTTCGCGACGAGACGGGAGAGGGCATCAGTTAGGGTAACTTCTGGCAGGAAGCAACCTTCACTGACAATATCTGGAACGGCGTAGGGCTCGAATGCAGCCTCTTCTGTATCAGCCTCTGCTTCTTCTTCCGCAATCTGTAGATCAGATACTGTGTCCGGTGCCTTGCTGTACTTCTTTGCCCAGTAGGGCAGACGCAACCAGTAATCGTAGTCCTGCTTCTCATCACCGAATGTGAACCTTACAAGCCTACGTGCCAAATCATCGGACACATCGGCCTCAACGATCGTCACGCGGTACGTGTAAAAGTACCACTCCTTGGCATCTGCAAGCGGCGTCCAGTCAACCTTGACGGTTTTTCCGTCCTTGGTCGCTTCGGTTACCGTGCCAACTGCCTTGATGCGCATGCTTGAGACGGGCGTGTTATGATTGTCGAACGGCAGCCCGTATTTTTTGACGAATGTCGCTTTTATGGCGATCCAATCTCCCGGCTTGATCCGCGCGACGTGTTCAGAAAACTTCTTATCGTATCCGTTCTGCCAGATGCCTTCTTTGAGAAAGCGGTCGGTTTGATCATCAAACCCACCCCACAAAGCACCAACAAACCAAAACTTCCGATTCGGATCGTCAAGCGGATCCCTGCCGACCTCATTCTCAATCTCTGGCGGCGCCTCTTCGTCATCAACTGAGATATTGCGGAAGCGGGATTGCACTTCCTTGAAGATCGCTATTGCACTTTCATGATTGAGATAGGTTTCCCGCCCTTCTGGTGTTAGTAGCCAAACACCACGCTTCTTACTTTCAATCATGCCGGCTTTTGCAAGATAGAAACGCGCGAAGCTGATCTGGTTTTCGTATCTGGATTGACCTTTCTTGGTCTTCTCGCTCAGCTCTTCGTCAGTGATGTCGGCTAGATCAACCACCTTGTCCATAATCTGACGAGGCTCGGCTGATCCGCCGAAAGCCCGCAAAGCATCGAGAACGGGACCAAAGAGCTGAACAAACTTTGGCCCGCCTGTCGGAACATCTGTTTCAGCATGGCTTTCAGGAAGACCCAGATCATTTGGAGCAGTCGGCGCCCAGGCAAACAGGGCATCCTGCTGCTGCTTCACGAAAGCGGCAGGGTCATCAACATCAAAACCGTACTCTCTGGCAGCGGTGATGAAGCCCTGACGCGCGGTTCCATCAAGAGTGCCGGTCTTGAGGTTGCTTTGGTTGACGACGATCGAACTGGGCATTGGCCAGTCCCGCTCGGAAGCGATGCGAACGAGATCGCCAAGATGGGTATTCATCTTGTAGCGGACGTTCTTCCAGATGGCGCCATTTGCCTTCGCGAGCTCACCGTAGCTTATAAAGCGGTGCTCGCGTGCGGCTTCGACGATGGCTTTGAAGGTGGTGTTTAGGTCTAGTTGATCAGTCGTCATGAGAAAAATACCAGGAGAATGGTTGGTTTTTAGGAAAGCTTAGTTGTCTATATACGGTGAGTTCTGGAGGCGCGACTCTGAGTTGACGGCCAAGAGCCGCCGCAATCTACCTCGACATAATCCGCCGTGTGATTGTGAGGGAACTTACCCAAGCGCATTAACTGTTTTTTCTCGAAGACCGACGAGCTCCCTAAAGTATCACCAAATAAGCTGGTGCCCCAATCGGTCCAATCTTCTTGATCGATCTTTGTAGTCAGGCATGATCGTTTCTAACAGACGCCAAAATCGCCGAGAATGATTGTGCTCAAGGATATGGCAAGCCTCATGGGCAATAACATAATCAACTAGCGACATAGGGGCCATAATCAACTTCCAATTTAAATAGATACGTCCTCTTGCATCACAACTCCCCCACCGCTTGGACTGATCAACGACACTGACAGTTGGCATAGGAATTCCGAGCACATCTGAAAATATCTTTGCCCGTACAGGAAAGTGTCGGAGCGCGCGTGTGCGATACCACTGTCTAAGGCCGCCGCGGACGGCAGCACGCTGAACTGAGGCATGTTTATTTGGGAGAACCGGGGCTATAAGGGTTGAACCTCTCGCAGTAACCCGGGTCACAACAGCGCTTTGGTCTGAGACAAGCTGGAGACGATACTGGCGACCAAGGAAATAAAAGGTTTCACCGCTCACAAACTCCTTTGTAACGGGTTGCCCGCCGAGTTCCCGGTAAGCCGTTTGTTTGCGAAGCAGCCAGGCAGCTTTCTTGCGAACAATACCAAGAACCCGATCATCATCGAGGTCTGAGGGTGCGAGGACGTGTACGCCATCGAAGCCAATCGATATTGATACAGTTTTCCGGCGCGCTGTCCGTTCAATTAGGAATGCGAATGTTTCACCTCCAAAAGAAACAGTATGCTGAACTACGTTCGTCATCCTGCGTACCTCGCGCGGGCAACATCCATGATCTTTGCCGTCGTTGCCTCGACCTTGTGCGCTTCCAATCCCACGCTACGCAATTGCTCCTTGATGGATCGGCGCATCTGCCGCTGCACGTCCTCCTTGTGATGCCAGTCGACAACTTCGGCATAATCCTCGAGTGCCTTGGTAATACCGGCTGCGCTCCGGGACCGCTCTGCATCGGGCAGATCGGCGTCAATGAAGGGCAGGATGGCGGCAGCAGTTCCGGTGAGGCCGCTCCTCCTGCCTCCAGCGCCCGAGCGAATATCTGCGGCCTGCCCCACCATTGCTTCAAGCTGGGCCAAGGCGCTGGCAGCAGAAACGCGAGCTTCCCGCCTGTGGTTAACGATCCGCTCCAACTGCTCCCAGAGCGAAGCGTAAGCTGTAGGATTTTCATCCCGGTGAACGTGTATTTCTTGGCGGATGGCGTGCTCAATCTCGGCAGCCTTGGCATCGCTCGATTGTAGGCTTTCAAGATGCGGACGGAAGGCGGGATCGAGAATATCGAACTTCACCAGCAACTGCTCTACGCCTGTCACGGAGAGATGGCTGGTGATAATCTCGCCGACTTTTGCGCCGTAGTCCTTCGGGTCAAACGGCTCCTGGTGATAAGCGCGGCGGGCGAGAACGCGAATGCGCGACAGCCACTTCAGGTCGGACGGATAAGGTTCTTCCAATGCTTTGGGGTCAGGCAAGACCATGTCCATGGCTTCGGCAAAGCGCAGGAAGTCGAGTTCGAATTTGGCGCGGATGTCATCCGGACGCAGCAGCTCAATGCACGCTGTGTCGTCCTGGCGGCCAGTGCCTTCGAAGAGGCGAATGGCCGCTCGGTGCCGGCTTTCAAGAAGTTGGATTTTTTCGGACAGCGGACGGAGCGCACTGGCTATGCCATCCTCGTCGGAGAACATTTCCAAGGCATCTGCAATGCGCCGATTATCCCCCCAATAGTCCACGATCAGCCCATAGGTCTTCCCGTCAGCGGTTCGGTTCACGCGAGCAATCGCCTGCAAAAGCGTGTGCTCTCGCAGAGGCGCATCGAGATACAGAACCTGCTCTACAGGCGCGTCAAAACCAGTCAGCAGCATGTCGCACACGATCAAGATTTTCAACGGATCGTCGCGCTTCTTGAAGCGGCTAATCAAAATGTCGCGGTCGCGCTTGGACAGGTGATGGGCTTGCAAGCGGGCGCTATCATTGTTCGACGTGGACATGATGATCGCGCATTCAGGCGCGCCAAGCTGCTTCAAAGCCTCAACATAGGTCACGGCGACGTCCCGGCTCACCGTCACGATCTGCGCCTTGAAGCCGTTTGGCTCAATGGTGCTTCGATAATGCTCCAGTATATCTTTGGCGATTGCCTCAACGCGAACCCGCGCCCCGGCCAGCTTCTCTTGAAGCCGCATGCCGCGCTTCAGCCTCCCAATCTCTTCCTCAGACAGTTCTGGAAAGGCTGTCCGAATATCGCGTTCGAGATCGCGTCCGTCGATCCGCAGTTGCGCATCGCGCATCTCGTAGTAGATCGGGACGGTCGCCCCATCCTTTACAGCCTGGTCGATCAGGTAGCGGTGTAGGTAATCGCCGAAGACCTCGCGGGTGCTACGATCTTTCTTGTCGATTGGCGTTCCGGTGAAGGCGATCATGCAGGCGTTAGGTAGTCCTGCTCGCATCCGGGCGGCAAGCGCGCCATATTGCGTCCGGTGCGCTTCATCGACCATGACGAAGACATTCTGCGCTTTGGAAATGACAGATGAGCGTTTCGGCACGGCGCTGTGAAACTTATGGACGGTCGTCAGAACTGTCGTTCCAGCTCCGCCCGACATAGCCTTGCGCAGCGCGTCCCCGCTTTCGGCCTGGACGGGGTTGGCAAAGCCTGAGCGCTGGAATTGTCCGGTAATCTGGTCATCAAGGTCGGTTCGATCCGTGACGATGACAATCGTTGGGTTTTCAGCTTCGGGCAGACGTCGCAGCTTGGTCGCCAGAAACACCATCGTCAGCGACTTACCAGAGCCTTGGGTATGGTGGATGACCCCGCCACGGCGCTGAGGATTGAGTGCGGTCCGGATGCGCTCAATCGCCTTGCCGACGGCTACGAACTGCTGATAGCGCGCCAGCTTCTTGATGCGCCGCCCGTCGATGGTTTCGAACATGACGAAGTTGCGGATGAGATCGAGCAGATTGGCCGGGGCGAGAAGCCCGGCGAGCAAGATGTCTTGCCCGGTTGGTGTTCGGCCCAGTTGCGCCGCGAGCGCATCAAGCGTGAGCGGATAGGGGTCTTTCCATTCAGCCCATTGCCGTGCGGGCGTCAGCGTCGTTCCATACTTCGCCACGTCGCGCGCCAGCGCGATGGAAATCTGCGCCGTCTCGAACAGGCGGGGTGCACCAAGCCCGGCGAATTCGTCCCGGCTTTCATAACGGCGGAACTGGCGGATTGCTTCGCCCATTGGGTCCGCTAGTGACGGCGATTTGCATTCGATGGCCGCGAGCGGGAGACCGTTCACGTAAACGACTATATCGGGGATGATGTCCTGACGAGCGCCCTTGATGGCGACTTGGCGGGCGAACTCGAACGTGTTGGCGGATGGATCATCGAAATCGAAGAACCGCACATTGCGGTCCTGTCGTCTGCCGCCTTCAGTATGGGAGGCCGTTACGCCGTAGGTGAGGGCCGTATAGGCGCTCTCGTTGGCCTCCATCACATCGACAGCGGTAACGCGCGTGACAGCCGCAACAGCGCGGCGAACGCCGTCCTCGCCCAGCCAAGGATTGAGGCGCTTCAGGCATTCGGTAAGGCGAACCGTCAGAACCGGCTCGGTTGCCACCTCGTCGCGCAACCGCCGCACGTCGTCTGAAGACAACCGTCTATAGTCGAACAGCACCCGCAGCAGGTCCGTCGCCGGCTCCTCTACCCATTCGCGCTCAAGCTGTTCACTGGTCTCGTTCATGCAGCTTGTCCGGCTTTGTCACGATGCCGCGCAATCATGCTGTCTGGAAGGCGGACCCGACCTGAGAGCAGTTCTTGCGCAAGCGCCTTGCGGTTCTCAATCAGGGCGGTCAACGTGCTTCGCTCTTCTTCAATCCGCAGGTCGAAGGCGACGCCGACCTCGCCGATTTTCTTCTGCTCCGCCAATGGTGGGAGAAGAATTTGCAATGCCTTGAAGGTTCCCATGTAGATGTCAGGTAGGACGCTCCCCGCGACAAGGCGCTGCCACTCACGCGACATGTGCCGGAATACCTGTTGAAGGTAGTATGGATCGAGCTTGCTTCCGCAAATCCAGTTCGCGAAATGCTGACTGGTACACATCTCGCGACCCATTACAGAAGCAAGACCGACGTTTGCAGTCCGCTGAAGCACAACAGTTCCTGCCGGAAGCATGCGTGCGGATGAGTTAGCTAAGCCCAAGGGTCCAATGGTTTCGGCGGTCTCCGAGATGGTCACTTTGGTGAGTGCATCGGCATCTTGAAGTGAGATCCAAGGAATGTCGCCGGCCCAATAGTTTGGCTCCTTCCGGTCAGGCGTATGACCGCTTTCGAGCTTGGCAACCTTCGTCAGCGTCACAAGGTCCCAGTCTGCCGGGATATGCGTGATGCCCTCGGCCACTCGCCCGAGTACCCAACGGCTAGGCAATTCCTGCATCGGCGCCTTCTCGCGTCGAATGCCGCGCGTCAGCAGCTCACGCATGGTCGCGTGCTTTGCGTCAGATAGAGCGCCAATGAACTCCTCAGTCCTGGCAATTGCCTCCTCGACCGATCTCAATACCTCTGCGATAGCGCGTTGCTCAGAAGGCGTTGGAACCGGGATCGGCAGCGTCAGGAAATCTGTTGGATTAAGTCGCGTTCTGTCAGTTGATCCCGAACTCCATGCTTCGGCGCGTAACCAAAAACGAGGCAATGACAAAACACGAAAAATAAAGTCGGGACTGTTGCCATCAATTGCCTGAAAGGCTGGATATTCTGACGTGCTAAAGCAGGCGCCTATATCTGAGCCGATCAGAGCAAAAGTGCCCTTTGAAGCCCACATCTTGTTATAGATTATGTCGCCCTGCTCTACTCGATAAAGCGAGGGTGCCTGGAGGGTCGCGCCGCTGAACTCACCCTGAATGCGGGCACCAGCACCATACAGACGAACCCCTACGAGGCTGTAAGTCTCGTTCGTCTTGGGCTTTACCGCTCTGCGAACTTGTCGGACAATGTCCTTCAGTCGCAACTCCGGGTGATCACTTCCCCACATAACCCATCTCCTTGAGAAGGGCGTTCATGCGGGAAGCGGCTTCATCGCGCGCCTTCTCAGCGTCCCAGAGCTTGGCAAGTTCGGCCTGTACATCGATCGGCTTTTCGGGCTCAAGCGTGTCGATGTAGCGGGAGATGTTGAGGTTGAAATCGTTCTCTTCGATCTCCTTCATATCGACGATGCGGCAGAAGCGATCCTCATCCTTCCACGCCCTGAAGGCGGCGACGATGCGCGTGATGTTGCCCTCGCCCAAGATGTTCTTTTTAGGCCGCTCCTCGAATTCCTTCGCGCCGTGAATGAACAGCACTTTGCCCTTGCGCTCAGGCGCCTTCGCCTTGTTGAGGATCAAAACGGTCGCTGGAATGCCAGTGCCTGCGAACAGATTTTCCGGCAGGCCGATGATGGCCTCGAACAGGTCGGCTTTCAGCATCGCCTCGCGAATGCGGCCGTCGCCTGAGCCACGAAACAGAACCCCATGCGGCATCACCACGCCGCACACACCCTTGGCATTGAGTGTCGCCACCATGTGCTGAACAAAGGCCAGATCGCCCATATTTTTAGGGGGAATGCCGTAGATGAAGCGGTTATGGCCCTTCTTCTCGGTGTCGCCTGAAACATCCTCCGCGCCCCAGCTATCCAGCGAGAAGGGCGGGTTGGCGATTACGCGATCATAAAGGAACAGGTTGCCCTCTTGATCGAGCAGGCGCGGATTGCGGATCGTATCGCCCTTTTCAATCCGCGCATCGCGAAGCCCATGCAGCAGCAGGTTCATCTTGGCGATGGCCCATGTGCCAAGGTTCTTTTCCTGCCCCTGCAGCGTGATGTTGAGCGCTTCGCCGAGCCGCTTGCCTTCGAGCTTCGCCACATGCTCCGCGACCTGAACCAGCATGCCGCCTGAGCCGCATGTGGGGTCGCTGATACGCATTCCGGGCTTGGGGTCCAGCAACTCAACAATCAGCCGCACGACATGATGGGGGGTGTAGAACTCGCCACCCTTCTTACCCGCGTCGTCCGCGAACTTGTCGATCAGGTATTCATAGGCGCGACCAAGCATGTCCGGTTCGGACAGAGAGGCATTCGACAGGTCGATGCGTGAGAAATGGTCGATCAGACGCGACAGGACGCCTTCGCGGTTCTTGGCGTCGCCAAGGCGCGATTCGGAATTGAAGTCGATATTGGCCAGCACGCCTTCAATCGAGGGATTGGCATCCTCAATCGCGGCGCATGCCTTGTTGAGGTGATCGCCAATGCCCGTCGTCAGCTTTTTGATCGACGACCAGCGCGCGCGTTCAACCAGAAAGAACTCATGCTCGTCCGGGTCGCTGTAGGCGACATCCTCCGGCAAGCCCTGGCGGATCGCCTCTCTGGCTTCTTCTTCGAAACGATCAGACAGCCGCTTAAGGAACAAGAAGCCAAAGATGTAAATCTTATAGTCGGAGCTATCAATGGAGCCGCGCAGGATGTCGGCGGATTTCCAGAGATGATTTTCCAGTTCGGTACGGGTGAGTTTGGCCATGATTCCCTCAATGGTTCTGGTTGACGCCAAACAGGCGAGCGTCAATCAGACGCCGAGCGAGTGAGCGGCGGATTTCGGCAGCCTCTAGGGCGGTGCGGTAGGCGACTTGCGCGTCTCTAACGAGGGCGGCGATGCGCTCCTGTTCGCTCAGCGGCGGCAGATTGATTTCGAGCTTGGCAAGGTCTTTTGGCGACAGGGACAGCAGCGTCGTCGCCCCCCTCCGCAAAACTTCGATTTTTGGGCGGAACACATCGCTCGAGAGAATTGCAAAAAGCGCCCCACCAATCGTGCTGGATCCGGGTCGGACTACAATGATATTTGCGCTGGCAACGGCCCCTACTGTCTCGTCGCCCACCAAGCCGAACTTCAGCAGCGTCCCGCGCCCGGTAACAAGGATGTCGTCCGCCTGAACAGTGTAGACCGCAGCTTTGGATGGGGACGAAAAGGGAGCAGTTTCCAGCGCCTCTCGACCCGCCACAAAGCCGTCCTGAAGGTCGCGCACGCCGATTATGGGCATCCTCCCCTCCAGGCGCGCTACCGTTTCTCCGCGCGAGATCCCGACACCCGCAAAAACCTTTGCCACATCGGAAAGACGCACTTCAGGAGAGATCTGTGGAACTGCAGTTTCTACTCTTTTCATGCGCAGACAGTAGCCGAGACATTAGCAATAGTCAACTACCAGATAAAACCGTATTACGCTACATAGGTTTCAAGCTAGATTTCTGCTTGACTATACGCCAAGCTGCCCTCATACAGGAAGGGTCAGAACAGAATCTGACGTTGATGATACAGGAGAAAATTATGGTATCACGTGCGAGGCCGAGCGGTCTCACAATCACCGAACACGATGCGGCGCTTATTCGCGGGATGATCAAGCGAGGCGACCGCCATCACGATATCGCCGCGTTCTTCGGCCTCAACCAAGGCCGGATCGCAGAAGTTAAGGATGGGACCCGGTTTCCTGAGATTCCGCCGGCGGGTCTCGGCGAACTCCCACCTAAGGGGCCGTATCTCACTCCGAAGGTAACATGGATGGAAAACCGACTGGTCTAGTAAACCAGCCGATTTCCGATACCGGGGCCGAAGCCCACTAGGCATGCTTGAACACCATCACCCTAGCTGGCCCCTTCTTAAAGATCAATGACCCGGCGCTTCGGACGGGTCGCATTTTTCGGTCCAAAAAGGGCCTTTCGCCCAACCTTTTGACAAAGTCTTCGGACAGTCCACCCACTACAAGGAGCTGGGTCAGTTGCACGCTCGCCTGCACAGGCGAAAGCATGAACTGCTGAAGGTGCTGGAGCGGCCCGAGATCCCGCTCCACACCAATGCTTCCGAAAACGATCTGCGGGTATGCGTGACCAAGCGCCGGATCTCGGGCGGCACCATGAGCGCCGATGGCCGCCAGGCACGCGATATCATGCTTGGGTTGATGAAGACCTGCCGCAAGCTCGGCATCTCCTTCTTTGCCTATCTGGGTGATCGCCTTGGGCTGAACCGATCAGCAGGACGTATTCCAATCCTTCCCGGGCTTGTCGCCGGAAAACCTGTCTGAACCAGGTTGCCCGGAAATCTGCCCCAGTTAGTAAATGGGGCAGATTTCCAGGCATGGGCGCTGCGCTCCTAACCAAGCAGGCGATTATGATGCATCGACCGTGGACTTGCTCGCGTGGCTCAGGAGGGCGCCGGCTCCGCATCGCCTTCTGTGTCGCTGTCGATGAGGCTCCCGATCAGGCGCAGCAATGCCTGCTTTTCCGGCCCGAGGCCACCCTGAACCAGAAACTCGCCCAGGCCAATGTCGCTGACCAGGCCTCCAGAGGGAAGGTTAGCCCGATGCCGGACAACCACGTGCCCGCTCTCCAGGTTGCGCCTCAAGCTCCAGCAATCGCCGTTTTCGCTCACGTAGAGCAGCCTCTCTTGCGTGGGCACCTGTCTTTTTCCTCTCTGCACCCGCTGCAGTGCATCGGCCCGCATGACGGAGCGTTTCTGGTGTGTGGCACGTCCCAGTTCAGTCGTCCCTCTAACCGCGGCTGTTGTCCTCACGTTGATCGTCATCGACCTCATCGATGAAGTGCTCAGCCATGATCTCATCCAGGTCTTTGCGGATCTGCTGAGGCGGTTCGTCGTCATACGAGGTGATGTAGAAGTCAGGATCGATACGCTCGATCAGTTCGTCGTCCTCATCGTCCTCGAAGTCGCCCTTGGCGGCCCGGACTCGGAAGCCGTCGCGGTCATCCAGGTCATTGACCCACAGGAAGATGATGTAGGGCGTGGCCCTCGAGGCGTCGCTTGCCATCTGCTTGCCCGTGGGGTTCAGCTCCTTCCAGATCGCATCGGCGAGCCCGTCGAGCATCGACGCGTAGTCGCTGTAGTCCGCCTCATGGAAGTTCTTGGGATCGGGCCTGATCTCGGTCATGGAGATCCTCGCTGGCTGCTGACCTGAGGGTTGTCCCCAGCCTCGATGATGTCAATGCAGCACGAACTCGCGGGCAAGCCTGCCCGCCCGGAATAGAACCACCTTTCTAATCCGAGTTGCCCGGAAAATCTGCCCCAGTTACCCACTCCCCCGTAACTGGGGCAGATTGCGGGGCGATGTGAGTTACGCCGGCTGCGCGCCTACGAGATCGGGCAGCGGGAGGATGCGC
>NZ_JAPTYD010000041.1 GCF_026913015.1 Paracoccus benzoatiresistens
CACCCGAAAGTGCCGAGCCGCCTGACGGTGCCCGTGACCTTCGTCCACGTAGCCGATGACCCGGCTACGAAGCTCTATTGGATGTGGCTTGCCCATCTGAAATCTCCATCTGCCTTAGCAGAAGAGAATCACGTCAGGCGCAGTCTGAAAATGCTGAATCTCAAAGTGCGCGATACGCTCTAGGCTCCCTTGGGATCAGACCTGCTGCGTGCTTCAGCCTTCCCACGGGGTCCTGAAGGATGAGCGACCTTTTCTGGCGGACAGCGGCAAAGGCCCTGTGTAACCGTTGGATGCTTTGGAAGTGAGCGGCTGTACGGCATCAGCCCTAGCGCAACCTTGAGCGGTGTTGGCCCGGATCAGTCCTGTTCTGGCCGTCACAGTCAATGAGCCCGGTGCTGGCACTGCGTCCAAGCCGGGGAACAACAGGGGTGGTCCATGAGCGAGGTCGGTTGGTCGTCCAGATGCTGAGCGGTAATCGAGGCCCTGGCCAACGAGGTATAATAGCAACCGATCCGCGCACCTTCTAATGTGGCCAGCACCCCTTCATGCGCCAGAAGCGCACCGGCGACGGTTTCGTTGACGGCCTCCGTCGGGCGGTTCAGGAACTTCTTGACCTTCATCCGCTCGGGCACTGCCGGGCGGTCAGCCTCGGGTCGGCGGCCCTGCGTCTCCTCGAAGACGTCCGAGGCAAGAATGGCGTAGGCTGTGTCGGCGACGCCAGGGTGGCCTGCACCTTGTCCATGCTGCCCGTGCCGCCGATCCGGAATGGCATGGTCTTCAGCTGCGGCAGTTTGATCCCGATGGTCTGACGGTGAGGCGAGCGGCCACCGGCTCGCCACGCGCCGGGATCCGTCGCACTGCGGCTACCCGTCCTGTGGGGCAGCCTGTCCTCGCAATAAAGCCACGCCGCCCAGAGCAGCGCATCCTTGGCAAAACGCAGGGAGATTGAGGAGGGCAGCGTTGGCAGCGCGTCCCGCCTGGAGGAGTCTTCGGCCTGATCGACCCCGCGACAGCGCCCGCGCTGGCAATCGCGCCCTTACTGGGATGCGAGTTGCACCGGCGCACCCTGGGCCGAGACCTCGACCACATCCGCCATGCCGGCGAAGGTGTAGAGCGTCTGCAACTCGCCCGGCATCGAGAACTGCACCTCGTCCCCGTCTTGCAACCGCATCACGACGCGCTGCGGCTCTTCGTTGCCGCGACCGCGGAACACGGCCGTCACCTCGTGGGCGCCATCGGGCAGATCGGTGCGATAGGCCACCATGTCGAATGCCCCGGTATGGAGGCTTGCAGCCTGAAGTGGCGCCGACAGGACTGCGACTTCAGCGAAGGCGGGAGCTGCAATGGCAAGGGAAGCAACCGCGGAAAGCAGGATTGTTTTCATGAACAGGTTCTTTCTTGGTAATGACGGACAGCCTCGGTGCGAAGGGAAAGCCGAATGGGTGCTGCGCCGCTGGGTGAATGGCCGGCAGGATGAAGGGTGCCATCAGCCGCTCGCGCGATCAGAGCGTTGCAGATGCACCCATGATGCGGCGGATTTCTCCGTCGCGGGTCAGCCCCTTGGCCGAGAGTTCGTGATCCGATCGCTGGCTGAGCCGGTGCAGGGCGCGCGCCTGCGAATGAGCTTCGGCCAGCAGGACCACGAAGCGACCGACAGCGCGGAGCGGGGCCCACAAGACGGCAGCCGACCAGCCCGAAGCATCATGGTAAGCAGAATTGACGGAAGCCATGTGGAAACTCCTTGCGAATGACAAAGTCGTTTCCTCCCTGCCCCCAAGATCGTTCTTCCGGCTGTCAATCGCAACGGCCGATGCTGCATGGCAGCATTGCGATCGGCACAAGCAGCAGCTTGCCTAGAGCGGCAGGCAGAACAGCCTGCCCTTGTCTTCAGGCAGTGCGATATGTCGCAGGTCAGCAGGCAAATGCCAGTATCTGCCCTTGGTTCACGCAAGTGTGTACGACCTGCGGGGCCACATAGCCCAAGGGACTACGAAACGCTGCCAGGCAGCCTGGCAAGTTGCGCTTCCGATCCTTCGCTTTCCCTATCCTCCGCCCGAAGATCTGAACTCGACCCGCGCTGAGCGTCCCTTTGCATCGACGACCGTCAAGGACGAAAACCCGAATGGTGCAGATAACTCGGCGGTTGGCCGGGCTGCTCCGACCACCACAGGGACACCGTTGAGCAGCCAGCTATAGGGAGGAGTGCCGCCTTTTGCCCGCACGACCAATGTGGGGCCGAGCAACTCGACCTTGGAACTATCGGGCGGAAACTGGATCGTCAGGGGTTCAGGCGCACGCACTGCCGGGCTGGGGCTGAGCAATTCACCTGGTGGCGCGAAGCGCCGGAGAGGACGGGGCAGCGCCGCGTTCGGAACCGTCAAAGCGGCCTTGGGCGGCGGCGGCAGCGGGACCGAGCGCGCGCCCAGCGCGTCGAACAGATCGAACAACACCGGCGCGGCGTAGTCGCCTCCGAAAGCGCCCATTACGGGCGTTCCATCCGGGCGGCCCATCCAGACGCCCGCGACAAAGCGCCCGTCGAAGCCGATTGCCAGCGCATCCCGGTGCCCATAGCTGGTGCCGGTCTTGTAGGCGACACGCCCCGCCGCGCGCCCGCCAGGCGGCATGATGCCTGCCAGCACGTTCGCGGTCTGCCAAGCCGCGACCGGGCCGAAGGCAGAGGGGCCCGGCTCCCTGGGAATGCCGGGGCGGTCATGCAGGCGCAACGACTGGCCGCCGCGCGCCAGCGTGGCATAACCCTGGACCATGTCGGCAAGGCTGACGCCCGCGCCGCCCAGCACGACGGCCAGCCCCGGCACGTCGCCTTGCACCGACAGCTCCATTCCGGCGCGACGGAAGCTGACCATGATGCGGGCAGGCCCCAGCGCCTCGGCCACGCGGACGACCGGCAGGTTCAGGGACTCCACCAGCGCCTGCCGGATCGTGACCGTGCCGCGAAAGCGGCTGTCGAAGTTCTGCGGCTGCCAGCGGCCGAAGGCGGCGGGGCGGTCCTCGATCAGGGTCTCAGAGTGGATCAGCCCCTCGTCGAAGCCCAAGGCATAGACAAAGGGCTTCAGCGTCGATCCGGGCGAGCGAAGCGCCCGTGTCATGTCCACGAAGCCGCCCGAGGCGCCGTCGGCGAATTGCGCTGTCCCGACCTGGGCCAGGATTTCGCCGCTGCCGTGATCGGCCAGCAGGATCGCGGCGGACACCTGGTCCGCCTGCCTGGCCACCGCCCGGGCCGCCAGGCGTTCGGCCGCGACCTGAAGACGGGCGTCGATGGTCGTCTCGATCCGCGATGCGCCGGGGTTTTCGCGGCGGAGCCGGTCAGCCAGCAAGGCTGCATGGGCCGGGAAGGACCGGCGGTATTCGGGCAGCGGCGTGGCGCGGGCGGTCTCGGCGGCCTCGGCATCGATGATCCTCAGGGACAGCGCGCGGTCGATCACGCGGTCGCGCTCGGCCTTCGCTGCCGCGCGGGCCTGTGGCAGGTCATGGCCCTCGACCTCGACATCCAAGGCGGGATCGGGCAGCTGCACGAACGGCCGCAAGTCGATGCCGCGCGTCAGGGGTTCCGAGAAACTGGCGCAGACCCGCGGCTGGGTGCCGTCGGGATCGGCGCGACTGCCTGTGACACGAAAGCCGTGACGCTCCTCGTAGCCCTCGCGTTCAGCGGCAAGGTCGCGGTCTGCCGGGTCAGCCCCGGCCGCCAGCCGGATCGCCTGCAGCGCGTCGCGGCCACGCCCCTCCTCCTCGGCCAGCCGCGCCCAGAGCCGCAGCATTTCGATGCCCGATCCAGGATCCCGCAGCCAGCCGTTCAGCGCCGCAAGCGCGGCCGAGCGGCGCCGATGGTCATCACGGTCGCTCCCGGGCTGCCCTGCGGCCTGATCCGTCGCCGTGGCAAGCGCGACCCAGTCCTCGGGCGTGTCGCTTGCCGCCACGGTCGCGCCCAGCCAGCGGATGCGCGTTTCCGCATCGGTCGCAGCTGCGGCAAGCGCCCGCAGAGCGGCCGCGTCGCTGCCGCTTTCGCCAGGATAGAGCGTTGCAAGCCGCCCCGCCTGCTCTGCCATTTGCCGCCGGTCCTCGGCGCTGATCCAGGGGGCGTCCGACAGCTTTTCGCCTGCCCGCGCCAGCACAGCCCCGTCCGTCCCGACCCTGATGCCGGACTGCGCGCTCACGAAAGAAACGGGCTCACCCGGCTGCGCCTTGAGAAAGCAGGCGCGCGAGCGGTGCACGCAAGCCTCCTGCCCGATCTGGCGGATCATCGACAGATCGTTGCCCGGCAGATCCGTGCCCGCCTGCAAGACAATGCGGGCGTCTGGCACAACATCTGACGCGGGGACCTGCGCCCCGGCGGCCCATCCCCACAAGAACAGCGCCGCCGCCGCAGGCAGATACCTGCCCTGTAATCCACCGCGAGCCATGCCTGCCCCCGTCCCTGTCGCTATTACACTGCCACAACTGGAGCTCGCCCGGCAATCGCGCAGCCGGGGGGCTCGTTCTGAACCCGGCAAAGATCATGGTTCCTTTTCTGCGCAGGGTTTCGCTGTCATGCGCAACGGGTACCGGAACTGAACCCTGTTCACCGGTGCTGGCGCCGAGGTCAGGCATTTCAGCAATCAGCATTGTCCTGGCGATCGGCCCGATCCCCGGGGATGAACCGGAGAGCACATGCTCTCCTTGTCATGGCGCATCTGTTCCGGCTTTCGGACGCAGCCTGGTCGTCCATCGGGCCGCATCTGCCGCGCGGCCTGCCTGGCAAACCGCGCCTGGCAGGGCGACGGATTACTCCGGGCATGCTCCCTGACCTGAAGACAGGGATGCCTCTTTGGCGTGATGTGCCGGACCCCTATGGTCCAGCTACCGGCTCCGGAGAAACTCGGAAAGACCCTGCGGGCCAGCCGGCGAGGCTCACTCCAGCATGCCCCAGCACCAACCTCTTGCTTGCGGTTCTTGAAGGCTGGACGGATCGCGGGCGGATGGTGACCTGAACGTGTCACCTGCCTTGACGAGCACGAGCTTTGCTGCCGGGCAATTCATCGTGCTGTCCGGGAAAATGTTTGCCGCAAGACCAGCGGCTCACCCCCGACCAGACAAGGAAAACAGGCAGTGGAGGTATGGGTGGCGGAGACGAAGGGATTCGAACCCTCGAGACGGTTTCCCGCCTGCACCCTTAGCAGGGGTGTGCCTTCGACCACTCGGCCACGTCTCCGCTGAGCGGTATAGGAGGCGAGAGCTAGGGAAACAAGGCCTTTTTTGTCAAAGCGCCCGTATCCTTCCGACAAGCTATTCTATCGTGTTTTCCTGGGACTCCAGGCGAACTGCACGTGCTTCGCAGGCTGGGTTTCGTGCAGCATGCTCCCCACGAGTTCCAGCTTCTTGCAATGCCGGCAAAACTTGTCGGATGCGATTCTGTTACAGGCCAGACTGGGAAGACCCAGGAGAACTCAACTGCAGTTGTATTGCAGGCCACGTTGCAGTTCAGATGAACGGCCTTCAGGCCGGGGCTGCAGCTTCGACATGGTTGCTCAGCGGTCCAGCCGGCATGAGTTGGAGGGACAGGAATCTGGCCTGCCTTTTGCCACACACGCTTGGAAAGGCTCAGCCCCTTGACCATGACCGATGGCGATCGATTTGCACGACTCAATCGCCTTCCCAAAGGCGACATCGACAAGGGAATGGTCGTCACGCGGTTCCAGCCACATCCCGCTTGAAGACCGGCAGAGCCCCAACAAGGATCCGTGGCGGTTCAGCCCTTGCGGCGGAAGGTGGCGTAATGGGGCACGCGGCCCTCGCGCAGGGCCTTCTGTTCGTACCGGGTGCTGATCCAGTCGTCCCAGGCGACAGGCGTTTCTGCCACCAGATCAAAGCCGGACAGAGGCACCTCCTCCAGCGTCTGGCGCATGTAGTCGGGAATGTCGGTCGCCACCCGGAACTCGGCGCCGGACTTCATCACGCGGGCCAGCGGAATCAGGTGTTCGGGCGTCACGAAGCGGCGACGGTGGTGGCGGGCCTTGGGCCAGGGATCGGGATAGTTCAGGAAGGCCCTGCTGAGCGAGGCGTCCGGCAGCACGTCCATCAGGTCGCGCGCGTCGCCCGGATGGACGCTGACATTGGTGACGCCGGCATTGCGGATCTTGCCCAGCAGCATGGCGACACCGTTGATGAAGGGCTCGCAGCCGATGATGCCGATACCAGGATAGCGGGCCGCCATGTGAACCATGTGCTCGCCCCCGCCGAAGCCCACCTCCAGCCAGATGGGCCGGTCGTCGCCGAAGATCGCCGCCGGGTCGATGGGGCGGCGTTCGGGATTGTCCTGCAGGGTGATGCCGCGCGGACGCAGGTCGCCCAGGTCCTCGGACAGATAGCCCTTCTGGCTTTGGCGCAGGGTCTTGCCGTGCCGCCGGCCATAGAAGTTGCGGCGCGGCGGGTTCGGATCGAAGGCGGATTTGGGTGTATCGGACATGGGGCGGGCATTGCACCGGCGCACAGGCCGGGTCAAGCCCGCGCCGCCTATTCCCCCATCAACCGGCTGATGATGACCGTAACCTCGGGCTTCTTGCCGATCTCTTCCATGGCGACCTGGCGGGTGATCCGGCGGATCGCCTCGTCCATCTTGGCGTCGTTGCGGACGACGCGGGCATCGGCGCCCTCCAGGAACTCGGCCAGTTCACCTTCGATATGGGCGCCCAGATCCTCGCCGCCGCGGGTGCGGCCGGGAAGGCCCATCAGCTCGACCCAGGCATCGGGCAGGACATTGTCGTCCTCGTCCACGATCACGCTGACCAGGGCATGGCCGTTCAGCGCCATGCGGATACGGTCGCGCGCAATGCCGTCCATCGCACCGATCAGGACGGTGCCGTCCAGGTAAAGCCGCCCGGTTTCCACCTGGTCCACGATCCGGGGCACGTCGCCCGTCAGATCCAGCATGGTGCCGTTGGTCGCGATCTCCGCCGCAATGCCCTTGCCGCGGGCCATCATCACGTGTTCGCGCAGGTGCAGGTGTTCGCCATGCATCGGGATCACGATCTCGGGCTTCAGCAGTTCGTGCAATGCCTCGATGTCCGGGCGGTTCGCATGGCCCGAGACGTGGTAAAGCCCGTCATCGGCGTCATAGACATCGACGCCGATCTCGCTCAGGGCGTTCATGATCCGCCCGACGGATCGTTCGTTGCCCGGAATGGTCTTGGAGCTGAACAGGAAGCTGTCGCCTTCCTTCAGTTGCAGGCCCAGATAGCGGCCCCGCGACAACTGCGCGCTGGCCGCGCGGCGTTCGCCCTGGCTGCCGGTCGCCAGCAGCATCACCTGCTTGCGGGGCAGGTTGGCCGCTTCCTCGGGGCCGATGGTTTCCGGGAAGTCGGTCAGAACGCCGGTTTCCAGCCCGACCGCAACCATCTTGCGCATGGCGCGACCCAGAAGGCAGACCTTGCGGCCGCCGGCGATGGCGGCTTCGGATAGCGTCTTGAGGCGTGCGATGTTGCTGGCAAAGGTTGTCGCCACCACCATGTTCTTCTGCGCCATCACCCATTCCAGGATGGGATTGGCCAGCACGGCCTCGGACCGGCCGGGATGGGTCGAGAAGATGTTGGTGCTGTCGCAGGCCAGGACCTTGATGCCCGTTCCCTCGGCCGCGATGCCGTGCCAGGCAATCGGATCGAAGGGATCGCCCACGACCGGGGTGCCGTCCAGCTTGAAGTCTCCGGTATGGACCACGCGGCCGGCCGGCGTGTCGATGATCAGCGCCGCGCTTTCGGGGATCGAGTGGCTGACCGGCACGAACTGCACGGTGAAGGGGCCGACCTGCGTCACCTCAGGGCGTGGGCCGGTGATGTTGACGACCGAAGGCGAATGGCCCGCCTCCTCCAGCTTCAGGCGGCACAGGGCGCCGGTGAACTGGCGGGCATAGATCGGCACGTTCAGCCGGCCATAAAGATGGCCCAGGGCACCCAGGTGATCCTCGTGCCCGTGGGTGATGAAGATCGCGTCCAGACGATTGCGGTTCTGCTCCAGCCAGGTCAGGTCGGGCATGATCAGGTCGATGCCCGGGCTTGAGTCCATGTCGCCGAAGCTGACGCCCAGATCGATCAGGATCAGGCGCTCGCGACCGGGCTGGCCATAGCCATAGACATAGGCGTTCATGCCGATTTCGCCCGCGCCGCCCAGCGGCAGATAGATCAGGCGCTCAGCCATTGCCCATCTCCTTGTTGTAATCGTGAATGAGCCGCAGCCCGTGCATCGTCAGATCGTCTTCGATCGCATCGAACAGGTCAAACCCTTGATCGAACAAGGGGGCAAGCCCCCCCGTCGCGATAACCTGCATGGGGCGATCCCGTTCCGCGCGAATCTTGCGCACGACACCGTCCACCAGCCCGATATAGCCCCAGAAGATGCCCGACTGGATGCAGGCCACCGTGTTGGTGCCGATCACCCTGGCGGGCATGGTGACATCGACGTGCGGCAGGCTGGCAGCGCCCATGTGCAGCGCCTCGAGGGACAGGTTCACGCCGGGCGCGATGACGCCGCCGATATAGGCCCCGTCCCCGTCCACCACGTCGAAGGTGGTCGCCGTGCCGAAATCCACCACGATCAGGTCCGGGCCGTGCCGGTCAAAGGCGCCGACGGTGTTGACCAGCCGGTCGGGCCCGACCACGGTGCCGCTGTCCACGCGCGGAGCAACCGGCAGCAGGCAGTCGGGCTTGCCCACGACCAGAGGGCGGGTGTCGAAATAGCGGCTGCACAACACACGCAGGTTGAAGACCACGCGCGGTGCGGTCGAGCTGATGATGCAGGCGTCGATGTCCAGGTTGAACTTCTGGCCCTCGATCAGGGTGGACAGCCAGACGAAATATTCGTCCGCCGTGCGCCGGTGATCGGTGGCAATGCGCCAATGCGCCAGGAACTTCTCGCCGTCCCAGATGGAGAAGACCGTGTTCGTGTTGCCGGTGTCTATGCACAGAAGCATGGGTCAGGACCTGGCGAAATACACATCGGCGGCGGGGATCACCTGCCTGCCGCGCGGCCCGGTCAGGACCAGGGCGCCGGTTTCGTCGATGCCATCGAAGCGGCCGGTTGTCTCGGTCGTGCCGCTGCGGGCGATGATCGTCTCGCCCAGCATGGCGGCACGCGCCAGCCAGGCGGCGCGGATCGGCGCAAAGCCGAAATCGCGCAGTTGCCGCTGCCAGTCGTCGAAGGCAACCGCCAGCGCGGACAGGAATTCGTCGGGGCTGACCGAAAGGCCCGTCTCGCCCTGCAGGCTGACGGGGCGGGTGGCGCCGGGCTCGACCACGGCGGCATCCGGGGCGGCGGCCAGGTTGACCCCGATGCCGATGACCAGCGCCTGGATCGAGCCGCCGGAACCCACGCTTTCCAGCAGGATCCCCGACAGCTTGCCGCCGTTCAGCAGCACGTCGTTCGGCCATTTCAGCGCGACGTTCAGCTGCGGCCCGCACAGCTGGCGCAGCGCGTCGTGCACGGCAAGCGCCGCGACAAAGGACAACCGGGCGGCATCGGCAGGCCCGCCTTCGGGACGCAGAACCAGAGAGGCCGCGAAATTGCCGGGCGGATCGGTCCATGCCCTGCCCCGCCGGCCACGGCCCGCCGTCTGGCGCCGAGCCATGATCCATGTCGGACCGACAAGGCTTGGCGCCATGCGCATCGCCTCGGCATTGGTGCTGTCAACGCTGTCCAGGACGTGGCGAGCCACGCCCTCGGGCCAGGGTGCCAGCGCGGCGCCATTACTCAACGGCAGGAGCCTCGCCCGAAACGTCGGGAAGAAGCGCCGCCTCGGCCGGCACCACGGTGGACGTGACCAGCGACTCGGCCGCGGTCGCGGCGGCGGTATCGACACCCCACATCGACACGGCGCCGATCAGCAGCAATGCCGCCGGAACGACCAGCGCCAGATACTGCACGGCGCCCATGCGGCTTTCGACGCCCTCGTTCTCGGCCCCGAAGAACATGTAGTAGACGATGCGGAGGTAATAGAATGCCCCGATAACCGAGGCGATGACGCCAAGGATCGCCAGCCAGGCCATGCCCGCCTGCACCGCAGCCGTCAGCACCCCGTATTTCGCGAAGAAGCCCAGGAAGGGCGGCACGCCGGCCAGGCTGAACATCAGGAACAGGACCGCAAAGCCCTTGACCGGCTCGAACTGAGCAAAGCGGTTGAGGCTTTCCAGGTCGGTGATCGGGCGACCGTCACGCTCCATCGACAGGATGAAGGCGAAGGTGCCGACATTCATCACCGCATAGATCGCCATGTACAGCAGCATCGACTGCACGCCATAGGCCGTGCCCGCGGCAAGGCCGACCAGCGCAAACCCCATATGCGCGATCGAGGAATAGGCCATCAGGCGCTTGACGTTGCGCTGCCCGATCCCCGCGATGGATCCCAGGAACATCGACATGACCGCAAGCGCCGCGATGATCTGGCCCCAATCTGCCGGCACATTGCCGAAGGCGTCGAACATCAGGCGCGCGATCAGCGCCATGGCCGCAACCTTGGGCGCGGTGGCGAAGAAAGCCGTCACCGGCGTCGGCGCGCCTTCGTAAACGTCGGGCGTCCACATGTGGAAGGGCACGGCCGAAACCTTGAAGGCCAGCCCCACCAGCAGGAAGACCAGACCGAACAGCAGGCCCAGGGACAGTTGCCCGCCCACGACCGTCTGCACGATGCCGCTGAAGCTGGTCGTGCCCGAGAAGCCATAGACCAGCGAGGCGCCATACAGCAGCATCCCCGAGGACAGCGAGCCCAGCACGAAATACTTCAGCCCCGCCTCGGACGATTTCACGCTGTCGCGGCGCATGGCGGCGGCGACATAGAGCGCGAGCGACTGAAGCTCCAGCCCCATATACAGCGACAGCAGGTCGCTGGCCGACACCATCAGCATCATGCCGATGGTCGCCAGCGTGATCAGGATCGGGAACTCGAAGCGCATCAGCTTGTTGCGCTCCATATAGTCGGCGCTCATCGCCAGGACGGCGGCGGCCGAGATCAGGATCGTGACCTTGGCGAAACGCGCAAAGGCATCGTCGGTGAACATGCCGAAGAAGGCCACCTGCGCCGGACGGTCGGCAAGGCCCACGTAAAGGCCGATCACCAGCAGCACGGCAACTGTCGCCCACAGGATCGGGCGCGCAATCGCGTCCTTGCCCAGATAGGCCCCCGCCATCAGCGCGCCAAGCGCATAGATCGCCAGCACAAGTTCCGGCAGGATGGTCGAGAAATCAAGCGCGGTCATCGTGCTTCCCTCAATGGCTGGCGTCGGCCGGGTCCGCCTGGGCGGTCACGGCCAGCCCGTCGCGTCCGTCATGCGGCAGGGCTTCGTTATAGTTGACCAGCAGCGCCTGCACGGCGGGGCCGGTGATATCGGTGACGGCACGCGGATAAACGCCCAGATACAGGGTCATGGCGATCAGCGGCATGAAGATCCACTTCTCGCGCGCGGTCATGTCGTTGATGGTCCGCAGGCTTTCCTTGACCAGCGCGCCAAGCGTGACTCGGCGATACAGGAACAGCGCATAGCATGCGGACAGGATGACGCCGGTCGTGGCGACGAAGGCGACCCAGGTATTGGCCTTGAAGGTGCCCATCAGCGTCAGGAACTCGCCCACGAAGCCCGAGGTGCCCGGCAGCCCGACGTTCGCCAGCGTGAAGAACATGAACACCAGCGCATAGACAGGCATCCGGTTGACCAGCCCGCCATAGGCATCGATCTCGCGCGTGTGCATCCGGTCGTAGATCACGCCGACGCAAAGGAACAGCGCGCCCGAGATGAAGCCGTGCGACAGCATCTGGAAGATCGCCCCGTCCACGCCCTGCCGGTTGGCGGCAAAGATCCCCATGGTGACAAAGCCCATGTGCGCGACCGAGGAATAGGCGATCAACTTCTTCATGTCTGTCTGCGCCAGCGCCACCAGCGAGGTATAGACGATGGCGATGGCCGACATCCAGAAGACCAGCGGTTGCAGCAGGTCGCTGGCGACCGGGAACATCGGCAGGCTGAAGCGCAGGAAGCCATAGCCTCCCATCTTCAGCAGCACGGCGGCCAGCACGACCGAACCGGCGGTCGGTGCCTGCACGTGCGCGTCGGGCAGCCAGGTATGAACGGGCCACATCGGCATCTTCACCGCGAAGCTTGCGAAGAAGGCCAGGAACAGCAGCGTCTGCATTCCGCCGACGACTGTGAAGCCCATCACCCGCATGGTTTCTGACGGAAAGTCATAGGCGAGCAGCTGCGCGATGTCGGTTGTCCCCGCCGTCCGCGCCATGGCGATCATCGCCACCAGCATCAGGACCGAGCCCAGGAAGGTGTAGAGGAAGAACTTGAACGTCGCATAGATGCGGTTCGCGCCACCCCAGATGCCGATGATCAGGAACATCGGGATCAGGCCCGCCTCGAAGAACAGGTAGAACAGGATCAGGTCCAGCGCCGTGAAGACGCCGATCATCAGCCCTTCCAGCACCAGGAAGGCGATCATGTATTCCTTGACGCGGGTCTTCACGTCCCAGGTGGACAGGATCGTCAGCGGCATCAGGAAGGTCGTCAGCATGACGAACAGGACCGAGATGCCATCAACGCCCATCTTGTAGCGCAGGCCCATGATCCAGGGGTGATCCTCGACGAACTGGAAGCCGGTATCCGCCGGATCGAAGCCCGCCAGCACAAAAAGCGAGATCAGGAAGGTCGCCGTCGTGGCGATCAGCGCCAGCCACTTGGCATTGCGCTGCGCGGCCTCGTCCTCGCCCCGCAGGAACAGGGCCAGGATCCCCGCCGCCACGATGGGCAGGAAGGTGATGATCGAAAGAAGGTTCGTCATGTCAGTGCGCGCCCCGCATCATCACCCAGATCAGCAAGCCCACGATGCCGACAACCATCGCGAAGGCGTAGTGGAAGAGATAGCCCGACTGCACGCGTCCCGCGAAGCGCGTCAGGCGCGGGATGATTCCCATGGCCACCCCGTTGATGGCGCCGTCGATAACCGCTCCGTCGCCGCCCGTCCACAGCTTGCGGCCGATCCACAGCGTGGGACGCACGAAGATGAAGTGATAAATCTCGTCGAAATACCACTTGTTCAGCAGGAACTGGTACAGCGCCGGCTGCTGCGCCGCCAGTTTCGCGGGCGCACCGGGATAGCGGATATACATCAGCCAGGACAGGCCAAGCCCGATCAGCATCGCCACGAAGGGCGACAGCTTCACCCAGGTCGGGACCGAATGGGCGTCGTGCATGACATGGTTGTCCGACCGCATGAAGATCGCGCCTTGCTCGAAGCCGGCAAGGGCCTCATGGCCGTCCGCCGCATGTTCCTCGGACGGATCGCTGGCGGCACCGGCGGCGGCATGGGTCGCGGCACCCTCGGGTTCGCCGTGCGGCGCTTCGGCCACCGCGCCGTCGAGCGCATCGCCATGGCCGCCCTCGGCCTGTTCATGAGCGACCTCGGGAAGACCGAAGAAACGCTGCACGTTGTCGCCGAAGAAGCTGCCGTACCAGATCATCCCGGCAAAGATCGCGCCAAGGGCCAGCACGGCCAGGGGAACGGTCATCACCGGCGGGCTTTCATGAGCGTGCTCGTGCGCGTGCATCGGGTCGTGATGCCCGTGCGCGTCATGGCCATGCGCATCATGCCCGTGCCCATGGGCCACGGCATGCGCCCCGTGGCCGGGAACAGGCTGGACCTCTTCCTCGGCCTTGATCTCGGCGTCCCAGACCCTTTGGGGGCGCGGTTTGCCCCAGAAGGTCAGGAACATCAGCCGCCAGGAATAGAAGCTGGTCATCAGCGCGGCGATCACCAGCAGCCAGAAGGCATAGCCCACGCCCGAGGCATAGGCGCTTTCGATCACGGCGTCCTTGGACAGGAAGCCCGCGAAGCCGATATGGGTCAGCGGGATGCCGACGCCGGTGATGGCCAGCGTGCCGATCAGCATGGCCGCGAAGGTATAGGGAACCTTCTTCCGCAGCCCGCCATAGTTCCGCATGTCCTGCTCGTGGTGCATCGCGTGGATCACCGAGCCCGCGCCCAGGAACAGCATGGCCTTGAAGAAGGCATGCGTGAACAGGTGGAACATCGCCACGGAATAGACGCCGACGCCCGCCGCCACGAACATGTAGCCCAGTTGCGAACAGGTCGAATAGGCGATCACGCGCTTGATGTCGTTCTGCACCAGACCGACGGTCGCGGCGAAGAAGGCGGTCGAAGCGCCGATGATCGTGATGAACATCTTGGTCTCGGGCGCGAATTCGAACAGCGGCGACATGCGGCAGACCAGGAAGACGCCCGCCGTCACCATGGTCGCCGCGTGGATCAGCGCCGACACCGGGGTCGGGCCTTCCATCGCGTCCGGCAGCCAGGTGTGCAGGAACAGTTGCGCCGACTTGCCCATCGCGCCGACGAACAGCAGGAAGGCCAGCAGGTTGGCGGCGTTCCAGCCGGTCCACAGGAAGTTGATCTGCGCCTGCGCCAGTTCATCGACCTGGGCGAAGATCGCGTCGAACTGGACCGACCCGGTCATCCACCACAGGCCGAAGATGCCCAGCAGGAAGCCGAAGTCGCCCACGCGGTTGACGATAAAGGCCTTCATCGCGGCGGCGTTTGCCGAAGGCTTGCGATAATAGAAGCCGATCAGCAGGTAGGACGCGACGCCCACGCCTTCCCAGCCGAAGAACATCTGCAGCAGGTTGTCGGCCGTCACCAGCATCAGCATGGCGAAGGTGAAGAAGGAGAGATAGGCGAAGAAGCGCGCCTTGTAGTGTTCGTGATGCGTCCAGTTGTCGTCATGGGCCATGTAGCCCATCGAATAAAGGTGGACGAGCGCCGAGACGGTCGTCACCACGATCAGCATGATGGCGGTCAGCCGGTCCAGGCGGATCGCCCACTGGCTGCTGAAATCGCCCGAGACGATCCAGTCCATGACGGGAATGTGCTGCGTCTCGCCCGCAAAGGTGCTGAAGACGATCCAGGAAAACAGCGCGGCGACGAACAGGATGCCCGTTGTCAGCAACTGCGCCGCCTTTTCACCGATCATGCGCCAGCCGAAGCCGGCGATCAGCGCGCCCAGAAGCGGCGCGAACAGGATGAATTGCACCATGGCCGCTTACCCCTTCATCACGTTGACGTCTTCGACCTGGATGGTGCCGCGGTTGCGGAAGAACACCACCAGGATCGCCAGCCCGATCGCGGCCTCGGCGGCGGCGACGGTCAGGATGAACATGGTGAACACCTGCCCCGCCAGGTCTCCCAGGTGGGCCGAGAAGGCGACGAAGTTGATGTTCACCGACAGCAGGATCAGTTCGATCGACATCAGGATGACGATGACGTTCTTTCGGTTCACGAAAATGCCGAACACCCCGGCGACGAAGAGTATCGCCCCCACGACAAGGTAATGTGTCAATCCGATCATCGTCTTCCGTCCCTTCGGGTCGTTTACCCGTTCAATGTCAGTCGGTGCCGCAGGCGGGGCTCACAGCCCCTGCCCCGGCCGCACGTCGCGCAGTTCCATGGCCTTGGCGGGGTCGCGATACATCTGTTCCAGCACGTCCTGGCGCTTGATGTCGCGCCGGTGGCGCATGGTCAGGGTGATCGCCCCGATCATCGCGACCAGCAGGATCAGCCCGGCGATCTGGAACGGCAGCAGATAGCGGTCATAAAGCACCGAACCGATCAGGTTGGTGTTCAGCGCCTCGTGCGTGATGGGCACGGTCCGCAATCCTTCGGCCGCGATGCTGCTTTCCCAAACGCCGAAGGCAATCGCCAGCTGCGCCAGAAGCACGATGGCGATCAGGCCCGCAAGCGGCAGATACCGCGCGAATTCGCCCTTGAGCTCGGCGAAGTCCACGTCCAGCATCATGACGACGAACAGGAACAGCACCGCCACGGCGCCGACATAGACGATCACCAGCAGCATCGCCACGAACTCGGCGCCCTGCAGCACGAACAGCCCCGCCGAGGCGATGAAGGCCAGGATCAGCCACAGGACCGAATGGACGGGGTTGCGCGACAGCACCACCATGAAGCCGGCCGTGCAGACCGAGATGGCGAACAGATAAAAGGCGAAGGTGATCATTCGGCCTGTTTCCCTTCATGTTCGGTGAATACGCCCTGCGCGATTTCCAGCGCCTTCTGCATCGCCGGAATGCCGCCGAACATCCCCATCTGATAGATGACCTCGGCAACCTCGCGCGCGGTGGCGCCCGCCTCGATGGCGTGGCGGATGGTCAGGCGCAACTGCGGCTCGGCATGGGCGCCCTGCACCGTCAGCGCGGCGATCGTCACCAGAAGCCGGGTCTTGGCATCCAGCCCGTCGCGGTTGAAGGTGCGCCCGAACCACATTTCCAGCATCTCGGCCGGCATGGTCGGGATCATTTTCTCGAAGGCGCGCGGATCGAAGGTTTCCAGCGCAGGATTGAAGGCCCGGGCCATTTCCTGCCCGGACTGCATCATCTGCTGGAACAGCTTGGTGAAGGTGTCGCTCATCTGTAAGGCGCGTCGATGGACAGGTTGCGGGCGATCTCGGCCTCCCAGCGAGCGCCGTTGTCCAGGAGCTTCTGCTTGTCGTAGAACAGCTCCTCGCGTGTTTCGGTCGCGAACTCGAAGTTCGGGCCTTCCACGATGGCATCGACCGGGCAGGCTTCCTCGCAGAAGCCGCAATAGATGCACTTGGTCATGTCGATGTCATAGCGCGTGGTGCGGCGAGAGCCATCCTCGCGCGGCTCGGCGTCGATGGTGATCGCCTGCGCGGGGCAGATCGCCTCGCACAGCTTGCAGGCGATGCAGCGTTCCTCGCCGTTGGGATAGCGGCGCAGGGCGTGTTCGCCCCGGAAGCGCGGCGACAAGGGCCCCTTCTCATGGGGATAGTTGATCGTCGGCTTCGGCGCGAAGAAGTACTTCATGGCCACGCCGAATCCCTTCAGGAAATCGACCATCAGGAAATACTTGGTGGCGCGGGCGATATCGAAGGCCATCAGAATTCTTCCCCTTGCTTGGGTGCCGCGAAGCGGTCGAACGCCGCCACATAGCTGCGAACCCTGGCGCTGTCACGGGACTGCTCAGCGCTATCGAGATTATTGGCCAGGAAATGCGCGAACTCGGCCTTGTCGGTTTCGGACGCATTTGCCAGCGCTTCGGCGATCTTGTTGGAATAAGCCATTGCCTACGCTCCTGCCCAACGGGCCCAGAAGGAACCAAAGACCTCGTAACGCGCCAGGAAGGCGATCAGGACGACCCAGCCCAGAGACAGGGGCAGGAACACCTTCCAGCCGATCCGCATCAGCTGATCATAGCGATACCGCGGCACCATCGCCTTCACCATGCCGAACATGAAGAACCAGAAGACCATCTTCAGGAACATCCAGATGGCGCCGTCGGGAATGCCCGGGATCGGCGACAGCCAGCCGCCGAAGAACAGCAGCGACATCAGCGCGCACATCAGCCAGATGGCGATGTATTCCCCCGCCATGAACAGCAGGTAGGGCGTCGAGGAATATTCGACCATGAAGCCCGCGACCAGTTCCGATTCGGCCTCGGCCAGATCGAAAGGCGGACGGTTGGTTTCGGCCAGGGCGCTGACGAAGAACAGGATCAGCATCGGGAAATGCGGCAGCCAGTACCAGGACAGCAGGCCCGCGCCCGACTGCGCCTCGACGATGGCCGTGATGTTCATCGAGCCAGTCGAGATGATGACGCCGATGATGATCAGGCCCAGGCTGACCTCGTACGAGATCATCTGCGCCGCCGCGCGCAGCGACGACAGGAACGGGTATTTCGAGTTCGAGGCCCAGCCACCCATGATCACGCCGTAAACCTCCAGCGAGGAGACGGCGAAGATGAACAGGATGCCCACGTTGATGTCGGCCATGACCCAGCCGGGCGCGAAGGGGATCGCGACAAAGGCCAGCAGCGCCAGGGTCATCGACAGGAACGGCGCCAGGAAGAAGACGAACTTGTCGGCCCCGGCGGGGATGACGATTTCCTTCAGCACGTATTTCAGCGCGTCCGCGAAGGTCTGCAGCAGCCCCCAGGGGCCGACCACGTTCGGGCCGCGACGCAACTGCACGGCAGCCCAGATCTTGCGGTCGCCGTAGACCAGAAAGATCAGCGACAGCATGACAAAGGCGATCACCGCCAGACCCTGCGCCAGTAGCAGGATCGCCATGCCCAGAGAGGATGCCCAGAATTCAGCCATGCCCGTCCCTATCTCCTTACGCCGCGGGAATGCCGCGCGCCTTGCACTCGCGCAAGGTTTCTTCCGTTTCCATCACTCGCAGCCCCATCGGCTTTCCGTCCGACAACGTGAATGCGGCTCCGATCATCAGCTTGCCATCGCGTGTGTCCTGCAGCGTGCGCACATGGCGACCATAAGGCGCGCCATTCCGCTTGGCCCAACCGGCCAGTGCGCAGGTGGCATACGAGAAGGCGATATCGGCGTCCACCCCCTTGCGCAAGGCCGCTGTGACCTCGACCAGATCCGACGACCCTTCCGGTCCAAGGGAAGCGACCCGCGCCCCCAGGAAGTCCTCGGGATCAAGCTCGGTCCCCGCGGCCCAGGCAGGCAGCGCGGGCTGCGTGCGGGCTGCAAATTCCTCCAGCGCCTTTTCCTGCGCGGTCTGGCGCGGCGGCAAGGCGGGCGCCACGCCCGCGCCCAGGTCCAGATCCAGGTTCGCGTTCAGCGCCATCAGATCGGCCTCGGTCACGGCAAAGGCGTCCTGCCCCTCGGGACTGTCCAGCGCCATGGTCGTCACGCTGCCGTCGGGTTCCAGGATCAGGATCTCGCCCGACTTGGTCGAGATACGCGCTAGGGTCAAAGGTGCCTTGCCGTTCGCCGCGCCAGGGGTGGCTACCCGCGCCGTCATCGTCTCGGGCTTGGGCTTGGGCCGGCCGTCGCCAGCATCATCCGCGCAGCCGGCCAGCATCGCGGTCCCGACAAGGGCTGCGATCAGGTGGCGGGGCTGGCGGGATGCTGGCCGCATGCCTGTCACTCGGCCGCAATGGCGGGCGCGTTGCGGGCCGCGGCCATGCGGGACAACTCCGCCATCAAGGGCGAGGACCGGGCAATCGGATTCGTCAGGTAGAAATCCTTGACCGCATAGCGGAAGGTCGCCTTGCCCAAATCCAGCCGGTCGAGAGCGCGCCATTCGTTTTCCGGCACCTGGTCGATCATCGCCAGATGCGGAACAGCCTCGACCAGCGCCCGGCGCAGTTGCGTCAGGCTGTCCCAGGGCAGCGTCTGGCCCAGTTCGGCGGACAGCGCGCGCAGGATCGCCCAGTTCTCCTTGGCCTCCCCCGGCGCGAAGTTGGCGCGCAGCGCCAGTTGCGGGCGGCCTTCGGTGTTCACGAAAAGGCCGTTTTCCTCGGTATAGCAGGCAGCAGGCAGGACGATATCAGCCCGGTGCGCGCCACGGTCGCCATGGCTGCCCTGGTAGATCACGAAGGCGCCCGGCGCGATGTCCACCTCGTCCGCGCCAAGATTGTAGATCACGTCGGCCCCGTCGATGGCGACAGCCATGCCGCCTTCGGTCACCGCGCCCACATCCATCGCACCGACGCGCGAGGCGGCGGTGTGCAGGATCAACAGCTTGCAGTCGTCCAGTTCGCAGATGCGCATGGCGTTGGCCAGCACGGCCTCGCCATCCGCCTCGGCCAGGGCGCCCTGGCCCACGATCACGATGCCGGGCGTGCCTGCGGTGGATTTCAGGTCGTCCTTCACCAGGTGGGACAGCGCGGCGCGGTCATTGCCGTGGTGGTGATAGTCATAGGTCAGATCGACCGGATCGCCGATCAGCGCGACCTGTGCGCCATGCGACCAGGCCTTGCGGATGCGCGCGTTCAGCACCGGAGCCTCGTCGCGCGGGTTGGTGCCGATCAGCAGGATGCGCTTGGCGCTGTCGATGTCGGCAATCGTCGCAGTGCCGACATAGGCGCCCCGGTTGTCTGCGGGCAGCCGCGCCCCATCGGTCCGGCACTCAACGCTGCCGCCCAGACCTTCCACCAGTTGCTTCAGGCTGAACGCGGCCTCGACCGGGGCCAGATCGCCCACCAAGCCGGCAACCTTGCGACCCTTCATCGCGGTCGCGGCGGCGGCCAGCGCCTCCGGCCAGGATGCCGGACGCAGCTTGCCGTTCTCGCGGATATAGGGCTTGTCCAGCCGCTGGCGACGCAGCCCGTCCCACACATAGCGGGTCTTGTCGCTGATCCACTCCTCGTTCACGTCGTCATGGTTTCGCGGCAGGATCCGCATGACCTCGCGGCCCTTCACGTCCACGCGGATGTTGCTGCCAAGCGCGTCCATCACATCGATGGTCTCGGTCTTGCGCAACTCCCAGGGGCGTGCCTTGAAGGCATAGGGTCGGCTGACCAGCGCGCCCACCGGGCACAGGTCCACGATGTTGCCCTGCAGGTTCGAGGCCAGCGTCTCGTTCAGGTAGCTGGTGATCTCGCTGTCCTCGCCGCGCCCGGTCTGGCCCATCTGGCTGATGCCCGCGACCTCGGTCGTGAAGCGCACGCAGCGGGTGCAGCTGATGCACCGGGTCATGTGGGTCTCGACCAGCGGCCCCAGGTTCAGTTCCTCGGCAGCACGCTTCGGCTCTCGATACCGGCTGAAGTCAACGCCGTAAGCCATTGCCTGGTCTTGCAAATCGCACTCGCCGCCCTGGTCGCAGATGGGGCAGTCCAGCGGGTGGTTGATCAGCAGGAATTCCATCACGCCCTCGCGCGCCTTCTTGACCATGGGCGAGTTGGTGCGGATTTCCGAAGGCGCGCCGTCCGGGCCCGGGCGCAGGTCCTTCACCTGCATGGCGCAGGATGCGGCGGGCTTCGGGGGGCCGCCCACCACCTCGACCAGGCACATCCGGCAGTTGCCCGCGATGGACAGGCGTTCGTGATAGCAGAAACGCGGGATCTCGATCCCGGCCAGTTCGCAGGCCTGGATAATGGTCAGGTTGGGATCGACCGCGATCTCGGTCCCGTCGATCTTGATCGTGCGCAAATCGGCCATCGGCTTTCTTCCTTACCTGGCAACCAGAAGCGATCCGGCGATCGTCTTCCGGGCTATCTCTTGCTGCCCCAGCCGGCAGAACGTGTCGGGCTGGCCATTCACCACCCCGTTGGCGACCATGTAGCGGTCAGCCTGGGCATAGATGCGGCGACGTTCTTCCTTGCTGTCCAGGAAGGCGTCGATTTGTTCCTCGCTGTAGCCCCGATCCAGCGCATAGCGCTTGAGCTTGCGCGCCTCGCTGAAGGCCTTGATCATCCGCGCGTCTAGGTCGGGGCAGCCCCGGCGCAGCTTGTCGGCGACACGCGCCTGGACAAGGCTGTCGTTGATGTGAGGCTCCTGCGACAAGGGCGGAAGGGCGGCGGCGGGGCCTGCCAGCAGCGCAGCAGCAAGCAAAGCGCGGACCGCCATTGCCAAGCCCCCGACGCGCCGGGCGCCATATGCCGCCCTTGCCCTCATTCCGCAGCCATCGCCCCCATGCGCCCGGTGCGCTTGGCCTTGATGCGATCCTCGATTTCCTCGCGGAAGTTGCGGATCAGGCCCTGGATCGGCCATGCGGCGGCGTCGCCCAGGGCGCAGATGGTGTGGCCTTCGACCTGCTTGGTCACGTCCAGCAGCATGTCGATTTCCTCGACCTCGGCGTCGCCGCGCACCAGCCGTTCCATCACCCGCATCATCCAGCCGGTGCCTTCGCGGCATGGCGTGCATTGCCCGCAGCTTTCGTGCTTGAAGAACTTGGACAGACGCCAGATCGCCTTGATGACATCCGTGGACTGGTCCATGACGATCATGCAGGCGGTGCCGAACGAGGACCGCAATTCGCGCATCCCGTCATAGTCCATGATGGCGTTTTCGCACTGTTCCGCCGTCAGGACGGGACAGGAGGCGCCGCCGGGGATCACCGCCTTGAGGTTCTTCCAGCCGCCGCGCACACCGCCGCCATGCTTCTCGATCAGTTCTTTCATGCTGATCGACATGGCTTCCTCGACCACGCAAGGCGTGTTGAGGTGGCCGGTCAGGCCGAACAGCTTGACGCCCGCGTTGTTCGGACGGCCAAAGCCCGCGAACCATTCCGGCCCGCGCCGCAGGATCGTGGGCGTCACGGCGATGGATTCGACGTTGTTCACCGTAGTGGGGCAACCGTAAAGGCCCGCGCCCGCCGGGAACGGCGGCTTCATGCGGGGCATCCCCTTCTTGCCCTCAAGGCTTTCGAGGAGCGCCGTTTCCTCGCCGCAGATATAGGCGCCCGCGCCGTGGTGCAGATAGACGTCGAAGTCCCAGCCGGACCCGGCGGCATTGGCACCCAGCAGCCCCGCGTCATAGCATTCGTCGATGGCGGCCTGCAGTGCTTCTTTCTCGCGGATGAACTCGCCCCGGATATAGATATAGGCCGCATGCGCGCCCATGGCGAAGCTGGCGATCAGCGCGCCTTCGATCAGCGTGTGCGGATCGTGGCGCATGATCTCGCGGTCCTTGCAGGTCGCGGGCTCGGATTCGTCGGCGTTGATCACCAGATAGGACGGGCGGCCATCGGATTCCTTGGGCATGAAGGACCACTTGAGGCCGGTCGGGAAGCCGGCGCCCCCGCGCCCCCGCAGGCCAGATGCTTTGACCTGCTCGACGATCTTGTCGCGCCCACGGGCGATGATCTCGGCCGTGCCGTCCCAGTGGCCGCGCTTGCGCGCACCGGCCAGGCTACGGTCGCCCATCCCGTAGAGGTTGGTAAAAATGCGATCCTGATCTTTCAGCATCCTGCTCTCAATCCTCTCATCCGGGCGTCACGCATTCCTGCGCCGCCAGATACGCCAGGTCACGATCAGCGACCAGACAAAAGCACCAATGGCGGCCAGATCCGCCAGAAAGGCATAACTGCCGGCCCAACCATAATGCTGGCCCAGCCACTGGACCAGCAGCCAGCCCGACATCGCCACGGCAATCACCACCGCCACCAGCCGCATCTGGCTTGCGTCGCGATCCCGCCCTGTTCCTGCCATCGTCCGACCCTTGCTGCTAGCGGCTCGTCTTCTCGTCCTTCTGTTCCGCTTTCTCGACCTTGCGGATGCCCTTCGGATTGCGGTCCGACCGGGGCCGCGCGGCCGATGCCGCCTGCGCCTCCTGCTCGGTCACGCCGGTCGAGTCCGCCGGCACGCCCGCCGAAGGACGCGGCTCCCGCTCGGGCGCGGTATCCACGCCGGTGCGGTCATCCACGGCAGCCTCGGGCTTGCGCAACCACTTGGCAAGGATCGGAACCTCGGTCCCGTCGATCCGCTTGACCGTTTCTCCAATGTCGCGCGCCAGCGCGGCGCTGGCGTTCAAGCTGTCGCCCTGCCCCTTCAGATCGGCCAGCACGATCGGCCCGCCCAGCGGCTCGGACGAGAAGCGGCCATTCTGCGGACCCGGCAGCGGCACCTGACCGGCCGAGAAGGCGTCGATCAGCTCTTCCAGCTTTGCGGGGGTCAGATCCTCGTAATAGTCCTTGCCGATCTGGGCCATGGGCGCGTTGGTGCAGGCGCCTAGGCACTCGACCTCTTCCCAGCTGAACTTGCCGTCGGCAGACAGGGTATGCGGCGTCGGCGCGATCTTGCGCTTGCAGACCTCGATCAGGTCCTCGGCCCCGCAAATCATGCAGGTGGTGGTTCCGCAGATCTGGATATTCGCAATCGAACCAACCGGTTGAAGCTGGAACATGAAGTAGAATGTAGCAACCTCGAGCGCCCGGATATAGGGCATTCCCAGCAGTTCGGCGCAGTATTCGATGGCAGGCCGCGACAGCCAGCCCTCCTGCTCCTGCGCGCGCCACAAAAGCGGAATGATCGCCGATTGCTGGCGGCCTTCCGGATACTTGCTCATCTGGACATGAGCCCAGTCGAGGTTCGCGGGCGTAAATTCGAAGCTGTCCGGCTGAACGGGCGAAAGACGGCGGAGCATCAGCGGTCAACCTCTCCGAAGACGATATCAAGGGTGGCGATCAGGGCGGGCACGTCGGCCAGCAGATGGCCCTTAGCCAGGAAGTCCATGGACTGAAGATGCCCGAAACCCGGAGCGCGCAGCTTGGCGCGATAGGGTTTGTTCGTCCCGTCGCTGACCAGATAAACGCCGAACTCGCCCTTGGGGGCCTCGACCGCCGCGTAAACCTCGCCAGCCGGAACCCGGAAGCCCTCGGTATAAAGCTTGAAGTGGTGGATCAGGCTTTCCATGTCGCGCTTCATGTCCCCGCGCCTGGGCGGAGTCAGCTTGCCGCGCGCCAGAACGTCGCCCGCGGGTTCGGCCCGAAGCTTCTGGATCGCCTGCTTCATGATCTTGGTCGATTCCCGCATTTCCTGCATGCGGATCAGATAGCGGTCGTAGCTGTCGCCATTTCGCCCGACCGGGATCTTGAAGTCGAATTCGTCATAGCACTCATAGGGCTGCGACCGCCGCAAATCCCAGGCCAGGCCCGAGCCGCGCGCCATCACGCCCGAATAGCCCCAGTCCAGGGCATCCTGTTCGGTGGCGATGCCGATGCCCACCAGCCGTTGCTTGAAGATCCGGTTTTCCGTCAGCAGCGTGTCCAGATCGTCGAGGATCTTCGGGAAGCGGTCGCACCATGCGTCGAGGTCGTCTATAAGATCGGGCGGCAGATCCTGATGGACACCGCCCGGCCGGAAGTAGTTCGCGTGCAGCCGCGACCCGCTGGCGCGCTCGTAGAAGATCATCAGATCCTCGCGCGGCTCGAACCCCCACAAGGGCGGCGTCAAGGCACCAACGTCCATGGCCCCCGTCGTCACGCCCAGCAGGTGGTTCAGGATCCGGCCGATCTCACAATACAGGACCCGGATCAGGCTGGCGCGACGCGGCACGACCGTGCCGGTCAGGCGTTCGATCGCCAGACACCAGGCATGTTCCTGGTTCATCGGCGACACGTAATCCAGCCGGTCGAAATAAGGCAGGTTCTGCAGGTAGGTCCTGCTTTCCATCAGCTTTTCGGTGCCGCGATGCAGCAGGCCGATATGGGGGTCGGCACGCTCCACGACCTCACCATCCAGTTCCAGCACCATGCGCAGCACGCCGTGCGCCGCCGGGTGCTGGGGACCGAAGTTGATGTTGAAGTTGCGGATCTTCTGTTCGCCCACCAGGGTGTCGAACGAGCCGTCGTCATAGGTATTGGTGCGGATATCGCCGTCCATGGCCTTACCCCTTGGATTTTTCGTCGCCGGGCAGCACGTATTTCGCGCCTTCCCACGGAGAAAGGAAGTCGAACTGGCGGTATTCCTGCGTCAGGCGCACGGGCTCGTAGATCACGCGCTTTTCGGATTCGTCATAGCGAACCTCGACATAGCCAGTGGTCGGAAAGTCCTTGCGGAGGGGATAACCGCTGAACCCGTAGTCGGTCAGGATGCGGCGCAGGTCCGGGTGACCCGAAAACAGGATCCCGAACATGTCAAAGACCTCGCGCTCGAGCCAGTTGGCGCAGGGATAGACGCGCGTCAGAGTGGGAACGATCTCGTCCTCTCGGATGGCGACCTTCACGCGAATGCGCTGGTTCTGATACATCGACAGCAGGTGCCACACCATGTCGAAGCGCTGCGGGCGTTCCGGGTGATCGACGGCAGTGATGTCCACCAGGGTCGAGAAGCGGCAGCTGCTGTCGCTGCGCAGGAACTCGATCAGGTCCACGATGCTGGAGAGCGTCGACGTCACGGTCAGTTCGCCAAAGGCGACGCTCGCGTCCAGGACATAGTCCGGGCAGCGCTGGCGAAGATGCTCGGCCAGTTGTTCCAGTGCGTCGAGGTCGGGATAAACAGCCATGGCTTACCTCACCAGCGTGCCGGTGCGCCGGATGCGGCGCTGGAGTTGCAGGATGCCGTAAAGCAGCGCCTCGGCCGTCGGGGGGCAGCCGGGGACATAGATGTCCACGGGCACGATCCGATCGACGCCGCGCACCACCGAATAGCTGTAATGGTAATAGCCGCCGCCGTTGGCGCAGCTGCCCATGCTGATGACATAGCGAGGCTCGGGCATCTGGTCATAGACCTTGCGCACCGCAGGGGCCATCTTGTTGGTCACGGTTCCGGCCACGATCATCAGGTCCGACTGACGCGGGGACGCTCGCGGCGCGGTGCCGAAGCGCTCCACGTCATAGCGCGGCATCGAGGTGTGCATCATCTCGACCGCGCAGCAGGCCAGGCCGAAGGTCATCCAGTGCAGCGAGCCGTTGCGCGCCCAGTTGATGATGTCCTCGGTCGTGGTCAGCAGGAAACCCTTGTCCTGCAATTCGCGGTTCAGCGCGGCAGTGGCGACCTCGCGGTCGGGCCCGGCCGTGTTCGCTCCGGTCATCATGCCCATTCAAGCGCTCCCTTCTTCCATTCGTAGGCAAAGCCCACGGTCAGCACCGCCAGGAATACCATCATCGACCAGAAGGCCGTCTCGGACAGGCCCGCGAAGCTGACCGCCCAGGGGAACAGGAAGGCCACCTCTAGGTCGAAGATGATGAACAGGATCGACACCAGGTAGAATCGCACGTCGAACTTCATGCGCGCGTCATCAAAGGCGTTGAAACCGCACTCGTAGGCGCTGACCTTTTCCGGGTCCGGGTTGCGCACGGCGACCACAACGGCGGCGAGGATCAGGACCAGCGCCAATGCCGATGCCATTCCCGCAAAGACGAGGATCGGCAGATAGTCCTGCAGCAGAGTTTCCACGGGCAAGTTCCCCTTGTCGGCCGCGGAAAAGCTGTGGCTGCCCGCGACGGGTTAGCTAAGCGCCCGTTTAGACCCGCGGGCCAGCGGGGTCAACGGGCGCCTGATCCTGGAGGCAGCCCCTCGGCCTGCGCTGCCCTGGCGCGGATATGTTCATGCCCGGCCCCATATTCCAGAACCCCTCCCCCGGGTTTCCACGGTGGCTGCCGCAACGTCACATGCTTTGTGCGAAGGCGGGCTGGACGGGCCCGCGACCGGCTGCTCTCTGGGCGGTGTCGCCAAAAGAAAAGGCAGCCTTTCGGCTGCCTTCCATCGTCACGGCAACAGGACGGTTAAAGTCCCGCAGCCTGGCAGTCGGCCAGGGTGATGACCTCCATGTTGATGGTGCCCGAAAACTGGTCGGCATCCGGGTTGCCTTCAAGGCCGGTCGTCGCGGTTGCCGAGGAATCCGCGCCAGCGGTCGCGGTCGGGCTGGACGAGACATTGTCGGGGTTGCCCTCGTTGCCCGTGGTCGGCTGCGCTCCGTCCATGGTGCCGGCATCCGGTTCGGGCATCGTGGTCGAGACCGAGTCGTTATCCGCGTTGCCCGAGTTGCCGGCTTCGCCGCCAGCGTCCGTCGCGCTTGTGGCCTGATCATCCGATCCCATGGCAAGGGTCCGGCAATGCTCGGTCACGGCGGCCATATCGGCCTCGTCTATCTGCTGGGTGCCGACCATGGTCTGGGCAAAGGCGGTGGACCCAAGACCCAGGGCGGTCGCAAGGGCGACGGGGGCGGCAAGCATCTTGATATGCATGTATTTCCTCCTTCGGTGTCGTTGAAAGCGTCATTGACAGATCAATGCCGCTCGCACGGCGCTTGTTCCGCTGAAAGATCACACGACATCGTGGAGGCGGCCTTGAAGCCGCGGCGCGGCCTTGGCGATCAGCCCGCCTTGAGCCCGAACATGCCTTCTCGGGACAACTGCTGGTTCAGGCGATATTGTCGATCGCCTGGTGTTCCTGGATCCAGTCCCAGCTTTGGCGCATCCCCTCGATCAGCGGGATTCTGGGCGCCCACCCGATGGCCTGCTTGATGCGGCTGATATCCAGGATGACGCGCGGGACATCGAAGCTGCGCCCGGGCTTGTAGATCGGCCTGACACGGCAATTCGCCACCTGCGACGCGGCCTGGACGATCTCGTTCACCGAGGCCCCCTGGCCTGATCCGGCATTGAAGCAGCCGATGATCGGTGCCTTCACCGCCAGCGCGCAGAGTTCTGCGAAATCGTGGACATGGATGAAATCCCGCACGACGCTGCCGTCGCCCCAGACCTCGATCGGCTCGCCGAAAGCGATCTTCCACAGGAAATTGCCGATGATGCCCTGAATGCCGTTATAGCCCTGCCGCGGCCCATAAGGATTCGCTAGCCGAAGGGCAATGTAATCAAGACCGTGAAGCCGATGCTCCATGTGCAGGTACTGCTCGATGGCGACCTTGACGATCCCGTAGGAACTGATCGGCGCAAGGGGATGCGACTCGTCCACGACTTCGGCCGTCGGAATGCCATAGACCGTGCCGCCGGACGACAGGAACACCAGCTTCCTGACACCGGCCTGCCGCATGACCCGCAGCATCCGGACCGTGGCGACCAGATTGCCCTGGATGTCCGCCACCGGATCGGCGTTCGAGGTCGATGGCACCGTAATGCTGGCCGTATGGACCACCGCATCGACCCCCTGCAGCGCCTCGTGCAAGGTGGCTTCGGAGGCAAAGCTGCCTATCACGTAATCCACGCCTGGCAATGGAGGACGGAATGCCTCGGGTCTCATGTCCAGCACGCGGACGCGGTGGCCTTGGGCAAGCAGACTGTCCACGATATGCGACCCGATAAAGCCGCAGCCGCCGACGACAAGCACATGATGCATGAAAATGGTCCCTGTTCTTCTGGAACACCATCAAAAATTTGAACTAATGCTGATTTACCTCGCCGATGCATTGCGCATACAGCATGCAGCATGCAGCATGCAGCATGCAGCATGCAGGAGCTATCGGCCAAGTTGCATGGCATTGCAACACCGTTTACCCGTTGGCGCGCAAATTGGTGGGTGCTGGACCTCGGTCAAGCCAGTTGCCGTGCATTTCACTGTGCCTGCCCAAAGCGCGGGCAATGATCTTGGAATTTGAGAGGCTGGGCCATGCTGATCCTACACGTTGCAGACGACAGCGCCGTGTCTGTCGCTGGCAATGGCGACATGCTTGTGATCACGGGCACCGCCGGCGCGGTCGCCCGGGTCCGAGAGCAGGCACAGGCAGACCCGTCACCTGGCGGCCTCGCGCGGCTTTCCTATTTGAATGGAGACGCTTCCGCCTTTCAGGTCCTGTCGGATGTGGCCAGCAGGTTTCGCCACCATCTTGCGGAACATCTCCAACCCCTTCGCTATGCCCGGGTCGAGAACGGCGAACCTGCCCGCTGCGATTGGGACGAGGCCGGTGAGCCCATCCAATGGCGTCGGGACAGCTTTGGGCGGACCGTCGCGTTCCAGCTGTCGCCCCTGGCCGCAAGCAATCCGCTTCTTTCGGGATTCACCCAAGCCCTGGCTGCGCGCCAGCTTGATGACGAGCAAAGCTTCAGCTTGCTGAACGCCGCTTTTGACAGGAAGTCAGATGAACAGTCTTGAGGACATTTGGGCCCACTACGCTTCGCATGCAGGCGTGCTGGAGATCAGGCCGGACTTCCGCTTCGGTCGGTCGTGTCTCGGAAGTGGTAGAAATTGGATGGCGGCGTAATCTCCGGGTGAACTGACACCCACCCAGCCGGCGGCAGCAACCGCCAGGGAGATCACGCCATGAAGCAGAATACCGACAGTTCGTCCTTTTCGCTACTGTCCGACGCAAGCGGGTATGATCCGATCGAGGATCGCCTGCGGGCGAATGTCCGTGCCACCATTGAGGCCATGTTCGAAGAGGAACTGGCCG
>NZ_JAPTYD010000042.1 GCF_026913015.1 Paracoccus benzoatiresistens
TGGATCTGGTTGATGGTCACGCCCTGGTTGGCATGGTGCAGCACCTGGTTGTTGATGTTGGCGTAAAGGTCGCGCTGATCGCGCAGCACCTCGCGGATGCGCGCGTTGCCCCAGCGGGGCCAGTGGTGCGAGGCGAACATCACCTCGGCCTCCTGCCCGAACCGGTACAGCGCCTCGTTGATGTATTTCGACCAGCTGAGCGCGTCACGCACCAGCGCGCCGCGCAGCGTGTAGATGTTGTGGAACTGGGCGGTGACGTTCTCGGCCATCCAGAGCGCCTTCATGTCGGGGATGTAGGTGTTCATCTCCCGCGGGGCCTCGGTGTTGGGCGTGTTCTGGAAGATCATCCGCACGCCATCGACCTCCAGCTCCTCGATCGGTTCGGTCACGAAGCGGGTGGGCGGCACAAGGCCGGTGGCCCCCGCCGGGACGCGGTGGCCGAGCCCTTGGGTGACGAAGCCGTGCGGGGCCACGGGCAGCAGAAGGCCGTACTGATAGAACAGGCGCCGGTTCATGGCATTTCCGGCAAAGACGTTTTCCGAAATCGCGAACTGCATGAAGTCGGCGGGCGCGATCACCTCGATGCGGCCGGCGGCCAGGTCCTCGTCCGAGATGATCCCCCGGCTGCCGCCGAAGTGGTCGCCATGCGTGTGCGAGTAGATCACCGCCGTGAGGGGAAGACCCTCGCCCACATGTTCCTGGAACAGGTCCCAGGCGGCCCGCGCCGTCTCGGTCGTCGTCATCGTGTCGAACACGATCCAGCCGGTCTTGCCGCGCACGAAGGTCATGTCCGACAGGTCGAAGCCCCGCACCTGGTAGATGCCGGGAATGACCTCGTAGAGGCCGAAGTTGTTGTTGAGCCGCGCGATCCGCAGAAGCGAGGGATGGATGCTGTCGAAGTCCCCCTCGCCATTCAGGAAGTCGTAGTCCGAGATGTCGAAGGCGACGTTGCCGGCATCGGCCATGATCCGCGGGTCGGCCCTGCGGGCGACAAGGCCGCGCGCCTGCTCGTCCAGGTCGCGGGTGTCGTCAAAGGGCAGCTTTGTGCGCGCCTCGGCCAGAACCTTCAGCGTATGTTCGGACGGTGCCTTGCCCCTGGGATGAAAATGGCCCTCGAGCGGCGCGCGCGCTTCCTGCGCATGGGCCGCGCCTTCGTCGAAGGGAAGGCCGCACAGCGCGAAGGCCGCGCCGGTGACGGGCAGGGTCGCAAGGATCTGGCGTCTTGTGGTCATGTTCCAACTCCCTCTTGGCTTCGATGTTCACCGTGGGTGACGACGCGCGCCTGTTCTTGCGGGCCGTCGAGAGCGTCCTCACCCTGCTCCCTGGCAGTTCTTCCCAGGTCGGAAACGGGCGCTGAAGCCGAGCACCGGCCCCCCGAGGTCGACATCAAGCCCGCCCATTTCCTTTCCGATCGAAAGCTGGCGCCCCTCGCCATGCACCGACCAGCGGCTGTTGTTCCGGTAGCCCAGGGTCGCGACCGCCTGGCCCGCTTGTCTTCGAGACGCCCTGCCGCTTGCCCGTAGCGCCAAGGCCTGCCGGATCCCCTGCTGCGGCGCAGGACAGCCGACGACGCACCGCCCCGGCGGTCCGGTTGATCTGGGTCAATGACGCCCGCAGGCGGGGCCGTGCTACCTTGGACCGAAGCCTAGGCGCTCCCGGCAGAAGGGATTGCGACGGATGCAGCAATCGAAGCAAAAATATTCCGACGGTTTGCGCCCCGGGCCTGCCATCGGCTGGCTGGCGGAGCAGCCCATGGCCTTCCAGACCCGGATGGCGATGGCAGGCCGATGGACGACCGTCCTGCGCGGCGAGCTTCTCTACACCATCGGCGATGCCCCGGATGCAATCTTCGGCCTGGCCGAGGGCCTGCTCGACATATCGATCCCGATCACGGGCGACGAGGAAGTGACCATCTACAGGGCCCGGCCCGGCTTCTGGATCGGGGACTCGGCCCTGCTGGCCGGGACGACCCGCTCGATCACCGTGTCGGCGGCCTCCGACTCCCGTGTCTTCCGCATCCCGATCGGCGCGGTGCGGCGCAGCCTGGCGGAGTACCCGGAAGACTGGACGTGCTTCTTCCGGCTCAATCACGCGAATTCCACGCTTGCGGTACGAATCCTTGCGGAGGTCCTGTCCTTGACGCCGCGGGCCCGCTTTGCGCGAATGCTGCTCAGGCTGGCAACTCCCGACGGGTCGGTCCGGGCGACGCAGGACGATCTGGGCCGCATGGCCGGCATGAGCCGCGCTGCCTTCCGCCGCGCCTTCAAGGCGCTGATCGAGACCGATGCGGTGCGCACCGAATATGGCGGTCTGCGGATCATCAACCGCGCCGCGCTCGAGCATGCAGCGGAAGAAGTCTGACGCCGCAGCAGGTGCGCGGCACGATCCCACGGCATCGCCGGGAGAGGATGCCTGTCTTGCCGCATTTCCATGCATCGGAACGGCGGCATCGGTGGGCCCGAGTATCGGGTGAACCCCGGTCGCGAGTTGATCCCTGACCAGACGGATTTCGTCGAGGCAGCATGCCGGCAAGCCGGACATCGACTCGGCCCGCAATCGACGGTGCGTATTAGTTTGACCTCAGAACCGCCAGGTCAGGCCCAGGAGCGGCCCTGCCATGGTGGCGTCCACGCGCGTACCGCCGCTGCGGTAATCCACGTCCAGCCTGCGGTAGCCCACGGAAAGATACGCCTGATCCGTCATCTGGTAGTTAACGGTGCCCAGGACCTGCGTGGTCTTTTCCGATCCCATCCCGGTCACGCCGTGATCGACATAGGCGATGGCCGACCAGCGAGGCGCCAGGGTATAGTTCGCCCGCAGCGCGACGATCGGATCGACGAAATCCTTGTCGCCCGACCGGCTGATCGCGCCGTTCGCGACCGACACCTCGGCCTTGATCTTCCAGGGGCGCACGCCGCCCAGAACGTCCAAGGCCAGGCCGCCGCTGTCGATGGCCCGCCAGCCCGCCGCCAGTGTCAGCGATCGCTGGCGCAGCTCCGCCTCGGCGGGCAGGCCGGGCGGGATCAGCCCCGATTTCGAACTGGCGGCATAGCTGAGGTCGCCCAGGACGACGAAGCGGTCCTTGCGGGCATAGGCCGCCAGGAAGAAGGCCGCGTCCAGATCCTCCAGCACATCGGAAAAGCTCTTGTCGAAGGACAAGGTCGGCGCGCCGGCGAAGGGGGTGATGTCGCCGCCAAGGCCGGTCGCCCAGACCTAGGGCGTCACCTGGGCGCGCCATTCCTCGGGCAGCGCAGGGGCGGCGCTGGATGATGCGATAACGGTGGCCGCGACGGCCAGGAAAGGCTTGCCGATCATTCCGTGTCCTCCGAAAGCTCGTCCTTGAATATCCTACCCCCCTTCATGATCAGGCGCAGGCTTGCCGGATCGCCCAACCAGTCGAGCCCCTCTTCGGGATCCCCGTCGATCACCAGAAGATCGGCCAGGGCCCCGTTGGCGATCACCCCAAGCCGCCCGTCATAGGGCGCACGCGCCCCGGACAGGGTCAGCAGCCTGCCGGCCGCGCCAGTCGCTCGGTGCAGCGCCGACAGCGGCGACATGAAGCGCGCAAGCTTGGCCAGATGCCGTCCCTGGCTTTCGCCCCCGCCATACAGGATGTCGCTGCCAAAGGCCCAGTTGACGCGGTGCTTGTCGGCCCATTCGAAGGCCCGCGCCGTGCCCTCGGCCACCTGACGCTGGGCCGCGATCGCCTTGGGGTCGGTGTACTGGTTCGCGTCCTCGTCGGCCAGGAAAGGCTGGATCGACCACCAGGTATCGGTATCCGCCATCAGGCGCACGGTATCCTCGTCGGCCAGCTGGCCGTGCTCGATCGACTTCACGCCCGCGGCGATGCAGCGCCGGATCCCGGGGGCGGTATAGACATGGGCGCAGACATAGGTGCCCCAGTCGTTGGCGGCATCGACCGCCGCACGCATCTCGGCTTCGGTGAATTGAAGGGATTCCAGCGGGTCGTATTGCGAGGCGACGCCGCCGCCCGCAGTGATCTTGATCTGGCTGGCGCCTTTCATCAGCTGTTCGCGGGTGCGGCGCAGAACCTCGGGAACGCCGTCGGCAAGCGCGGACATGCCCTGCCGGCTGGCATGGTCGGCCGGATCGCCCGGCATCATCGGCAGGCTGTTCTGGAGGCGGAAATCTCCGTGCCCCGAGGTTTGCGAGATGATCGCCCCGGCCGGAAAGATGCGCGGTCCCGTCACCACCGACCGGTCGATCGCGGCCTTCAGCCCGAAGGCCGGGCCGCCCACGTCCCGCACCGTGGTGAAGCCGCGCATGAGTGTCGCGCCTGCCTCTTGCCCCGCGATCAGGTGCAGAAGGCCCACGTCCTGCGTCATCGCGACGATCTGGCTGACCGAAGCCAGCGTCGTATGCCAGTGTGTGTCGATCAGGCCGGGGATCGCCACCCGGCCACCGCAGTCGATGCGCTGCGCGTCGGCGGGCCCCCGGCCCGGCGCGGGCAGCCCCGCGATCCGCCCGCCTTCCACCAGGATCTCGACCCCCTGGCGCAACGACAGGGTTTCGCCGTCGAACAGACGCAGGTTCGTCAACAGCACCGGCCGGGACGGAGACTGGCCCCGAGCCTGTCGCGGTGCAAGGCCGAAGCCCGCGAACATGCCGACGACCGCCGCCATTCCGCCCAGCATCTGGCGGCGGGAAATGTCGGCCTCAAGGCGGCGCATCAAGACCAGCGTCTGAGGACTTCCGCAGTGACAGAAATGTATCTTGCCGGTCGCCGGGTCAGGGGTGAAGCAGGCCAGACACATGTCGAATCACCGCGGCCAAGAAATGTTTATCGGCCGAGTGTGCCTCATCACCGAGGCGGATCAAGAACGGCAGTTCACCCACTCAAAACAACAGCGCCTCAAGGCTTGGCGACTGATCCGAATTCCCGCGATCCCTTCTGAACGGGCCCAGCTTCACAATGCAGCACTGGCAGGATCACCTCTCCGGCCCGTGCGGGGCCGAACGGCCCCGGCTGCCTTACAGATCCTTGCAGAAGGCTTCATAAAGCGCGGCCATGAGCACCTCCAGGTCGGGGTCGCTGATGCGGTAGAAGATGGTCTGGCTTTCGCGGCGGGTGTCGACCATCCCGGCTTCGCGCAGTTTCGCCAGATGCTGGCTCAGCGCCGACTGGCTCAGGCCCACGGCCTGCTGCAGCGCGCCGACCGAGCGTTCGCCCTTGGTCAGCTCGCACAGGATCAAGAGGCGCTTGGCATTGGCGACAAGCGCCAGCCGCCCGGCCACGTGATCGGCGCGCTCCTGCAGGGCATGGGTCGCTTTGTCCAGACTCATTATATTAGCATTGACTGATTTAGACATGTTTAATATATAGGCTGGAACGGCGGCTGGGGCAAGCTGCATTGAGGAAGGAGAACACCAATGGAGATCGGGAGCGAGACCGCCTTCACGCCCTGGGCTTCGCTGTTTGGCGGCGTGCTGATCGGGCTGAGCGCGGTGATGGTGATGGCCTTGTTCGGCCGCATCGCCGGGATTGCCGGCATTGCGCAGGGCGCCCTTGGCCTTCCCGGCGCGGCGAAGGACCGCGACTGGCGGTGGGCCTTTCTGGTCGGGCTGGTGCTGGCGCCGCTGGCGGTGATGGCCCTGGGCGGGACCGTTGCGCAGACGGTTCCGGACAACCTGCCCGGCATGGCCCTGGCGGGGCTTCTGGTCGGCACGGGCACGGCGATCGGCTCGGGTTGCACCTCGGGGCACGGGGTCTGCGGTCTGGCGCGGCTCTCGGGCCGATCCTTGGCGGCGGTCGCGACCTTCATGGCGGCGGGCTTTGCCACCGTCTTCGTGCTGCGACATATCCTGGGGGGTGCGTGATGCGGGTGCTGTGGGGCTTTCTCAGCGGCCTGGTCTTCGGGCTGGGGCTGGTGATCTCGGGCATGGCCAACCCGGCCAAGGTGCTGAACTTCCTGGACCTGGCCGGAACCTGGGACCCGAGCCTGGCCTTCGTGATGGGCGGGGCCACGCTGACCGCATTCGTGGGCTATCGGCTGGTCTGGCGGCGCAAGGCGCCGGTGCTGGACCGGACCTTCGACATTCCGAAGAACCGCACCATCGACACGTCTTTGCTGACCGGGGCGGCGCTGTTCGGCATGGGCTGGGGGATCGGCGGCTTCTGCCCCGGCCCGGCCTTCACCGCCCTGCCCCTGCTGGCGCCGGGCACGCTGGTCTTTCTGCCCGCGATGCTGGCGGGTCTGTGGCTGGGCGCCCGGGTCAAGGCGGGCGGTTATCCGCAAGGCAAAGGAGCGGCATCATGAGCACGTCCAAGCTGAAGGAGCGGGTGGTCCGCCACTCGCCCTCGACGGGCTCGGGAAGCCCCGATGTCTGGGGCATATACGAGCCCGACACCGGCTCGATCCAGTATGTCTGCGCCGATCCTGTAACGAAACAGGCCGCGCTGATCGACGTGGTCTGGAACCTCGACCCGAAGAACTACCGCTTCTCGACCGAGAGCATGGAGCAGGTGCTGGATCTGGTGCAGCAGAACGGGCTGACCGTTCAGTGGGTGCTGGATACCCATCCTCATGCCGACCATGTGATGGCCTCGGCACATCTGAAGGACCGCACCGGCGCGCCCACGGCCCTCGGCGACAAGGTCCATGACATCGCCAGACTCTGGGCCGGGCTCTACAACCTGCCCGATGCCTTCGATCCGGCGCGCGATTTCGACCACCTGTTCGCGGCTGGCGAGACCTTCCGCATCGGCGACCTGCAGGCGCGGGTGATGCTGTCGCCCGGCCATACGCTGGGCTCGATCACCTATGTCTGCGGGGACGCGGCCTTCACCCATGACACGCTGATGCAGCCTGACGTTGGCACCTCGCGCGCCGACTTCCCCGGCGGTGACACCCTGCAACTGTGGGATTCGATCCAGGCGATCCTGGCGCTGCCGCCCGACACGCGCCTGTTCGTGGGCCACGACTATGGCACCGACAGCCGCGACGAGCCGCAGTGGGAGGCGACGGTGGCCCGGCACCGCGCCAGCAACAAGCACGTCAAGGACGGCACCCGGCGCGAAGACTGGATCCGCACCCGCGACACCCGCGACGCCACCCTGCCCCTGCCCGACCGGATCCTCGCTGCGTTGCAGATCAACCTGCGCGGCGGCCGCCTGCCCGCCCCGGAAGACGACGGCAACAGCTACCTGAAGATCCCCGTCAACAAGTTCTGAGGAGACCCGCGCGTCGCGGTTGCGGCTCCGGCGAAAAAGACATCTTCCTGTCGGCGTTGTCGGCGGCCATGGCCGACATCCCGACGCCTGTCTGCGGGTCCTAGTCGCTGGCGCTGATCTGGTGGCCGGGCGTGCAGGCGATGCGGACCGTGGTGATCGGGTGGGCATCGTTCCAAGTGGTGCGGTGCAGGATCAGCAGCGCCTGTCCCGGCTGGGCCTGCAACATCCGTGCATCGCGCGCATCGGCATTGGCCGCCGAAAAGGTCACCTCAGCGCGGGAATAAGGCGCGTTGCGGACCAGCCATTCATTGGCGTTGACATGCCGGAAATCCACGCCGTCCATGCCTTGGACGGCCTGCGGGTTGATCCAGCGGTCCTCATACTGGAACGGGATGCCGTCGCCGTAATGGACCGCGCGCACATGGGTCATGGCCGTGCCGGTCTTGACCCCCATGCGGCGCGCGGCTGCTTCGGGCAAGGAGCTGCGGCGCAGGGCAAGAATGCGGTGGCTATAGGCCATGCCCGCGCTTTCGATCTGCTCGCGCACGATGGGGATCGTCAGGGTTGCCTTGCGGACCGGATCCACGGCAACCCTTGTGCCCGCCCGGCGCCTGCGGTCCAGCAGGCCCTCGTCTGCCAGCACCTGCAGAGCCTTGTTCACCGTCGCCCGCGCGGCGCCGAATTCGACGGCCAGGTCGGCCTCGTCGGGGATGCGGTCGCCCTGGCGCCATTCCCGGTCGAGGATCCGGCGCCGCACCTCGGAGGCGATCAGATGCGCCTTGGGCAGGGTGGGCGCGGGTGTCCTGGCGTTCACATCCGCTCCTGCAGGCTGGTGATGCAGGTCATATAGTCGGCGATGATCCTGTCGCGGTCCAGATGGCGGCCGTCGCGCACGACATGGCGCCCCGCCGCCCAGACGTCGCGGATCAGCCCGTCGCCGCCCGCGAAGATCAGGCTGTCCAGCATCTGGTCGCCTTGCCGCCCCGCCAGAACCGGCGTGTCCAGGGCCAGGGCGCAAAGGTCAGCCCAGAAGCTTTCGCGGATCGCGCCCGTGTCGCGCCCTGCGGCGGCGGCGCCACCGTCAAGCCCGGCGTCATACAGAACCCGGCCCGTGGACCGCGAAGGTTCCGCCAGGATGGCGCGGGCGGTGTCGCGCAGGCGCTGGCTGTATTCCAGCGCGCGGAGTTCCTCGACCAGCGAGATGCGGATGTTGCTGTCCGACCCAAATCCCAGCCGTCCGCCCGCTTCGCGCCAGATCGTGCCGTTGAAGATGCCGTCGCCCAGGCTGGCCTCGGTGATGGGACACAGGCCCGCCACGGCGCCGGTCGCGGCAAGGCGACGGGTCTCATCCGGGGTCATATGGGTCAGGTGGATCAGCGTCCACCGGTGGTCCGGAGCGCAATTTTCCATCAGCCATTCCACGGGGCGCAGGCCATGGGCGGCCCGAACCTCCTCGATCTCGGGAATCTGTTCGGCCAGGTGCATGTGCAGCGGACGCCCCGGGCGCAGGGTCGCGCACAGTCGCAGCGCATCGGGGCTGACCGCACGCAGGGAATGGGGCGCGACGCCGATGCCCGCGTCAGGCGGCAGGGGACGCAGCGCGCCTTCTGCCGCGTCCAGCAGCCGGATGAACAGGTCTGGATCGGTCCCGAAACGAACCTGCCCCGGACCCAGCGGACGACCGTCGCAGCCGCCGAACTGGTAATGGACCGGCAGCAGTGTCAGGCCGATCCCGGTGCGCGCGGCGGCGGCGGCGATGCGTTCCGACATCTCGGCCAGGTTGGCATAGGGCGTGCCGCCCGGCTGATGGTGCAGGTAATGGAATTCGACATTGGTGGCGAAGCCCGCTTCCAGCATCTCCATCTGCACGAGGGCGGCGATGGCTTCGACATCGTCTGGCGTCAGGTGGTCCAGAAACCGGAACATGATCTGCCGCCAGGTCCAGAAAGTGTCGCGGGGATGAGGTCCGCGCGATTCCGACATCCCCGCCATGGCCCGCTGAAAGGCATGGGAATGCAGGTTGGCCATCGCGGGCAGCAGCAGCCCGACCCGCTGGCCTTCGGGGGCTGCGCCCGCCCGGACCTGCCCGATCCTCCCGTCGGGGCCAATCTCCACCCGGACGTGTTCCGCCCATCCTTCGGGCAGCAAGGCCCGTTCCGCCCAAAGCACGGTCATCGCATCACCCATCGCATCATTTCGTTTGACGCAAAATACGTTTAGACATAGAAGAGATATATGTTTAAACATAGACCAACGGCAAGTGCAAACGAAAGCGGCGTGCGGATGCAAGTTCTCGGCAATGTCAGGATCGCCAGCATCGACAAGGGAACGGGCCAGGTCGCGCTGTCCGAACCCTCGGTCGTCGTGACCGAAGGCGCGATGATCGCCTGGGTCGGCAGCGCCGCCGACATGCCCGGCGAATATCGGGACGCCGAGCGCCGCGATGGGGGCGGGCGCGTCGTGACCCCCGGCCTGATCGACTGCCATACCCATGTCGTCTTTGGCGGCAACCGCGCCCGCGAATTCGAGATGCGCCTGGAGGGCGCCAGCTACGAGGACATCGCCCGCGCCGGGGGCGGCATCCTGTCCAGCGTCCGCGACACCCGCGCCGCCTCGGAGGACGCGCTGCTGGCCCAGGCCCTGCCCCGGGTCGATGCCCTGCTGGCCGAGGGCGTGACGACCCTGGAAATCAAGTCAGGCTACGGCCTGGAGGTCGAGGCGGAACTGAAGATGCTGCGCGTGGCCCGCCGGATCGGGCAGGCCCGCCCGGTAAGCGTCCGCACCACGTGGCTGGCGGCCCATGCCCTGCCCCCCGAACATGCCCGGGACCGCGCCGCCTATCTGCGCGACGTGGTCATCGCCGGGATGGACCGCGCCCATGCCGAGGGGCTGGTCGATGCCGTGGACGGCTTCTGCGAGGGCATTGCCTTTTCACCGGCGGAAATGGCGCAGGTCTTCGACCATGCCGCGACCTTGGGGCTGCCGGTCAAGCTGCATGCCGAACAGCTGTCGGACCTGGGCGGCGCTGCCCTGGCGGCGCGGCATGGCGCGCTTTCGGCCGATCACCTGGAATACCTGGGTGACGACGGTATCGCGGCAATGGCCGCGTCCGGCACCGTGGCGGTCCTGCTGCCCGGCGCCTTCTATACCCTGCGCGAAACGAAGCTGCCGCCGGTCGCGGCGCTGCGCCGGGCGGGCGTGCCGATCGCGCTTGCGACAGATTGCAATCCCGGCACCTCTCCGATGACTTCGCTGCTGCTGGCGATGAACATGGGGGCCACGCTGTTCCGCATGACGCCCTCGGAGTGCCTGGCGGGCGTCACCCTTCATGCCGCCCGCGCGCTTGGCCTGGATGACCGCGGCGCCATCATGCCCGGCCTGCGCGCCGACCTGGCGGTCTGGGACATCGACCACCCGGCCGAGCTGGCCTACCGCATCGGCTTCAACCCCCTTCATGCCCGCATCGTCGGAGGCAAATTTGTCTGACCTGATCCTTGAACCCGGCGCTGCAACGCTGGCGCAACTGGAAACCGTCTGGCGCGACAGCCGGGCCGTGCGGCTGGATCCCGCCGCCCGTCCGGGGATCGAGGCGGCGGCGGCGCAGATCGCCGCGGCGGCGAATGGCGCGGCGGCCGTGTATGGCGTCAATACCGGCTTCGGCAAGCTGGCCTCGGTCAAGATCGCGGCCGAGGACACGGCGACCTTGCAGCGCAACCTGATCCTGTCGCATTGCTGCGGCGTGGGCGAGGCGCTTGATATCCCCGCCACCCGCCTGATGATGGCCCTGAAGCTGCTGAGCCTCGGACGCGGCGCGTCCGGCGTGCGGTGGGAGGTGGTGGCCCTGATCGAGGCGATGCTGGCCCGCGGCGTCATCCCGGTCGTGCCCGCGCAAGGATCGGTCGGGGCATCCGGCGACCTGGCCCCGCTGGCGCACATGACCGCCGCGATGATCGGCCATGGCGAGGCCTGGTTCGACGGCCACCGCCTGCCGGGGTCCGAGGCGCTGTCGCGCGCGGGCCTGGCGCCGGTGGTGCTGGGACCCAAGGAAGGTCTGGCGCTGATCAACGGCACGCAGTTCTCCACCGCCCTGGCCCTGATCGGCCTGTTCGAGGGCTGGAGGAATGCGGCGACCTGCATGGTGACGGCAGCGCTGTCCACCGACGCGATCATGGGTTCGACCGCGCCCTTGCAGCCTGAGATCCACGAGTTGCGCGGCCATGCCGGCCAGATCGAGGTCGCCCGGCAGATGCGCGCCCTGATGGAGGGGTCCGAGATCCGCGAAAGCCACCGCGAGGACGACAGCCGCGTCCAGGATCCCTATTGCATCCGCTGCCAGCCCCAGGTCGCGGGCGCGGCGGTGGACATCCTGCGCTTCGCCGCCCGGACCCTGCAGATCGAGGCCAATGCCGTGACCGACAACCCCCTGGTCCTGGGCGAGGGGCGGATCGTGTCGGGCGGCAACTTCCACGCCGAACCCGTGGCCTTCGCCGCCGACCAGATCGCCCTGGCCCTGGCCGAGATCGGCGCCATCGCGCAGCGCCGCGTGGCGCTGATGGTGGACCCTACGCTCTCCCACGATCTGCCGCCCTTCCTGACGCCGGCGCCGGGCCTGAATTCGGGCCTGATGATCGCCGAGGTAACCACCGCCGCCCTGATGAGCGAGAACAAGCATCTGGCCAATCCCTGCTCGACCGATTCGACGCCCACCTCGGCCAACCAGGAGGATCATGTGTCCATGGCGGCGCATGGCGCGCGTCGGCTGGGGCGGATGAACGCGAACCTGTCGGTGATCCTGGGGGTTGAGGCGATCTGCGCGGCCCAAGGCATCGACTTCCGCGCGCCGCTGCGGACCTCGGCCCGGCTGGGCGCGGTGGTGGATGCCTTGCGCGCCAGGGTTCCGGCCATTGCCGAGGACCGGTATCTGGCCCCGGACCTGGAAGCCGCGGCCGCGATGGTGCGCGACGGCACCCTGGTCCGCGCCGCGGGCATCGACGGGGTGGCGCTGTGACCCCCGATCCCGTCATCGTCGAACAGGGGGACGGCCCGGTCATCCTGGGCCTGCCCCATGTCGGCACCTGGCTGCCCGACGATATTGCGGCCCTGCTGAACGACCGGGGCCGGCTGCTGGCTGATACCGACTGGCATATCGAACGGCTTTACGCCGGGCTGCTGCCGGGCGCGACGACCGTGCGCGCGACCTTTCACCGCTACGCGATCGACGCCAACCGTGGTCCGGACAATGAAAGCCTCTATCCGGGGCAGAACACCACGGGGCTGGTGCCGCTGACCGATTTCGACGGCCGGCCGATCTGGATCCGGGAACCCGACCCGCAGGAGATCGCGGACCGCACCGCCCGCTTCCACGCGCCCTATCACGCCGCCCTGTCGGCCGAGAACGCGCGCGTGCGTGCGCGGCACGGGGTCGCGATCCTCTATGACTGCCACTCGATCCGGTCGCGGATCCCGTTCCTGTTCGACGGCACGCTGCCCGATTTCAACATCGGGACGGCCGGGGGCACGACCTGCGATCCCCGCATTCAGTCCGCCGTCGAGACGATCTGCCGCGCAACCGGGCGGACCATGGCGGTCAACGGCCGCTTCAAGGGCGGCTGGACCACCCGCCATTACGGCCGTCCAGCCGACAACGTCCACGCCATCCAGATGGAACTGGCCCAGTCCAGCCATCTGGCGACCGAGGCCCCGCCCTTCGCCTTTGACCCCGTGAAGGCCGCGCCGCTGCGCGACACCCTGAAGCACATTCTTGCAACGCTTGCCGATCTGGCTCCCGATCTGAAAGGCTGACCATGACCAATCCCCGCCACAACATCCGCGACGTCTTTCCGGCCACCGGCACGGAAATGACCGCGAAAAGCTGGATGACCGAGGCGCCCTTGCGGATGCTGATGAACAACCTTCATCCCGACGTGGCCGAGAACCCGCACGAGCTGGTCGTCTATGGCGGCATCGGCCGCGCCGCCCGCACCTGGGCCGATTTCGACAAGATCGTCGCCAGCCTGCGCGATCTGGATGACGACCAGACCCTGCTGGTGCAATCCGGCAAGCCGGTCGGCGTCTTTCGCACCCACAAGGACGCGCCGCGCGTGCTGATCGCCAATTCGAACCTGGTGCCGCACTGGGCCACCTGGGACCATTTCAACGAACTGGATCGCAAGGGCCTGGCGATGTACGGCCAGATGACCGCCGGGTCCTGGATCTATATCGGCACCCAGGGCATCGTGCAGGGCACCTATGAGACCTTCGCCGAGGCCGGGCGCCAGCACTACGGCGGCGACCTGCGCGGCAAGTGGATCCTGACCGCGGGCCTGGGCGGCATGGGCGGCGCGCAGCCGCTGGCCGCCGTGATGGCCGGGGCCTGCTGCCTGGCCGTCGAATGCGACGAAACCCGCGCCGATTTCCGCATCCGCACCCGCTATTGCGACGAAAAGGCCCATACGCTGGACGAGGCCCTGGGGATGATCGACCGCTGGACCAAGGCCGGAGAGGCCAAGTCCGTGGCGCTGATCGGCAACGCGGCAGAGATATTCCCCGAATTGGTGGCCCGCATGAAGGCCGGCGGGCCGCGACCCGACATCGTCACCGACCAGACAAGCGCCCATGACCCGATCCACGGATACCTGCCGCTGGGCTGGTCCGTGGCCGAATGGCGCGCGCGTCAGGACAGCGACCCCAAGGCGGTCGAGGCGGCCGCGCGCGCCAGCATGAAGGCCCATGTCGCGGCCATGGTCGATTTCTGGAACGCCGGCGTGCCGACGCTGGATTACGGCAACAACATCCGCCAGGTCGCCAAGGACGAGGGGCTGGAGAACGCCTTCGCCTTCCCGGGCTTCGTGCCCGCCTATATCCGCCCGCTGTTCTGCCGCGGCATCGGCCCCTTCCGCTGGGCCGCGCTGTCGGGCGACCCCGAGGACATCTACAAGACCGACCAGCGGATGAAGGAGCTGTTCCCCGACAACGCCCATCTGCACAACTGGCTGGACATGGCGCGCGACCGCATCGCGTTCCAGGGCCTTCCCGCCCGGATCATGTGGATCGGCCTGGGCGACCGGCACCGCGCCGGCCTTGCCATCAACGAGATGGTGCGCAACGGCGAACTGAAGGCCCCGGTGGTGATCGGGCGCGACCACCTGGATTCGGGCAGCGTTGCCAGTCCCAACCGGGAAACCGAGGCGATGAAGGACGGATCGGACGCGGTCAGCGACTGGCCGCTTCTGAACGCGCTGCTGAACACGGCATCCGGGGCGACCTGGGTGTCGCTGCATCACGGCGGCGGCGTCGGCATGGGCTTTTCCCAGCATTCCGGCATGGTGATCTGCTGCGACGGGTCCGAGGACGCCGACCGCCGCCTGGAACGGGTGCTGTGGAACGATCCCGCCACCGGGGTCATGCGCCACGCCGATGCGGGCTATGACATCGCCATCGACTGCGCGCGCGATCATGGGCTGAACCTTCCCGCGATCCTCTGATAACAGAGGCGCCGCAGCACCGTCATGCGGCGCCCGACAACCCACCAACAAGGAGTCACATCATGACCTTCACCATGTCCATCCGGGCAGCGATCCTGGGCCTTGCCACGCTAGGCCTGGGCCATGCCGCGGCTGCCGACCAGCTGGCCGACATCAAGGCCGCGGGCAAGATCGTCACCGCCACCGACATGCACTATGCCCCCTTCGACATGCTGAACAACGGCACCTACGAAGGCGTCACCAAGGACCTGTTCGACGAGGTCGCCAAGGAACTGGGCGTCGAGCCGGTCTACCAGGACATCCCCTGGACGGCCGAGCTTCCGGGCCTGGAGGTGGGCAAGTTCGACATCGTCATCGCCCCCGTCACCATCACCCCCGAACGGCTGGAGCGTTACACCTTCACGCTGCCCATCGCCGACGCGACCGTGTCGCTGGTGAAATCCGCGAACAACGACGACATGACCAAGCCCGAGGACATCGCCGGCAAGACCGTCGGCGTCCAGCAGGGCACCGCGCAGTTCAAGCAGCTTGAAGCCTTTGGCCAGACGCTGGGCGGCATCACCATCAAGGAATACGGCACCACCGACGAGGCCTATGCCGACCTGGCGACCGGCCGGCTGGACGCGGTGGCGGGATCGCTGCCCAACCTGACCTATCTGGTGAAGTCGCGCCCCGAGACCTTCGCCCTGTTCGAACCCGCCCAGTTCGGCGAGCCCAAGTATTTTGCCTGGGTCCTGCGCAAGGAAGAAGCCAGCGAAACGCTGGCCAAGGCCATCAACGACGCGCTGCTGAAAATGACCGACGACGGCCGCGTCAAGGCGATCCATGAAAAATGGCTGGGCACCTATGCCGAACTGCCGCGCGAGGTCCCCGCGAACTGACCTGACCTGCGGCGGGCGCGCCACGGCGCCCGCCGCGCCACCTGCCCGCGACCCATCCAGCCAGAGGTGCGCATGTTCTCGATCCCGGTATTCCTGGAAAGCCTCGTGCCGCTGTTCTGGGCCGCGCGCTTCACGCTGCTGATTTCTGTCGGGGGGATCGCCCTGGGACTGGTGATCGGCACGCTGGTCTGCGCGGCCGGCCTGTCGCCGTCGCGCGCCCTGCGGAACTTCGCCGCGCTCTGGGTCAGCTTCCTGCGGGGGGTGCCGCTGCTGGTCCAGCTTCTGGTCTTCTATTATTCGCTGCCGCTGATCGGGCTGGACGTCCCCGCGATGGTCGCGGCCATCGTCACCGTGGGCATCTGCGCCAGTGCCTATATCTCGGAAATCTGGCGGGGCGCGATCAACGCCCTGCCGCGCGGCCAGGCCGAGGCTGCCGTGGCGATCGGCATGGCGCCCACTGATGTCTGGCGCCGCGTGATCCTGCCGCAGGCGGTCACCATGTCGCTGCCCGCGCTGATCAACGAACTGATCCTGCTGGTCAAGGCGTCCTCGCTGGTGTCGGTGGTGGGCATCCTGGAAATCACCCGCGCCAGCCAGGCCCAGGCCGCGACCACCTTCCGCCCGCTGGAGGTCTATCTGGCGGCGGCCTGCATCTATCTGGTCATCAACCTCTGCCTGGCGGCCCTTGGACGCTGGCTGGAACACAGGACCGCCGTCTGATGGATCTGCTGTCTCAATACGGCCCCGCCCTGCTGCGCGGCTTCGGCTATACGGTCCTGTGCTGGGCGCTCGGCACGGTCTTCGGCATGGCCCTGGGCCTGGTGATCGCACTTCTGCGCCACTATGGCCCCCGCTGGCTTTGCTGGGTGCTGCAGGTCTATATCGAGGTGATCCGCGGCACGCCCTTCCTGGTGCAGCTGTTCGTGCTGTATTACGGCGGCCCGCTGATCGGGCTGCGGCTGGACGCGCTGCCTGCCGGGTTGCTGGGCCTGACCATCTATGGCAGCCCCTATTTCGCCGAAATCTTCCGCGCGGGCTTTCGCGCCGTTCCCCTGGGGCAACTCGAGGCCGCGCGCGCCATCGGCATGACCGAAGCCGCGATCGTGCGCCGCATCCTGCTGCCGCTGTCGCTGGTCTCGGCCCTGCCCGCGCTGATCAACTTCTCGATCATCCTGACCAAGGAGACGGTGATCCTGTCCATCATCACCGTGCCTGAGCTGATGTACCAGGTCAGCCGCATGTCGACCGAGACCTTCCGCTATGTCGAGGCAAACCTGGTCCTGGCCCTGTTCTTCTGGGGCCTGGTCGAGGCCATCTCCCGCCTCGGGCGCCGGTTCGAGGCGCGCATCACGAAACACCTGATCGAAAGGACCTGACCATGCAGGCCTCGGCTGTCGAGATCCGGAATGTGAACAAGTTCTACGGCCCGTTCCAGGCGCTGAAGGACGTGGACCTGTCGGTGCCTGCAGGCAAGGTCACCTGCCTGATCGGGCCGTCGGGGTCGGGCAAGTCCACGCTGCTGCGCTGCATCAACTTCCTGGAAGAATACGATTCAGGCGAGATCAGGATCGACGGCCGGCTGATCGGCTATGACGCGCCGGGCCGCAAGATGTCGGGCCGCGCGCTGCGCGAGATGCGCCGGTCCATCGGGATGGTCTTCCAGCAGTTCAACCTGTGGCCCCACATGAGCGCGCGCGAGAACGTGGCCGAGGGGCTGATCCGCGTGCGCGGCCTTTCCAAGACCGAGGCTGGCGCGCGCGCCGCCGAGGCCTTGGCCAAGGTGGGGCTTGCCGACAAGATGGACAACCACCCCTCGCGCCTGTCGGGCGGCCAGCAGCAGCGCGTGGCCATCGCCCGCGCCATTGCGATGGAGCCCCGGTTGATGCTGTTCGACGAACCCACCTCGGCGCTTGATCCCGAACTGGTGGGCGAGGTGCTGACGGTGATGAAGACCCTTGCCGCCGAAGGCATGACCATGGTCGTCGTTACCCACGAGATGGGCTTTGCCGCCCACGTGGCCGACCGTGTGGCCTTCATGGAGCGGGGCGAGCTGGTGGCCGCCGACACGCCGGACCGGATCCTGCATCAGCCGCAGGATCCGCGCATCCAGTCCTTCCTGCGCACCTATCACGAACGCAACAGCTTCTGACGGAAACCCCCGCCAGGGATCGTGGCCGGCAATGCCGCTCAGGCCAGCAGCCCGCGCGCGATGATCGTCCGCTGGATTTCCGAACTGCCTTCATAGATGCGGAAGATCCGCAGGTCGCGCAGATAGCGTTCCAGCGGGAAATCGCGGCAATAGCCGTAACCGCCATGGAGCTGCAAGGCGCGGTCGGCGATGCGCCAGGCGGCCTCGGACGCGAACAGCTTGGCATGGGCGCTTTCGGTGGAATAGCGCGCGCCCGTGCCACGCAACCGCGCCGCAGCCAGCCCCAGGGCACGGGCGGCGGCCAGATCGTTGGCGCTGTCCGCCAGCATCCATTGCAGCCCTTGGAAATCGGCGATCGGATGGCCGTCCACCTGCCGCTCCCTGGCATAGGCGATGGCGGCCTTCAGCGCCGCCTCGGCGATGCCGGTGGCCTGGGCCGCGACCTCGATCCGGCCGTTGTCCAGCACCTTCATGGCAGTGCGGAAGCCGGTGCCCTCGGGTCCGATGCGGTTTTCCGCGGGCACGAAGCAGTCGTCGAAGGTCACGCCGAAGACGTGCCCGCCGCGCAGGCCCATGGTGCGTTCCGCCGGGGCAATGGCGATGCCCGGCGTCACCTTCGGTTCGACCACGAATGCCGACACGCCCCGTGCGCCCGCCTGCGGGTCGGTCTTGGCATAGACGACCATGAAATCGGCCGCGCCTGCATTGGAAATGAAGCACTTCGCCCCGCGCAACCGGTATCCCCCGCCGTCACGCTGCGCGACCGAGCGCATGTCGGCAGGGTTCGACCCGGCTTGCGGTTCGGTCAGGGCAAAGGCGCCGAGGCTGCCCGCCGCCGCCGCCGGCAGGAACCGCGCCCGCAGTTCCGCGTCAGCGCCCAGATGCAGCGTATCCGTCGCCAGGTAATGCGCCGTCAGCAGCGATGCGGTGGACCCGCAGGCCCCGGCGATCAGTTCCACCGCCCGATACAGCGCCGGGCCGGACAGGCTCAGGCCGCCGTCCTCCTCGGGCAGGTTCAGGCCCATCAGGCCAAGAGCCGCCATGGCGGGCAGCTGGCAGGCAGCAAAGGTCGCGGTCTCGTCCAAATCGGCGGCACGCGGGGCCAGCACCTCGGCGGCAAAGCGCCCGATCTGGTCCAGCATTGCGGCTTCGTCGTCGGTCCAGTCGGCCATGGTCACATCCCCAGTTCGGCGCGGATCTCGGCGCCATGTTCGTTCAATCCCGGCGCCGCCCGCCGCATTCCGCGTGGGCTGCCCGAAAAATGCACCGGCTGCTCCGGCAGGCTGACCTGTCCCAGCACGGGATGGTCCACCGGCGAGGACAGGCCCCGCGCCTGCGCCTGATCAGAACGCCATGCCTCACGCGCCGAGGCCAGTTCCGAGGCAGGCACCCCCGCCGCCGACAGGGCGGCCACCGCCTGCGCCGCCGTCAGGCCCTCGGCCCAGGCCGCAATGGCCTCCGCAAGGACAGGTTCATGTGCGCGGCGGCTTTCGTCGCTGGCCATGCGCGGGTCGTCCCGCAGCGCGGGCTGTCCGATCACGGCGCAGAAGGCCGTGAACAGCCTGTCGTTCAAGACCGCGACCGCGAAATGCCCCTGCGCCGCCGGATAAACCCCGAAGGGCGCCGATAGCGCATGGCGGTTGCCGCTGCGCGCGGGATCGGCATCGCAGACCAGCACCCGCGCCCCCGCGGACGGCATCATCGACAACAGCGCGTCGAACAACGCCAGGTCGACCACCCGGCCCTGCCCCGTGCGGCTGCGGTCGAACAGCGCCACCATGATCCCCCAGGCGGCGAACAGCCCGCCCGCCACATCGGCCATGGCCTCGCCCACCATCGTCGGCTGCCCCGCCGGTTCGCCGGTCAGGTCCATCAGGCCGGACATGGCCTGCACGATGATGTCATAGGCGGGGCGCGCCGCATGGGGTCCGCCTTGCCCGAAACCCGAGACCGAGGCATAGACAAGCCCTGGATTGGCGGCCTGCAGGCTGGCCGCATCCAGCCCCAGCTTCGCCATCACCCCGGGGCGGAAATTTTCCACAACCACATCCGCCCGCCCGGCCAGATCGCGCGCCAAGGCCAGGTCGTTCGACGACCGCAGGTCCAGCACGATGGACCGCTTGCCGCGATTGGCCGTCTGGAACAGCGCGCTTTCGCCGTCGCGGAAGGGGCCGATATGGCGGTATTCGTCGCCGCCGGGCGCCTCGACCTTGATGACATCGGCTCCCAGATCGGCCATCAGCGCCGTTGCATAGGGTCCGGCCAGAACCCGCGTGAAATCCAGAACCCTGATGCCGTCCAAGGGTTTTCGGTCTTTGGTCATGACATCCTCGCTCATTGTCGGGGACAGGATAAGACGCAGGCGGTTATAGGCAGAAATAATGAATTCGGATATGCTGGATCAATGATGCCTATACCCATTGGACTGCGCCAGATCACCTACCTGCTGGCCGTGGCTGAAACCGGATCGACCGCGGCGGCTGCGCGGGCGGTGAATGTCTCGCAGCCCTCCGTGTCGCAGGCGGTGGCGCAGATCGAAGCGCATTTCGGACAGCCGCTGTTCCTGCGCCTGCCGGGCCAGGGGATGAGGCCCACACCGTTCGGGCGGCAGAAACTGGCGGCCTTGGAAAGCCTGATGGCCCAGGCCCGCGCGGCTCTCGCGCCCGCCGCGGGACCGGGCGGCGAATTGACGCTGGGGGTGTATTCCACGCTGGGACCACGCTACGCGCCGCGCCTGATCCGGGGGTTCACCGACAAGCACCGCGGCACGCGGGTGACGCTGATCGAAGGAGATTTGACCGAACTGGCCCGGGGATTGCGCCGGGGCCGCATCGACCTGGCCCTGGTCTATGACGCGGGTCTTGCGGCCGACATGGTGCTGACGCCGTTGCAGGCGGTGCCGCCGCACGCATTGGTGGCGCCCGGTCACCGGCTGGCTGGCGCCGGTACCGTGTCGCTGGCGGCGCTGGCAGCCGATCCGGTGGTGCTGATCAATCTGCCCCACAGCCGGGGATATTTCCTCTCGCTGTTCCAGATCGCCGGGGTGACGCCACGCATTGCCGCTGAAACCGGTTCGGTCGAGATGCTTCGCGCCATGGTCGCCAACGGCCTGGGCGTGGGCCTGCTGGCGACCGACCTGCCATACGACGTGACCTATGACGGCGGACGCGTGGTGCGGCTGGCGCTGACCGGCGGCCTGCCGCCCAGCCGTATCGCCATCGCACGCGCGGCAGCCCTGCCCCCGACCGCGACGGCGACCGCCTTCGTGCAATTCTGCGCCGAGGTGATGGGCGATGTGCCCGATCAGCCCACGTCTGCGGGATGATCCGCCGCGCCGTCCCCGCCCGCTCGGCGAAAGCGGACCAGGACAAGCTCTGCCTTCCCCGTCATCGCGATCTTTCCTGTGTCACCGGGATCGCACAGGATCGTATCGCCCGGAGCTACTCTCTGATCATTGGACAGATTTCCGGCTGATTTAAGCTGCTGCCTGCGTCTGCTGATCGGTTTTGACACTGTTGAAATAAACCCCGGTGGGCGGCTGCCCGCCATGGGGGGTGTGAGCCTCTGTTGATTATAGAAGGTGATCCAGGGGCAGATGGTAAACGCATTCATACTTCAAGAACCGCCACAGGCGCTCGATGAAGACGTTGTCGATGCACCCTCCCTTTCCGTCCATCGATATCCGCGCTCCGATCCACTTCAGACGGTCGGTCCAGGCGAAGGACGTGCGGATCTTGTGTCGCGTTGGCGCCCGCCAGTTCGGGTCAGCCTCCAGTCAGGCGCTCTATCGGCCTTTATTGCTCAGCCGCAGTCCCTAACCTTTGTCATGCCGCCGAACCGCATCAGCCGCAGCACCGTTCCGTCCTTACACAGGAGGAACCCCATGACCCACGTCACATTCACCATCGACGGCCACGGCCCTTTCGAGGGCACGATAAGGCCGACCACACGCGAAGGCCGCGAGATCGCGTTCGTCTCGATCCCCATCAAAGCCACGGAACTGACGGGCCCGAAGACGATCACGGTCACCACCGAGGACGGCGAAACCTTCGATGCCCCAGTGATCCGCATCACGACCGACGGCGGGTATCGCGAGGAATTCGACGACCGGACGACCGGCACCGTGGTGTTCGGGACCCTTTAGCGGATCTTGCCGGCAGGCGCGCCGCCTGTCATGTGGCAGGCGATCGCCGTTCTTGCCTGGCCGAGGGCGGTCCTGCCGGTCTGGGGCGATGATCTCGAAGCCCGGAATGCAGCCCATGCCGCCTTTGCCGGTGTTCGGGCTGTCACCCCACGATCCCGCTGTAGCTGCTGAAATCCCTCAGGATCAAAGCGGATCATCCCGAAGTCTCTTGCCGGGCAATACCTCGAACTGCATGACGAGATCGCCTACCTCCATGTGATGATTGGTGCGATCGTCGAGGGACTGGTCCCGATCTGCTTGTGCGCAATTCTATCGGCCACGACGGCGCGGCCAGCTGTCGATCACCCCCGGTGTCCACCGACAGGGAACAACAGGTTAGCAATCACGCAGACAGCCAGCCTGCCGCGCTATTGCGAACCCATCAGGCGCTTTTGAAACTGGTCTTCGCTCAGGCGTTCGATTCCGAACCGTTCCAACGCCTCTATGACGATCTCGGACGGCGGCCTGCCCGCCTCGCCCGCCGCAATTTCCAGGCCGCGGCGCAGATCGTCGGGCAGATTGATGGGTGGTGATGCGCTTTGCATGCCGGTGGTTCCCTTCACGTTAAGCCACCAACACTCCTTGGGGCAATGGGTTCCCGCCAAGGCTTGTTCCAGCTTGCTGCCGGATGGCATCCGACTGCAGCGCCCGCCTTACAGGCACAGCGAGGTGGTCACGACCGGCATGAGGCTCCACACTGTTGCGACCAAGGCCACGCAGGCCAGGATCGTGCTGACCCGCTGCACCCAGGGCAGGGACGAGCCGTAGCGTGGGATGCGCAGACCGATGAGCACCATGGCCTGCAATGCGATGGCGACGATCCAGGACGCGACCAGAGCGGCGCGTCCCTGACCAAGGCTCAACCCCGCCGCGGTCCACAGGTCCGAACAGACGACCCCCTCCAGTCCGTATACCACGCTGAAGGTCGCAATCCAGACGGTGAGCGGAAGCGAGATGCGCAGGATGTCGGTCATGAAAGCCACCCCGGCAGCCAAGCCGCGCCAAGCCCCAGAAGCGCGGCCAGCGTGGCATAGTCGGTCCACAACCGCACCACGCGCGCATCGCCGCAGCGCCGGGCCGAGACATAGCCGGCGCGGATGCGGAACAGCAGGAACAGCGTCATCAGGCCCGCAAGGGCGGCATGGAAGATGACATAGCCCGCGATCACCCACAGCGTCGCGTCATAGGCATGGGCGTTGTAGGTCGTTCCGCCGAACACCGTAATCGAGGCCGCACCCAACATCGCTAGCCCCGTCAGGCTGACCAGCAGGCCCACCCAGGAGGTGCCTTCCCGGCGGATCGCGTGATCGGCCAGGCGGATGCCGGCGCTGGCAAGGACCGCGCCACTCGCCGCCGCGACTGGTTCCAGGATATCGGCCTGGAGGATCCGGAGCGGCGGCCAGTTCGGAGCGACGGTCCACAGGAAGGCATAACCGAACAGCAGCGAGCCGAAGAGCACCGAGTTGGCCAGCAGCAGGAACAGCGATCCCCACCAGCCCGGCGGACAGGAAACCTCGGCATGGGTGGGCAGGGACACCCCACGGCCCGCGTCCAGCAGCCCCTCGTCCCGGCGCGAGCCGCCCGACCAGGCCCAGAGCAGCGCCAGCGCCGTCACTCCCAGAGCCGAGACGAACATGAGCCAATACCATTTGAACACGGGGGCCATGAACATGATGCTGGTGACGACTGCCATCGCAAAGGGCACGACCGTGTTCCGGGGCATGACGGTGATGAATTCCGGCTCGCCATGAGAAACGCTGACGGCCAGCGTTTCGCGCCGCTTGCGGAACGGCTCGCCCAGGAAGCCGTCGCCGCGGGCGATCTGGACAGGCAGGTCAGGATTGTCCTGCAGGGGATAGCGGCTGGTCACGACCGGGATCGAAGCGAAGTTGTAGGCAGGCCCCGGAATTGGCGTGGCCCATTCCAGCGTCCCTGCGTTCCACGGATTGCGCCGCCCGCGCACGGCGACAAAGGCGTTCACCGCCACGTCCAGGATCACCAGCCCGAAGCCGATCGCCAGAACGAAGCCGCTGATCGAGGCGAGGAGATTGATGAACTCCCATCCCGAGCCCTCCTCGACGGCATCGATCCGCCGGCGCATTCCCAGAAGCCCCGCCCAGTGCAACAGCAGGAAGGTTCCGTGGAACCCCACCATGACCAGCCAGAAGGCCGTCTCGCCCATCCGGAAGAAGCGCTTGCGCCCGGTCAGGACCGGCAGCCAGTAATAGATCCCGGCGATCATCGGGAAGACATATCCGCCTATCAGGACGTAATGGAGATGGGCCACGACGAAGTAGGTGTCATGCGCCTGCCAGTCGAAGGGAACCATCGCCACCATGACGCCCGTCAGCCCGCCCATCACGAAGGTCACGAAGAAGCCCAGGATCCACAGCATCGGCAGGTGCAGTTCAGGGCGGCCCTTCCACAGGGTGCCGATCCAGGCGAAGATCTGCACGCCCGTGGGCACGGCGACCAGGGTCGAGACGGCCGAGAAGAAGGCCAGCCCCATGTGCGGGATGCCCGTGGTGAACATGTGGTGGACCCACAGCCCGAAGCTGAGAACCGCCAGCGAGATCGCCGCCGCCACAACCCAGCCATAGCCAAGCAGCGTGGTGCGCGCCATGACCGGAAGGATCATCGAGATGACGCCCGCCGCCGGCAGGAAGATGATGTAGACTTCGGGGTGGCCGAACAGCCAGAAGAGGTGCTGCCACAGCAGGCTGTCGCCGCCGTTCTCGGCCTGGAAGAAGGGCATGTCGAAGGCCCGCTCCAGTTCCAGGATCAGCGAGCCCAGGATCATCGGCGGAAAGGCGGTCAGGATCATCACCGCCACGACCAGCATGTACCAGGCAAAGATCGGCAGCCTGTCCAGCGACATTCCCACGGCGCGATAGCGCAGCACGGTGACGACCACCTCGACCGCGGCGCCGATGGCCGAAATCTCGATGAAGCTGATGCCCAGCAGCCAGATGTCGGTGTTGATGCCGGCCGAATAGGCGCTGGAGGACAGCGGCGGATACATGAACCAGCCCCCGTCGGGCGCGACCCCCGCCAGCAGCGAGACGATCATGATCGTGCTGCCGATCATGTAGCACCAGAAGCCGTAGGAACTGAGCCGGGGAAAGGCCAGGTCGCGCGTTCCCAGCATCCCCGGCAGCAGAAAGACGGTCAGCGCCTCGAAGAAGGGGATGGCGAACAGGAACATCATGATGGTCCCGTGCATCGTGAAGATCTGGTTATAAACCTCGGGACCCATGAAGGCCGACCGGGGCGAGGCCAGTTGCGCCCGGATCAGCATGGCCAGGATGCCCCCGGCCAGAAACATGCCGGTGGCACCCAGGATGAACATGTTGCCGATGGTGTTGTTGTTGACCGTGGTGAACACGCCCTTCCAGCCGGGATCATTTTTCCAGATCGGATACAGCGCCTTGTGCAGGCGCAGTGCTGTCAGGCGTGGTTTGTCGGTCACGGTGTCTCCCTTGCCAGAAAGGCGTCCCAAGCCGCCGCGTCATGGGCGACCACGGTGAAATGGTGGCGGCGGTATCCCGCGCCGCTGAACTCGGCGCTGAGGCCCGCGTATTCGCCCGGTTCCGACGCCTCGATCCGCAACACGTTCACATGGCCGGGGATCGCGTCCAGCTTGCCCGCAAGCCGCGGCACCCAGAAGCTGTGGATCACGTCGGCGCTGGTGATCCTGACATCGACCGGACGGCGGGCGGGGATGTGCAGTTCTCCCTCGGTCACGAGGCCCGGGACGTTGGGATAGGAAAAGCGCCAGGTCCACTGCCGCCCCTCGGCCTCGACCGCCACCACGTCGGGGCCGGGATGGGGCAGCAGCCGCTCGCCGATCCAGAGGCCCCAGACGGTCAGCGCAGCCAGCACGGCCATGGTGAAGCCGAGGCCCAGTCCCTTGATCCAGACCGTCTCACGCCGGCTGTCCGCTGCCTCGCCCGCCGGCCCCTCGCCCCGGCGGAAAGCCAGCACCAGCAGCACCAGAACCAGCAGCAGGATCGCCGCCGCCCCGGTCAGCATGACCCACCAAAGGGTGGCGATGATGTCGGCCGCGGGACCGGCTGGATGGACGACGGAAAGCCGTTCTTCGCAACCGGCCAGCGCCAGCGGCGTTGAGCCGCCGACAACCATTCTGGAGAAAAGTCGCCGATGGCCGATGACCGGAACGAGACGCAGGACGCCAGCTTTGGCAAAGCGCAGCAGGATGGCCAAGACAACAACCAGCCCAGGAGCGAAACCGATGCCTCCGCGCCGGGCGGCCAAGGCGAAGGCGAAGGGCTTTACGAGGACCCGGTCGCGGATCTGCCGGGCTTTCACCAAACCTCGTCCACGATCGCGATCGCGGGCCATCCGCTGCATGCGATGAGCGTGGCCTTCCCGATCGCCCTGACCTTCTGCACCTTCGGCGCCGACCTGTTCTACTGGTGGACAGGCGACGGCTTCTGGGCGCGGGCCGCGCTCTGGGCCGCGGGCATGGCCTTCCTGATCGGCGTTGCCGCGGCATTCACGGGGACGCTGGAACTGCTGTTCGTGCCCGGCATCCGGGCGCGCGCAGCGGCCTGGACTCATGCCGGGATCGCGGTCGTGCTGCTGTCGATCCTGGGCACGAATTGGGGTTATCGCCTTTATGGCTACGAGGATGCGGTGCTGCCCTATGGCATCCTTCTGTCGGGTTTCAGCGTCGTCATGGTGGGCGCGACCGGCTGGCACGGCGGCAGGCTGGTGTTCGATTACCATCTGGGGACCTCTGACACCGGCAATTGACGCTCACGAGGTTCCGACAGCCAGTCGGGCATTGGGATTTCCTCCAGCTCCGGCTTCAACAGGACCAGCGTCAGGATTGCCAGGACGGGCACCAGAAGGACCACCAGCGGCCCTAGGGGCCGCGGCGTCCGGTGGCGCCCCTCGGTCTCGCCCACCTTGACGATATGGTGGCCGATCCAGGCGTGAAAGCCGATCAGCAGAGCCACGAAGACCAGCTTGGCGAACATCCAGGGGACGAAGACCTCGCGCAGGAAGATCAGCCAGGTTCCGGCGATGATGGCCGTCACGGCGGCGGGAGTGATGATCCAGACATAGCTTACATGGGATGCCACTCGGATGCGGGTGAAGTCAGCCTGCCCGATGGCCGGATCGTGGCGCGACAGCATGACGGGCAGGCCAAAGAGACCGCCCACCCATAGCGCCAGCGCGATCACATGCAGGGCCTTCAGATGGGGGATGACCGGTTCCAGCCACGCGATCATGTCGGCCGGGCCTGCAACTGCCTCCAGCCCCGCAGCGCCACCAGCGCGCCCAGGGCGGCATAGGGGATCCCCGCCGGCACCCACATGATGATCCCGCCAAGCTGCTGATCCGCCAGCGGCGTGAAACCCCAGGCAAGAGGCGCTTCCTGGTGGATCCCGTAAAGCGGATCCGGCGCAAAGGTCAGCAACGCCCCCAGAAGGCCCATCTGCATGTAGGCCCCCAGGGTTGCCAGCCCCGCCTGCCCGGCCGGCCGGCCGGGCGCCAGAACGGCCCGCCAGAAGGCGGTGGCTGATCCAAGCAGCGTCGCCTGCATCACCCAATAAAGGCCCATGTTCGCCATCGCCGCGTCATAGGCCTGCGGCAGATGCCAGGCCCACAGCACCCCCGTCGCAATCACGAAAAGCGGCGTGGCCGTTCGCGTGGTCCGCGCGGGCCAGGCCAGCGCGATCAGCGGCGCCGCAACTGCCACCAGCAGCAGGTGATGGACTACCCGCGCCGAGAAGAGCGCCGCCGACAACGCGCAAAGCGGCGAGACGAAGGCCACGGCCAGCACCGCAACCGCCGCCACGCCCGGCCGCGATCGGCCAAGCACCAGCGCCAGCGCGACCAGCCCCGCTAGCAGCAGCGGATCGAGGTTCCAGCGCGCCCAGATGGCGCCGGGATCGGGGGCCGGGCCGCAGTAGAGGCCAGCAAGGCCGGTGGCAAGCACGTCGGGGATCATCCTGCCGCCCTCGCCCCGGCGCCATCGTCCTCGGGCCGGATGCGGAGGGGGGCACCCTTGCAAGCCGGGGTGTGGGACAGCTTGTCGCGATAATGCACCGGGACCAGCGGGTTCATTTCGCGGTGACAGGCCGCGACGCAGCCGTCCGGCAGGTCGTAGTCCACGACCCGCAACCTCCGGACCACCCGGTCATGACCATCCTCGAGGGCGCCTTCCAGCGTGGCGGCCTGCCCTTCCGTCAGGCCTTGGCGCGAGATTTCCTTGGGATTGATCAACACGATCTCGCGTCCGCATGAGGCAGGGCAGCAGCCATGGGTGACTGCCGGGAAACAGATGCGAGCAGTTGAGCCTGTCGCGGCCTGCACGTTCAGGTCCCGGTTGCCCCAGCATGGCTCCGCCCTTTCGCGGTCCCGGCCCAGGAGGTGCACATATGCCCGCCGGTCTTGTTCTGCCGCATCAGTGTGCGGAACGCGCCCATGGTCGGCCTCTGGTCGGCCGGGATGCACCCAACCCCCTTGAGCAAGCCCCAGCCACCGGTGGCGCTGGTAGAATAGGGGTGCGTCCTCCAGCGGCCGGGTGGACTCATTACCGCTGGGCTCATTCTCGCTCATCGGCTCCTCCCCGAGGTGGTGGGCATGCAGGCGGTTTGTTTGCATACCGGCAACCCGGTATGCGGCGGCGGGTTCCAGTGCCGGCGAGACACCAGTTGTTTGGCGACGACGCCGCAATGCCGCCGGATCATCGCGCGGGACAACGCCCGGACGCCAATGCAATGGGCCGCGTCGGACCTTGTTGCCCTGTCACAAGGCGGATGGCATGGCAGAAGAGTGGATTGCAAGGCAGCCGCTGCCACGGACAACTTTGGCAGCCGCTTGGCTTCATTTCTGACCGGAAGATACAATCGAAGGCGTCCATGTGTCAGGCCTTCTTCGGGCCACTCAGTCTTGAAGCAAAGATGGCTTGGTGTCGACAAGGTCGTCGCCAGGCGCGACTGTCGCCGAATGCCTGCTGCAATGGAGAGAGTCTAAGGGTCCAATCTCGACAAGGCAGCAAGGCTGACCAAGCCTTTTTGGCTTGCTCATCACGCCAAGCTCGTCACAAGCCCTACACGCCCTCAGAAGCCAACCAGCGCCATATCCAGGGCGGCCATGATGTGGCTGTCCTGATCGGCCAGATTGGTGACTGGAATGCGCAGCAGTGACCGGGGGGGGGGGGGGGGGGGGTGGCGGGGCCTCGACATGGCCGAAAACATTGTGGGGGTGACGCCGATTACCCCGAGGGGGGGGTATTTTAAAAACCGGGCGCC
>NZ_JAPTYD010000043.1 GCF_026913015.1 Paracoccus benzoatiresistens
CCACCCCCGCCGACATCGACCGCATCACCGATGCCATCGACACCGCGCTGGCACGGGTGATGGGATAGGGCGGCGCGAGAAACTGCGCAGCCACAGGAAAGGAAATAATCGAGGAATAGCACATAAATTCTTCCCTGGAATAGATAATCCCGAGTTATGCATCCACCGTGACGGCTCCCATCGGTCTGGAACAGCAGGCGAAGATACAGCCATCCTCGATATCGTCGTCGGTGAAGCCGCCGTTGTGGACCTCGCCAGACAGTGTCTGGATCCGGCAGGTTCGCCAGATCCCCATTGAGCAGCCCGAGGGATGCTCAGTCCCGCCGCTCGCGCAGTCATCAGGATCGTGTCGGTTCGCGCGAGCCTGCGTGACGGCCGTTGCCCCAAAGGTCACCTGGGCGGCCCCGCCTTCCTGCGGCAGCACGTCATCGGGCACCAGCTCGGCTTCAGGTGGCGGCGCATGGAAGCTTTCCTGGCAATAATGGTCCATGTCGAAGCCAAGACCTGACAGCATGTCGCGGACAGCGTGCATGAAGTGTTCCGGCCCGCAGCAGAAAACCTCGCGCTGCGGGTAATCGGGCGCCATCAGGCCCAACATGGCGCCGACGCGGTTCAACAGCGAGGTATCCGCTGTGCCGACATCGCCTGCCGCGGACAGCATGGCCTGCCAGGTGTCCTGCTGACGAGTTTGGCAAAGGCGTCGGTCCTTTGCCTGAGCCGTGCCAGGTAAGCTTGCCCTGCCGCCTGGCTGGTGGGCGTGCTCTTGAAGAACAGGTACAGAAAGTCGTCGTCGGTGTTGAAGGGCTTCGTGGCCACGGCGATGGCCTGGGCCTGCACGGTGACGCCCTCGACATGTCCGGCTCCGCTGCCGGCGATGATGAGGCGCCGCACCAGATCGGGACGCGCCAGGGTCGCTTCCTGCGCGACCACTCCGCCGAAGGAAAAGCCCAGCAGGTCCACCCTGTCAAAGCCAAGCCCCTCGATGAAGGCGATCGCATCTTCCGCCCATCCGCGCAGGGTCCGCGCCCAAGTCGGCTATCCCAGAACCATCCGGCTCGACAACGGCAGCGAATTCATCTCCCGCGACCTCGATCTGTGGGCCTATGCCAATGACGTCACGCTCCACTTCTCTCGGCCCGGCAAGCCGACGGACAACGGCTTTATCGAGGCGTTCAACAGCAGGCTCCGCTCAGAGAGCCTGAACGCGCACTGGTTCATGAGCCTTGCAGATGCCCGGGAAAAGCTGGAGGATTGGCGTAGGCACTACAACGAAGACCGACCCCACAGCGCGATTGGATACAAGGTCCCGTTCGCGCTGCATTATCCCGGCGGCGCAGCCAGCCCGTCGCCATGACCAAGCCGGAAAACTTCAGCATCCGGCGGTCCAAGCTTGGGGAGCAGCGCATCAACCGGCGGACGTTCCGTGAAGCCGGAGGAAAGATCGCGCGCCTTGAGACTGCCGCCTTGATGTGGATCAAGACGGTTCGCTTCGACGCCGCTAGGATCCATCGGAGGGCCGCGAGGGGCCGGCTGGCAATCCGGACCAGGAACAGGGGGTCGCTGGATGGATGTGGCAGAGCTCCGCATGGTTGTCACGGGAGGGGCGCGAGGCATCGGGGCCGCCACGGCACGGCTTCTTGCGGAAGGCAGGGCTCGCGTCCTCGTGACCGACGTGCTGGACGCAGAGGGCGAAGCGCTGGTTCGTGAGATCGGGTCCGGGGCCCTCTATCGCCGGCTGGACGTGACCGGCCCGGACGACTGGCAAGAGGCCGTGGATCTGGCCGAACGCAGCTTCGGTTCCGTCAACGCCCTTTTCAACAACGCTGGCATCCTGGCTTGGGCAAGCGTGGCCGACTGCCCGCCCGAGGAGTTCCGGCGCGTCCTTGACGTCAACCTTGTGGGCGTCTTCCTCGGCATCCGCACCGTCGTGCGGGCCATGCGTCGCGCAGCTGGCCCGGTTCCTCTTCACCGAGGCGACCTACTCGACAGGAAGCGAGTTCGTCGTGGACGGCGGCGCCGTCACCGGGCAGGTCCTGCCGTTGCCCCGGGATTGAGGGCAGGGGTCATCATCGTGTCACGCATCACACACAGGAGGACTACATGGTCGAGAACATCAAGAGCGTGCTGGTCGGGCTGACCAAGGAGTTCGGACCCGAGGAAACATCGTCGGCCATAGGCTACGGCCTGTCGCTGGCGCAGGCTGCCGGGGCGCACCTGACCGTGCAGGCCGCCTCGCAGCGCATCGATCTGCAGCACCAGGACACGACTTGGCCGCTGTCGGACCTTGCCGGCGGAGCCAATGCGCAGCTTCAACGGCTGGCGCGGGAAGCCGTCGCCTCGGTCGAGGCGGACGCAGCCGCCGCCGGAGTGGTGGCGGTCACGTTTGCGCCCCATCTTTCCTATCCCGCGATGCTCGCCTCGTTCCGGGCGCTTGCTCATGTTCATGATCTTACGGTGATCGACGCCGAGCCCGAGCCCCTCCACCCAGATCGGGACCTGATCGAGGCCCTGCTCGTGGCCAGCGGCAGGCCGCTGCTGGTGGTCCCTCATGGCTGGGACACATTCCGGGCGCGGCGCATGTGTGTGGCCTGGGACGGCAGCGGCCGCGCCGCCCGGGCGGTGCATGACGCGCTGCCGCTCCTGCGCGCCGCCGAGGAAGTCCGGATCGTGGCGGTCACCGGCGAGAAGGCTCTTCCCGAGGCCGTGCCGGGCGCAGAGTTGGCCCCGCACCTTGCGCGCCATGGCGTGCCGGTCGAGGTCCAAAGCCTTGTGACGACGGATGGCGACGTCGCGCAGACCCTGCGGGACGCGGTGACGGACTTCGGGGCCGAGATGATGGTGATGGGCGGCTACGTCCATTCGCGCCTTCGCGAGCTTCTGTTCGGAGGCGTGACGCAGTCGCTGCTGAGGAACACTCCCGTGCCGCTCTTCATGTCCTACTGAATGCATCGCTGATCGGGAAAAGCGGTCGACGTGGAGCGCAAGGCGCCGTCACCATCCCTGTTAGCAAGGGCGAACATGATCTTCACCATGTGGCGTCAATGGTGCATCCCATGCACGAAGCGGTGACGGGGTTTTTTGCGGGCCAGCCGCCCGGGTCACAGCTTCACCCCCCGTAGCCCCGCGGCATTGGCAATGACGCTGACCGAAGACATCGCCATGGCGGCCGCGGCGGTGATCGGCGACAGCACGAAGCCAAAGACCGAATACAGCACGCCCGCCGCCACAGGGATGCCAAGCATGACCGTTCCGGCCAGAACGTCGAATCTTCACGCCCGAGGAGTGCTGGAGCGCGCTGCTGTGCCCCGACCGGGGCGCGGAAGACCGATGTTGCGGCGGCGCCGAGATTACCGTCTGGTCTTTGCGCCACGTCAATGTCGGTCCGTCCGAAGCGCCGGATGCTGATCGGGTGCGAGGAACGGATCGGTTCTGCGCCAGATACGGGTGCCCGCCGGTCAGGCTGAGGGAGGATCGAGATGCCAATGGCCAGGGCGATCTTGCCGCCTGAGGGCCGAGGGGTGCTTCCGGTGGGGGATAACGGCGTAGCCGTCCGGGATCTGCGCCAAGACGTGCAAGGCCGGGAAGCAGCGCTGGCGGGCCAAGGTCGCCGGTTCAGGCGGGTCAAGATCCGGCCCAGATGCGGCCCTTGTTCGACGTGTTCCGCCTCGCCCCGGGCGTGCGGGGCGAAGGAGCGCCTGCTTGCCGCGCCGATCTGCCTTTCACCGGAAACTCTTCACTCAACTCCGTCTGGTTCAGACATTCAGGTGTCTCATGGACCACGCCCTTCCGGCTGATCATCTGGCAGGGCGTCAGAGGCAACCGCCGCCCTCAACGGGAGAGCCCCCATGAGCTTTGCAATCCCTAAGCCTCTCAAGACCGAGCATGACCATCTCCACGACGATCTCAGGGCCGCCTTGGCGAAGGGCGGCCGTACCGAACAAGCGGCACGGGTCGTGGCGGAGCGCCTCCACCCGCACTTTCTGGCCGAGGAGGAGTTTGCGATGCCGCCGCTTGGCTTGCTGAGTACCCTTGCCGAGCCCCAGGGCGGGACGGTGTCCTCCGAGGATGCCAGGACCGCCGTGGCGATGGCTGACCGGCTTGCGGCCGAGATGCCCCGCATGCTGGCCGAGCATCGGGAGATCGTCGCGGCGCTGCGCTCGCTCATCGCGTCTGCGCAGGAGGAGGGCCACGGCGACGTCGTGATGTTCGCCGAGGCGCTGATGCTGCACGCCCGCACCGAGGAGGAGGTGCTCTATCCGGCGGCCATCCTTGTCGGCCGATACCTGAAGCTGACGGCACAAGCCGGGTCCGGAAGGGTGTCGGGCCTGTCAGGATGATCCTTGGCACAGCCCGGAGGAGGCGCGGCGTCATGCCCGGCATCATCTGCTCCAGCGGGTGCCAATCGGAACCCTGCTTCGGGCTCGTGCAGGAGGGCACGCGAAAACCTGCGGTCCAACATGCCAAGCGCGGAGGCTCCGGGCAGCGGCCGTTCATCCCGGTTGCGAAACACAGGCGGCATTGTAAGGCCCGGGTCCAAGTCAGCGGCCTGCGCTGCGAGAGTGTGCTTCCCCCGCAGCGCATTCTTGATTGCGGCATGGCGCAAGCCATGGCCCGAGGGTCAGGTTGCAGACCCGGGGCGACCGGATTGGCCGACGGAGGCAGAGCCTGGACCAGCCCGTGAATCTTGACTGGAGCCGCCGCTGTCACTTTCGGTGCTGCCGTGCCCAAGTTCCTTCTGCGCGGCGGCGGTCACTTGGCCAGCGGCTGATTTTGCCTCCTCCAAGCCCGCAGCCACTGCATTCTGGACCTTGGCCTTTTCTTCCTCGAAGATGCTCTCGGCCTCGTGGAACAACTGGTCGCTGTAGCTGCCAAGCAACTCGTCTTCTTGCCGGGTCCGCGGCAGCAGGCACGCAAGACCGGCGCCGAGGGCGGCGGCTGCGGCACCGAAGAACAGGGGTTCGCTGTCATAGCCCCTCGAAACGGTGCGGCTGCTTTCACGAAGGCGGCGCGCAGCGGTCTCCCGCGCCTCCACCGCTCGACGTCGGGCGTCATAGACGCGGCGCCGGGCCTCCTCGCTCAAACCCTCGGTCCCCTCGCTGAGCCGGTCATGCAGGCTGCCGCTGCCGTCGCTGATGCGATCGCGCCAGCCCTGGGCCTTCTGGCGCAGCCCTTCGGTCATCCTGCCCAAGCCGGACCCACCACCCGAATCCCGGTCCGAGTGGTGCGCACCGCTGCCGGTCGTGCTCCACCCGCCGCGGCTGGAGGAAGGCACCGGCTGGATGCCGATATTGCCTGTGCCGTCGGCATCGGTGCCGTTGGGGCTGACGTAATACGGATCTGACGGCCTGTCCCAATCGCTGCTGCGGCGACGGACCCGATGATCCGCTGCCCGGTGCGTGGGATCGTAGCCGCGGCCGAAGATCAGCCAAGCCAGCCCCACGCCCGTCAGCGCAAGCGCCACCGGGTTCGCGCGCGCCGCGTCGCTGGCCGCGTTGGCCCATTCCGATCCGTTCTCGCGGAACTTGTCGGTCATGCGGCGGGTGAAGCCGTCCAGCGACAATTCGTCCTGGAGGTCGTTCAGCGTGCGACGAAGCGCGTCCCGGTCGTGCTCGATCTCACGCTCGATGCGTTCGGGATTGTCTGCCTCATTTGTCATTGTAGGCCCCTTTGATGGTCTGCGCGTCGCGCTGCACATTCTGGACAGTGCGAGACGGCATCAGCGCTTCGGGCTTCAGGTCGTTCATGCCCTTGCGCAGCAGGATATAGGCAAGCACCGCCAGCACGACGCCGACGATGACCGCGCTCCAGATCGGGCCAAGCTCGGTTTCGGCAAGCGCGGCCACCAGCGCGGCCACCAGCACGTTGATGGTGACGATGGCGATGACCGCCGCAGCGGCGACAAAGCCTATCGCGACGCCGGCCCGCTGGATGTTCTGGCTGACCTCGGCCTTGGCCAAGGCGATCTCCTTGCGGACAAGGTCGCCCGACAGGCGGATCGCTTCGGACGCCAGTGCGGCGGGATGGTTCGGCCGGGCAGGATCGTCCATGCGTCCGCTATCGGTCGAGTAGTCACTCATGTCGGCCTCCATTCCCGCCAGGAGCGGGTGCATTGCGAGAGGTCTGGCCTTGCACGGTGCCACCGGCGCTGCCCCGGTTTGCGGACTGGCCCGACAGATCCTGGCCCGACAGATCGCGGCCAACCTCGCTGCCCGCGCCACTGCCGCCGATGCTGCCGCCGGTCGTTCCCGTGGCGGGGGTCATTCCGCCGGTGCTGCTGCCTGACGGCGTGGTTCCGGATGCGGTTACGCCCGTGCCAGAGCCCGTGCCCGCCATGCTGGTGCTGGATGTTCCAAAGCCGGAAGCGGTGCCGGAACCGGTGGTTCCTCCGTAGGTCGTGCCCGACTGTCCCATCCCAGACCCGCTGCCACCCGACATGCTGCCGGTCATGGCACGCGCCTGGCTGCCCGAGCCGCCTGTCGTCCCGTAGGACCGGGTGTTGCCGGTATGGCTGGTGCCCGAGGAACTGCCCTCGTAGCCCGGGCCGCCGCGGCTGCCGGTGCCCTGCCGGCGCGCTTCGGGGGCACTGGCCAGCAGGAAGCGCGCGGCCGCAAATCCGCCCAGGGCACAGATGCCGAGAAATGCGCCGGGACGTTCGCGCGCAAAGTCACGGACGCCGTGCACGATATCGGTCGTGTCCGTCGCGTTCAGGTTCTGCGCCAGGCTGCCGACGCTGTCGGCGGCATAGTCGAACACCCTGCCGATGCTGGAATCCGGGTCGATGTCGGATTTGGCGGATCGCAAGGCCGAGGCTAACTGGTCCGCCTGCTTGGAAAGGCTGCCGCGGATGCCTTCCTCGCGCCGCGCGGCCTCTTGCTTCAGGGTGTCGGCAACCTGGCTGACCTTCTCGCCCGCCTGCTCCTTGAGGCTGCCCAGGGTGGACTGGTCATTTCCCGCCGAAGCATGGTGATCATCTGAATTCATGGGAATCCTCCCGATTTCTGAGATGTCGTCGCCGGTGGTGCGGCGCCCGAACCTTGTCGTGGGGAATACAACGAAACATTTTCCCGATTGTTCCCGTGCCGGTTTGGCCCGACCGGCCGTGGAACCAACAACGGCTTCCCGCGCGTTCAACCGCAGCAAGGCAATGTGCTTTCCCCGGCGTTTGCAGAGACGCAAGCTCTGCAGCGCCGCAGCGGCAGCGAAGGAACACGCCATGTCCCGACATGAACGCAGCGTCTCCTCCCCCGATTCCGGCAGAAGCGCAGAAACGCCTGCCGGTATTCCGCCACGCGGATGGAAGCAGATCCTGTTGAGGGTCAAGGACGAGATATCCCGCGACCATATCTCGGTCGTGTCGGCGGGGATCGCCTTCTATGCCTTGCTCTCCATCTTTCCCGCCATCGCGGCGCTGGTTTCGATCGCCGGGCTGGTTCTTGATCCGGCGGATATTGCGGGCCAGCTGGAGACTGTGGTGGGCATGTTGCCCGAGGAAGCCGCCAGGGTCCTGCAGGATCAGGTCGCGAAGGTCACAAGCGGCAGCCAGGCCGGCACTGGCCTTGTTGCCCTGTTCGGGCTGGCCGTGGCCCTTTACGGCGCCATGAAAGGGGTGCTGACCCTGATCGAGGGACTGAACATCGCCTATGACGAAGAAGAAACGCGGGGCACGGTCAAGCTTTACCTGACGGCTCTGGCTATCACGGTCTGCGCGATCCTTGGCACTGCGGCGAGCTTGGGCCTGATGATCCTTCTGCCCGCGCTGGTTGCCTGGGGCAACCTGCCGCCGGTGCTTGAAACCGTGGTCAACGTCCTGCGCTGGCCCCTGATGGCAGCGCTGGCGATGCTGGGGCTTGCAGCACTCTACCGGTTCGGCCCCTCACGCGCGGAACCGAAATGGCGGTGGATCAGCATTGGCGCGATTGTCGCGACGACGCTGTGGATTCTGGGCACCTTGGGCTTCTCGATCTATGTCAGGAACTTCGGCAGCTATACCGAGACTTACGGCACGCTGGGAGGCGTGATCGTGCTGCTGACCTGGATGTGGCTGTCCGCTTTCGTGATCCTTGGCGGCGCAGAGTTGAACGCCGAGACAGAGCAGCAGACGGCAAGGGACACGACAAGTGGCACACCCCTGCCCATGGGCCAGCGCAATGCGGTCAAGGCCGACACGCCGCCGCCGGGTGAGTCTGGCCGATCCGGGCAAGGCCCGAACAGGCAGAGCGATGGCCAGAAGGCCAGAAGCAGCGCGGTCCCGTCGTCGCCGAAGACGGAACTGTTGCTGGCGATTCTGCTGATGGGCAGCGCCGCCCGGAAGTTGTTGCAGCGAAATCGCTGACAAGGACCCGGTTGTTCGCTTCTTGGGCAGAGCAGGAAAGCCATCACGCGACTAAAGGAGGGCTTATGCCAGAGCCTGTGTCATGGATATCCTTTGGCCCTGAAGAAGGCCTGCGCCTGCGGGAACCAACTTCATCAACGCCGCCCTTCCACGCAGCCGGCTTGGAAAAGCTTGCCGCAGCGATCGAAGACATGCTGTGATGGAGTGGTCGGCCGTAGCACCGCGCCCCTTGCCGAACGGAGATTGCAACCGGCCGCCCTCCATCGGGGCAGGTCATCCAACACAGGCGTTGGACACCGGGAGAGCATTGCATGACGAACACCTTTCAAGATGGGTCATCCGGGGTTCCGACCGGCAGTCCAACGCTCTTGCGGATCGTCGCCTCCGCGACGGCGGTGCCCGACTGGGCAGATAGCCAGGCGCCGGCGGCCGGTGCGCTGGTTGCGGTCGGGGGGGCCGCCAAGGTCGGGATCTATGCCGACCTCCTGCAGCTTTACGGGCGGCCCAGGCCGAAGATCCTGATCATTCCCCACGCCCGTCCCGCCAAGGACCACGGTGCCGTTTTCAAGCTCATCGGCAAGCTGTTCGCCGCAGCGGGCGCGAGCGACATAGAAAGGCTGGACCTTTCACGCATCGCTCACGCCAGGGCGCAGATCGCACACGCGGACATCATCTGGATGTCGGGCGGCAGCCAGGGGCGCCTGTTGATCAGGCTCCGCCGCGCGGGGCTGATCAAGGACATCCGCCGGCGCTTTGCCCTGGGCCGGGGCATCATCGCCGGCAGCAGCGCGGGCGCGAGCATCCTGTCCGACATCATGATCGAAACCTCGCAACGCGTCGCTTCCGGTCCGGGGGATCCGGTCCTTTCGCGCGGGTTGGGACTATGGCACGACGCGATCATCGACCAGCATTTCAGCGAGCGCGGACGTCTGGAGCGCCTTGTCCGCGCCATCGAGACACATCCCGACCTGGTCGGCATCGGCATCGACGAGGACACCGGCTTTGTCCGCTTCGGCGACGGCAGGACGCGGGTGATCGGCACGGGAACCGTCACCATTCTGCGGGCGGCGGGCCACGAGACCGGTCCGGCAGCGATCGAAGCACCCCGCCCGCAGCGCGACCGGATTGCTGCGCCGCGCTGACCGGAGGTTTTCTTCGGTTCTTGCTCGCTGCAGAACAAGCGGGCGCAAGCCGATCCTGGAGCTACGGGATCAGATCGGCTTCCGGCATTTCGGTCATGCCGGCAATCATGGCCAGTTCTTCATGCAGCATCTGGCCGGTATCCTGGGCTTCCTCCGGGGCGGCATGGGAGCGCATCGGCTTGCTGTTCTGGAATGCCATAGGACCGACCTCCGGGCCCTTTGTGCGGGTGTCCGGAGGTCTGTCGGCTGCGGTTCCAGCAGCAAATCTCAAATATTATAAATATATAATATTAAGTCATTGAACTTTGTCCTGGATTGGCGTGAAAGTGTCTGGAGCAGGAGATGTTCGGGATGCAAACGGCAGTATCGTTTCAGAAGGGCGACAGGATAGCGGTGATCGGCGGCGGGCTGATCGGGACCAGCTGGGCGGCGCTGTTCATGGCCTGGGGACACGATGTTGCCCTGTTCGAGCATGAGGAAGCGTCACGCAATGCGATCCCCCCGGCGGTATCGGGCCTGATCGCGCAGGTCGCGGAACTGGCGCCAGGGCTTCCGGCGTCCGGACGGTTGCATCTGGCGACCAGCCTGGAGGAAGCGGTAGAGGGCGCGGCGTGGGTCCAGGAAAACGTGCCGGAGAGCGTTCCGCTGAAGCGGGCGATCTATGCCGGGATCGAGGCTGTAGCCCCGGCGGGCATTACCATCGCCTCGAGCACGTCATCGCTGGTCTGGTCGGAACTGTCGGCGGACATGACCGATCCCTTGCGGCTGATCACCGCCCATCCCTTCAATCCGCCCCACCTGATGCCCTTGGTCGAACTGTTCGGCCCTGACGCCGCCCGCATCCAGGCCGCCGCTGCCTTCTATCGCAGCCTGGGCCGACATCCCGTCTTCCTGCGGCGAGAGGCTGTCGGGCATATCGCGAACCGCCTGTCCTCAGCCCTTTGGCAAGAGGCGGTCAACATGGTGGCCGAAGGCATTGCCGACGTGGCCGAAATTGACGCGGCGCTTGTCCATGGCCCCGGCTTGCGGTGGTCGGTCGTGGGCGCGCACATGGCTTATCACCTGGGGGGCGGGGCAGGGGGGATCGGCCACTACCTGGCCCATCTGGGACCCAGCCAGGAACGCCGTTGGCGGGATCTGGGTCAGCCTCGGCTGGATGCTGCCACCTGCGACAAGCTGGTGGCCGGCATCGCGGCCGAGGCCGGGGACCGCGACATCGCCGCCCTGGAAGCCGAGCGTGACGCCGGCCTGATCGCGGTCCAGCGGGCCTTGCGGGGGCGGCGGCCCTGACCGCCGGCGCTTTCATTCGAAAAAGAGGGCAGTGACTTACCATGATAGGCTGCACTATCTGTCCAGGGTCTTTCCGACCGTGCCGGGCCTTAGCAGGGTGATGCCGACATGACCAAGGCGAACTCTCCGACCCCCCTTTACCATCGGGTCTACGCGGTCATGCGAGAGCGGATCGTGAACGGCTATTATCCCGACAACGTCCCCGTCCCCAGCGAGGCTGAGCTTTCGGACAGCTTTGGTGTCAGCCGCATCACCATCCGCAAGGCGATGGAGATGCTGTCGGCCGAAGGGCTGATCACGCGGATGCGTGGGCGCGGAACCTTTGTCACCGACCGGGCGCAGCAATCGGCGCTGAACCGGGCGGTGGTGTCGAATATCAACGGGCTGTTCAGCTATCTCAACACCGTGGGCCAAAGCACGCGGCTGAAGGTCATCAGCCTTGACCGCGGCGAGGCGCCGCCCCGGATCTGCGCGCAGATGGGGATCGCCCCCACGACCGAGCTGATCCGGTCGGTCCGGCTGCGCGAACTGGACAAGCGGCCCTATTCGCTGTCGATGGCCTATCTGCTGCCCGAGATTGGCGCCGGGCTGACGCGCCAGGATCTTGCCAGCACCAACATGATCGACCTGGTGCAGCGCGAGGGCGCGGTGGTGGAACAGGTCGAGCAGGTGCTGACCGCGACACTGGCCGACGAGGACGCGGCAGAACTTCTTCAGGTGCCGATCGGCGCGCCGCTGATGCGGGTCAACCGCTTCTTCTTCGACGACAAGATGGTGCCGTTCTACGCGGCCGAGATCCTTTATTGCGCCGACCGTTACGAATACCGCGTTTCGTTGAAGCGCGAACAGGGCCGGGACTTCCACCTGGACGGGTCCCAGCCCGGCTAGGCGGTCAGGCCCCGGCGCCCGCCTTCATCATCGCGCGCAGCATGTCCAGGCGGGGCTCGACCGGCGCGGGATAGGCGGCGCGGCCATGAGACAGGCCCAGGGCCAGGAAGGTCTCGACCAGCTTGTAGGTCAGGGGGCCGGGGTTGACGACCGGGACGGGCAGGTTGGCGGCCAGGTATTCGCCCGCCTGGTGCATGGTCGTCGATCCCAGGCAGATCACCTCGGCCCCATCCTCATGGATGCAGCGCAGGGCAACATCGCGCATCCTCGGGAAGACCTGGTCCTCCTTTCCGCCCAGAAGGTTGGCGAAATCGGGCGGCTGGTCGAAGCTGCGGACGGACGCGCATTGCCGGTCGAACCCGTATTTGCGGATCGCCTTGCGATATCGCGGCAGCGCGGGCTCCCACTGCGCCAGGACCGAGAACCGCCCGCCCAGCGTCAGCGCGTACAGCATCGACGCCTTGCCCGCGCCGATCACCGGGATGTCGAGCACCGACCGCAGCATGACCATGCCGCTGTCCGACATCGTGTCGATGCAGACCGCGTCAAAGCCTTCATCCTGGGCGGTGCAGCCCGCCTCGAAGATGGCCATGTCCATCAGGCCCCAGTCATGCGGCGACATGAACGAGGTCGGCCCGCAGGTGACGGGTCGATAGGTCAGTTGCCAGTCTGCGGGCAGGGGCACATGGCCCGACTGCGCCTCTCGGTTGCGCAGGCCCTCGGCGTCCAGGGCGAAGGGGACGATAACAAGGATGCGGATCATGCGCGGTCCTCCAGGAAGGCAGCCCCGGCGGTCCCGATGGCGCGGATCATGTCGTGTTTCGGGGCCAGCGGCGCGGGCCAGGTGGCCTTGGAATGGGTCAGCCCCAGGTCAAGTGCGACCGAGGCCAGCTTGTAGGTCAGCGGGCCGGGATTGATGACCGGCACGTCCAGGCGGCTGGCCAGCCAGTCATGCGCCTCGTGCATGGTGGTGGAGCCCAGGATCAGCACCTGCGCTCCATCCTGATCGATGCATTTGCGCGCGGTCTCCAGCAGCAGCGGAAAGACCTGGTCCTCCTTGCCCGACAGCAGCGACTTGTTGTCGGGCGTCACGCCGATCGACCGCATCGAGGCGCATTTATGCTCCATCCCCAGTTCGCCCAGCGTCTTGGTGTAGAGCATCTTCCAGCGGTCCCACATCATCAGGATCGAGAACTTCTCGCCCAGCATCTGCGCCAGCAGCATCGAATGCCGCCCCGGCGCGATGACCGGGATGTCCAGCACCGACCGCAACATCGCCATGCCGCTGTCGGACATGGTGTCGATGCAGACCGCGTAGAAGCCTTCTTCCTGCGCATCAAGGCCCGCGTCCATGATGGAAAAATCGGCAAGCGCCATGTCGTGCTGGCTGGAATAGTTCTTTGGCCCGACGCGGACCGGGCGATAGTGGAATTCAAGGCCGGGGCCCAGGTCCACGGCGCCGATTTGCGCCTGCCGACGGGCCAGATCCTCCTCGCCCATCGGGAAGGGCACGATCACCAGAACCTTCTTCATCTTCTCCTCCATCCGTCAGCCCTGGGCCGCGATGCGTGCGGCGGTGATGCCGGCCAGCCGTCCGAAGGCCGTGGCCGACAGAAGCCCGTTGCCGGACAGGTAGCCATAGTTGGAATCGCCCGACAGGCCCCGCGCCGCGCCGCCGCCCGCCATCAGGTTCGGCAGCGCGGTGCCGTCCGTCCGCAGCACCCGCGCGTCATGGTCGATGACCAGCCCGCCCTGGGTGTGGAACAGGGCGCCATTTACCTTGACCGCGCGGAAGGGCGGGGCCAGGACCTGGCCGGGGTCGAAGCTGCGGCCCAGCCGGTCGGGCTGACCCGATGCGGCGGCCGCGGCAATGCCGTCAAATTCCGCCCTGAGCGCGTCCAGCGGCAGGCCGGTAGCCGTGGCCAGGTCCTCGACCGTGTCGGCGGATTTGACCGCGCCCAGCTTTCGGATCTCGCGATAGTCGTGGAAGTCGAGCGCGGCCTTTTCGCAGCGTGCGTCGAAGATGTCCCAGGCGACATGGCCGGGCTGGGCGGCGACCTCGGCCCCGTGTTCGGAATAGCCGCGCATCTCGTTCGAAAAGCGCCGGCCCTCGGTGTTGACCAGGATGCCGCCCTGCGTCACCACGGCCCAGGTCAAGGGCAGCCCATGCGGATGGGCGACCGATCCGTGGCCCTGATAGGCGCCCATGTCGGCCATCCAGGCACCCAGTTCCGCGCCCCATTTCACCGCATCGCCCGTGTTCGACAGATGCCCGCAGCATTCGGCGTCGGCGATTTCGGGGATGTGACGGCGCACCATGTCCGCGTCGCCCGCGAAGCCGCAGCAGGCGAGGACGAGGGACTTGCAGCCCAGCGTCTCCATCGCGCCGTCGGGGCGGCGGAAGCGAACCCCGGCGACGCGGCCGGTGGCATCGACGAACAGATCCTCGACCGATGCGCCGGTCAGCAGGTCGATGCCTGCCCGCGACACGGCCGACAGCAGCGCCTGTTCCAGATCGGCCCCGGTGCGGCTGTCCGGCCCGTGCATCCGCATCCGCGAATGGCCGGGATACAGGAATCCCGTCACCAGCCGGAAGCCAACGCCGTGGCTGTCCATCAGCCAGTCGATCATCGGCCCCGAGGTCTGGGCCGCCAGCAGCGCCATGTCCTGCGGCGCATGGCCGTGGGTCTTGGCCACGATGTCGGCGGCGAAAAGGTCGGGGTCGTCGTCGATCCCGGCCTCGCGCTGCAGCCTTGTGCCCGCCGCGGGGATCAGCCCCGCCGACAGCGAGGTCGAGCCCTGGGGGTTTTCGTCGCGTTCGAGGATCATCACCTCCTGGCCCGCGTCGTGGGCGGCAAGCGCCGCGACCAGCCCGCAGGCGCCCGCGCCGACCACCACGACCGGCATCTCGAAGTCAAAATCCACGCCATCGGCGGACAGAACGGCCATAAGCTCCTCCTTCGTCTGGACAGGCGCTGCGCGCGGTCAATAGTCGGTGCGGCTGCCTTCGGGCGTGCCATAGCGGGCTTCCAGCTCCTGGATTTCCGCCATGCGGGCGGTGTCGAAGAACTGCTTGAAGCTCATCACATGGGGGGCGATGGATGCGATGGTCTCTTCGCGCTTCAGCACCGCCAAGGTGTTGCGCGCCGCCTCGCAGGCGGACAGCAGCAGCCAGTTGGGATAGATGATCAGCTTGAATCCAAGCGCTTCGATGTCGGACCGTGTCAGGAACGGCGTCTTGCCCGAGGTCGCCATGTTGTAAAGCAGCGGGATGCCGGGGAAACGAGGCGCGATGTGGGGCAGGTCGTCGGGCAGGGGGCTTTCAACGAAGATCACGTCCGCGCCCGCTTCGCGATACATCTCGGCCCGGTCGAAGGCGGCGTTGCGCCCGTGCAGCGCCAGGGCGTCGGTGCGGGCGATCACCACGAAATCGGGGTCCACACGCGCATCCACGGCGGCCTTGACCTTGGCGACCATGTCCTCGGCGCTGATCAGCTGCTTGCCGGCCAGGTGGCCGCAGCGCTTGGGCAGGACCTGGTCCTCCAAGTGGACGGCCGCGACCCCGCCGCGTTCGTAAAGCTGGATCGCCCGGCGCACGTTCAGCGGCCCGCCGAAGCCGTTGTCGGCATCCGCGATCAGCGGAATGTCGGATGCGTCGGCGATGCGAGTGGCGTTGTCCACCATCTCGGTCATGGTTAGCAGCCCGACATCGGGATAGCCCAACCGCGTGGCCGAGGTGCCGGCGCCGGTCATGTACATGGCCTCGAAACCGGCCTCGGCGACAAGGCGGGCATACATGGCGTCCACCACCCCGGGGGCCATGACGGCCCGTTCGCCCGCCAGAGCCTGGCGCAGGCGGCGCGTGCGTGTCAGCGACATTTGTTTGTTCTCCGTTTGCGTCTGTTTTCCGGGCGGGCGATGCGCGCCCGCCGGGGCGGGCCGTCAGAGGCCCAGATAGGCTTGGCGCAGCTGCGGGTCGGCCAGCATCCCGGCCGCGTCCCCCTGCATCACCAGATGGCCCTGTTCGATCACATAGGCCCGGCTTGCGACGTTCAGCGATTGCATCACGTTCTGTTCCACCAGCAGCACCGCGCAGCCATCGGCATTGATGCGCCCGATCAGGCCGAACATCTCCTCGACCATCAGGGGCGAGAGGCCCAGCGAGGGTTCGTCGAGGATCAGCAGCTTGGGTTCGGACATCATGCCGCGCCCGATGGCCAGCATCTGCTGTTCGCCCCCCGACAACGTGCCCGCCAGCTGATCCAGCCGTTCGCGCAGGCGCGGGAAGATCGTGCAGATGCGGTCGAAGTTCTGCCTGCGGTTGGCCGTCGCGCGGCGGAAGGCGCCCAGTTCCAGGTTTTCCGCGACCGACAGGTTGGGAAAGATCTTGCGCCCCTCGGGGACCTGGGCGATGCCAAGCGCCACGATGTCGCGCGGCTTCAGGCCGGTGATGCGGGCACCCTCGAACCGGACTTCGCCTGCCGTGGGCCGGATGAAGCCCGAGATGACGTTGTTCAGCGTGGTCTTGCCCACGCCGTTCGACCCCAGCAGGGCCACGATCTCTCCGGCGTCGATGCGCATGTCGACGCCGTGCAGCACGGCCATGGAGCCATAGCCCGCGCGGATGCCGGATATCTCAAGCATGGTGTCCCTCCTGCAGGCGGGCGGCGGCGCCGTGGCCCAGATAGGCTTCGACCACGGCGGGATCCTGGACCAGTTCCTTCGGCGTGCCATGGGCGATCATCTTGCCGTGGTTCAGCACATAGGCGGTTTCCGCCAGGCTCATCACGGCCTGCATCACGTGTTCGATCATCAGGAAGGTGTGCCCCTCGTCACGGATCTGGCGGATGATGCCGACGATTTCCGACACCTCGGACGGGATCAGGCCCGCCATCACCTCGTCCAGCAGCAGCAGCTTCGCGCCGGTGGCCAGGGCGCGGGCCAGTTCCAGCCGCTTGCGCCCCGCGATGGTCAGGGACGATGCCGGACGGTCCAGCATTGCCCCCATCCCCAGCCGCTTGCCGACCTGGCGCGCCACCGCCATCGCTTCTGTTCGGTCGTGGTGGTGCAGATAGGCACCGACCGCGATGTTTTCCTGGACCGTCAGGCCCGCGAAGGGCTGGACGATCTGGAAGGTGCGGATCATCCCCAAGGCGCAGATGCGGTGCGGGGGCAAGCCGGTGACGTCCTGGCCCATGAAGCGCACCGTGCCTTCGTTCGGCCTGGTGAAGCCCGCGATCATGGTGAAGCAGGTGGTCTTGCCCGCGCCGTTCGGACCCAACAGGCCCACGATTCCGCCTTCCGGCACGTCCAGGGATGCGTCGCTGACCGCCTTCAGGCCGCCGAAGCTTTTCGACAGGTTGCGGACCTCAAGCATTGTCGTCCTCCTTCTTGCGGAAGGTGCCGATGCGCGCGGCAAGCCCCATCAGGCCCTGCGGCAGGAAACGCAACGCGCAGATCAGGACCACCGCATACAGCACGAAGTTCAGGCCGGGCGCGTTGTGCAGCAGATGCTTGGCGCCTTCGCCCAGCAGGTGCAGGCCCAGCGTGCCGATCAGCGGCCCCCAGACGGTGCCCGCGCCGCCGATGATCGGGCCGATCAGCGCCTCGATCGAGATGGCGCTGCCATAGACGACGGCGCTGTCGATGAACAGCCAGACCTGAAGGTAAAGCACCCCGGCGAGACCCGCGAAGGCGCCGGAAATCGCCATCGCCTTGACCTTGATGCGATAGGTGTCGATGCCAAGCGCGCGGGCGGCGTCCTCGTTTTCCCGCACGGCGATCAGATAGGCGCCGAAGCGCGAATATTTCAGCCATGCGGTCAGCGCCATGACCAAGGCCACGATCACCAGCAGGATGGTGTAGACCACGCTACGGTCGTTGAACTGCAACGTGGACAGACCCGGTTCAAGGCGCAACTGCAGCCCGCTGCCGCCGCCGGTGATGGCGAAGGACGACGCGCAGATCCGCAGCACCTCGGCGAAGGCCAGGGTGACAAGCGCGAAATACGATCCCTTCAGGCCATAGCGGAAGGCAAGCGCGCCGATGAAGGCGCCCATGGCCGCACCCGCCACGATCCCGGCCCCGAAGGCGATCCAGGGGTTGATGCCGTACTGCACCTGAAGGATGGCCGAGGCATAGGCGCCGGTCCCGTACATCGCGGCATGGCCGAAGGACGCCATGCCCCCGAAGCCGCCGGTGATGTTCCAGGCAAGCGCCACGACGGCGACGATCAGCGCGTTGATGGTAAAGCCCATCCAGACGGGCGAAGACATGAAATAGAGGCTGGCCAGATAGATCAGCGCCAGGCCGATCAGGACGGCCTGTCCCATGGATTGCGGTTTCATCACGCGGCCCTCCTGCCCAGCAGACCCGACGGTTTGAACAGCAGGATCAGGATGAATGCGGTGAAGATGCCGATCTGGCCCAGGCTTTCGCCCAGGAACAGCCCGCAAAGGGATTCGATCACTCCCAGCAGCAGCCCCGCGATCAGCGCGCCGGGCAGGCTGCCCATGCCGCCCAGGACGACCGTGGTAAAGGCCACCAGCACGAATGTGTAACCGACCTGCGGTGTGACATAGAAGGTCGGCAGCAGCAGGCAGGCGGCAAGCGCCACGCAGGCCGCGCCGATGCCGAAGCAGACGGCATAGGTGTGGTTCACGTCGATGCCCACGATCTCGGCCCCGCGCTTTTCGATGGCGACGGCGCGGATGGCCGATCCGGTGCGGGTGCGGGTCATGAACAGCCACAACAGCGGCGCCGCGGCAAGGGCCGCCAGGAAGGCGATCACCCGGCCCAGCGGCAGGTATGCGCCAAGAAACTCCACCGTGTTGTAGGCATAGGGGATGTCCACGCTGCGCGTGTTCGAGGTCCAGAAGTAAAGCGCGAGGTTGTCGATGATCATCGACAAGGCCAGCGTGACCAGCAGGACGTTCTGTTCGGACCCGCTGCTCATGGGGGCGATCACCCAGCGTTGCAGAACGTAGCCCAGGCAGAAGAACACCGGCAGAAGGATCGGGATCGCCAGATAGGGATCCAGGCCCCCGTGGAAGGACAGGAAATAGGCCGCATACAGCGCCAGCATCAGCAGGCTGCCATGGGCGAAGTTGATGATGTGCAGGACACCGTAGATCAGGGTCAGTCCAAGCGCGACAAGCGCATAGATGGCCCCCATCGTCAGGCCGCTCAGCACGGCGGGCAGGATCAGGCTGGTCATGGGCAGATGCTTTCCAGGGGTTGGCCGGTGGCCCCCGCAAGGATGCGGCGGGGGCCGGATCGGATCACCCTTCCCGCGGGATCGGGAAGACGGGCTCGGCGGTGGCGTATTGCTCGGGGAAGACCAGCTCGATCTCCTCGCCGCGGATTTGGGTGTTCACCGGCTGCGAGTTGACGTTGTCGCCGTTGACGAACTTGGTCGGGCCATAGGGCATGATCGAGCCGTCGAAGGTGGAGGCCGCCAGCGTCTGGATTATCGCCTTGCGGTCGGTCGAGGCGCCGCGTTCCAGCGCGTCGGCGATCACCTGGATCGTGGCATAGGACACCATCACGTCATAGGTCAGGTCCAGGCCGGCCTGGGCCACGCTGGCGGCAAGGGCTTGCGATTCCGGCTTGCTGGGGTCGTACCAGTGGTTGCAGTCCATCACGTATTGCGCGACATCGTTGTTTTCGCGGACGAACTTGATGTTGGACGCGGCCCCGCCCAGGATCGAATAGATCGCCATCAGCTCGGCCCGCTGCTGGCGCAGGGCACGGGCCATCAGCGTGTATTCGTTCAGATAGTTCGACGGGATCAGCATGTTCGCGCCCGACGCCTTGACCCGCAGCGCGATGTTGTTGAAGTCGCGATGCGGCGTGGGGTGGGAAATCGTCTCGACCACCTCGATGCCCTGCTGGGGCAGTTGCTCGGCCATGATCTTGGCCATGTTCGACCCGAAGGGGCCGTCCTCGTGGACGATGGCCGCGGTCTTGACGGGGTTGCCCGCGGCCGCGTTCAACTGCTTGAGGTTTTCCAGCGCGACACTGGTGCATTTGTTCACGCCGGGGGTGAAGCGGAAGACGTTGGGCAGCCCGCGTTCCACGATCGTCTCGGCGGTGCCGATGGAAAAGACCTGCGCCAGGTCGTATTTCGCCGCAGCCTGCGACGAGGCCAGGCCAAGGGCCGATGCGCTTGCGCCGGTGAAGGCCACGACGCCCGCCTCGGCCAGGGTATCGACGGCGGATGCGGCGATCTCGGGGCGGCTTTGGGCATCGACCACGACCAGCTCGATCTGCGCGCCGCCCATGCTCTTGATGCCGCCGGCGGCGTTGATCGCGTCGGCCGCGAATTTCGCGCCGGCCGCGCATTGCGTGCCGTTATAGGCCAGGTTGCCGGTCAGCGGTTCCAGCACGCCGATCTTCACGGTCTGTCCCTGCGCCCGCAAGATCGAAGGCATGGCCAGCCCGCTGACAAGGGCTGCGGCGCCCGAGGCCTTCAGCAAGCCGCGGCGATTGAGTGTGTATGTCATTGTCGTCTCCCTGCTTGTTATTGGTTTGACTTGGTAAAGGCTTGGGGCCGGGCGCCGTCAGCGCGCCAGCCAGGGGTTCCGGGCCATCCTGTCGGTCTCGAAGGTCAGGATCCGGTCCATGTAGGTGAAGGTCATCTCGATCTCGTCCAGACCCTGCAGAAGGCAGTCGCGGGCGAAGGCGTCGATGGTGATCGGGTGGCTGCCCAGACCGCCTGGCAGGACGACCTGATCGGCCTCCAAGTCCACCGTGACGGTGGCGGACGGATCGGCGGCCAGGTGGTCGGCCAGGGCTTCGCAGGTCGCGACCGGCAGGCGGACCGGAACGATGCCGTTCTTCAGCGCGTTGTTGAAGAAGATGTCGCCGAAGCTGGGCGCCAGCAGCGCGCGGACCCCGGCGTCGGCCAGGGCATAGACCGCGCCTTCGCGGGACGATCCGCAGCCGAAGTTGTCCTCGACCAGCAGGATCGTGGAACAGCCCGCGCCAGGGCGGTTCAGCGGGAAGGTGGGGTCCAGCTTGCCGTCCGGGTCGCGGCGGATGTCGTGGAACAGGAACTTGTCGTATCCCTCGGCCCGGTCGGCCTTGAGGAAGCGGCCCGGAATGATCTGGTCGGTATCGCAGTTGACGCCCGGGACATAGGCGACGGTCGAGGTTTCGCGGGTGAAGGCCTTCATCGCGTTCTCCTTACAGTCGGCGGACATCGGTCAGCCGCCCGGTGATGGCGGCGGCGGCGGCCATGGCGGGGCTGACCAGGTGGGTGCGCGATCCCGGCCCCTGCCGGCCCACGAAGTTCCGGTTCGAGGTCGAGGCGCAGCGTTCGCCCGGCCCCACCACGTCGCCGTTCATCGCCGCGCACATCGAACAGCCCGACTGGCGCCATTCGAAACCCGCCTCGCGAAAGATGCGGGCCAGGCCCTCGGCCTCGGCCTGTTCGCGGACCTGGGTGGAACCGGGAACGACGATGGCTGGGACGGCGGCCTTGCGGTCCTTCAGGATGGCGGCGGCGGCGCGCAGATCCTCGATCCGGCTGTTGGTGCAGGACCCGATGAAGACCCGGTCGATGGGCAGCCCGTCAAGCGCGGTCCCCGGCGCCAGATCCATGTATTCCAGCGACTTGGCAGCGGCCTTGCGCTTTTCGGGACTGGCAAAGCTGGCGGGGTCGGGGATGCGTCCGGTGATCGGGACCGCGTCCTCGGGGCTGGTGCCCCAGGTGACCATCGGCGCGATGGCGGCGCCGTCCATCTCGACCTCACGGTCGAAGGTCGCGCCGTCGTCCGTGGGCAGCGCCCGCCACTGCGCCATTGCCAGATCCCATTCCTGGTCGGTGGGCGCGTAATGGCGTCCGGCGACATAGCGGAAGGTGGTTTCGTCCGGGGCGACCATGCCGAGGCGGGCGGCGGCCTCGATCGACAGGTTGCACAGCGTCAGCCGCGCCTCGATCGACATGTCGCGCACGACCTCGCCCGCGTATTCGATGGCATGCCCGCCCGCGCCCGCCGCCCCGATCCGGGCGATCAGCGCCAGCATCACGTCCTTGGCCGTGACGCCCCGGCCCAACTGTCCGGTGACGGTCACGCGCATGGTCCTGGGCCGCATCTGCCACAGGGTCTGGGTTGCCAGCACATGGGCGTTTTCCGACTGCCCGATACCGAAGGCGATGGCCCCAAGCGCGCCTTGGGTCGAGGTGTGGCTGTCCGAGCAGACAATGGTCAGGCCGGGCAGGGTGATGCCTTGTTCAGGCGCCACCACATGCACGATCCCCTGTTCGCGGCTGGCGATGCCGAAATGGCGCAATCCGCCCCATTCCATGTTCTCGTCAAAGGTGCGGATCATCCGGGCAATGGCGGGGCTTGCCGCATCATCCGCGCTGCGGCCCAGCGTCGGGACGTAGTGGTCCGCGATGCCGAAGATCTGGCGCGGGCGGCGTGGGCGCAGACCGCGTCTTTTCAGGTCGGCGAAGGCGTGGAAGCTGCCCTCGTGGATCAGGTCGCGGTCGATATACAGCAGCGACTGCCCGGATGGGTGGCGCAGGATCTCGTGCGCGTCCCAGATCTTGCCGAACAGGGTTCGCGGGGCCGTGTCGGAAGCATGCGTCATGGTATTGCGTTCCTGTTTCGGGCGGGCTGTCAGACCTGCGCGTCCGCCGCGGCGGCGATCTGGCCCACCGGGGCGGTCCAGACGCCGTCATGGCCAAGGATATGGTCCAGCACCTCGCGCAGGTATTCGACGCGATAGGGCATCCCGGACACCCAGGAATGCAGCGGCAGGCTCATCACCCGGCCACCGTATTCGGCGCTTTCGCGATACAGCACGTCGAAGCGGTCCTTGACCTGCTGGACCCATTCGGGTTCGGACTGGAAATATTCATTGGCGACCACCCGGTCGTCGGTCTCGTAGGCCAGCGGCATCGCCAGAAGCGGGCCTTCCTTGGTCCGCATCCGATAGGGCAGGTCGTCATTCGCCCAGTCCAGGTTCCAGCGGATGCCATTGCGGGCCAGCAGTTCCGGCGTGTTGAAGCCCTGCGCGCGGCCGGGCGAGAGCCATCCCTCGACCGGCTGGCCGGTCGCGCCGCGCAACAGGCGCAGGGTTTCGGCGACAATCGCGTTTTCATCGTCAATGGACAGGCCAGAATGGTGGACCTTGCCCATGTCGAGGCCATGGGCGACCACCTCGTGCCCGCCGGCCGCCACCGCGTCCAGCAGCGCGGGATAGCGCGTGGCGATGCAGCCGTTGACGGCAAAGCTGGTGCGCAGTCCCTTTTCCGCCAGCAGCCGCAGGATGCGGAACACGCCGATGCGGTTGCCATAGTCGCGGTTGGTGAAATAGCGGAAATCGGGATAGGGCATCGACAGCGCGCCCGGCGCCTTGAAGGGCTTGGCGGGCATGTCCAGCGGGAAATGCTGCACATGGGTCACGATCGACAGCGCGATCCGCGCGCCGTCCGGCCAGGCGATCGGCTTGCGCGCGAACATGTCGGACCAGTCATAGCGGTCGTGGTCCATGCCATGGCGGCGGGCGGGATAGTCCAGATAGCCTTCAGGAAGCGACATCAGCGGTCCCCCTGCGCGTGGCGGGCAGCGGCGGCGGTCATCGCGTCATAGGCGCCGCTGGCATGGTATGCTTCGGCGATCTCGCGGCCCGTGGCCTGCCAGACGCCGTCATGGCTGGCGATATAGTCGATGGCCTCGGCGAAGGCGTCGATGCGGTGGGGCTGGCCGACCAGATAGGGGTGCAGCGGGATGCACATGACCATGCCGCTGTCGTCCGATTCCCTGTAAAGCTGGTCGAACTGGCGGCGGATGATCTCGCCATAATGGCGGGGCGTGACCTTCTGGCTGTTATAGACGATCACGTCGTTCATCTCGAGCGAATAGGGCATCGAGATCAGCTTGCCCGACCTGACCTTGACCGGCATCGGCTGGTCGTCATGGAACATGTCGCAGGTATAGCGGATCCCCGCCTCGGCCAGGATGTCCATGGTCCACAGGTTGTTCGACAGTGCCGGCGACAGCCAGCCCGCCAGTTCCTGCCCGGTATGCTTCCTGACGGTGTCAAAGGCGTCGCGGATGATCTCGCGTTCCTGGTCGACGGTCATGTTGTAGACATAGCGGGTGTTGTAGATGCCGTGGGAAAAGAACTCCCACCCCCGGTCGGCGCAGGCACGGATGATTTCCGGGTGATGGTCGCAGAGCGCGACGTTCAGCGACACCGACCCGCGAAAGCCCGCCCGGTCCATCGCCGCCATCATCCGCTGCCAGCCGGCGCGGTTGCCATAGTCGCGGTGCGAATATTGCAGCACGTCGGGGTTGGGGCGGCCCCACGGGCTGCGGGTCGGATTGTTGGGCGGATCGTATTCGTAGAATTCGATATTCGGCGCGATCCAGACGGCCAGCTTCTTGCCGCCGGGCCAAGTGATCCTGGGCCGTCCGGGCCAGGGCAGGTAATCGTAAAGCCCCAGGTCCGACCGCATCGGTTCCGCGCCCATCTCAGCGGTCCCCGGACTGATAGGCTTCGTACCAGGCAAGCGCCTCGGCCACCGGGATCACGTCGCCATACTTGACCGAAATGTCGTAGAGGTTGGCGAAATGCGGGCTTTCGTGCTTGTCGGCCACGCATTCCTCGGGGACGATCACCCGATAGCCGCGAGAGATCGCGTCCACCACGCAGGCCCGGACGCAGCCCGAGGTCGAGCCGCCGGTCAGCACCACCGTGTCGCACTGGTGCCAGACCATCAGCGATTGCAGGTTCGTCTCGTGGAAGGGGGACGCCATGCGCTTGTTGATGACGATGTCGCGGTCGTGGTCGATCTTCAGGCGCGGGTCGAATTCGGCGCGGCGCGAGCCCACCTTGATGTTCTGCAGCGAATCCGGCGTGTCGGTGCGGGTGCCCCAGACGCCGCAATCCTCGCCCGACTGCATGTAGGCGACATAGGTCCAAGTGATCGGCAGGCCCTTGGCGCGGGCCAGGTCGGCCAGGTGGTTGACATGGTCCAGCTGCCTGGGGTCGGTCTCGTAGGCCGTCGCGAATTCGCCAAGGCCGGTATAGGCCAGTTGCAGGTCGATGTTGATCAGCATCGGCTTCCTGCCGAAACCGAACCGGCGGCGGGTGGGATTGGCCTTCGCGTGCTCATAAAGCTGCCGGGCGGTCAACGACGACATTTCCATTCCTGGACCTCCTGTGCCTGCGCCTGTGGGCCGGGCTCGGCCAGCCCCAAGGCCCGCCTCCTCCATGCCGGATCCACGGCTTCGCTTCGTTTATTGTTATCTCTTTATGTCATTTGTAAAGAAGATTTTCTCTTGTGAATTCATTATGGAGGCCAAGTTCCGCAAGTGTTGAGATTCTGGGCATCAAGTGCGACAGTCTGGTGAATCGGTCGCAAACGTCGCTGCGGCGGATATTGATGAACCGGAGGACGCCCATGTCCCGATCCCCTTGCCCGCCCCTGACGGATGACGAATGGCCGGAGTCCTTGGCCGATCTTCGGGACGGCTTTGCCGGGCAGTTGAACGTCTATCGCACCATGGCGCATCATCCGGCCCTGGTCAGGGCCTGGGCGTCGCTGCGACAGCATCTCGTCAGGGACAGTGCCCTTGGCTCGAACCGGTCCGAGGTGGTGATCCTGCGTGCGGGTCACAGGCTTGGGTCGGTCTATGAATGGGCGCATCATGTCAGCCGTGCGCGGGCGCTCGGCTTTTCCGACGACCGCATTCGCGCCATCGCCGCCATGCCGGAAGGCGAGGACGGGCTGATCGTGCGCGCGGTCGATGCGCTCTTTGATCAGCACCGGATCCCTCCGGTGCTTGAATCGGAACTGGCGTCTGCCATCGGGCGGGCGGCGGTGTTCGACCTGATCGCCACGGTGGGGTTCTATTCCGTGCTGGGCGGTATTCTGATGACCTATGACACGCCCGTCGATGCGGCCATTGCCGCCGAACTGGACCGAAACCCGATCTGACGGCGGCTAGGCGACCTCGGCGGCAAGCCAGTCGCGGAAATGAACCAGCGGTCGCGATTCGGCCTGGGTGCGGGGCCAGACCAGCAGATAGGCCCCGCGTCCGGGAACAGCCGGACGCAAGATGGGCAGCAGGTGGCCTTCGGCGATTTCCTGGCGGGCCAGATAGTCGGGCAGAAGCGCCACCCCCAGACCCGATATGGCCGCCTGGATCATCATGGAAAACTGGTCCATGACCATCCCGCCGGACGGCATCGCCTGCGCCCCTTGCCCCCGGAACCAGTCAGCCCAGGCGTCGGGCCGGGTTTGCAGATGCAGCAGCACCAGGCTTGTCAGGTCGTCCGGTTCGCTGATCGGATGGGCCGCCAGGAAAGCCGGGCTTGCGCAGGCGGTCAGGCTTTCATCGAACAGGCGCAGGCTGTGGTCCTGCATGGTCTCGCCCTGGTGATAGATGATTGCCGCATCGAACGGTTCCGTGCTGAACGACACGGATTGAAAGCGCGTGGTCAGGTTCACCAGAATCCCGGGATGCCGGGTCATGAAGGCGGGCAGGCGCGGCGCCAGCCAGCGGGTGCCGAAGGTTGGCAGCACTGCCAGGTTGATGCTGCCTCCCTCGGGGTTGGCGATCAGCGACATGCTGCCCCGCTGGATCAGATCCAGTGCCGCCGAGACGTCCTGGTGATAGCGGCTCGCGGCATCCGTGGGGATCAGGCGGCGACGGTGGCGCAGGAACAGCGGTTGGCCCAATTGCTCTTCCAGCGTCTGGACCAGGCGGCTGACGGTGCTTTGCGTCAGGCCCAGTTCACGTGCCGCGCCCGTGACCGAGCCGCAGCGCATCAGGCCGTCGAAGGCCAGCAGCAGGCTGAGGTTCGGCAGATAGCGTCGCAGGCGCATAACATTCATCCTATGCATGATCTCATGAAGATTATCCATTTTTCATGCGTGGGACAAATGGCTAACCTGCGATGACCCAAACACACGAGCTTTGCATGTCCACCAAATCCCACAAAGGCGCTGCGTTCGACTGGGCCGATCCTTTCCTGCTGAACGACCAGCTGACCGAAGAAGAACGGATGGTCCGCGACAGCGCCGCGGCCTTTGCCGCCGACCGGCTGGCCCCGCGCATCAAGGACGCCTATCTGAACGAGACCACCGACCCCGAGATCTTCCGCGAGATGGGCGCGGCGGGCCTGCTGGGCGTGACGGTGGACGACGCCTATGGTGGCGTCGGCGCGTCCTATGTGGCCTACGGGCTGGTGGCGCGCGAGATCGAGCGGATCGACAGCGGCTATCGCAGCATGGCCTCGGTCCAGTCGTCGCTGGTGATGTTCCCGATCGAGGCCTATGGCACCGAGGACCAGAAGCGGCGCTATCTGCCCAAGCTGGCGACCGGCGAATTCATCGGCTGCTTCGGCCTGACCGAACCGGATGCCGGGTCCGACCCGGCGGGCATGAAGACGCGCGCGAAGAAGACCGACGGCGGCTATGTCCTGAACGGCGCCAAGATGTGGATCTCGAACTCGCCCATTGCCGATGTCTTCGTGGTCTGGGCGAAATCCGACGCGCATGGCGGCAAGGTCCGCGGCTTCGTGCTGGAAAAGGGCATGAAGGGCCTGTCCGCGCCGAAGATCGAGGGCAAGCTGTCCTTGCGCGCCTCCGTCACCGGGGAAATCGTGATGGAGGACGTGGAGGTTGCCGAGGACGCGCTGCTGCCCAACATCGAAGGCATGGGCGGACCCTTCGGCTGCCTCAACCGCGCGCGCTACGGCATCAGTTGGGGCGCCATGGGCGCGGCCGAGGATTGCTGGTTCCGCGCCCGCCAGTACGGGCTTGACCGCCACCAGTTCAACCGCCCGCTGGCCGCGACGCAGCTGTTCCAGAAGAAGCTGGCCGACATGCAGACCGAGATCGCGCTCGGCTTGCAGGCCAGCCTGCGCGTGGGACGGCTGTTCGACGAGGGCCGCTTCGCGCCCGAGATGATCTCGATCGTCAAGCGCAACAACTGCGGAAAGGCGCTGGATATCGCTCGGATGGCCCGCGACATGCATGGTGGCAACGGCATTTCCAGCGAATACCACGTGATCCGCCACGCGCAGAACCTGGAAACCGTGAACACCTACGAAGGCACGCACGATGTCCACGCCCTGATCCTGGGCCGCGCGCAGACCGGGATCCAGGCCTTTGGCTGAGCCGCCGCTGAAGGGCCTGCGCGTCGTCGAACTGGCCCGGATCCTGGCCGGGCCCTGGATCGGCCAGACGCTGGCCGACCTGGGGGCCGAGGTGATCAAGGTCGAGGCACCCGAGGGCGACGACACCCGCCGCTGGGGCCCGCCGTTCATCGACCGGCCCCGCGCGGATGGCACGACCGAACGGGTGGCCGCCTATTTCCATGCCGCGAACCGGGGCAAGACCTCGGTCCTGTGCGACTTCAACGACGCGGCCGACCTGGACCGGCTGCGCGAATTGATCGACGGGGCCGATGTTGTCATCGAGAACTTCAAGCGCGGCGGGCTGGTCCGCTTCGGGCTGGATTACGACACCCTGTCGGCGCGCAATCCCCGGCTGGTCTATGCCTCGATCACGGGGTTCGGGCAGGACGGGCCGCGCGCCAGCCAGCCGGGCTACGACTTCCTGATCCAGGGCATGTCGGGGATCATGGACCTGACAGGCGCCCCCGACGGCGAGCCGCAGAAGGTCGGCGTGGCCTGGATCGACATCTTCACCGGGCTTTACGGCGTGATCGCGGTGCAGGCCGCGCTGGCGGAACGGGCCCGGTCGGGCCGTGGGCAGCATCTGGATCTGTCGCTGCTGGATTGCGGGGTGGCGGTGCTGGCCAACCAGGCCACGAACTACCTGCTGGGCGGGACCGTGCCCCACCGGCTGGGGAACGCGCATCCGAACATCGTGCCGTACCAGCTTTTCCGGGCCTCGGACGGCCACCTGATCATCGCCTGCGGCAACGACCGGCAATTCGCCGCGCTGTGCCGGGTTCTGGGCCTGCCCGACCTGCCCGCCGAACCCGATTACGCCACCAATCCTGCCCGCGTGGCAAACCGCGACCGGCTGGTCCCGCTGCTGGAGACGGCGACCGCAGGGCGAAGCCGCGCCGACCTGATCGCCGCGATGGAGGCGGCTGGCGTCCCCGCCGGGCCCGTCAACGACGTGGCCGAGGCCTTGTCGGAACCGCAGATCGCCGCGCGCGGCCTGCAGATCGCGCCCGAAGGCATCCCGGGCCTGCGCACGCCCATCCGCCTGTCGCGCAGCCCGCTGGTTCACCAACGCGCCGCACCCGCCCTGGGCGAGGGAGAGTGGCGCTTCAGCAAGGACGCGGAGCAATGACGGTTCAAACGGTTGGGATCATTGGCGCGGGTCAGATGGGCAACGGCATCGCCCATGTCTTTGCCCTTGCCGG
>NZ_JAPTYD010000044.1 GCF_026913015.1 Paracoccus benzoatiresistens
AGCCGCCGGTTGGGTGGGTGTCAGTTCACCCGGAGATTACGCCACTGTCCAATTTCTACCACTTCCGAGACACGACCAGACTGTGGCGATGCTGGTGCTGAGGCGCTGCGCCAGGAATCGGTCCTTCGACCGCTTGTACAGGCGTATCTCAATCGCACCGGGAGCTTGGAGAGCGGTATACGTGATGCAGTCTGGGAGCTTGGCGTCAGCAGGACCACAGTCTGGCGCTGGATCCGACGGCTTGCAGAAGAAGGTGGCCGGACAAGCGCTCTTGTTCCCCGCAAACGTGGCCGACCCACGGGGTCGGTGATGGTGCCCGGTGATGTCGAGGGCATCATCGAAGACCATTTGACTCGATACTACCTTCAGCGAGAACGCCCCAGCCAGCCTGGCGCGAGTTGTGACAGAAATCCACAGTGCCTGCCTTCAGCGGGGGCTTCAGCCCCCGACGCGCCGTACCGTTCAGCGACGGCTTGATGCAATGGATGCCCGCGAAGTCATGAAAGCGCGCGAGGGCGCAAAGGCAGCGCGCCAGAAGTTTGCGCCGGTGACGGGAAGGAACAGATCAGTACGACCGCTGGACGAGATGGAGCGCGAGCGCGATGCCCTCAAAGCGCTGCGTGGCGACTTTGACGATTTGCCAGACAACAGTCGTTCGGTTGAGCGTCGTGCCGAAGCAGCTTTCGACGCAGCACACTGACGGATCAGTCCACTTGGGCGATTGTCTCAAGGGCGCGTCCCTGGTTTCGACACCTAGGGCGCCCCAGGGCAGAGAAGCTGCGAGGGAGCATACCTCGGACTGGTTCGGATAACCTGTCGCATGGTAAGTTTAAGTTCGCGCCGTCATGACCCGGCTGGAGCCATGAAATGAACCAGGCGATGGAAATCTCAGCCATCACGGACAGGGTGGGAGACATGCCCACGGCAGCACTGATGGGGATGCTGGTGGGGGTTTTCTTCGGTGTGGCGGCGCAGCGGTCGGCCTTCTGTTTGCGGGCGGCCACTGTTGAATTCGCCCGGGGGGTGCTGGGGCCACGCATGGCCGTCTGGCTGCTGGCATTTTCTTCGGCCGTGATCTGGGTTCAGGCAGCCCGGATGCAGGGCTTGGTCGACACCGACGCCGCGCGGATGATGTCCGTCACCGGCAGCATCAGCGGCGCGATCATCGGCGGGCTGATCTTCGGAGCGGGAATGGTGCTTGCGCGCGGTTGCCCTGGACGCCTGCTGGTGCTGGCGGCGACCGGAAACCTGCGGTCGATCCTCAGTGGGCTGCTGTTCGCCGTGACGGCACAGATGACGCTGCACGGCTGGCTTTCCAGCGCACGCGCCCAACTTGCCCAGCTGTGGATCACGCCCGATGGACGCAATGTCGATCTGTTTGCAGGCCTCGGGCTGCCGGATCGGGGGCCGCTGCTGATGGGCATGCTGTGTGCAGCACTCGCGCTGTTCATTGCCTGGCGCAACCGCATCTCAGCCGGCATCCTGATCTTTGGGGCTGGCGTGGGCGTCACAGTAGCGATCGGCTATTTCCTGACCTACAACCTCTCGCAGATCGCCTTCGATCCCGTCTCAGTCACATCCGTGACCTTTACCGGCCCTTCCGCCAACACTTTGATGGCCATGCTGGTGCTGTTCGAGGGCTGGAGCTTTGACGTCGGCCTAGTGCCGGGCGTCTTCATCGGCTCGTTCCTGGCGGCCTGGATCGGTGGCGTCCTGCGGTTCCAAAGCTTCGAAAGCGCAGCACAGACGCGTCGCGCCATGGTGGGCGCCGTGATGATGGGGTTCGGCGGGATGTTGGCGGGGGGATGCTCGATCGGCAACGGCGTGTCGGGCACCTCGATCATGGCCCTGACGGCCTGGATCGCGCTCTTCTCGATGTGGGTCGGGGGCATGGCCACCGATCGCCTGGTTGATCAGCGGCGGGAAGAGGGGGTGTGATCCGCCCCGCCGCGCGCAATCATTCGAACTCCATTTCGGAAAACACCACTCCGGCATTCTTCGTGGCCAGTTCGTCGAACGTATCCATCCATGTCCATTGGGACTGGTCCACGTAGTAAGCCTGCGACAGGTCGCCCCCGGCATCGAGATGCTCGGCAATCTTCGCGCGCAGGTCCTTGAGGTAGTCGACGGTTCCGTGCCGCACGGTGGCAAGATCAGTGGGTGCCCCGTGGCCAGGAACGATGATGTCGGCCCCAAGCGGCTCCAGCCTGGTTTCAAAAGTTTCGATCCAGCACAGGGTGCAGGTGCCTTCGAAGATCGGCGGCATCCGTTCCGAAAACGCGATGTCGCCGGCGATCAGGACCTTGCTGTCGGGTAGCCACACCTGCGTATCGCCGGGAGAGTGGGCTGGCCCGAGGTGTAGAACCTCGATCCTGGTGTCGCCCATCTGGATGTCCTTGCGCTCTGTGAAGGTTTCCGTCGGCTCCACGATGCTTGTGCCTTCGGCGTTTTCCCTTGCGTAGGATTTCAGCGCCTTGAGCCCGCGCGGGCCTTCGGTGTCGATGAAGTCGGCCACTGCGTCCTCATGGGCCAAAATGGGAACACTCTGCGCGGCCCAGTAGCTGTTGCCCAGCATTGAGTGGCCCTGGCCGTTTTCGTTGATGACCAGCTTGACTGGCTGGTCAGTGATCTTGCGGATCTCGGCGTGCAGGGCCTCGGCCAGCTTCCACGACGCGCCGCCGTTGACGACCGCAACTCCGTCCGACGTCACGATGAAGGACAGGTTGTTGTTATGGCCGGCGTTTTCATAGGTCGGCGGCTGAGTTGCGCCGATCGCGCTGTAGACGCCCTCTGCCACCTTGAGGGGCGCATCATAGAGGACCGAGCCGGGATGCTTGTCAGGCGTATCATCGGCCTGTGCCAATGTCGCCGTCATCCCGAGCAGCGTCCCGACTGCAAACGTGCATGCATCAAACCGCATCTTCATGCCTCGCTTTCGAACGAGAATGCGTCGCCCTCGCGTCGGACACGGCCGATGCCGCCATCGGGCAGGTGATAGCCGAGGACCGTCCAGCCCTCGTCCGCCAGTCGCGCAAGCATGGTCTGACGGGTCTGCGCCGCAAGTGCAGGGTCGTGATCGGTCGCCGTTCCCAGGTCGGGCCGGACAAAGCCAACCAGCATCGTGACGAAATCACCCGTCACGAACACACCCTGATCCGGGGCGCCAATCTCGAAGGACATGTGGCCGGGCGTATGGCCGGGGGTCATGACCGCCCGGATGCCGGGCAGCACCTCGGCCCCGTCGTCAAAGCGTTCCATGAGATCGCCAAGGGCGGTCAGGCGGCGCATGGCACCCGCGGCAAAGGACTGACGTTCCTCTCCGATGGTGTCTATCGTCGTGGGGTCTGTCCAGTAGTCGAATTCGACCTGGCCCATCTTCAGCACCGCATTGGGGAACAAGGGTTCGTCGAAATCGTCCAGAACACCCCACAGGTGATCGGGGTGTCCGTGGGTGAAGATTACGTCGGTCACATCCTCGGGCAAGACCTCAAGGGCAGAGAGGGCATCGACCAGGCGGCCGGCCGTGGGCACGAAGTCGGGCCCCGAACCGACATCGAACAGCACCACGCGGTCCCCTTGGCGCAGCAGCGTGATGTTCAGTGGACTGTGGACCACAGCTTTCGCGTCGATGTTCAGGCTGCTCAGAAGATCGGCCCGCTCGGCTTCTGGGATCGTGGAGAAAACAAAATCGGGCGGGAACTCGATATGCCCGTCCGACACACTGTCGATGCGCAGATCGCCCGCGGTCATCGTGGTCACGGCCCAGCCGCGCAGGGGGGCAAGCGGCAGCGCCGCAGCCGAGATCAGCGCGGCAGTGCGGGTCAGAAAAAAGCGGCGGGCGATGTGCATTGTGGATCCTTTCTGTCGGGAAGCATGGCGGGTCTGGCGGATTACTGGAACAACACATCCCGGATGTCGCGCCCGGTCTCGGGTCCGCCCGCCGCCGCCCATTCCAGCACCTTCAGCGTATCGTCGGCGTCCATAACGCCCGGGATCACCGCCATGGCAGAGCGGGCGGCGTCCGTGCCGGGCAGCAGGGCAGGGGGCAGCAAGATCAGCGTCGGCGTCAGCGGCACACCCCACTTTGCGGTGGCGCGCTTCTCGGTCAGAACCTCCCCATCCGTATCGGTTAGTTCGGTCCCGCCGAACAGATCGACCTGCACCACATCGAAATGATCGCGGATCAGCCGGTCGATGCGTGGATCGGTGAGAACCTCGTTGTGAAGCCGGGCGCAATAGATGCAGCCGCGTTGTTCGACCATCAGCAGCAGATGGCGGCCTGCCTCGGCTGCTTCCTGGTTGTCTTCGGCCAGGTCCTTGAAGCTGTTCTTCAGCCAATCCGGCTTGTGCAGCCCGTCGTCGCCCAAGGGGACCGAGCCTGCGAAGGCGGGAGAGGCCAGAAGCGGCAGGACAAGACCCAAGGCAAGATGAAGTCGTGTCATCGCGTCGTTGCACTCCAATCCATGTTGTCCACCATGACGGCGGCGATCCGGTTTACGCCGTCCGTGGCGATCAGGACTGCAAACAGGATCAGCATGACTCCCATGACCCTTTCGACCATTCCCAGGATCCGCTGATGGCGCGCGGCCCAGGACATGAACGGCCGGGTGAAGAATGAGATCAGGACAAAGGGAAAGGTCATCGCCAACCCATAAACCAGCAGCAGCGTTCCACCGTGCCAAAGGCTGTCCTGCGCTGAGGCGACGAACAGGATCGCCGCCAGGGCCGGTCCCGCGCAGGGCGTCCAGCCAAAGCCAAAGGCCAGTCCCATCACATAAGCGCCTGCCAGAGTCGCCGGGTTACCCGAGGATTCAATTCGGGCCTCGCGGTAAAGAAGCGGGATGGGGATGATGCCCAGAAAGTGCAGCCCGAACAGCCCCAGGATCGCCGCCGCAACCCAGGACAGTTCCGTCCGCCATTGGGAAAAAGCCGATCCAGCGGCTGTGGCGCCAAGGCCCAGCAACACGAAGATCGTCGTGACCCCTAAGGAAAACGCAATGGCCCCGAACACAAGCCGCCGCTGCGCGCGCGGCTCCATCCCCTGCGGTCCCTTGATCTCAGCAATCGACACGCCAGCGAGATAGCACAGATAGAACGGCACCATCGGCAGGATGCAGGGAGAGAGGAACGACAGCAGTCCCGCGATGGCAGCCCCGCCAAACGTGATTTCGGGCATCGGCAACTTTCCGGCAGGTCCGGGTGGATCGAGGCGCTCCCTGACCACCATGCTTGCATTGACACGGTTATATCATCATATTGGAATACGTATCGCCGTCCGTCAATGCGGTTCCCCATGGTCTCCAAGCTGTATCCGTCCTGGTCTCGACTTGCCTTCCTGGTTGCGGCCCCGGTTGTGCTGTGCGCAATGGCGGCTGGGGCCTATGCGGCCGAGTTCCAGCTTCTGATGTTCGAACGCGACGGATGCAGCTATTGCCGTGAGTGGAACGAGGAGATCGGTCCCGCCTATCCCAAGACGGCAGAGGGGCAGGTCGCGCCGCTGCAGCGGCTGGACATCAAGGCGCCGCTTCCTTCGGACGTGATGCTGACCGGGCGATTCCCGGCGTTTACCCCAACCTTTGTGTTGTTGTCCGATGGGATCGAGGTTGGCCGCATTGAAGGCTATGCGGGCGATGAATTCTTCTGGGTCCTGCTCGACCGCCTTCTGCACGATGCGGGCTGGCCTGCCGAGCCCGCCGCAGACACCCCATCCGACTTGCAGCTTTCCACGCCCAATAAAACAGGAGAAACGAACTGATGACCAAGTTAGCAATTCTTAGGGCCTGCGCTGCGCTTCTGGTTCTTTCCCTGCCTTCCGGGCAGGCGATGGCCCAAGATGCGGCCTCGTCGTCATCAGGCGAGACTGGCGGTTCCTATGTCCGCACAGTGGAGGGGTCGTTCGAGGACGTGGCGTTTGCTGTGGAACAGGCGATCACGAACGAGGGCCTGGTGATTGACCTGACAAGCCATGTGGGCGACATGCTGGCGCGCACCAAGGAAGATGTGGGCGGCGCCAAGGATCTGTTCACCCAAGCCGATATCTTCAGCTTCTGCTCCGCCAAGGTATCGCGCGAGGTGATGGAGGTCGATCCAACCAATATCCAGCACTGCCCGTATAGCATCTTTGTCTACGAGACCGCTGACGAACCGGGCAAGATCATCGTTGGCCACCGCACTTACCCGGGCGAGACGATGCAGCCGGTCAATGAGATGCTCACCAGGCTGGTCGATACCGGGACGGAATAGGTCCAGCAGGTTCCGCCAGCGTCGGCCGGCGAGGGACTAGAGATCCTCGGACAGCAGCAGTCGCTGCAGGCCCACCCAGGCCCCGGCGGCGATCGCCATCAAGGTTACGGGGCCTGACCAAACCAGCAGGGCAGTGGCGGTCAGCCCTTGGCCAATGGTGCAGCCCATGGCGATGACCCCGCCGATCCCCATCATGATGGCGCCGCCCAACTGGCGGCCCAACTCACGCGGATCGTCGCAGGCTTCCCACCGGAAGCTGCGCCGCCACAACGATCCCGCTATGGCCCCGGCGAGCGTGCCTGAAACCAGACCGACTGAAAAGGAGGGCAGCGTTCCTGTCGCGGTCATCAGATACAGGATCGTTCGCCCCACCGGAGCGGTGTATGACGGTCCCTCGATCAGGACGGCGTCCATGCTAAGGCGTGCAACCTTCATGGTGCCGATAAAGGCAAGGACCACGGACATTCCCACCCCTGCTGCGCAGATGACTGTCACAGCCGAATGGCGCACCTGCGGATGGCGCAACCCCACTGCTACCAGGGCGAGGCCGAGGGCAGCTGCCAGCCAGGCAGGTTCAAGACCGCTCATGGCTGCGAAGGCCTCACCCATCCCAGATCGCCCAGTTTGCTCTGTCTGGGGGAACACGAAGACCCTCAGGGGCGCCAGCGGCCCTGCAAGCGTCGCATAGGTGGCAATACCCAATACGACCACGATCAGCACCGACCGGATGTCGCCGTCGCCAGCCCGGACCAATGCACCGAAACCGCAGTTGCCCGCCATTGCCATGCCATAGCCAAACAGCAGACCACCTGCGACACTCGCCACCGGGTTCCAGGCAATGCTGTGATAAAGGCTTCGGCCGATGTCGATCAGGCCTGCGGCATCGGCCAGATGGGTCGACAAGATAGCGACGCCAAGGGCAAGGCTCCAGATATGAATGCGGCGGTAGTCCCGGCCAATCAGAGCGGTTTCAAGAGCGCCTAAGGTGCAGAAATCTCCCAATCGCGCACAAAGGCCCAGAAGCACTCCGACGCCAAGTCCGACCGCTCCGGCCTGCAATCCTGCCGCAATGTCCGCTGTCATGGTTGGGCCAGTCAAAGGTCCCGACGATCTTCATTGCCAAAGATCCGTGCGTAGCAGATCAGCAGTTCACCGATGCGCGGGTCCTTGAGCGAGTAGAAGATCGTCTTCCCGTCCCGGCGCGCCGTGACCAACCCTTCGATCCGCAATCGCGCAAGCTGCTGGCTGACCGCCGACTGCCGTGCGTCCAGCATCCCTTCAAGCTCGCCGACACTCTTCGGACCCTGCGCCAGATGGCAAAGGATAAGAAACCGTCCTTCGTGTCCCAGGGCCTTGAAGACGTTAGCGGCCTCCTCGATCGCGGCGGAGCGCGCCGTTGGATCTGTCTGCGCGGTGGATGGGCTGGAGGGCATGGCGTCCATTCTGCCGAACAACAGTTTTCCCAGGCTAAAGCGCGCGAGGCTGTCCGATCCGCTCATTGGTATCCTTCGTCTGCAGCACGGCCTGTTGGCCGATGTTTCACCAAACATTCACTTATTGCAATATAACTATTGCTTCCGGGATCAAAGACCCTAGAGTGATCCATGCATGAGTCGCAAGGGAGGGCGTCTTTTGCGCCTTTGGGGGGAGGTCAGATGCAGCATATCTTGGTGCTTACAGTTGTGGTGGCCGGCCTTGGTGCGCCGGTGATGGCAGAGATTGCACCGGCTGATGTGCCTTGGGCGGAAGACGGGTCAATTTCCGAATCCCTGACCGGCACGCCCGGCAAGCCCGAGGAAGGCAAGGTCGTCATGACGACGAATGCCTTGGGTAACTGCGTCGCCTGCCATGCCATCGAGGCCCTGCCCGATGTCCCCTTCCAAGGCAATATCGGCCCACAGCTTGATGGTGCGGCAGACCGCTGGTCCGAAGCGCAGTTGCGCGGGATCGTGGTTGACGCCAAGCACACCTTCCCGGACTCATTCATGCCCGGAATGTATAAAGTGGGCCCCTTCATCCGGCCGGGGGTGGCTTATACGGCAAAGCCCCCCGAGAAGCCCGAGGATATTCAGCCAATTCTCTCGGCCCAACAGGTCGAGGATGTCGTGGCCTATCTGATGACGCTGAAGGAATGAAACCAGCCGCGTCCCGCTGGGACGTCTGGAACGCGACAAGGAAGGAAGGAAACCATGCTGATTTCACGACGCGGAGTTCTGGCCATAAGCGCGGGATTTGCCGGGTTGGCCATGCTGCCGATCTCCGTGCAGGCTCAGGATGCTGCCGCTGCTCCGACCCAGACCGCCGACGAGATGATCGCCGAATTTACCGGCGGCGCTGAGGTGGCCGAAGGGGATGGCGTCAAGCTGACCGCCCCCGAGATCGCCGAGAACGGCAATACGGTCCCTATCTCGGTGGAGGCGCCCGGCGCATCCGAGATCCTGCTCATCGCCACGGAAAACCCGACCCCCGGGGTCGCCAAGTTCATCTTTGGCCCGCTGGCCGCAAGCCAGGCTGCAGCAACCCGCATCCGCTTGGCAAAGACCCAGGATGTCGTCGCTGTCGCCAAGCTGGCTGACGGCAGCTTTGTGCGCACGGCGGCGAATGTGAAGGTCACCATCGGCGGTTGCGGCGGCTGATTCAGGCAGAAGGAACAGGACTATGGCAGAAAACGTCAAACCGCGCGTTCGTGTCCCGAAAACCGCGTCCAAGGATGAGGTCATCACGATCAAGACGCTGATCTCGCATCCGATGGAGTCGGGTCAGCGCAAGGACAAGGATGGCAAGGTCATCCCGCGGTCGATCATCAACCGCTTCACCGCCGAGTTCAACGGCCAGCTTGTGCTGGACACCACGCTGGAACCGGCGATCAGCACCAACCCTTATCTCGAGTTCGACGCCAAGGTGCCGGAAACTGGGGAATTCAAGTTCACCTGGTATGACGACGACGGGTCGGTCTACGAGGACGCCCACAAGGTCGAAGTGTCCTGATACCCGGGCCCAAGCCCGATCTGCCTGCGACCATGGAGGGTGGCGCAGTCTGACATCGCCAGGGAGGAAATACGGCAAGATGAAGCTGCAACATACTGTGAAGGCCGTGGCGGTCCTGGCGGCGACACTTGCCCTGACCGCCGCCCATGCAGACCCCGTCCAGGACGACCAGTTGCTCATCAATGGCGAGGAGGAACTGGCGACCCAGGCCCCGGCGCCCGATCATCTGGAGGGTGCGTTAGGGGACACGGTCTATTCGGGCTGGCTGTTCCGCGACACCGACACCCGCGCGATGCAGAAGGACGATTTCGACAACCCGATGTTCCTGTTTGTCGATGCCGGCCTAGAAACATGGAGCACGCCCGAAGGCACCGCCGACAAGTCCTGCGCCGATTGCCACAACGACATCGAGGAAAGCATGAAGGGCGTGCGCGCCCAGATGCCCAAGGTGAACGACAAGGGCGAGCTTTGGGCACTGGAAAACTACGTCAATGACTGCCGCACCAACCGGATGGGTGCTGAGGCCTGGGGCTGGAACAGCCAGGAGATGAAGAACATGACCGCCGCCATCGGCCTGCAATCGCGGGGAATGCCGGTCGCGGTCAAGATCGACGGCGAGGCCGCGCCCTTCTGGGAGAAGGGCAAGGAGATGTATTACACGCGCTTTGGCCAGTTGGAGATGTCCTGCGCCAATTGTCACGAGGACAACTTCGGCAAGAACATCCGCTCGGACCATCTGAGCCAGGGGCAGATCAACGGATTTCCGCTGTATCGCCTGAAGGACCAAGGCGCCGTGTCCATGCATCAGCGTTTCGTCGGCTGCGTCCGCGACACGCGCGGGGTGCCTTTCGAGGCAGGCAGTCAGGAGTTCCGGGAATTGGAACTCTATGTCGCTTCTCGCGGGAATGGGCTGGCCGTCGAAACTCCGGCTGTTCGTCACTGAGACAGGCCGCGGCAGGTGCCGCGGCTGACCAACTATGCTCAACATGTGCAATTATTCGAATACGATGAGGTGACAGTGGCGTCGCGCAGGGAATTTCTTCAGGCCGGTTTGGCCACATCGGCAATCCTTGCCGGGCTGGGCATGTCCAACTGGTCGCGGGCCATGGCGCAGCAGGCGCTGACGCAGGACCAGCTGCTGCAGTTCGACGATTTTGGCAACCTGACGCTGATCCATGTCACGGATGCGCATGCCCATCTTCGGCCGGTCTGGTTCCGCGAACCCGACACCAATATCGGCGTGGGCGAAGCCGCCGGGCGCGTCCCGCATGTCGTGGGAGAAACCTTCCAGAAGATGTTCGGGATCGCGCCGGGCAGCCCCGAAGCCTATGCCCTGACCTATCCCGACTTCGAGGCCTTGGCCAAGACCTATGGTCGGATGGGCGGCTTCGACCGCATTGCGACGATCGTCAAGGCGATCCGCGGCAGCCGTCCCGACGCGATCCTGCTGGATGGCGGGGATACCTGGCACGGCAGCTATACCAGCCTCAAGACCCAGGGCGAGGACATGGTCCGGGTCCAGAACCTGCTGGGGGTCGAGGCGATGTCCAGCCATTGGGAGTTCACCTTCGGCACCGAACGGGTCAAGGAGCTGATCGAGCAGTGCAACTTTCCGTTCCTGGGCGCCAACATCTACGACGTGGAGTGGGACGAGCCGGCCTTTGAGCCCTACAAGATCATCCAGAAGGGCAATATAGCCGTCGGCGTGATCGGGCAGGCCTTCCCCTATCTGCCGATCGCCAACCCGAAATGGATGTTCCCCGAATACAGCTTTGGCATCCGCGAGGAGCGCATGCAGGAGGTTGTGGACGAGTTGCGCGGCCAGAATGTCGATCTGGTCGTCTGCCTGTCGCACAACGGTTTTGACGTCGATCACAAGATGGCGGGCCGGGTGAAGGGGATAGACGTGATCCTGTCGGGCCATACCCACGACGCCATCCCCGAGCCGGTGCTGGTGGGCGAAACGATCATCATCGCATCGGGCAGCCACGGCAAGTTCGTCAGCCGCGTCGATCTGGACGTGCAGGGTGGCCGGATGGCGGGCTTCCGCCACAAGCTGATCCCGGTCTTTTCCGACGTGATCGCGCCCGACTCCGAGATGGCCTCGCTGATCCAAGAAATCCGCGCGCCCTACAAGGCGGACCTGGAGGCGGTAATTGGACAGACCGACAAGCTGCTCTACCGGCGAGGCAATTTCAACGGCACCTGGGACGACCTGATCTGCCGCGCCATCCTGGAGGAGCGGGATGCCGAGATCGCACTGTCGCCGGGTGTCCGCTGGGGGGCCTCGGTCCTGCCGGGCGACATCACGCGCGAGGATATCCATTCGGTCACCTCGATGACTTACGGCGAATGCTACCGCTCCGAGATGACCGGCGAGACGCTGAAGACCGTCATGGAGGATGTGGCCGACAATATCTTCAACCCCGATCCTTATTATCAGCAGGGCGGGGACATGGTCCGCGTCGGCGGGCTGGCCTACACGATCGACCCGAGCGCGCCCATGGGCAGCCGCATCACCGATCTTCGCTTGATCGCCGAGAACGCGCCGATCGATCCCGCCCGCAGCTATGTGGTCGGCGGCTGGGCCTCGGTCAACGAGGGCACCGAAGGGCCGCAAATCTGGGACGTGGTCGAAGATCATATCCGCAAGGCTGGGGGCGCCCAGCAGGACGCGCCCGTCTCGAGCATTTCCGTCAAGGGACTATGAAGGAGTTGGTTCGCATGACCGTCAGACCGGGAACGACCAGCCGCCGCGGCTTCTTGCGCGCCGGACTGGCCGCCAGCGTCGCCGTGCCGACCGCCGTGTCGGCCGCGCGCGGGCAGGGGGCGCCGGATCCGCTGATCACCGAGGTTCAGGACTGGGCCCGTTACAGCGGCGAGGGCGTGGACGCCACGCCCTATGGGCTGCCGATCCATTTTGAATCCGACGTGATCCGCCGCAACGTGTCCTGGCTGACGGCGGACACGATCAGCTCGATCAATTTCACGCCGATCCACCAGTTGGACGGCACGATCACCCCCGCTGGCTGCGCCTTCGAGCGGCACCATTCCGGGGCGATCGAACTGGCCAAGCCGGACTACCGCCTGATGATCAACGGGCTTGTGGACCGCGAACTGGTCTTCACCTACGAGGACCTGGAACGCTTTCCCCGCAGCCAAGGCGTCTATTTCTGCGAGTGCGCGGCCAATACCGGCATGGAATGGGCCGGCGCGCAACTGAACGGATCGCAGTTCACGCATGGCATGATCCACAACATGGAATATGTCGGCGTCTCGCTGAAGACGCTGCTGGCCGAGGCGGGCGTCAAACCCGAGGGCAAGTGGATTTATGTCGAAGGGGCGGATGCCTCGTCAAACGGGCGGTCTATCCCCATCGAGAAGGCGATGGACGACGTGATGGTCGCCTTCAAGGCCAATGGAGAGGCGCTGCGCAAGGAGCACGGCTATCCCGCGCGCCTGGTCGTGCCCGGCTGGGAAGGCAACCTGTGGGTCAAGTGGTTGCGCCGCATCGAGGTAACCGCCGGCCCCGTCGAGAGCCGTGAGGAGACGTCGAAATATACCGACACCCTGGCCAACGGGGTCTCGCGGAAGTGGACCTGGGTCATGGATGCCAAGTCGGTCGTGACTGCGCCCAGCCCGCAGGTCGGCATCAAGCATGGTCCCGGCCCGCTGGTCATCACCGGGCTGGCCTGGTCCGGGCGTGGGGCGATCGCCCGTGTGGACGTATCCGTGGACGGCGGCAAGAACTGGACCACGGCGCGGTTGGCCCAGCCTGGCGTGCCCATGGCGATGACACGCTTCTACCTGGACCACGTCTGGGACGGTGAGGAGATGCTGCTGCAATCGCGCGCGGTGGACGAGACCGGCTATGTGCAGCCCACCAAGAACGCCCTGCGCGAGATCCGGGGCGAGAACTCCATTTATCACAACAACGGCATCCAGACCTGGTGGATCAAGAAAGACGGAAGCGCGGAAAATGTTGAAGTTTCGTAACACAACCGCCCTGCTGATCGTCCTGGCCGCAGGAACGGCAGCAGCCGAAACGCCGGTTGCGCCGTCTGATGTCGCGCCTGCGGCAGGCCAGCCGCTGGGGCTGGGGCGGCCTGCGCTGCCCGAGGAGATTGCGGCGTGGAACCTGGATGTCAGCCCCGACGGCACCGGTCTGCCCGACGGCTCGGGCGACGTCATGACCGGCGAGGAAATCTATCTGGAGCAATGTGCGGCCTGCCATGGCGACTTTGCCGAGGGCCTGGACAACTGGCCTGCCCTTTCGGGGGGCGAGGGCACGCTGGACCGGGAAGATCCCGAGAAGACCATCGGCAGCTACTGGCCCTATCTTTCGACCGTCTGGGATTACGTCCACCGCTCCATGCCGTTCGGCAATGCGCAAATCCTGACGCCTGACGATACCTACGCGATCACGGCCTATCTGCTCTATTCCAACGGCCTTGTGGAAGACGACTTTGTTCTGTCCAACGAGAACTTCACCGAGGTCCAGATGCCCAATGCCGATGGTTTCATCGAGGATGATCGGGCAGAAATCGAATACTCCGCCTTTTCCGCCGAACCCTGCATGGAAAATTGCAAGGACAACGTCGAGATCACCATGCATGCCTCGGTGCTGGACGTGACGCCAGGGGGCGAGGGAACTGAAGGCGGAGCGGAAGACGCTCCTGCCGACGCCAGCCTCGACTGAAAGGCGCGGCCGGCCCTATCTGATGCCTGCGGCTCAGCCCCGATCCGCGAACACGCGGATCGCTTCATACCAACCACCAGACAGGAAGAACCATGACCTATTTTTCATGCCTCGCCATTCCGGCGGCCTTTTTTGCCATGGCCGGAGAAGGTTTTGCCGCCGATCACCAGGTTCAGATGCTGAACAAAGGCGAGAGCGGGATGATGGTCTTCGAGCCGGCCTATGTTCGTGCCGAACCGGGCGATACGGTGACCTTCGTGCCCACGGACAAGAGCCACAACGTCGAGTCCATCGCCGAAATGCTGCCTGAGGGCGTCGAGAAGTTCAAAAGCAAGGTGAACGACGAATTCGTGCTGACGGTGTCGGAACCTGGTCTCTACGGTGTCAAATGCACGCCGCATTTCGCGATGGGCATGGTGGGGATGATCCAGGTCGGCGATGAAGCAGCCAATCTTGAGGCCGCCAAATCCGCTAAGATGTCGAAAAAGGCGCGCGAGCGGATGGACGAGGCCATCGCCCAGATCGAATGACCTCCTGAAAATCGCGGTGAACAGAAAAAGCGGGCGGAGGTAATGCGCCCGCTTTTTCTTCGATCATCATGGCAACAGGACCCCTTACCCGGAGGCCTCGCGCAGGCCTGTCAGGTTTGTCATTTCCGTATCCTGCCTCACCAAGGTGGTCCATGCGTCGAACTGTGACAGGAAGACCTCTCCGTTCAGGTGGTCCAGAAAATGCGTTTTCTTCAGGCGGTCCATGACAGGGCCTTTCACTTCGGACAGGTGCAGCCCGATGCCCAGCTCCTTCAGGCGGTGGTTGACCGCCTCGAGGCTCTCGAGGGCTGAATAGTCGATCTCGTTCATCGCCGAACACATCAGCACCACATGCCGGACCGCCGGCCGCTCTGCGATCCGATCCTGGATCAGATCCTCGAGAAAGCGGGCATTGACGAAATAAAGGCTTTCGTCAACGCGCAGGGTCAGCACCGCAGGGTCGGTGGCCACGTCATGGCGCAGCACGTTGCGGAAATGGTTGGTGCCCGGCACCAGCCCGACCTCGGCCACATGGGGCCTTGAGGTCTTGTAGAGATGCAGCCCCACCGACAGGATCACGCCCGATGCGATGCCAACCTCGACGCCCCAGGCCAGGGTCAGCACGACCGTGGTAACGACGGCGGCAAAATCGGCGCGCGAATAGCGGAATGTCCGGGCCAGGATCGCAAAATCGACAAGGCTGAGGACCGCCACGATGATGGTTGCAGCCAAGGTCGCGGTGGGCAGGAAATAGATCAAAGGGGTCAGCAGCAGTGCGGCGATGGCCAGGCCCACGGCGGTCAGGACACCGGCGGCCGGGGTCGCGGCCCCCGCGTCGAAGTTCACGACCGAACGGGCAAAGCCGCCAGTGACCGGATAGCCGCCGGTGAAGCCCGCGCCGAGGTTTGCCATGCCCAGACCGATCAGTTCCTGGTCAGGATCAATGCGCTGGCGGCGCTTTGCGGCCAAGGTCTGCGCGATCGAGATGGATTCGACGAAGCCAATGATCGAGATCAGGATAGCGGGGGCAACCAGCTGGCGGATCAGATCGGGCATAACGGCCGGCATTGTCAGAGGTGGCAGGCCCTGGGGCACCGCGCCGACGATGGCCACGCCCCGGTCGGCCAGGCCGAAGGCCCAGACGGACAGGGTCGTGACCACGACCGCCGCGACGGGGCCGGACTTGGCCCCGATGTCGGCCAGCAGTGGTCCGGCCCCCATCCGCCGGAGAAACGGCTTCAGCCCGCGCCGGACCCAGAAGAGGAAGGCCGTGGAAAGAACGCCGATCACCAGGGTGAGCGGGTTCGTCTGCCCCAGATGGGCCAGGATGGCGGGGATCATCTCGACCAGGGTATGGCCACCCGCCTCGATCCCCAAGATATGCTTCACCTGGCTCGTCGCAATCAGGATGCCCGATGCGGTGATGAAGCCTGCGATGACCGGGTGGCTGAGGAAGTTGGCCAGAAAGCCCAGCCGGAAGACTCCGAGCGCCAGCAGGAACAGCCCCGACAACGCCGCCAGCGTCAGCGCCGCCGCCGCGTATCCCGCCGTGCCCTGTTGCGCGACCTGCCCGACGGCGGTCGCGGTCATCAGCGACACGACCGCCACGGGGCCGACGGCGAGCGTCCGCGATGTGCCGAAGATCGCATAAAGGACGAGGGGCGCGATCGAGGCATAGATCCCGGCCTCTGGCGGCAGGCCGGCCAGCATCGCATAGGCCAATGACTGCGGGATCAGCATGATTGTCACGATCACCGCCGCCACCGCGTCGCTGGTCAGGGCGTGCCGGTCATAGGCCCGTCCCCAGTTCAGGGCGGGCAGATAGCGCGCCAGCCTGTCCATGGCTCAGCTCTCGACCGGAAGGCCCTTGGCCTTCCAGGCCTCGAACCCGCCCTCGATCACGGTGGCCTCGTATCCCATGCTGCGCAAGGTGTCGGCCACCAGGGCCGCCCGGGCGCCGGATCCACACAGGACATGGACGCATCCCGTGTCGCGCAGGTCGGTCAGCCGGGCTTCCGCCGTGGTTGCGGTCGCGTCGGCGCGGCTTTCCACCAGGCCACGCGGCACATGCAGGGCGTCGGGCACGCGCCCATGGGTTTCGAGTTCGCCCGGCTCGCGCACATCAAGGACCAGGGCGGCCGGCCCCTCGTTTTTGGCCGCGTGTTCGGGCGGGACGGTCGCGACGCGAGTTTGCGCCTCGGCGACCAGATCCTTCATGGTCTTGGCCTTCTTCTGCGGCCCGGGAAAGCGATTGACGGGGATCTTGAGGTATCGGTTTCCGTCGTCTTCGGAGGCGGGCAGGCGGCCGCCGCGCAGGTTGATCTGGAGCGCGGCGAGGATCCGGTCTGGCAGGGCCAAGGTAGCGTCGCGGGTGTCGCGGATGCGGATCCAGTCCTCACGCCGTGTGCCGTCCTTGACGTGCTTGTTGTTGGCGCGATGCTGGGCCACGGTCGCCTCCCACTGTGGCTCGTCGCGGTCGTCGGTGCCATAGTCGTGGCCCACGAACAGGCGCGTGTCGGGCGGCAGGGCCAGGATCGCCTGGATCGAGTCCCACAGCTGTTCGGTGTCGCCGCCGGGGAAGTCCGCGCGCGAGGTGCCGACATCGGGCTGCATCAGCGTGTCATGGGTGAAGGCCGCGTCCCCGCAGACATAGGTGATCGAGCCGAGCGTGTGGCCGGGCGAGAGCATCACCCGCGCCTCCAACTCACCGATGCGGAAGGTCTCGCCGGCCGCGAACAGGCGGTCGAAGTCGCGCGCGGGGTCGAAAGCCTCGGGCAGGTTGTAAAGCCCGGCCCAGAGCCTGGCAATGTCATGGACCTTGTCGCCGATGGCCGTGGGCGCGCCGGTGCGTTCCTTCAAAAGCGCCGAGGCCATCACGTGGTCGGCATGGGGATGCGTGTCCAGCACCCATTCGACCGTCAGTCCGTTCTGCCGCACCAGATCCAGCACCTGCTCCATGCTCTCGGTCGAGAAGCGGTAGTTCTTCGGGTCGAGATTCCAGACCACGTCGATCAGCGCCGCCTTCTTGGTCTCGGGATCGGCACAGATATACTGGATCGATCCGGTATCGGGTTCATAGATGCCCCAGACATCGGGGCTTCCCGAGCCCGTCGAGGGCGAGTGGCGGACCACCTTCTGCTTCAGTTTTGATTCACTCATGATGTTGCTCCTTTGCCTTGCGGATAGCCGCCTGCCTTGATCCGGGCGCCCAGCCACAGACCCGCCAGCATCGCGGGCAGAAAGATCAGCGTGCCCGGTGCCAGCAGGGGCAGGGCGGTGAAGGCGGGGCCGGGGCAGAAGCCGCCGATCCCCCAGCCGATCCCGAACAGCGCCGCCCCGGCAATCAGGGGCGTGTCGATGACGCGGTTCTTCGGAATGTCGAAGGTCCGGTCCAGCACCGGCGCCTTGCGCCGCCAGACCAGCCGATAGCCCACGAATGCGGTCAGCGTGGCCCCGCCCATCACGAAGGCCAGGCTGGGGTCCCATGTCCCCGCCAGGTCCAGGAAGTTCAGCACCTTGGCCGGGTTGGCCATGCCCGAGATCACCAGCCCCAGCCCGAAGACCAGGCCGCTGAGAAAGCCCCACAGCACCCGCATCACGCACCCCCCAGGATGTGGCGCAGCACGAAGACGGTGGCAAAGCCCGCCGCCATGAAGGTCGCGACCGCCGCCAAGGATCGGCCCGAGAGCCGCGCCAGACCGCAGACCCCGTGCCCCGAGGTGCAGCCCGAGCCAAGCGATGTGCCCGTGCCGACCAGCAGCCCGGCCAGGGCCATGCCGGGCAGGTTGTCCGGAACCGTCTGCGCAACGGTCCCGCCCAGGGCCATCACCGCCAGCGGCGCCAGCACCAGCCCGGCCAGAAAGGCCCACCGCCAGTCGCGGTCCTTCGCCGCGCCGGGAAGGCCAAGGGCGCCCTGCGCAATGCCGGCAATCCCGGCGATGCGGCCGAACAAGGCCATCACCATCACCGCGCTCAGCCCGATCAGCACGCCGCCAAACAGCGAGGCCCACGGCGTGAAGGCGGTCTCGATCCCGATCTCCATTGGTGTTCTCCTTCGTCAAAGCAGCTTGCTCCAGCCGCCGTTCCAGCCTATATATTAAACATGTCTAAATCAGTCAATGCTAATATAATGAGTCTGGACAAAGCGACCCATGCCCTGCAGGAGCGCGCCGATCATGTGGCTGGGCGGCTGGCGCTTGTCGCCAATGCCAAGCGCCTGCTGATCCTGTGCGAGCTGACCAAGGGCGAACGCTCGGTCGGCGCGCTGCAGCAGGCCGTGGGCCTCAGCCAGTCGGCGCTGAGCCAGCACCTGGCCAAGCTGCGCGAGGCCGCCATGGTCGACACCCGCCGCGAAAGCCAGACCATCTTCTACCGCATCAGCGATCCCGACCTGGAGGTGCTCATGGCCGCGCTTTACGACGCCTTCTGCAAGGATCTGTGACGCAGTCGGGGCCGTTCGGCCCCGCCTGCCGGGCTGTCAGATGATCCGGACCTGGGTGCCAACCGGGCAGAGGCCAAAGAGTTCCTCGATCTTCTCGTTGTAAAGACCGATGCAGCCGTCCGAAGACAGGCGCCCGATCTTGCGCGTGTCATGGGTGCCGTGGATCAGGTAGGCCGGCCAGGACAGATACATGGCGTGCGTGCCCAAAGGATTGTCCGGCCCTGGCCCGACCGGCTTCCAGTCGGGGTAGCGTTCCAGCTGCGAGGGTGTGGGTGTCCAGCTCGGACCCTCCTTCTTGCGCACGATCTCGGTATAGCCGCGCTTGGTCAGCTCCTCCGAGATGGGGACCGAGGTCGGATAGGTCCGGTAGGTCTGCCCATCGCCCCCCCAGAAATGCAGCGCGCGCGAGGTGGTGTCAGCGACAATCGCGCCTACGCCCAGTTCTTCGAAGTGATCCTGCCAGTGCTGCATGGCGAAGCTGCTCATGTTGCGGGCAGGCCCGGCTTGCGCCCGTGCCAGGCTGGGGGCAGCAAGCCCTCCCAAGGCGATCAGGCCGAGCATGCGGCGTGAGATTTTGGTCATGGTCTGCTCCTTCTTGGTTGTGAACGGGGGATCAGGCGCTGCCGCGGGCCGCGGCAATGGCTGCGCGCAGGCGGTCGCGGTCGGGGGCGCCGGGAAGAAGGGTCTGGCCGATGATGAAGGCCGGTGTGCCTTGCAAGCCAAGTGCGGCGGCCTGCCGGCTGTTGCGGTCCATCAGCCCGTCCCATCTCTCGCGGTCCTGCCGGTAGGCGGCCAGCATGGCTGCGGGATCGAGCCCTGCTGCCATCAGGGTGCTGCGGACATCGTCCTCGGACAGACGCGCGGGCGTGGCCATCAGGGCCGCCTGTGCCGCGACATAGGTTCCCTCCTCCACCGCACCCAGCACCAGTTGTGAGGCGAGGACCGACGCCCCCCCAAAGATCGGCCAATCCTTCATCACCAGGCGGACATTGCCGTCTGCCTCGACCTCGGCCATCAGGTCGGAATGGCCGCGCTTGCAGAAGGGACACTGGTAGTCGAAGAACTCGACAACGGTGACGTCGCCCTGCGGATTGCCCAGCACCGGCTGATCGGGATCAAAGAGCACATCCTCGATGGTCAGGTCATCGGTTCCAGCCGGCGGGCGCAGCAAGGCCCAGGTTATGCCGCCAAGGGTTGTCAGAGCGGCGCCGAGGCCAGCGGAGGCCAGAAGGGCTCTGCGGTGAAGGGTCATGCGGGGTCTCCGGAGGTTTGGGTGGCCTGATCTGCGGCGGGCGGCGTGGTGCCCTGGCCCGACTGTGCCTCGGTCAGGACCACGACCTTGGTCATGCTGTCGGTGTTCTCGGCCAGATGGATGATGTCCTGGTTGAAGAGGCGGATGCAGCCGGCCGAGCTGGCGGTGCCGATCGACTGGGGATCGGGCGTGCCGTGGATGCGGTAGAAGGTATCGCCGCCGCTGTTGTGGATATAAAGCGCGCGGGCGCCCATCGGGTTTGCGAGCCCGCCGTCCACGCCGTCCTTCGAGGGACCGTAGTGTTCGGGGTTCTCGGCCAGCATGCTGTCGGTCGGGGTCCAGCGGGGCCAGTCCCGCTGGTAGGGAATATGCGCCTCGCCGGTAAAGCCGTAACCGGCCGCCCCCACGCCCACGGTATAGCGCATGGCCTTGTTGCCGGACCGGACCTGGTAGAGCCGCTTGGCATGCGGATCGACCACGATCGTTCCGACGGGTTCGTCGGTCCAGTAATCGACCTCCTGGCGAGCCTTGTCCTCGCTCAGCAGATGCGCGGGGATGGCCGGGACGGTAAGGTCTCCATCAGGCTTCGCGGCATACATGGTTGCCGTTTCCGCGCTGACCGGGGCCGGAGCCGGGGCAGGGGGCGGTGCGGCCAAGGCAGGCGCGGGGGTCTCGCAGGCCGCAAGCGCCAGCAGCGCCGTCCCGACGAGGAGCGCCTTGAGCAGTTGTGTCATCCTTGGTCCTTTGCAGTGTCGATCATGGTGCGCAGGGCGGGGCCCGAGATTTCGCCGGTCTGTGCGGCGACAAGCGCGCCTGTCGCATCGAAGACGAGGGTGGAGGGCAGGCCCAGGGCCCGCAGTCGGCTCATCAGGTGCGCCCGCGGATCGCGGAGCATGCCGGCCTGGGGCAGGCTCTCGGCCGCCAGAAAGGCCAGGATGCGGTCTGCGCTTTCGCCCTGGTTGGCGAAGACAAAGGACATCTCGGGCATCTCGGCCGCGAGCCTGGTCATCATCGGCATCTCGCGGCGGCATGGCGGGCACCATGTCGCCCAGAGATTGACCACCGTCACTTGGCCCTGCCCGGCCAGTTGGACAGGGCTGCCGTCCAGGGCCAGAAGCTCCATCACCGGCAGGCGCATCTGCAGGCGGGGCAGGGCCGCGATGATAGCCTGATGGGTTGCCGCCGTCAGGGCGGCCGCGATCAGCAGAGGCCGGAGAACCGCGCCGCGCCCTTTTAGCATCGCCACCAGAAGCGCCGCGCCCGCCGCAATCCAGCCGGCCCGTGCAGAGAAGCCCCCCTGCCATAACTTCAGCGCATCCAAAGGCGCTGCTGCGAAGTCGCTGGCGTGGGTGAGGACAAAGCCCAGCCGTGCGCCCAGGATCCAGGCGAGAACTGCCCATCCGGCCCAGGCCTCGACGGCGCCGGAGTGATCAGGATTGCGCTTGCGGCGGCCCGCGATCGTGGTGGCGGTCAGAAACAGCAGGATCGTTGCCACTGCTGCCAGGCGTGAGGCGTCGAAGACAAAAGGCCCGATGGAGACAGCGTTCACGGGGCCACCTGCGCGATCGAGGCCAGCAGGTCCGCGGAGTCAACATCGCCAATCAGCCGGCTACCCTGTGCTTCGGTCCCGGCGGCATCCACAAAGATCATGGTGGGTGGTCCGGCCGCGGCGAGGGTCTTCATCACCGCCTGTGCCTCGGCATTGAAGTCGGTCACATCGACCTTGATGCGGGCCAAATCGCCCAGGGCGGCCGCAACATGCGGGTCCGACATGGGCCCGCGCTCGATGGCGCGGCAGGTCACGCACCAGTCGGCCGTGACGTAGATCAGGGCCGGCTGTGCTCCATCCAGAGCGGTTTCCAGTGCAGTCTGGCTCGTCACGGTCTGGAACGGCACGGCTTCGGCGACCGCTTGGGTCTTGCGATCGGCCAGGGGTGCCAGGGGCCGGGCCGGATCGTCCGCGCCCATGGCCGCGCCGATGCCCTGGATCAAACCGGCAAAGACGAGAAGCAGCCCAGTTCCCGCAGCGGCGCGCACCGTTCGCGATGCATCCGGCGCCAGACGGTCCAGGGCGCCCAAGGCCACGCCGCAGCCGGTCAGCAGCACCGACCAGAGGAGCAGGACCACCGGCCCAGGCAGGATGCGCCCTGCCAACCAGATGGCCATGGCGATAAAGACGACACCGAAGCCTATCTTCACCCGTTCCATCCAGGCGCCACGGCGGGGCAGGATCTGCGGGCCGAAGGCGCCGACAGCCAGCAGCGGCACGCCCTGGCCCAGGCCCAGGGCAAACAGTGCCGCCGCGCCCAGGGCGACATCCCCGGTCTGGGCAATATAGATCAGCGCTCCGGCCAGGGGGGCGGTCACGCAAGGCCCCACGATCAGCGCCGAGCCGAAACCCAGCACCGCTGCCCCGCCCAAGGAGCCTGTTGCGCCCGTTCCCCGAGACAGCCGTGCCTGCCAGGCGGCGGGCATCTGCAGTTCGAAGAGGCCGAACATCGACAAGGCCAGCATCACGAAGACTGCCGCGATGACGCCGATCGCCGCCGGCGATTGCAGCACAGCCTGCAGGTTCGCACCCGACCAGGCCGCCACGATGCCCAAGAGGCCAAAGGCCGCGGCCATTGCGATCACATAGGCACCGGTGAGAGCCAGTCCGCGCCCAGCGGTCAGCCCCTGTCCCTGCCGGGTCAGCATCCCGGCCACGATTGGCACCATCGGCAGCACGCACGGCGTCAAAGACAGCAGCAGGCCGAAGCCGAAGAAGCCCAGCAGGACGAGAAGGGCACCGCCCCGGCCCGCCAGATCCGCAACCAGACCCTCACCTTCGGCCAGGGTCAGCCCTGCCCGCGCGGACGTGTTGGCGTCGTCAGCCGAAGGACCGGATGATTGCGCAACATCACCATCAGCCTGCCAGGAGCCAAAGGGATCGTCCTCGACGGCCTCCTCTGCCCGGATCGTGCCGTCGACCTCCAGCACCGCCTGCTGGGGGGCATAGCAGATGCCGTCCTGCTGGCAGCCCTGCCAGTGCAGCACCGTCGGCCCCTGCGGATCGGGGATGGTGATGGCTACCGGCGTTCGGTAAATCTCGTCACGCCCCAGCCAGGGGTCGTCATAGACCTCCCCGTCGGGCAGGGTGAGGGGCAGGGAGGTGCCGTTCGGCGCCTCTGCGGCAATCTTGCTGCGATAAAGATAATAGCCCGGCTGGACGTTCCAGGAGACTTGCAGATCACCCGAGGGGGCGGGCGTGATTGTGAGGACAAAGGCTTCGGCCGGATCGAGCGGCGGGCCGGGTTCCGCAAGCGCCGCCCCCGTTCCCATGGTCCATGCGGTGAGTGCCGCCAAGAAGATTCGTATCATCATGGTGTTGCGGCTAAGGAGGTCAGCTTAAGCCAGTCTTAAGGTTGCTCCGCCACTCCGGGCCTCGAAGAACAGGAAAGGATGCCCATGCGGCTCTTGATCGTGGAAGATGACCCGGTGCTGTCCGAGGGCCTGGTGGTGGGCCTCGGCTTGTCGGGTTTTACCGTCGATGCTGTCGCGACCCTGACCGATGCCCGGGAAGCCCTGATCCATAGCGAGTTCAGCGGCATGGTGCTCGACATCATGCTGCCCGATGGCCTGGGCACCGACCTCTTGGCAGAGATGCGGGCAGGCGGGAACATGCTGCCGGTGTTGCTGCTGACGGCGCGGGACCAGGTGCGAGACCGGGTCGCCGGATTGGACAAGGGTGCTGACGACTACCTGGGCAAGCCTTTCGATCTTGACGAACTTGCTGCCCGGATCCGGGCCATGCTGCGCCGGCAGGGCGGACGCGCCAGCCCGGTCCTGCACTGGAACGGGCTGGAACTGGACCCGGCAGCCATGACGGCCACGCGAGATGGCCAGCCCCTGCGCCTGTCGCGGCGCGAGTTCGCCATCCTGCATGCCTTGGCAGAGCGTCCCGGGCGCATCCTCTCCCGCGCGCAACTCGAGGAACGCCTTTATGGCTGGCAGGAGGACGTGGAAAGCAACACGGTCGAGGTGCATATCCATCACCTGCGCGCCAAGCTTGGCCGCGAGGTGATCGAGACGGTGCGCGGCCTGGGCTATTGCATGCCGGTGTCCGGCGCCAAGGCGGGCTGATGTCGATCCGTCTTCGCCTCATCCTGATCCTGACGCTGGCCACCAGTGCGGTCTGGCTCTCGGCGGCCCTCTGGATCAACATCTCGACCCGCGCCCAGGTCGAGCGCGTTCTCGATGCGCGCCTCTCCGAGGCGGCCAACATGGTCAGTTCGCTCATGGCGGATCGCCGGATCGCGCTGAATGACGCTGCCGCAGAGGCCACCATCGCCCTGCCGAGCGACGGCGGCTACTCGCGTCAGCTGTCCTGCCAGATCTGGTCGCTGCAGGGCGATCTGCTGGGGGCGTCCTCGGGGGCGCCGGATGCGAGGCTTTCCAATAACGAAGGCTTTGCCACCACCCAGATCGACGGCGAGCCGTGGCGGGTCTTCACCGTCATCAACCCCGATGTCGGGGTTCGGGTCATGGTCGGCGACCGGATGGAGGTGCGGGACCGTCTGGTGAGCGACGTGGTGCAAGGGCTTCTCTGGCCGCTGGCGGTGATCTTTCCCGCGCTCGCTCTGCTGATCTGGGTCAGCGTCGGGCGCGGCCTTGCACCCCTGGCGCATCTGGAAAGCGCCCTGCGCCAACGCAAGCCCGACGATCTGCGCCCCTTGCCGGAAAGCCGCGATCCGCGCGAGATCCGCCCCGTCCGCCGGGCCCTGAACAGCCTGTTTCAGCGTCTCGAGGATGTCCGGCGCTCCGAACGGGACTTCACGGCCTTTGCGGCCCATGAACTGAAGACACCGCTGGCCGGCTTGCGCACCCATGCGCAGATCGCGCGGATGGCTGCCGATCCGGCGGTGCGCGACCGTGCCCTGGCAGCCATCGCCACCTCGGTCGATCGCACCGACCGAATGGTGCGCCAGCTTTTGGATTTGACGGCCATCGATCACGACGCAACGTCGGTTGAGCGTCTCGACGTGGCGGCTCTGCTTGCCGAGATTACCCAACAGGCTGAAGATCAGGCCCATGCCAAGCAGGTGCGCCTGCTGGTTGAAGCCGAGCATCTTTCCCCGATTTACGCGTCCCGCATCCTGGTCCACAGTGCCCTGCGCAACCTGGTCGAAAACGCCATCCAGCATTCTCCCGCGGGTGGGGTCGTCGGCCTGATCGCGACCTGTGATGGATCATCAGTGACAGTCCTGGTTCGCGACCAGGGACCTGGCATCCGACCCGAGGACCGCGACCGCGTCACCGACCGGTTCTGGCGCGGTCCGGGCCGCGAGGTTCATGGCAGCGGCCTGGGACTTGCCATTGTCGCGGCGGCCGTGCAGCGCATGGGCGGACGACTGGAGGTGGGTGAAGGCACAGGAGGCCAGGAGATGGCAATTATCCTGCCGCTGTCGGAGATGTCGTGAAAGCCTTGCCGCCTTAAGGCACCCTTAAGGTTGGGGACTCATCCACCTTCCATGACGTGGCCCAAGAGCTGCGCCGACCTGGTTCGAGGATAATTTATGCAACGTCGGAACTTTCTGATCGCCAGCACCGGTTTGCTGGTTCTGCCCACCGTCGCTCTCGCGGCGCGGGACAACCCGATGCCCGAGGAACTGCGAAAGGCACTCGAGCGTGATCCCACGGCGCCCGTTCTCGGCAACCCCGACGGCGACGTGACGCTGACCGAGTTCTTCGACTACAACTGCCCCTTCTGCCGCGAGATGGTGGACCCGATCCACCGCCTGATCCTGTCCGACCCGAACCTGCGGGTGGTCTTCCGAGAGTGGCCGGTGTTCGGGCCGGACTCCGAGGACGCTGCGCGGGTCTCCCTCGCCTCGCTCTCGCAAGGCCGTTACTGGCAGATGCACAAGGCCATGTTCTCGATCAAGGGCAAGGCCAATGCTGATACCGCCCGGCAGGCGGCCGCAAAGGCTGGCCTCGACTGGACCCGCCTGGAACAGGACATCAAGGCCGAGCGTGTCGAGCGCCACATCACCTACAGCTTCCTGCTGGCCGAACACATGGGCCTGATGGGCACACCAAGCTTTGTCGCTGGCGACGAGGGGGCGTTTGGCAAATACAGCCTGGACGATCTGAAGGGCCTGGTCCAGCGAGCCCGCGAAACGCTTGGATAAGCTTGAGACCGGCGCATGCGGATGACGCGTGCCTTCGCAAAAGAAGGCGCAAAGGCACAAAAGCAAGTCGCCCCCTTACGGGGGCGAAGCAGGAACAGGCGGTCGGTATCTCGTCAAGGAGCCATTTCTGGCCCGTCATACTCTGTCGAGACCTCGATTTCGTCTCGGATGATCTTCTGCTTCAGTTCCTCGATCTGTGACTTAATCTCTGCCGGGACATCATCAGCCAGTGTCAGCGATACGGCCGTGGGGTTTTCCAGCCCGATCGCCTTGACGACTCCCGGCTTCCAGTTTCCCGTGGTGTAGTCCTGCACGGCTTCGACACTGGGAATGCTGACATCCGCGATGGCAGAGCCTGCAAAGACTTCCGGCTCAACCGTGGTCCAGTCGATCACGTTCCCGAACTGCCTGGTGCTGGTGCCCCTCATGGCGTCTGTTGCACCCTGGCGGCCGGCGTTCAGCATGGTGAAGATGTAGTCCGCACCCTGCTCCATCTGGGCCTTCGCCACGCGTTCGGACAATTCATTATCGTCCTGGTTGCCGGCAAAGATCGTCAGGAACTTTGCATCCGGATTGGTGTGCATCAGCCCGTTGTAGAAACCCCCGCGACCTTTCAGTCCTGGCGTGACGCGGATGCCCGAAATGTGGCCGACGACATCCGTCTTGGTCAGCAGGCCAGCGGCGGCTCCCCCAAGCCAGGCGCTTTCTTCCTGAAGAACCTCATAGCTCGAAAGGTTGGGACCGGTAACATTGCCCTGCACGACCACGAACGCGATCTCCGGAAACTCGGCCGAGACCTGCTGGGCCGCCTGGTTGTTCTGGCCTCCATGCGCTATCACCATATCTGGCCCATCTTGGGCAAGGCGGCGCAGCGCAGCAGCCAGCTGTTCCGGTTCTGGCTCTATCTTGTCGATGTAGCTGATCTTCGCGCCGAACTCTTCCTGGATCTTCAGCAGGCCATTGTAGCCTGCTTCCATGAAGCCGTTGTCTTCAATGTTACCGGCCAAGAGCATGGCCACGGATAGGCTGTCAGACTGCGCGTGCGCCGTTGATGCCATGAGAAACGATATCGCTGCATATCCTAGCTTCGTCATTTTCTTTCCCTCCCTGACCACGTGCAGCCAAGCATGGACTGGAAGTCTCGAAACACGGACCCATGATTGCTTAATGCTGTATAGCGAGGATGTTGAAGTTCGGATTTCGACCACGGCCTACGGTGCGGCCCGGCAGGACATGTCTGCCCGGACGGGGCAGGGGGGCCGTTCCAGTCTTCGATCGGCCTGACGGCACTGATCGCGTCTTTGCACCCTTTCTTAAGGTTGCCTTAAGGCTCCTGCGCTTGCTGCAGGATGAAACGCAGCGATGCAGGAATTGTGAATGCCACAGGTGACGCTATTTCAACTGAACGACACCCACGGCTACCTCGAGCCCCATCCGGAACTGCACTGGAAGGCTCACGGACCTGAACTGTCCGTCATGGGCGGGTTCGCGCGGATCGCAGGCATCCTGAATGCAGCCCGCCAGGAGACGCCGGGCGGGGTTCTGGTGTTCGACAACGGCGATACATTCCACGGCACCCCTGCAGTCACGCTCAGCAAGGGTGAGGCAGCCGTGCCCATCCTGAACGCTCTTGGCCTGTCGGCTATGACAGGGCACTGGGATTTTGCCTACGGTCCTGCCCAGGCTGCCCGGCTGTCCAGCCTGCTGGACTACCCGTTCCTGGCCGCGAACTGCCATCCCCTGACGGAAGAAGCCCCTCGGTTCCCACCGACCACCGTCTGCAAGGCGAATGGTCTGTCGATCGGGGTCATCGGGCTGGCTGCAACGATCCTGGACAAGACCATGCCGCCCTCGTTCTCGGCCGGGCTGCGCTTCACCGACGGGATCGAGGAAGCGCGTGCTCACGCGGCACGCCTTCGCGCCGAGGGCTGCGGTCTGGTCGTGGTGCTGTCGCATCTGGGCCTGCCGCAGGATTGCGCCTTGGCAGAGGCAGTGGACGGGCTCGACGTGATCCTGTCGGGGCATACCCATAACCGCCTGGAAAGTCCTTGGATTGTCAACGGAGCCATCATCATCCAGTCAGGATGCCATGGCAGTTATCTGGGACGTCTGGACCTGACAGTCGAACACGGCCGTATCACTAGTCACAGTCACAGCCTGATCCGGTCGTGTCGCGAATGTGGTGGAAATTGCCGGGCAGCGGGCTCCGGGCATGTGACGTTGGCTCCAGTCAGGCCGCGA
>NZ_JAPTYD010000045.1 GCF_026913015.1 Paracoccus benzoatiresistens
CGCCTTGCCGTGGAGTGAATCAGAGGTCGGCCGCAAAGCAAACCACCTTCAGAGTCGATGGTTCATACCGCTGGTATAAGAGATCACCGGCACCTCGATCCTGCGCGTCCCCTTGCACCCGGTCGGAAGCTCACGCGCGATAACCTGCAGACCTTCCGCCGTATTCCGGTCGACGAGGACCTCGTCGCACGAGACGCAGCGCAACGCCGGTATCTCCTCGACCACGTAAGGGCGTCCGTCGCGCCAGATCGCCGTCGTGGTTTAACAGGTATCGAGGGGGCCATGTGCGCAGCGGGGGCAGACCATGTCAGGTGCTTCGTTGAGGTTCGACACGGTTCTGGAGGGCATTCGTAAGTTCCACCAAAGGGTCCAGAAGCAAGAGGATGGAGGCTCACCAGGTAAGTTGTCAGCCCCGTGTCACAACAGCGACGCCATGCCCGTCTGGACGATCTCTGACCGCCCCCCAACATCCTGCGCAACGCGCAAAGAACGCCCCGGCAGCGGAGATTCCGGGAACAAGACTGCCGGGGCCATGATGCGCCTCCTTGAGATCCGAAGGCGCCGGGACAGGGACGAAAAGGCTGGTATCAGGCGGCGGTCTTCACCTCCACCTTGCGCTCCTTCTGCTTTGCTTCTGGAGTTTTCGGCAACGTCATCTACCGTCACCGGACAGCCCCCATCGCCGCGGACGACGGGTTGAGGGGAAACCGCCTGAAATACCACGTCTTGGCCACTTCCGTGGCGACGATGTAGCCGCCGACGATAAGCGCCACGGCGGCCAGTTCCATGACCGAAAGCGGCACGAAGCCGAACAGCGTGCTCGCCTGTCCCAGAAACGGAATGGCGAAGGTAGCGGCTGCGGCCGCCAGCGTAGACCATAGCAGAAGACGGCTGGGTCTGCTCTGGAGCGCGGACCGGCGTGTCCGCAGGACCAGCACGACCGTGAGTTCGGTCAGGAGGGAAATCATGAACCAGGACGTCTGAAAGAGCGCCTCGCCAGCGTGAAAGATGTAGAGGAGCACTCCGAAGGTCAGCAGATCGAAGACCGAACTGACAAGGCCAAAAACGATCATGAAGCGCCGGATGTCCTTCACGTTCCAGCGCTGCGGCGCGGCCACGCGCTCGGGATCGACCTTGTCACTCGAGATGGCGATCGATGGCAGGTCCGAGAGGAAGTTGTTCAGCAGGATCTGCTTCGCCGCCAGCGGCAGGAACGGCAGCAGCGGCGTTGCCAGCGCCATGCTGATCATGTTGCCGAAATTGGCGCTGGTGGTGATCGAGATGTACTTCAGCGTATTGGCGAAGGTTCGGCGGCCGCCTTCCACGCCCTCCCGCAGCACTCCGAGATCGCGGCTCGTCAGGATGATGTCTGCGCTGTCGCGCGCCACGTCCACAGCCTCCGCCACCGAAACGCCCACATCAGCGGCGTGAAGGGCGGGCGCGTCGTTGATCCCGTCGCCCAGATAGCCGACCGAATGGCCGGTCCGCTGCAGCGCGCGCACGATACGCTCCTTCTGCTGCGGGTCGATCTCGACGAACAGGTCGGTTCGCGGCGCGGTGTGCCAGAGCGCCTCGTCGCGCATGCCGGCGATCTCCTCGCCGGTCAGCAGCGCCCTCGGGTCAAGGCCGACGGTCCGGGCGACGTGCGCCGTGACGAACCGATTGTCGCCACTGATGACCTTGATGCCGACCCCGAGCCGCGCGAGATCGCCAATAGCCTGTGCGGCGTCAGCCTTGGGTGGATCCTGAAAGACGAGGAAGCCTTGGAAGGTCATGTCAGCTTCGTCGTCGCGGTCGTAGTCGGACTTAGCCAAGAAGCTCCGCGTGGCAACGGCCAGAACGCGAAAGCCCTCAGAACTGCGCTCCTCGAATGTCGCCTCAAGCCGTGCGCGCACCCTGTCCTCGAGCGGCAGGTCCCCGTCCCCTTCCCGCACGAACTTGCAGGCCGCCAGCACCTCGGCGAAGGCTCCCTTGGTGATCATCTCGTGTTGGCCGGCACCGTTCCTGGCGACAACAATAGTGAGTCGGCGGCGCACGAAGTCGTAGGGGATCTCGTCGAGCTTGGCGTAACCATCGGTCGATAGCCCGGCCTCCGTGCCCGCCACCACCAGCGCGGCGTCGAGCGGGTTCGCGATGCCAGTTTCGAAAGCCGCGTTGAGGCAGGCGAGCCGCAGCACCTCTTTGGACCGGGCTCCGCAGGCATCGAGGGCGTCGTGCAGGACGATCGTCCCCGTGGTCAGCGTTCCCGTCTTGTCAATGCACAGGATCGTCATGCTGCCGAGGTTCTCGATGGCGTCGAGGCGGCGCACGATGACCCCCCTCCTGGCCATCGCCCGCGCCCCGGCGGACAGGGTCACGCTGATGATCGCCGGCAGCAGCTCAGGCGACAGGCCGACCGCCAACGCCGCGGCGAACAGAAGGGAGTCCACCACCGGCCGGTCCAGTGCGACGTTCACCGTCAGGACGAACAGGACGATGATGATCATGACCCTGATCAGCAGGTAGCCGAACTGCCGCACGCCGCGCGCAAAGTCGGTCTCTTCCGGACGCGCCCGAAGCCGTTCCGCGATGGCGCCGAATTCGGTTCGGCGGCCCGTCTGGACCACGAGCACCTTGGCTGTTCCGCTGCGTACCGAGGCGCCGAGAAAGACTGTATTCGTCCGTTCCGAGAGGGCTGCCTTGGCGGCGACAACTCCGGGCCGCTTCTTTACCGGGAAGGACTCGCCGGTCATGCTTGCCTCGGTGACGAGGAAATCCTGGGCCTCCAGCACCAGGCCGTCTGCTGGGATCAGGTTGCCCGCCGACAGGAGGATGACATCGCCCGGCACGATCTCCTTCACAGGCACCGTCCGTTCGGTCCCGTTGCGCAGGACCCGGGCGGTCAAGGCGAGGCGTTGCTTCAAATCCGCCACCGCCGAGGAAGCACGGTACTCCTGGAAGAAGCTCAGGAGCGAGCTTCCCAATATGATCGCCAGGATAATGCCCGCGTCGACCCATTGTTGAAGCATGAGCGAGATCGAAGCCGCGAAGGCGAGGACAAGGGCAAGCGGACTTTCGAATTGACGCAGGAGGAGCCGAAGCGCGCTCAGACGTGGGGCGTCTTGGACGCTGTTCGGGCCTACAGTCGCCAGCTGCGCGGCAGCCCGCTCCGCGGTGAGGCCGCCGGAGCTGCTGCCGAGGCTGGCCATGACATCCGTCGTGCTGTGGCTCCAGTAGCCTGTGACATGTTCAGGAGCGGTCGGCGGTCTTGCTAGGCCTTCCGGGCTGCGATCCATCGGCTCATCCGTCCCGGCTCATCGTTCAAAAACGTATTGACCGGGCGCCGCGCCCAGCCCCGGAGGGTGATCATCCGACGCCCGGCTCAGCCTCCGACACCGAAAGGTCGGGGGCCAGCGGTTCATGCGCGGCTTTGCCTTCACTTCTGATGCTCCGGAACCACTCACGGAGACAGCACCCTCTGGGGGCGGCGGCAGGCGGCTTTCCACGGCCGCTTGGAAGGGGGACCCATATCTCTCATCGGATCTCATTCGACTTTTGATTTGCCGACAGTTCCACCCAAGAAGGATTATTCTCAATGTCGGCAGATCGGCATTGATTCAGGTCAACTGCATTCGGGATCAGTCGTCGATGCCGACTTTGGTGATCCGGATCAAAGACAATCATCAATTGGGCAGGTGACGCTTGCAAGAAAGGAGGAGCCACCTATGCCGACAGCACGCAAGCATGAGATCAACATCTGGTACATCATCGCGGCATTGTTTCTGCTGATGCTGTTCCAGTCCTGGTGGAACGTCTGGAGCCAAATCGAAACGATCTCCTACAGTGAGTTCGAAGCGCAGCTCGCCGCCGGCAACATCACCGAAGCGACCGTCACCGAAACGCGGATCCTGGGCACGTTCAAGACGCCCCTCGAGGACGGTGGCACGAGGTTCTTAACCGCCCGCGTCGATCCCGCTACCGCGGAGATGCTCGCCGCCAAGGGTGTTACGTTCTCGGGCGGTACGGATAGCACGATATTTGCCACGCTGCTTTCGTGGATCCTGCCTGTCGCGCTGATGTTCGGGTTCTGGTGGTTCGTGTTCCGCCGCATCGCCGAACGGCAGGGCATTGGTGGTCTCACCACCATCGGCAAATCAAGAGCCAAGGTCTATGTCGAGACTGACACCAAGGTGACTTTCGCGGACGTGGCCGGCGTTGACGAGGCCAAGGCCGAGCTCCAGGAAATGGTTGCCTTCCTGAAGGAGCCCAAGAGCTTCGGCCGGCTCGGGGCAAGGGCGCCGAAGGGCGTGCTTCTGGTAGGGCCGCCCGGTACCGGCAAGACATTGCTGGCCCGGGCGGTCGCAGGCGAGGCCAACGTGCCGTTCTTCTCGATCTCCGGTTCGGAGTTCGTCGAGATGTTCGTGGGCGTGGGCGCTGCGCGGGTTCGCGACCTTTTCGAGGAGGCGCGCAAGGCCGCACCCTGCATCATCTTCATCGACGAGCTCGACGCGCTTGGCCGCAGCCGCACCGGTGTTGGAGGGTTCGGGGGCTTGGACGAGAAGGAGCAAACCCTGAACCAGTTGCTGGCCGAGCTCGACGGCTTCGATCCGCGCTCGGGCATCATCCTGCTCGCTGCCACCAACCGCCCCGAGGTGCTCGACCCCGCCCTCCTCAGGGCCGGACGGTTCGACCGACAGGTCCTAGTGGACCGGCCGGACCGCAAGGGGCGCGTCGAGATTCTGAACGTCCATGTCGCAAAAGTGCAGCTCGCCGCCGACCTCGATCTGGATGCGGTTGCCGGTCTGACGCCCGGTTTCACCGGTGCCGATCTGGCCAACCTCGTGAACGAGGCGGCGCTGGTCGCGACGCGGCGCCAGGCCGACAGTGTCACGCTGTCCGACTTCACCGAGGCAGTCGAACGGATCGTCGCGGGTCTTGCCCGCCGCACGCGCGTGCTGAACGTGGCGGAACGCGCCCGGGTCGCGCATCACGAGATGGGCCATGCGCTGGTCGCATCGGCCCTGCCGGGGGTCGATCCCGTGGTGAAGGTCTCGATCATCCCGCGCGGCGTCGGCGCGCTCGGCTACACCATCCAGCGCCCGACAGAGGACCGCTTTCTGATCGGCGTGGAGGAACTGCGCAACCGCATCGCTGTTCTTCTGGGCGGGCGGGCGGCAGAGCAGTTGATTTTCGACGAAATCTCGACCGGCGCCGCTGACGATCTTCAGCGCGCGACGGAAATCGCCCTCGAGATGGTGGCGCGCTACGGCATGGATCCCACGCTCGGCAACCGCACCTATGCGGTCGAGCGAAGCCGTTTCCTCGGCGAGATCGGGCTCGAGCGTCGCGAGGTCGCCGACGAAACTGGACGAGAGATCGATCTTGCGGTCCGTATGCTGGTCGACAACGCCTTCGAACGCGCCACCGCCATCCTGACTGAAAACCGATCGGCCCTCGAGCAGGGAGCCCGCCTTCTGATGGAGCGCGAGACGCTGTCGGCAGAGGAATTGCCGGGCCTCGTCGCGCTACGCCCGAAGGGGCCGAAGAACTTCCCCGGAGAGGCCGCTTGAACTCCGAGCGGAGCGCATCGGGGCGACTGAGACCGCTCATTGTAGTGCTGAATCGCATTACGGTGGCAAAACCCGCCGACACTGGCTACCCCTGCCCCAGATATTCACATGACAAGGAAAGAACGATGAAGCCGATGACCAAGACTGAGTTGCTTGCTACCCTGGCAGAAAAGTCTGGCATTGAGAAAAAGAATGTCTCTTCTGTCCTCAATGCGCTCTCCGAGGTTGCAACCTCAATCGTGTCCGAGGGCGGCGCCCTCACCCTTCCTGGCTTGGGCAAGCTTGCCTGCCGCGATCGTCCTGAGCGACAGGTCCGCAATCCGTCAACGGGCGAAGCCATGACAAAGCCTGCCGATCGCGTGGTAAAGTTTACGGTAGCCAAGGCTCTTAAGGACAGCGTCAACTCTTAACCGCTGCTGACCGCGGACATGGCTTGCACCCGCACGCAAGGGTGCAAGCCATATCAGGCGTAGAAGACAACGAGGCCACCCTCCTCCGCAGCATAGCATCTTCAAAGGACCCTTGCCGGAAATATGAGCTGCAAGGACCCGCCATGAAAGATGCGCGCTTGCTCTTCATGTGAACTGAGGATGCCAACTTCCCATATCACGCCTTATTAGCAGACAAGGTACAGCTGCTTCGCGCCGTACGGGTGTTATGGAATACCCGAATTATGACTTGCATCCTTCCGATTGTCATGCGGCCGATATTCCCTACCGAAGTACAGCCCTGCAATGCAGGTCGGTGTAGTTCTTTTGCCCGCTACACCCGTTGATTCAGTACGTTGAACCCGACCGGTCGTTTACCCTGCCGCTTACCAACCACGCGGCAGTTGGCAGCTGCCCTGTCTACGCCAAGTCGCATGATCTCAACATAGCTGGAACCTTCCAAGCCAAAGCCACAATGTTTGTTCCAGGTCATTCGACGGCGGACAGAGCATGAGGCATTGTTATGGAAAGCACCTTAAAAGCACCTTGACGAATGTCACCCCGAGGCTTGGCTGGCCCTGATCACGCCCCGCTATCACGAACCTTATACAACCGCTTCACTGCGTTTTGCAGATGCACCCCCGCAGCGCGGGCCGCGCCTTCGGCGTCGCTTGCGGCAATCGCGTTATAGATGGCGCGATGCTCGCACTGCACCGCGTCCTGCATCTCAGACATATGGTAGCGCGTATTACTGCGCGTGACCCGGATGACGCGGCGCACCCCATAGTCAAGGTGGCTGCACAGCGACACGAAATAGGGGTTGTGTGTCGCCGCGACGATCGCCTGGTGAAAGGCGAAATCCTCGTCATCGCCCAGCCGGTCGCTGGCAATGGCATATTCCATACCCAGAAGCTCGCGCCGGATATGTTTGAGATCGGCCTCGGTCCGATGGACCGCGGCGCTGCGGGCGGCGGCGACCTCGACCGCCATCAGAAGCTCCATCACCTGCGCAAGCGACTCGTCCTGCTCGAGGTCAACGGGATGCAGACGGAAGGCCCTGTCCTCGGCCTTGGCGGTCACATAGACACCTGATCCGGCTCGCGCCTCGACCAGACCGGCCGATTTCAGATGCGACAGCGCCTCACGCACGACCGGGCGCGAGACGGCATATTCCGCGCTGAGGTCGCGTTCGCTGGGCAGCCGCGCGCCCGGCGCGAACTCGCCCGCCCGCACCCGCGCGGCAAGGCGTGCCGCTAGATCATCGGGCAGGTCGCGGGCCTGCCGTCCCATTGCAGCCTTGTCCAGCGCGATTCCCCTTCATGTGCCGGTACGCGTACGCGCATGGATTGGTCAGACCATTTTTATCCCAGTTGATTGCCATGGATTCAAGCATTGTTGTCTTCTAACACCCACCTATGTGGCCCTAAGGTCGTTATAACAAATAACATCATTGACTGGCCTGACCAGTTTGTGGAATTGTCGGCTGCATCAAAAGCGAATGCCGATGGAGGGGAAGCATGTCTGCTCAAGCCCCGGCAGCGCTTCCGAACCGTTCGACGCAAGGCAAGCCATCGTGCAGGTAACATTCGATTTCGCAGGCAAGACCCTGCTGCTGACCGGCGCAAATGGCGGCATCGGCCGCGAGATTGCGGCGCTGTTCGCCGATGCAGGTGCCAATCTGGTGCTGGCCGACCGCGACCTGTCCGAGTTGGCGAGTTTTGCAGCAAGTCTTGGGGGGGCGGGCGGCAAGCATGTTCAGGCGCTGAATGCGGCCGATCCGGCCTCGGCGCAGGCGTTGGTCGATGCAGCGACTGCGACATTCGGGGCAGTGGACTATGTTGTGCCCTCGGCCGGGATCTATCTGGCCGAACCCTTTGCACAGATGACCGATGACCAATGGCGGCGGACGCTGTCGATCAACCTTGACGGAGTGTTTTACCTTCTCAGCCGGGTGCAAGGCGCGCTGAGCGAGTGTTCGGCCGTCGTCAATCTAACCTCGCTTGCCGGGCATCGCGGGGCGTTCACGAATGCGCATTACTCGGCCTCGAAAGGAGCGCTGACCTCGTTGACGCGCAGCCTTGCGCGCGAACTTGGGCCGCGCACGCGGGTCAATGCCGTCGCCCCCGGTATCATTGAGACGCCAATGACGCGCGATCTGCTGCAGACCCGGGCCGACAGCTCGATCGCCCAGACCCCGCTGGCACGGCTGGGCCACCCGGCCGAGGTCGCGCGGGTCGTGGCCTTCCTCTGCTCGGACGCGGCCTCGTTCATCACCGGCGAGACGGTCCATGTGAATGGCGGCATCTACATGCTCTAGGCCGCGCAGCCGGGCCTGAACCAAAAGGATAAACCGATGTCGGGATTGCTGAAAGACAGGCTCGTGCTGGTGACCGGTGCGGGACGCGGCCTTGGGGCAGCGATCGCGCGCGGAATGGCGCATGCGGGCGCGGCAGTCATCCTGGCCGACCTGAACCCCGAAGGCATCACCGCCGAGGTCAAAGCCCTGTGCGCCGAGGGCCATGACGCCAGGGCAGAGGTGCTGGATGTCACGGACCGTGCTGCCATTGCCGCCTTGGCTGCGCGCATCGTGAAAGGCGATGGCGGGCTTGACGTGCTGGTGAACAACGCCGGCGTCGCCGGGCGTGCCAGCTTTGACGACCCTGCCGTGACCGAAGTCTGGGATCGGGTGATCGGCGTCAACCTTGAAGGCACGTTCAACACCTCGCAGGCATTCGTGCCCGCCCTGATCGCGAAAAAGGGCAATGTGGTGCACTTGTCCTCGGTCGCAGGCTTTGTCGCAGGCGGCTCTACCGCCGAATATGTCGTCTCGAAAGGCGCGGTGCGGTCTCTGACGCAGGTGATGGCGCGCGATCTGGCGCCGCATGGCGTGCGCGTCAACGCCGTCGCCCCTGGCATCGTGATGAGCGAGATGGCCGTGGCGCAGCTCAACCGCCCCGGCGGCGCGGATTGGTTCATGAACCGCGTGATGATGAAACGCATCGGCGAGACGCGCGAGATCGTTGATCCGGTCATCTTCCTTGCCTCGAACATGGCCAGTTTTATCACAGGCACCGTGCTGCCTGTCGATGGCGGCTTCCTCGCCGCCTGATCTTCCTTTTCAAACCCGGACCCCTTGACATGCCCATCCTGACCGACCTGATCCCGGCCGCCCCTTGGCGAGAGATCACCGCCACACCCGAGGATCGCGCCGCGCTGGATCCCAGAACCGGCCTGACCATGCTGGCCCAAATGCACCTGATCCGCGCATTCGAGGAAAAGGTGCTGGAGCTTGCGGGACAAGGGCTGGTACATGGCCCCGCGCATTCCGCTATCGGTCAGGAAGGCGGCGCGGTGGGATCGGCGCTGGCGATGCGCCCGACCGATCAGGTCAACGGCTCGCACCGTGCGCATCACCAGTTTCTGGCGAAGGCGTTGGCTTATGTCAGCGCCGAGATCGACCCGACACAACCTTTCGGCAATGACCCGCGCGAACTGGCTAGCCGGACTCTGGCCGAGATTCTGGGTTTGGCAGACGGTTTCTGCAAGGGACGCGGCGGCTCGATGCATCTGCGTTGGGCAGACAGCGGCAACCTTGGCACTAATGCCATCGTGGGCGGCGGCGTGCCGATGGCCGCGGGGGCCGCCTGGGCGCACAAGCGGGCGGGCACGGGCGACGTGGTTTATACCTACTTCGGCGATGGCGCGGTCAACATTGGCTCGGTGCTGGAAACGATGAACCTAGCCGCCGCATGGAAGCTGCCCATCTGCTTCTTCATCGAAAACAACCGCTACGCGGTTTCCACCAATGTCGAGGAGGTGACAGCCGAGACGCGCCTGTCCGCGCGCGGCCTGGCCTTTGGGATCCCTTCGTTCAAGGTTGACGGAATGGATGCCCTGTCGGTCTATCTGGCCGCGCAGCAGGCAAACGAGATCATGCGCGCAGGCAACGGCCCGACAATCATCGAGGCCGATCTTTACCGCTTCTTTCACCAGAACGGGCCACTGCCCGGCTCGGCCTTCGGCTATCGCAGCAAGGAGGAAGAGGCCGAGTGGCGCGGACGTGACCCGCTGGACACCATGGCAAACGACCTGCAGCAGCGTCAGATCATCGGCGAGGATGCGGTGACGCGGCTGCGCGCCAACTGCCTGCAGATGATGGAAGAGATCGCCGCGACCATGATCGAGACGGTCGAGGGCAAGAAGCGCATCGTTCCCGCCCTTTGGCCCGAGGAAAGCTTCCGCGACCATGGCCTGCGCGGGGATCTGTCCGAGATGGCGGGCGCACGTTACGCGGAACAGGCAAGCTTCACCGGCACGATGACTGAGAACGCGAAGTTCATCGACGTGGTGGCCGATGTCATGGAACGCCGCATGGCCGAGGACGACCGCATCGTCGTCATGGGCGAGGATGTCCACCGCCTGAAAGGCGGCACCAACGGCGCGACGCGCGGCCTGTCTGCGCGCTTTCCCAACCGCTGCCTTGGCACACCCATCTCTGAAAACGCCTTTACCGGCTTGGCCGCCGGAATGGCTGCTGATGGCCGGGTGCGCCCTGTGATCGAATTTATGTATCCTGATTTCATGTGGGTCGCGGCCGACCAGGTCTTCAACCAGATCGGCAAGTTCCGCCACATGTTCGGCGGCGAAAGCGCGATGCCGCTGGTGCTGCGCACCAAGGTCGCGATTGGAACAGGCTATGGCTCGCAGCATTCGATGGACCCGGCGGGGATCTTTGCGACCGCCCCCGGCTGGCGGATCGTCGCGCCCGCGACGCCCTTCGATTATGTCGGGCTGATGAACTCGGCGCTGCGCTGCGACGACCCGGTGCTGGTGATCGAACATGTCGATCTTTACAATTCCAAGGGCACGGCGCCCGCGGATGACCTGGATTATTGCATTCCCCTGGGCAAGGCGCGGATGGTGCGCGAGGGCGGCAAGCTGACGATCTTGACCTATCTGGCCATGGTCGAGAAGACCCGCGAGGTGGTCGACGAACTGGGCGTCGATGCCGAGATCATCGACCTGCGGTCCCTGGATCGCGCGGGCCTGGACTGGGAGATGATCGAAGCCTCGGTACGCAAGACGAACAATGTGCTGATCGTCGAACAGGGCGCCATCGGGACATCCTATGGCGGCTTTCTTGCGGATGAATTGCAGCGCCGCGTCTTCGACTATCTGGATCAGCCCATCGCCCGCGTGCATGGCGGAGAGGCCTCGCCCTCGATCTCGAAGGTGCTGGAAGGCGCGGCCTGCGCCCGTCCGCAGGATATCGAGGCTGGCATCCGCGCCGTCATGGCCGGACAGGGCCTGCCACTGGCATAAGGGAACACGGACATGGCAATCGACATCACCCTGCCCTCGCTTTCGGCAGGAATGGAAGACGCGGTCATCGCGAAATGGCTGATCGCCGCGGGCGATCCGATCAGCAAGGGCCAAGCCATAGCCGAGGTGGAAACCGACAAGGCCACGATGGAGCTTGAGGCCGAGGCCGACGGAATCCTTGGCCGCATCGACATCGCGGACGGACAGCGCGCCGATGTGGGCCAGGTCATCGCGGTCGTGCTGGCCGATGGTGAAACCCTGCCACCCGTGGGCGCCTCCGCCCCTGCTCCCGCGGCGACCCCGAGGACACTGACGGAAGGCCCGGTGAGCACTGCAACGGCAGCCGCCCCTTCGACAACCGGGCGCAAGCATGCCGCATCGCCCCTGGCGCGGAGGTTGGCGGACGAGGCAGGACTGGATCTTCAGGGCATTACCGGCAGCGGCCCGCGCGGCCGCATCGTCAAGCTGGATGTGCAGCGCCTGCTAGCCGCGACCCCTGCCCCGGTTGCGGCACCCGCCCCCGCAGTCCAACCACAGCCGCAAGCCGTCCCGCCCGGCATCGGCCCGCATGAGGCGCAGCCCCTGTCGAACATGCGCCGCACCATCGCTCGGCGCCTGGTCGAGGCGAAAACCTCGATCCCGCATTTCTACCTGTCGGTGGATTGCGAACTGGACGCGCTGCTGGCGCTGCGCGCCGAAGTGAACAAGGGTCGCGACAAGGCCGAACGCATCTCGATCAACGATTTTGTCATCAAGGCCGCCGCCCGCGCGCTGCGCAAGGTGCCTGCCGCCAACGTAGTGTGGAACGGGGACGAGATCCTGCAACTGGCCGATATCGACATTTCGGTCGCGGTGGCGACGGATGGCGGGCTGATCACGCCGATCCTGCGCGGCGCCGACCGGATGAGCCTTGGCACGCTTTCCGCTGAGATGAAGGCTCTTGCCGCCCGCGCGCATCAGGGCAAGTTGCGCCCCGAGGAATATCAGGGTGGCGGCTTTTCGGTCTCGAACCTGGGTATGTACGGGGTCCAGACCTTTTCGGCGATCATCAACCCGCCGCAAAGCTGCATCCTTGCCGTGGGCACGTCCCTGCGCCGTCCGGTCGGGCGCGGCGACCAGATCGTGCTGGCCGATGTGATGTCGGTAACGCTGTCGGTTGATCACCGGTCGGTGGACGGGGCGCTTGGGGCGCAGGTTCTGGCCGCCTTCAAGGACAGCATCGAAAACCCGATGAGTCTGCTGGTATAGGACATTTAGTGGAGAACTGACATGGAACTACAAGATCCCGGCCTGCTTCGGCAGGCAGCATTGGTGGGTGGCGAGTGGATCGAGGCAAATGGCGCGGGCATTGCAGTCACCAATCCCTCGACCGGCGCGCTGATCGGGTATGTCCCGCGTCTTGGACAAGCGGAAACCGCCCGCGCCATCGCCGCGGCCGAAACCGCGCAGAAGCTGTGGGCCAGGCGCACCGCCAAGGACCGCGCCGACACCCTGCGCGGCTGGTTCAACCTGATGATCCGGCACAAGGAAGATCTGGGCCGCATCCTGACCGCCGAACAGGGCAAGCCCCTGGCCGAGGCCGTGGGAGAGATCGCCTATGGCGCAAGCTTCATCGAATGGTTCGCCGAAGAAGCCCGGCGTGTTTATGGCGACACCATCCCCGGACATCAGCCGGACAAGCGCATCCTGGTGATGAAGCAGCCCATCGGCGTGGTCGCGGCGATCACGCCCTGGAACTTTCCCAACGCGATGATTACCCGCAAGGCCGGCCCGGCCTTTGCCGCTGGCTGCGCGATGGTGCTGAAACCGGCCTCACAGACGCCCTTCTCTGCCATCGCACTGGCGGTTTTGGCGGAACGTGCGGGCCTGCCCTCAGGGCTGTTCAGCGTCATCACCGGATCGGCCGCGCAGATCGGCGCCGAGATGACCGCGAACCCCGTGGTGCGCAAGCTGACCTTCACCGGCTCAACCGAGATCGGGATCGAGCTTTACGCCCAAAGCGCCAAGACCATCAAGAAACTGGGCTTGGAGCTGGGCGGGAACGCGCCGTTCATCGTCTTCGACGACGCTGATCTGGACGCCGCGGTCGAAGGCGCGCTGATCGCCAAGTTCCGCAACAACGGCCAGACCTGCGTTTGCGCGAACCGCATCTATGTGCAGGACGGCGTCTATGACGCCTTCTCCGAAAAGCTGACAGCTGCAGTGGCCAGACTGAAGACCGGAGACGGTTTTACCCAAGGGGTGAACCTTGGGCCGCTGATCGACCAGGCGGCGGTCGAGAAGGTCAAGGAACATATCGCCGATGCGGTGGCGCAAGGCGCGAAGGTCGCGCTTGGCGGCCAGCCGCACGCGCTTGGAGGCACCTTCTTCCAGGCGACCGTGCTGACCGATGTGACGTCCGACATGGCCGTTGCACGCGAAGAAACCTTCGGCCCCATCGCGCCATTGTTCCGCTTTGCGCATGAGGACGAGGTAATCGCCCAGGCCAATGACACGGAATTCGGCCTTGCGTCCTATTTCTATGCCCGCGACCTAGCGCGCGTCTTCCGCGTTTCCGAGGCGCTCGACTATGGCATGGTCGGCGTCAACACCGGCCTGATCTCGACCGCCGAGGCGCCGTTCGGCGGGGTCAAGCTGTCCGGCCTGGGGCGCGAAGGCTCGCATTTCGGAATGGATGATTTCATCGAGCTTAAATACGTCTGCCTTGGCATCGCCTGAGCGTGAAGCGGCCCTGCCCTTTGAGGGCAGGACAACGCCCCCTGAAACGTCATGCCGGACCAACTTAAAAGCCCCGCCATCGGCGGGGCTTTTACCTGTCCATGCGCGGGTGTCAGATCATCATGGTGGTGACGGTCATGGTCGTGAGATAGGCCTCAATCCCTTCGGACCCACCTTCCGAGCCGAAGCCCGAATCGCGCACGCCGCCGAAGGGCGTCTCGGGCAAGGCCAGGGCGAAATGGTTCACGCCCAGCATGCCGGTGCGCAGTTCCGTCTGGACCCGATGAGCCGTCGTCATCGACGAGGTAAACAGATACGACCCCAACCCGACCGGCAGGCGGTTCGCCTCGGCCAATGCCTCGTCCAGCGAGTTCACACGGATGACCAGCGCCAAAGGGCCAAAGGGCTCTTCGTTCATCGCCAGCATGTCGGCTGTCATGCCCGACAGGATCGTCGGCTCATAGAAATAGCCGCTGTCTCCGATCCGCGCACCCCCAGTTTCAACCTTGGCGCCCTTGCTGACCGCGTCATCCACCATGTCCATCACGGTCCCCAAGCCGCTGGCCGAGGTCAGCGGACCCATCTGGGTGCCGTCCTGCGTGCCCTTGCCGACTTTCAGTTCGCGCGCCTCTTCAGCAAAGCGACGGACGAATTCGTCATGGATCGTGGCATCGACGATGAAGCGCGTGGGCGACACGCAGACCTGACCGCAATTGCGAAATTTCCACTGGACGGCCAGCGGGATCAGGTGGTCCAAGTCGGCATCGGCCGCGATGATGACCGCGCCATGGCCGCCCAGTTCCATGGTGACCTTTTTCAGCGCCTCGCCCGCCTGCGCGGCAACGATCCGGCCTACCCGGGTCGAACCCGTCAGCGAGACCTTGTGGATCTCCGGCGCCTTGATCAGCGTGTCGGACAGCTCCGATGTCGCGCCCCAGATGACCGAGATCGCCTTGGCGGGCAGACCGGCCTCCAGCAGCGCCTTGCCGATCAGCCAAGCGGTGCCAGGCGTGTCCGAGGCAGGCTTGATAACCACCGGGCAGCCTGCACCAAGCGCGGGGGCAACCTTCTGCATGGTGTTCCATGCGGGAAAGTTCCACGGCGTGAACGCGGCGACCGGCCCGACCGGATGCTTCAACACCTGAATGTGGATATTCGGTGCACGCGAGGGAACAATGCGGCCATAGACACGGCGGCCTTCCTCGGCGAACCAGTCCAGCAGATCGGCCGAACCCAGCCATTCGCCGCGTGCCTCGGCCAGGGGCTTGCCCTGCTCCATCGACATGACGCGGGCGGCGCTATCGGCCTGCGCACGCATGATGTCCGCAGCGCGGCGCATGATCTTCGATCGTTCCAGCGCCGAAAGCGCAGCCCATTCGACCCCGCCCTGTTCTGCGGCGCGGGCCGCCTCGAGCGCCTCGGCGCGACCGGCACGCGGCGCGATGGCCAGCTCGCTGCCGTCCGAAGGATCGGTCAGGCGCAAGGTTCCGGCCGAGCCTTCGCTGCGCTCCTCTCCTCCGACGATAAGGGTCAGGTTGGGATACATAAGATTCTCCTGCATGAATTCGGCGGCGCTCAGCGCACCTGGCGGTTACCTTCCAGAACCAGATCGGCCCCCTTGGTGGCCAGCATCATCACCGCCGCCTGTGTATTGCCCGACACCATCTCGGGCATGACCGAGGCGTCGATCACCCGCAGGCCCGCGATCCCGTGCACGCGCAGTTCGGGATCGACCACCGCCATTGGGTCGGTGCCCATACGGCAGGTTCCTGCGGCATGATAGATGGTCTGGCCATTCGCCCGGGCGAATTCCAGCCATTCGGCATCGGTCCTGCAATCCGGTCCGGGACTCATCTCGGCCACGCGGAAGGCGTCCATCGGGGCCTGCGCGATGATCCTGCGCGCCAGCTTCATGCCGTCCACCATTGCGCGGCGGTCTTCCTCGTGATCCAGAAAGTTTGGCACGATCGCCGGCTGGACGTTCAGGTCGGGCGACACCGTGTGGATCGAGCCACGCGACTGCGGGCGCAACTGCGTCACGCCCAGGGTCATGCCGGGGAATTTGTCCAGCTTGCGTTCTGCCGCATTGGCATAGCTTGCGTGCATGAAGAAGAACTGCACGTCCGGCCGATCCAGATCCTCGCGCGAGCGCAGGAAGCCATGGGTAAGGCCGGTGCCATAGGTTAGCACGCCGCGCCGCTTCAGCGCGTATTTCAGCACCTCGCCCACCAGCCGGGGTCCGCGCGTCAACTCGTTCAAGGTGACGGGCTGCGAGACGCGCCAGTTCATCCGCGTGCAGAAATGGTCGAGATAGTTCTCGCCCACGCCGGGCAGCGCATGGACAGGCTGGATGCCCGCCGCTGCCAGCCGCGCCGGATCCCCGACCCCGGCAAGCTCCAGCAGGTGCGGCGTCTGGATCGACCCTGCGGCCAGGATCACCTCCGCCGCGCGGACTTTGTGGCTCTGGCCCTTGTGGGTCACCGCGACGCCGGTGGCCTGCCTGCCTTCCAGCAGAAGGCGGGTCACCCGGGCGCCGGTCAGCACGGTCAGGTTCGACCGCTTGCGGGCGGGGGCCAGCCAGGCGCGGTCGGCGGAATAGCGTTCTCCACCCGCCTGGTTCACCTGATACCAGCCGACGCCTTCCTGGCTTTTTCCGTTGTAATCGGGGTTGAACACCTGACCCTGCGCCTCGGCCGCCGCGATGAAGGCGCGGCCGATGTCGTTTTGCTCGACCACCTCATTGATGGGGAGGGGGCCGTCACGGCCGCGTAAGCCGTCGGGGTCGGGCTTCTCCCAACGCTCGATCGCCTTGAAATAGGGTAGCACGCCCTGCCAGTTCCAGCCGGTCGCGCCACGTTCCTGCCACAGATCGTAATCCTGCGGCTGGCCACGGACATAGATCATGCCGTTGATCAGCGTCGAACCGCCCAGTCCCTTGCCGCGCGGAATGGCGATGCGGCGGTGGTTGGTCGCAGCTTCCTCGGTGCTCCAGAAACCCCAGTTATAGCGCCTGTTCACCAGCAGCTTGTAGAACCCTGCCGGAACGCGGATCCACGGAGAACGCGATTCGCCCCCTGCCTCGCATAGCAGCACCTTGTTGCGGCCCGAACGGGACAGGGCCTCGGCCAGGATGCAGCCTGCGGTCCCGCCGCCGACAATGATGAAATCGAACCGCGCATCCTGCGGAAGGGCGTTTGCCATCTTCTTGACTCCGTGGCCTTGTTCTTACGCGTCTGGGACAGACGTCACGCCCATGTGCCGGGCCATCAGGCGGATCTGCTGGCGCAGCATCGGACGGCCGAAATGGATCCTCGCGCCCGCTGCACGCGCGGCCGCCAAAAGGGGCGTGACCTCAGGCTCCATGATCGCCTCGGCGACGATCTGGTTGCGGTGGAAGGCCAGGTCCGACAGGGGCAGCGCGTCATCGGCGCGCAGGCCAAGCGAGGTTGCGTTGACGATCAGGTCGCGGCGCGCGGTCTCTGGCGCACCGGGGGCAATGCGGATCGAAGGGTATTTGGCCAGCACCCGTTCCGCCAGATCGCGCGCCTTGTCCTGCGAGCGGTTGACGATGGTCAGGTGCGCCACCCCGGCCTCGGCCAGGGCGAAGGCGATCGCCGCCCCTGCCCCGCCCGCGCCCAGCAGACAGACATCCATGCCAGCCACGTCGATCCCGTTCACCCCGAGTCCGCTGACGAAGCCCTTGCCGTCCAGCATCGCGCCGATCAGCCGCCCATCGGGATCGCGGCGGATCGCGTTAACCGCGCCGATGGCTGCGGCATCCCCGACTGTGTCGTCGCACAGCGCCAGCACATCGGTCTTGTGCGGAACGGTGACGATCAACCCGCCAAGGTTCTCCAGACCGCGCAGCATGTTGATGAATTGCGAAAGGTTCTGGGGCAGTACATGGAAGGGCACCAGTACCCCGTCATGGCCGACCGAGGCAAAGAGATTGTTCATCTCCTCCGGGGTCTTCACATGCGAAATGGGGTTGGCGATGATGCAGTAAAGCCTTGTATGTCCGGTAATCATGGTGGGCCTCAGGTCATGTAAAGACCGCCAGCCACGTCGATGGTCTGGCCGGTCACAAAGCTGGATTCGGTCGAGGTCAGCCATAGCGCGACATCCGCCACCTCTGCCGGCTCGCCAAGGCGGGCCATGGGCGTCAGCTTGACCTGCTCGGCATTCACCTCGGGCGCGACCCCGGCAACCATGGGGGTCGCGATGCGGCCCGGCGCAAGGGCGTTCACCCGGATCGCATAGGGGCCGAGTTCCGCCGCCAGATGCTTGGTGAAACCGACAATTGCTGATTTTGTCGCCGCATAATGGCAGGCAACGATGGGCGAATAAGTTTTGCCCGCCACCGAAGAGGTGTTGACGATCCAGCCCCGCCGCGCGGCGATCATGCCGGGCGTCAGCGCGCGGATGGTGTTAAAGCTGCCGGTTAGGTTCACATCGACGACGCGGCGCCATTCTTCGGGCGCCATCTGCCAGACCTTGTGCGCGACGCCGTCATGCTTGGGCGAGATGCCCGCATTGTTGATGACGGTGTCGAACTCGAGTCCTGCGGCCGCAATCGCCGCGAGCAGCGCGTCATAGTCCGACACGTCGCAGGCCATCGGCACGGCGCGGCCATGGCCAAGGGCGTTCAGCGCCGCGCAGGCAGCGGCCACGTCATCGGGGTTCAGGTCGCAAATGCCAACGGTCGCGCCGCGTTCAACAAAAGCCTGCGCAATGGCCCGCCCAATGCCGCGCGCAGCGCCGGTGACCAGAACATTGCGGCCCTGATGCGACGGGCGGAAGCGGATCGTCTCGGGGGTGATTTCGGTCAGTTCCATGGATCAGATTCCCAGATAGGCGCGGCGGACATGGTCGTTCTTCAGCAGTGCCTCGGAGGTGTCGGCCAGAACGATCTGCCCGTTTTCAAGCACATAGCCCCGGTTCGCGACCTTCAACGTTGTGAAGACGTTCTGTTCGACGAGCAGCACAGTGGTGCCGGTGGCCGCGATCTTGCGCACCACGTCGAAAACCTGCGACACCACGATGGGCGCCAGTCCCAGCGAAGGCTCGTCGAACATCAGGATGCGGGGCTTGGCCATCATGCCGCGCGCGATCGCCACCATTTGCTGTTCGCCCCCGGAGAGCGAGGCCGCATTCTGGTCAAGGCGTTCCCGGACGCGCGGGAACAGCGCTAGCACCTCCTCCAGCCGTTGTTCCTGATGCTCGCGGGCGGCCTTGCGATAGGTGCCCATCTGCAGGTTTTCCCGCACGGTCATCTCGGGGAACAACTGCCGTCCCTCGGGGACCAGGATGATGCCCCGGTCCACGACCTCATGCCCAGGAAGGCGGGTGATGTCTTCGCCAAGGAAACAGATCTTGCCCGCGCGGGGCTTGATCTGACCGACGATGGTGCGCAGCGTGGTCGTCTTGCCGGCGCCGTTGGCGCCGACGATGGTGACGATTTCACCCTCTTTCACCTCAAGGCTAACGTCCTGAAGGATCGTGGTCGGACCATAGCCCGCATCGATGTTCTCAAGCGTGAGCATGGGCAAACTCCTTGCCAAGATAGGCTTCCACAACATGGGGATCGCGCACGACATCCTGCGGACGGCCCTCGGCGATCACCTCACCCGAGGCCAGCACGATGACGCGGTCCGACAGCGACATGACCGCCTGCATGACATGTTCGATGGCGATGATCGAAACGCCCGTGTCACGGATCGACAGCATCAGGTCGATGGCGCGGCGCACGTCCGTCTGGTTGATCCCGGCCATCACCTCGTCCAGCAGCAGCACGCGCGGCTGCATCGCCATAACTCGCGCCACCTCGAGCCGCTTGAGGCCGCCGATGGTCAGCCCGCGCGCCTCGGCGTTCAGCAGCGGGCCAAGGCCCATGCGCCACGCGGTTTCGCGGGCGGCTTCCCGCGCGTCCCTTTCGTCGTGGTGGCGATAGAAGGCGCCAACCATGATGTTTTCCTCGACCGTCATGGCCGCGAAGGGCTGAACGATCTGGAAGGTCCGGCCCATGCCCAGGGCCGCGAAATCCGCAGGGTTGGTGGGCTGATGGAACTGGCCATCGACGCCGCGCAGGCTGACCTTGCCTTCGTCAGGTGTCAGAAAACCCGAGATCATGTTGAACAGCGTCGTCTTGCCCGCGCCGTTCGGGCCGATCAGGCCCAGCACCTCGCCTTCGCGCAGTGTGAAGTTCACGTCTCGGGTGACATGGAGTCCGCCAAAGCGCTTGTTCAGGTTCTCGACCTTCAGGATGTCCTGGCCGATGCCGGGACGGTCAGGGTCGGGGGCTGCGACGGTATGGGCAGGGGCGACGATCGGGCCGGTCTCGGTCTGGGCCGGCTCGACGGCCGCTTTTCCGCCGCTGCGGGCAAAGCGCCTGATGGCGCCCATGATGCCGTTCGGCATGAACAGCACAAAGGCGATCAGAACAATGCCATAGACAAAACCGTGCAGGCCAAGCGCGGACGCCCCCAGCGAGGCGCGCGCCCATTCGGTGATCGGCACCAGCAGCGCCGCACCCAGCAGCGGACCCGCCACCGTGCCGATGCCGCCGATCAGCGCAAACATCGCGATCTGGATCGAGAAGGCCAGCGAGAACATCGCGGCAGGCTCGATGTAGGTCAGATACATCGCGTGGAACGTGCCCAGCATCGCACAAAGCGCCGAGGAAATCGCAACCGCGATCAGCCGGACCCGCACGGTCCGCACGCCCGCCGCGCGGGCCGCCGATTCCCGTTCGCGCGTCGCGACCAGATAGAAGCCAAGGCGCGACCGCCGGATTGCCCAGGCCACGCCCAGCGTGACCAGCAGCATGCCGAACACGATCAGCAGCGACGGCCAGCGCTCGCGGAAGACCATCCAGGTCCAGCCCAGACGCAAGTCGATCATCATGCCCGTAGCGCCGCCAGTCATGTCCTTGAAGTGCAGCGAAAGGACGCGGATCACTTCAAGAAAGGCGATCGAGGCCAGCGTATAGAACGGACCCTTCAGCCGGAAGCAGGGATAGGAAATCACCATGCCGACCACGGCGGCAACCGCCGCGCCGACGAACATGCCGATCCAGGGCGTGACGCCCAGGTTGAACAGGATCACTCCGGCATAGCCGCCGATGCCATAGAACACCGCATGGCCCAGCGACAACTGGCCGGCAAAGCCGCCGACGATGTTCCAGGCCGTCGACAGCGCGGCGAACAGGCAGATGGTGATGAAGACATGTGATACGAAGGCGTTGTCGATGCCCAGCGGGATCAGAAGAAGCGAGGCCAGAAGCACCCCGAAGGCGACCTGCGGCCAGCCGATGCTGCGGGTATTCATGCCGGTCTGGCTGTGGATGTCGCTGATGCTCATGTCGTTTCCTCAGGACAGATGCGAAAGGGTCATCCGCTTGCCGAACAGACCGGAAGGCTTCAGGATGAGGATGAGAAGGAAGATGCCGAAGACCACGGCCTCGCGCAGGTCCGAGCCGATGTAGAAGCCCGAAAGCGAATCCACGAGGCCGATGACAAGGGCGCCGAAGAACGCCCCCGGGATCGATCCCAGACCACCCAGGACCACGACCACAAAGGCTGTCAGCACGAAATACGTCCCGATATTGGACGAGGTCGGGTAAAGCGGCGCGATCAGCACGGCGGCCAGTCCCACGCAGGCCGCCCCAAGGCCGAAGCTGAGGATATAGATGCGCGGCACGTTGACGCCCATCAGTTCGGCTGCGACGCGGTGCTGTGCCACGGCGCGGATGGCGCGGCCGGTCTGGCTGTTCTTCAGGAACAGTTGCAGTGCGGCGACCAGGATGATGGCGGCAATGAAGATGTAAAGCTGGCCGGACAGGACGCGCACCGGGCCGATCTCAATCGGAGTGCGCAGGCCGAAGTTCGGCGTGTTGGCGATATCCGCGCCGAAGATCAGCAGGGCAAGGTTTATCATCGCGGTCGAAAGACCGACGGTCGCAAAGATTTGGACGTGATCGTCCTCGGCCGACATCAGGGGCTGGATCAGCACCCTCTGGGTCAGGGCGCCCAGAAGAAACATCATCGGGACGACGATGATGACGGATGCATAGGGATGAAGCCCTAGCCGCGTGGTAATCAGCCAGGTCACGAACATGCCCGCCATCAGGAATTCGCCGTGGGCGAAGTTCACCACTTTGACAATGCCGAAGATCAGCGTCAGGCCGATGGCGACAATCGCGAACAGCCCGCCAAGCATGAGGCCGTTCAAAAGGACTTGCAGAAAGGTCGTCATTACAGGCTTCCCCCGGAAAAGGGGGGCGGCTGGAAGGGGCCGCCCCGGCATCATCATTCGGCGAAGCGCATTTCCGCGACCGCGGCGCCTTCGGGATAGACCGTGACCAGCTTGCCGTCCTGCCACTGCATGCCCATCATGCTGGCCCGTTCGTTCTGGTTGGTTTCGTCGAACTTGATGCCATAGCCTGCGGCAGTCGTGCCCTCGGCCACATCGATGGCCTTGACGGCGGCGACGATCTGGTCGGGTTCGAAACCCTCGCTCTTGTCCAGCGCCTCAAGCACGGCCTTGGCGCCGACATAGTTGTTCAGCGAATGGCCCGAGCGCGGCTCGGTCCCGTATTTCGCCTTGTAGGCCTCGACAAACTTGTCCAGGCCCGGGGTTGCCTCCTGGTTCACCTCGAACTGGGTGAAGTCCACGTCATAGACGCCCTCGATCACGTCATGGCCCACCGCATCCGCCGTCGGCTGCATTGAATAACCGCCGCCGCCGCCGATGATCGCCAGCGGCTTGTAGCCCGCCTCGTTCGCCTGCTGGAGGAACAGGACCGAGTCGTTCTGGTACGAGGTCTGCAGGACCACATCGACGCCCTTCTCGCGCAGTTCCAGCACCAGCGAGGACATGTCGACGGTGTTCGCCGGATAGCCCGACTTCAGCACAACGTTCAGGCCGGCATCCTTGGCATGCGCGTCCTGGTGGCCGGCGACCGAGGTGCCGTAGGACGAATCTTCATAGATGATGCCGATCTTCAGATCCTTCGGATCCTTGCCAAGGCCCGGGGCGATGGCGTTGGCCAGCATCTCGATCGAGTCCTTGCCCATGTTCGCTGCCGTCGGGTTGGTGCGGAACAGGTAGGTCAGGCCACGGCCCGTCACCTCGTCGGCGACCGCGCCCAGTTCGAAATAGGGCACCCCTGCCAGTTCGCTGACTTGCGAGGCCGCAATCACGCGGGCCGAGGAATAGGTGCCGAAGATCGCCTTCACGCCCACCAGCGAGATCAGGCGGCGCGCTTCGCCGGTCGCCTGGTTGTTGTCCACCGCATCGCCGCGCTCAAGCACGACCTGCTCGCCTTGGATACCGCCGGCGGCGTTGATCTCGTCCACGGCCAGTTCCAGGCCGCGGGCGCTTTCCTCGCCCAGCAGGGCCAGCGGGCCGCTGATCGGGTAAAGCGAGCCGAACTTGACATCGGCGAAAGAGGGCGAGGCAAGGGCAAGACCCACGGCCGCGCTTGTCAGGAATTTCGTCAGTTTCATTACTCTCTCCCTGGTTTGGTTCAGTAGTCCAGCGCCTGCTTGCCGGTGAAGCTGGTGACAGGCGGATAGGCGCGTTCGTCGGTCACGACGTCGATGACGGTCAGGACATTGGACGAAAGCGCCGCTTCAAGCGCGGCCGGAAGATTGGCTGGGTTGTCGATGCGGATCCCCTCGACGCCGCAGGCACGGGCGATCGCCGCGTGATCCACAGGCTGGAAATGCACCACATCGGTATGCGCGCCGAACAGCGTCAGCTCGGCATGTTTCTGATAACCGAGGATCTGGTTGTTCAGCACCACAACCACGACCGGCAGGTTCATCCGCTTCGAGGTCTCGATCTCGCCCCAGACATGGGCAAAGCCCCCGTCGCCAGTTAGGCAAACGACCGGCGCGTCGGGCTGCGCGGCCTTGGCGCCAAGGGCATAGGGTAGGCCCCAGCCAAGACCCGCCAGGCCGCGCGGCGTTAGCACGCGCTGGCCTGCCTTGCGGATGGTGATACCGTCGGCCACCCAGATCGAGGAATAGGACGCATCCGCCACCACGATCGCTTTGGACGGGATCAGCCTGTCGATCTCGGCCACGACGCGCTCGGGGCGCAGGGGGCTTGCATCCGATGCGCGGCGTTCGTCACGCGCGGCTGCGCCCTTGGCCAGACCTTCGGCGATCTGTGCCTCGACGCCCGGACGGGCAGCGGCCCGCACCGACAGGTCGGTGCCCTTTAACGCGGCCACCAGTGCCTCAAGCCCAAGACGCGCGTCGCCCACAAGGCGCAACGCCTCATAGTTGCGGCCGACTTCGTTGCCGTCGATATCCAACTGAATAAAGCGCGCCCCTTCCGGGTAAAGCTTCCAGCTATCGGTGCCATTCTGGTTGGTGCGGTTGCCGACTAGCAGGACCACGTCGGCCTCGCGCACCATAGGCGAAAGTTCGGCCGCGCGGGCGCCGGGACCCATGAAATAGCCCGCGATGCCCAGCGTCAGCGGATGGGTTTCATCAACCGAACCCTTGCCCATGACGGTGGTCGCAACCGGGAAGCCCAAGTCCTGCAATTCCGCCAGCGCGGCATAGGCGCGCGCACTGTGGACGCCGCCGCCGGCGATGACCAGCGGGCGTTCGGCCCCGGCCAGCAGGCTTGCGGCTTCGGCCACGCGCGCGGGATCGGGTGCGACCGGATCCAGCGGATAGCGGCCCAGCGACGCCTGGCGTGGCGTCCTGTTCACCCCTTCGCTCAGCTCGTCCAGGATATCCAGCGGCACCAGCAGCACGGCCGGACCCGCGCGCCCCGTCGCGGCGGCGGCAAAGGCCAGATCGACGTAATCCTCGATCCGCGAGATCTCGGTCACTCGGCGCACCCATTTGGCCACGCCACTGAACAGGGCCAGATGGTCAAGTTCCTGAAAGGCGTTCTTGTCGGTGTGCAGGCGGCTGACGTCCTGGACGATGGCGACAACCGGGATCGAGGCCTTCAGGGCTTCGGCCAGGCCCGGCACCAGCAGCGTTGCCGCTGGGCCGTTCTGCGCGGTGACGACCGCTACCTGGCCCGAGACACGGGCAAAGGCATCGGCCATGGCCGCTCCGCCGTTCTCGGTCCGGTAGCCGACCTGGCGGATGCCATAGTCGGGCGCGGCCAGGAAGAAGGCCGAGGGGATCGACTGGCCGAAGACCTGCGTGACGCCATGGCGCTCCAGCGCTCCTGCCAGAAGATGGGCGCCGCTCCGGTTCGAACGATGTGCTGCGTCTTTCATTATCTTATTCCTCGGTACAGGCAGAGGTTTTCAGGATGATCTTGCCGGTATGGGCCGACGCCTCGAGATGGGCATGCGCGGCCTGCACATCGGTCAGGTCAAAGACGGAATCGATGGCCGGTCGGGCGCCCTTTTCCATGATCAGCGGGATGACCTCGGCCTCGACCGCGCGAGCCAGCGCGGCCTTCATCGGGATCGGCCGCGCCCGCAGGGTCGAGCCGCTCAGCGTAAGCCGCTTGAACAGCAATGGCCCCATGTCCATGTCCGCGCGCGCGCCCTGCTGGAACGCGATCTGCGCGATGCGGCCGTCCTCGGCCACCAGCTCAAGGTTGCGTTGCATGTAGCTGCCGCCGACCATGTCCACGACCACCTCGGGGCCGCGGCCATCGGTGAGGGCACGGCCCTCGGCCACGAAATCCTGCGTGCGGTAGTTGATCGAGGCCGACGCGCCAAGCGCGACCGAGGCCGCGCATTTCTCGTCCGAGCCGCAGGTGGTGATCATCCGCGCGCCGATCGCGCGGGCCAGCAGCGTCGCGGTGACGCCGATGCCCGAGGTGCCGCCATGCAGCAGCACAGTTTCGCCCGCCTTCAGGTTGGCGCGCTGAAACAGGTTGCTCCAGACGGTGAAATAGGTTTCGGGGATACCGGCGGCTTCGATCATCGACAAGCCGGCCGGGACGGGGATGCAGACATCGGCTTGGACCACGGCTTCCTCGGCATAAGCGCCGCCCGCGACCAACACCATTACGCGGTCGCCAGGCTGAAAGCGGGTCACGTCGGGGGCGGTCTCGACCACCTCGCCCGCCAGTTCCAGTCCCAGCACATCGGTCACGCCAGGCGGCGGCGGGTAGTTTCCGGAGCGCTGCATGGCGTCGGGGCGGTTCACCCCGGCTGCGTGAACGCGCACGCGCATCTCGCCCGACTTCAGCGCGGGCAAATCTCGTCGCACCAGTTCAAGCACCTCGGGACCGCCTGCGCGGGGCGCAATGACGGACAAAGTCCCGGCTTCAAACATTTTCCTCAACCTCCCCAGGGAAAAAGCATCACCTTCAGCGCCGCGCCCTTTCGGGCTAGCGCGAACCCATCCTCGGCCTGCCCCAGCGGCAGCCGGTGGGTAATCATCCGGGCGTAAAGCGCGGGGTCCGCGGCCAGGCGCGCGATCGCCTCGGCGAAGCCCCGCGGTGTCGAATCATGCGCGCCGCGCAACTGTTTCTTGCCGCGCACAAGCTGGTTAAGGTCCAGCGACAGCGGCTCGGCATGGATGCCGACAACGGTCAGCACGCCCCCCGGGCGCAGAATTGCAAGCCCCTCTGCCACGCTGGCCGGACGCCCCGTCGCCTCAAGGACGACATCCGGCGCGACGTTGAAACGGCTCTGCACAGCCGCGGCCAGCGTGACCTGCGCCAGATCGGCAACCGCCGAAATGCCCATGTCGCGGGCCAGCGCCAGCCGCGCATCGTCGCGAAAGCCCGCCAGCAGCACATCGGCGCCGCGGGCACAGGCAACCAGCGCAATCCCCATGCCAATGGGTCCGGGACCAAGGACGACCACCCGGTCGCCTGGCGCGACCTCTGCCACATCGACCGCGTTGATCGAAACTGCCAAAGGTTCTGTCAATGCCGCCACGTCCAGCGGCAGGCCCGCGGGCAGCGGCAGCGCGTTCGCCGCTGGCATCCGCACGCTTTCGGCAAAGCCCCCGTCGCGGTGCAGGCCGATGATGCGGCGTGCCTCGCATCCGCCCGGACGCCCGGCGCGGCAGGTGGCACATGTGCCGCAGGTCACCGTGGGCCAACAGACAATGCTGTCCCCTACGGAAACTTCGGTAACATCAGGGGCAACGGAAGCGACGATTCCGGAAAATTCATGCCCCAGTGTTAGGGGCAGAAAGGGCGCCATGAATCCATAGGACGGATCCCAGGCATGGGCATGCAGATCGCTGCCGCAAATCCCGACCGCCTGCACATCCACCCGGATTTCGCCAGCGGTGAGCGGTTCTGGCAGGTCAATGCTGACCAGTTCGGCCCCAGGGCCGGGTATGTTTTTGCGCAGCGCAAGCATGTAACCCTCCATTGGTGCAACTGCCTCCTCACAGCTAGCATGCACCATCAATTACCGTTATAAGCCACATGTTATAACGGCAAGTCAATTGCAATCCGCCGTCTTGGCGGCAACCGAGCAGAGGGAAGTTTGGAACCAACAGCAAGCGAGTGGATAAAACCTATCCAAAGGCAAAGCCTCAGCGAGCTTGCCTATACCAGCCTGCGCGAGGCGCTAATGGAGGGCCGGATGAAGCCGGGGGACGAATTGCCCTTAAGGCCGATCTCGAGAAGCTTCGGGATCAGCGCGACTCCCATGCGAGAGGCCCTGCTGCGCCTGGTCACGGAACATGCGCTGGAGATGGACGGGCGTGGCCGGATCTCGGTTCCGCATCTGACGCGCGCGACATTGATCGAGGTCCGCAAGATCCGCGGCTTCCTGGAAGGCAATGCCGCACGCCAGGCCGCCATTGCCGCCTCGCCCGAGGCGGTTGACGCTCTGGAACAGATCCATGTCGATCTTGGCACAGCCCAAGACCAGGGCGACTTTTCCCGCGCCATCGGTCTGAACACCAAGTTCCACCTGAAGCTGTGCGAGATCGCGGGCCTGCCCGTGACCCATGAGGTGGTGTCGAACCTGTGGGTCCGCTGCGGCCCGCTGCTGTCGCATCTCTACGACGCGGGCCTGCCGCCGAACTGGGATCCGCACCCTCATCTGCGCATCGTCAAGGCGATCCGCGGCAAGGATCCCGAAGGCGCCTATGAAGCGCTGAACATGGACATCGAAGGGGGCGGCGCGGGGCTTCTGGCCCATGTCTGCGACTAGGCGCCAGCCGGGACGCATTCTGCGGCCTTCAAGCCGCATGGATCGGTGACGCAAAGCGCAGGCCGACCGGAATGCCCGCGCATCCACCCCGCCGCTATCCACGCAATGTGTCGGCGATCATCCCCAGCGGATGGCGCAGGCCCTTGCCACTGAACCGCTCGGCCTGGCAGCGGCAGGAAAACCCCGTGGCAAGGACCGGCGCCCCGCCTTCGACATGATCGCGCCATGACAAGTCGTAAAGTTTGCGCGACATGGCCTGATGGCGTTCCTGATGCCCGAAAAGCCCCGCCATGCCGCAGCAGCCCGAGGCGGCAGGCGCGGCCTTCAGCCCGATGGCCGCAAAGACCTGCGCCCAAAGCGCGCCCGCGTTCGGCAGCGCGGTCTGTTCGGTGCAATGC